>JBGTDU010000082.1:0-32202 GCA_041748175.1 Rubricoccaceae bacterium
GAACGCCGGCAGCAGCGGGAAGATCATGTCGCTCGACATGTCCGTCAGCAGGCTGACGGCACCGAGAGCCCAGACCGTGCGCGAGAGGGTCCGGCGTTTGAGAGTGGCCTCAGGCCTCAAGGAGGGTTACCTGTGTCGTCACGCGATCCTTCGGAATCAACGCAGGCCAGTAGGCGATTACCTCACTCGGTCGCGGTCGGCCACCCGCAAACCCCGTCACAGCACTCGGGCCAGTCAGGATAAGCGGCGCGATTTCGCGGCCGAAGACTTCGATGGCCTCCTTGTCTTGCCCGCGAACCGAGACGCGGAGCATTACTTCGTCCAGATCCACTTCTTTGGCAGCCGCGGCCTTCGGATCTTCGCAAAGTGCGTTCAGGCCGATGAGCTCGGCACGGTATTCGTCGAACTCTAGCCCAAGATTGTCGAGCCGCTTTTTGAGGATATCAGCGGCGGCGCGGGCTTTCTTCGCAGCGTCCGGCCAGGCGTAGACGAGCGTGGACGTGGCCTTCCAGCCGTCGGCGTAGGCGGCGGAGACTTTGTAGAAATCGGTGTTCGGTTCGCCTGTAATCCCGCGGACGTGGACGCGGTCGCTGCCCTCGTTTTCGAGGTGGATGGACGTGAAGTCCGCGATGCAGTCGGGCGTGATGTAGTCCCTCGGATCGCCAATTTCGTAGAGGAGCTGCTCGGAGACCGTCCCGACCGAAACGAGCCCGCCGGTCCCTTCGTGCTTGGTGACGGTGAACGTGCCGTCTGGCCGTGCTTCCACAATCGGAAAGCCGATCTCCGCCATGTTGGGCACGGTTTCCCAATCCGTAAAGTTGCCGCCGGACGACTGCGCGCCACACTCCAGAATATGCCCCGCCACGGTCCCTGCCGCCATTTTGTCCCAGTCCTCCATCGACCAGCCGAACTCGTGGATCATTGGCGCGAGTGTGAGGCCGGTGTCTGTGGTCCGGCCCGTCACGACGACATCCGCGCCCAACCGAAGAGCTTCAACAATTGGACCGGCACCCAGGTAGGCATTGGCGCTCACGAGTTGCTCGCGCACGCTGGACATCGGTTCGCCCGTCTCCATGTGTTTCATTTCAACGCCATCCGCCAGCAACTCGTCCAACTGATTGAGCAGGTCGTCGCCCGTCACAACCGCCACTTTCAATCCAGTGATGCCGCGTTCGCGAGCGTTCCGCATGATGGCATCCGCGCAACCCGTGGGGTTCACGCCGCCTGCGTTGGAGATAATCGTAAATCCCTTTTCCTTGATATCAGGAAGCAGCTCCGTCACCACATCCACGTAGTCGCGCGCGTAGCCCAGCTCCGGGTTGCGCAGCTTCTGCTTCTGCATGATGGACATGGTCACCTCCGCGAGGTAGTCCATCACCAGATAGTCGATGGGGCCGTTGCGGGCCTGGTCGATGGGCGCGCGCTGGAGGTCGCCCCAGAAGCCCTGCCCGGAGGCGATGCGGATGATGGGTTTCATGTGGTGGTTGGTGGTCGGTGGTTATTAATTCGTCGATCTGGGGAGGCCCAACTGTCAACTTACCAAGGCAGGTCCGTGTTACCGGCATCTTTAGGAGCGAAGCAACGAAGGATCTCCAGAGCAGCCTCGTCAGACAGAAACGTTCTCCTTCCGCATCCCAACCGTCGTAGAGACGCCTCGGTGAGGCGTCTACCTTTGGGGAATGCTGTGCGCCGCTATTTGTTAGACGCCCTTCTGGGCGTCTCTACGGGAGCTTCTAATGGAGTTCAACCACCCTCACATCCTCCAACAGAACATCCGAAACAACCCGAAGCTCGCCGGCCTCGTACATCAAGCCCATTTCAGCGAGGTCGGTCCCCGCATCGGCAGTAAAGTTGCGGTAGTCCTGCACGCGGAAGCCACCGACGTCGCGGACGTTGCCCGCTTCGCGGAAGCGGATGCCGGTCGCGTTCGGGCCTGTTTCGTCGGCGCCGAGGACGTACGAATAGGCGAGGTAGTCCATCGTGTGGCGTTCTGCGTGAAACCAGTAGACGAACACATCCTGGTAGTCGCGTCCGCCACCCCCCTGGGCGAACGTGACTTCAATCATGTCGTAGGCTTCCCCTTTTATTGTCTGCGAACCCACGTATCGTTTCTGCGCGGCCGCATCGTTCAGCGGAAGCGGAAGCAGCGCGAAATAGGCAACCGAGATCAGGTCCGTATTGATGCGCCGCGTGGTGATGGAATCGATCTCAACCGCCTCGCCCCCGATGAATCTCCGAGCACCATCGTTGTCCACGACATCTTCGATGGCCTGCCCGAGGGAATCCGATGTCGTGCGCTTGTACGCAAACCGGCCACCGTCCCTCTCCACGGAAAACGGCGTACCGCGGAACGTAAACGAGAGTTTCCCCCCATCCATAGCCTCGCCGCCGTGTGCTTCTATGGCAGCATCTACAATAGCCTGGGGATCATCCTGACTTTCGGACGCACATCCTGCAACGAAGAGAACAGTCAGAAGAATGAGCGGCGATCTAGGCATAGGGGCTCTTTTTTGTCGCGATGGCCAGTTTCATAGCGTCCTGTGCGATGACGAGTTCTTCATTCGTGGGCACCACCCAGACCTGAACGCGGTTATCGTCGGCAGATATTTTGGTCTCAGATCCGTTGCCCGATGCGTTGCGACCGGCGTCCAGTTCGATTCCTAGCCCATCAAGATCCGCGCAGACCTGCGCCCGGATTACGTCGGAGTAGGTTCCAATGCCCGCCGTGAAAGCAATCGCGTCGCAGCCGTTGAGCGCGGCCATGTACATCCCGAGGTAGCGCTTGATTTGATAACAGAAAACTTCGACGGCCTGCTGACAGCGAACATCACCCTTGTCGGCTTCCTCCAGCAGATCGCGCATATCGCCAGCGTACCCGGAGAGGCCGAGCAAACCGGAGTAGCGGTTGAGCAGGGCGTGGACTTCGGCCAATGTCATCTCCTCTTTGTCTACGATGTCGAATATGAGGCTTGGGTCGATGTCGCCGCATCGCGTTCCCATAACAAGTCCGGCGACTGGTGTCATGCCCATCGACGTGTCCACAGACTTCCCATCCCGAATCGCGGCCATCGAACAGCCGTTGCCGAGATGGCAGATGATGACTTTGCTGGCGTCGGGTTGCAATCCCGCCAACTCATACAACCGGCGGCTGACGAAAGCGTAGCTCGTTCCGTGGAAACCATAACGCCGCATTTTGTGGCGGCGATAGAGGCGGTTGGGGAGCGCGTAGAGGTACGCCCTGGGCGCCAGCGTCTGATGAAAGGCCGTGTCAAAAACGGCAATGTGCGGGACGTCGGGAAAAGCTTGTTGCGCCGCCTGAATGCCTTTCAGGTTTGCCGGATTGTGGAGCGGCGCTAGATCGAAGGCGTCGCGGATGGCTGTTATCACTTCCTCATCGATGAGAACAGACTCGGCGAACTGCTCGCCTCCATGCACAACCCGGTGGCCCACGGCTTCTACGTTTCCGTCTCCCTCAATGCCGGGATGATCGCGGAGTTGCTGAAGGAGGAATTCCAAGGCGGCGCTATGATCACCGGCATCCAGGCTTTCCCGCATCGGCTTGTCATCTCCAACCTGAAACGTTGCCAGCGCGGCAACCGCACCGATGCGCTCGACGTGGCCGGAGGCGATCTCGCGGCCCTCCGGCATCGTGAGTAAATCAAACTTGAGCGACGATGAGCCGCAGTTGACGACGAGGATGTTCATAGGCCTTCGATTCGGGTGAGCGTAGGATTCCACCCAACGTAATCACACGGCCGGAACCTATTGGCAATGTCAACAATTGACTTCGTCCGCCTGATCAGTCGCAGTCATGAACGTATCACTTCCCAAAAAGCAAGAGCAGTACGTGAAGAGCCTTGTTGAGAATGGCCGTTACAAGTCAGCATCGGAGGTCGTCCAGACGGGCCTGCGGATGCTTGAGGAGCAGGAGGACATCAACAAACAGAAGCTGGAAGAGTTGAAGCGGCTTATTCAGGAGGGCGTGGATAGCGGACCGACCGAACCGCTCGACATGGAGGAAATCAAAGCCGCGGCGCGCCGACAGTTTGAGCGCCGTCAGGGCCGCGCCGCGTAAGATGTCGCTGCGCATCGACAGGCTTCCGGCGGCTAGGCTCGACCTTATTGAAATCTGGAGTTACATAGCCGCCGACAATCTGGAAGCCGCTGATCGTGTCCTGAACGCGATAAACGCGAGCATCAACCGTCTGGCCGAGTATCCGGAACTGGGCCGAGCGCGTGGAGAGATCCGCAAAAACCTTCGCTGCATCGTATCTGGCAACTACGTGGTGTTCTACACGCCCCTGCAAGAGGTGATTGAGGTCGTTCGCTTAATTCGTGCGGAACGAGACATCTCACCCACAATGCTCTGCTAAACAGAAGTAGAACCGCCTCAACCGGTTCTCGGCAGAACGCAATCACACCGCCGCTGTTCTACCTGACCACCTAACCACTCTCTCGTGGTCGAATCCGACTTCTATATTGCCATTGCTGTGTCCTTCGTCGGCTTCTTCGTTTTGGCGTTTGTGCTTCTCTTCCCCGTCTATCGCTTCATGAAACGGGAAGAAAAGCGAAGCGAAGCATGGACCGATCATGCGATTGCCGAGCGCAGAAAGCAGGCGCTGGAAAGGGCAGAGCGCGCGAGTTCCGAAGGTGATGGTGCAGGAGGGCCGGGTGCACCGCCCGAGCTAAGAAAGGATCATTCGACGTAGATCCACGGCGCCATCTTCTCGAGCGTCTTTTCGCCAATCCCGCGAACGTTGACCACTTGATTAATGTTCGTGAATGGCCCGATCTCCTGCCGGTACGCGATGATGCGCCCCGCGAGCGCAGGCCCGATTCGCGGCAGGCGCTGAAGCATCGCCGCATCCGCTGTGTTAATGTTCATCCGAACCGGAGTATTGGCAGCCGACGTGCTCCGCGTCCGGGGCGTGTTCGTCCTACGGCCGGGAGGTGTGTCTGCAAAACCCGAGGTGGGAATGACAACCGAATCAGCCGGAACAATCCGCGTAGCAAACTGGACGGGCATTGTGGATCCAGATGCTTCTGCGTTCGCCAGACTATCTCGTTCCGCCCATTGGTCGTCCGCGTCGTCAAACAGATTGGCCGCGGGCGATTCTGGCTGGCCCTGAAGCTGCCGGACGCCGAAGCCAATCACTAGCGCCCCGCAAATGACAAGGATGGCCGAAGCCTCGATGCCTGTAATGGATAGTCGCTGCTGGAGGCGATAGATTCGGTTCATGACTCGCGAGGGATTGCGTTTCCGTTGACGCTATCCTAGACATCTGAATGCCAGAGACCTAACCACCGGCCACGTCTCTTCACGCTGATTCCATAAACCGGCTCATGATCGTTCGGACCGATGCCGTGGTTCTCCGCGCTTTCGACTACAGTGAGACCAGTACTATCGCGACGCTTCTAACACGCCGCGACGGCGTGATCAGCGTGCTCGCGCGCGGCGCGCGGCGACCCAAGAGCCGCTTCGGGGCCACGCTTCAGCCAATGGCGTACGTCCAGATCGTGTACTACCTGAAGGAAGCGCGCACGCTGCAAACCCTCAAGGAAGCTGCTCACGTCCAACGCTTCCCCGAATTGACGGCCAACCTAGATCGCGTCACCGTTGGCCTCCGAATTGTTGAGCTCGTCCGCGCGATGCTTGAGGAGGGCGACAGTCACCCCATGGTGCTCAAGCTGGTTGTGGAGACGCTCGCCTGGCTGAACCTCGCGGACGAACGCGTGACCAATGCCCTGCCCTGGTTCCAATTGCGCCTCGCCTCCATGCTCGGCTTTTCGCCACACGTCCAGAAAAATGACCTCGAAGCCCTCGGAGTAGATGGCGGGTACCTCCTCCTCGACAGTGGCGGTACGGGCCCGGCTAGCAACGGGAGGAATTCCGTCAAGGCCTCAAGAGCGGCACTTCGGGCATTTGCCATCTTTGCCCGTACGGATTTGGAGACGGCCGGGCGGATGGACCTCGACGTTGGCTGTCGCCGTGAGGTGGAGACGCTGGTCGACGCGTATCTCGGCCACCATATTGACGGCAGATTCCCGGACCGCGTGCGGAAAGTGACCGGACAGTTGGAGAGTGGCCTGGCACGGCTCCCGAAGTAGTTTTCACGCCATCCTCCACAACAGAACACCATGGCCAGGGGTTGACGTTGGGTCTCCCCTCCCAAAATCATAAATCAACCGCATGATGATCCGCCGTTCATTCCTGACTTTCGCAGCCGCAACCCTTGCACTTTCCGCGTGCGCAAACGTCGGAGACGCTCCCGAAGCCGAAACCACGCCTGTAGAACGTGTCGAGACGCCTGAGGAAAGCACATTCACGGGTACGGCGCTTCCTCTGAACCCCAGCAACAGCACGATTGAGTGGACGGCGGCCAAGATTACACGAACCCACGAGGGGGGCTTCGGCGCATTCAGTGGCTCGCTCTACCTGGACGGCGAAATGGTTTCGGGGGTGGAACTCATCATCGACGCCACGAGCATTTTCACCGATACCGATCGGCTGACTGGCCACCTGAAGAGTGAAGACTTCTTCGAGGTTGCAGTCTATCCGGAGGCCCGGTTCGTGGCCACGTCCTACGAACCTATCGCTGACGGCACGGATGCAACCGGCGCGACCCACACGGCGACCGGTACGCTTACCATCCGCGACCAGAGCAACCAGATTGTATTTCCGGTAACGATCGAAGTGACCGCCGAGACGGTCTCCGCAACGGCAGACTTCATCATTGATCGGCAGCTTTGGGATCTGTCTTTCCCTGGACAGCCAGACGATTTGATCCAGGACGAGGTCCGAATCAAGCTGGCCGTAGGTGCCGACAGAAACCCCGAAACTGCATCTGAGGAAGTGGTATTGGCCGATTAAGTCAACGGCGAGCCGCGCCGATACACGTACGGTCACCATCGCTAACCGTACGCGCGCACGCGCTCTCCGCCATGATTACACGTCGGCTGATACCCGCTTTCGCCGGGTTGGGCGTATTTCTTGGAGCCCTCGTATTCTTCTCGGGCTGCGACGCCGTCAATTCAAACGACCTCTCCGGAGTCTGGACGGGCACGGCCACATTTACGTCCGACAGCATCCTTGCTGACCAGAATCTCCACTTCAAGGCGGATTACGAAGCGACGTTCACCTTCCGCATCACCGACGACGGTGGCCTGATCACGGGCACCGTGGAAGGTGCCTTCGACGGAATCCGAACGACGACGGAGGCCGGACACGATCCACGGCGAATCACTTTCGATCCATCGACCCCATTCAGCGACGAGCTCTTTGGGACGTTTATCAAGCCCGTGCTTGAGATGGACGTGCCCGACGGCCCATACGAGGATGATCTCTGGACATTCAACGTTGCGGGCAATGGCGCCAAATTGAACCGATTCCTTACGCACCAGCATACGGTCACGCTCGCCGACAGCACCGACTTTACGTTCGACATAAACTCGGACGCCTTCTTTGAGATGCGCTATGAGGGTGGAAGCTAGAGCCTATCAAGGTTTGGGTCGCTAGCGGGGTGTTGCGTTTGCGGCACCTCGCTTTTTTTTGGTGCAGCGTGGGGAAAGTGCCTGGAAAACTTCCGAAACTCGCGCATTCCCGTCTTTCAGAATAACCGGGAACGACCTCACACGACACTGACCAACTGCGACGTGGTCGTACTTTCGGTCATGCGTTTTCTCTTCCTTGCCTTACTTGCGTTGACAACTACGGTCTCCGCGCAGACGCTCCCCGCCGGCCAATGGGCGGGCGAATTAGTGTGGAGCAACGCCGAGCCCGTTGCGCTGTCGGCAACGATTGAGACGTGCGCGCTCGGTCTAAAGATCAGGCTCGTATCAGATGACGAGCTGTATCGGACGGCGGATACCATCATCGCGCCAACCGGGCCAGTCGAGTTCACCGTCCGCAATACCCAACGGGGCTACACGCTGAACTGCTCCCTTACTCGACAGGACGACGAGAGTCTTGCGGGAAGTTGTTCGAGGGGCTCTTCGCAGGCGCGAATGACGCTGCACCCACCCGAACAAAGCACCATCGGCTGCAGCGAGTAGAGCGCCGAAAAAGCGAGCGCCGCGCTCCTTTGAGAAAAGAAGAGCGGCGCTCTGGCAGGACCGCCATTGGCGAGAATGGCTTGTGGCCCAGCGTTTCGGAATTGGTTCTGTCCTACATCTCGGCTAGCGCTGAGTTCAGGAAATCTCGTAAAGCGTGACCCTTCGAAGTTAGAAAAGTACGGTCTGACGCTGGAATCGCCTTAGAAATCCTCGTTTGATACCATTGAGAGGTGCCGCCGACAATTCTTTTGGCTCCAACTTGTGGAGTCCTCCTCCGTAGGTCCGGCCATTCTGTATCAATGTGGCTGGGGTGATGCGATTAAGAGCCTCCCAAATGATACTCTCGATATCTGGCTTCTCGGCCAGCGCGCGTTGCATCTCAGCCTTCGGATACAGATTGAGGTATACGTTCGTCGCAAGGGCAGCAGAACGGTTGAAGAAGAAACGGAATGGTAACGGCTGTTTGGGCGAGCCGCGGCCCATGTAGGAACAAAGAAAGCGAGCCGGTTCCCGCTCCTCCTGGGCGTACCACGGCTCCCGGCTCTGGCACAAGTAGCCCGCCGAGACTCCATTTTTCGCCCCCCGCTCGAGATACGCCCAGAGTTGCGGATACCGCTCACGCACCTCGTCCTCCGGCATGGAACAAGAGAGAAGTAGAAGCTGCCTTTCGAGAAGCGGCATCCCGTCCGCATCGCTCTCTATGACCGATCTTGATAAATAGCGCGGACTGGGCAATGCTGGGAGCAAAAACTGACCGGGCAGTTCGTGCCGCTCTGCTTCTTCCGGTGTAAGGAGGAAGAACTTGTTGGCCCCTGTAGCCAGCCCCCTCTTAATCCTGAACAATTCACCGAGCGTGACGAACTCATTGGTCGCGGAATGCTCCTCAGCGAAAATGTTACTCCACTTTTGCTTCCGTCGAAGTGTCTCAGCTGTCACCACACGCTCTCGTTTCGGGCGGAGCAGCGTCCCTCCTTGCGTAAACCGGACGGTATGCTTTCGCGGAGACTGCTCGTGCCGGAACCAGACCACTGTAGACGATACAAGTGCATCGTCGAACTGAACATCCTCTGGATCAAATTGATGTACGTGGAGGAGGTTGACCTGGCCGAGGAGGTACCGCTGTACATCGCGTCCATAATTGACAGCTAGCCACTCGCTCGGCACGAGCCAGCCGGAGAGTCCCCCCGTCCGAACCCACGGATGAGCGAGGTAGAGGAAGTAAGCATAGAGCCCGCTCAGGCCGCTCGGACTTATGCCGACCCGTTTCTCGGCGAGGCCTGCCAATCGCCGCTTGTCCTCGGGGTCTAGGTGATGATGGCGAACGTAAGGCGGATTGCAGATGAGGAGATTGAAGCGCTCCGAATCCGAGCCCGGCGGTTTCAGCCGCGTGAAGTCGGCGTGGGCAAGAGTGAGGGACGTGTGCTGCCACAAATCCGTGGCGGGTTCGCCATAATGTGCGTCGATCTCGACCCCACAGCAACGTCCGATCTGGTCCGACGGAAAGACATCGAGTAGCGCCGAGAAGAAAGCGCCAGTTCCGAAGGCTGGATCAATGAAGTCAAGAGGCTTCTCGCCAGCCACTAGCCGAAGTGCGGCGGTCAAAACCTCTCGCGCCAGCGACGGTGGGGTTGAGAACTGGCCAAGACGATTCCGATCTTCTGAGGTCTTTCCGGCATCCAGAAGCCGCTGGAAAGCAAGTCGCCGATCTTCGTCTCCAGACCGCTCGTACGCTACCTGAGGCTCACTGAATCCAGGTGGTCCACCGATCTCAGGATTAACATCCTTCTCTCCGGTCGGTGGCTCTTCGCCGAGCAGCAAGGCGAGGTCGTCGATGCGATGCTCCCATACCCAGTCTATGCCTTCAGCGGCTTCGTACCCAAGATACGGGGTGTCGAAGTAGCCGCACAGGAAAAGGGCCAGCTTCGCAACATCGCCGTAGGTTTGGCGAAGCTGATGAGCCTTCTGCGCTTCCTCCTTCCGCCTTTTGTTGGTGTTCGTAAAGTCTCCAGCCGATTTTGCCTCAATGAACCAGGGCAGCCCGGCAGACCGCGCTACGCGTGGCATCACGACGCAATCGACCGGGATGTTGACGGTTCCCTTCCCTGAATGGACCGGCACATTGTACAGAAAGGTGAAGGTGCCCGGCTCCATCTCATACACGCTCGGGATCGAGGCCGTGGTGACGTGCCGGTATCCGCGTGCCCCCAACCATTCGCGCAGCGCCTGTAGCTGCCGCCGCTCCTGTGCGTTGCGGATGATCGGGTCAGCCGCAGCGCCACAGAGACGATCCGCCAGAATCAGCGCACCACGATGGACTGCTTCAGTTTCTGGCTCATCCTCCCCCTCCATCCAAGTAAAGAGATCCCGGTCAGCCAGCCGCTCAATGATCTGGCAGATCCGAGCCAGTTCTTGTTCGGCCTGCGCTTCAGACATTCGAGGAGGAATGCGCGGAGGGTGCTTCGTAGTCTCCTCCATACTCTTCACGAGGGTCGGAGAGACGTACGCGAGGCCGATCAGCCGGTCACGCGCAAGTGGAGGAGAAGTCGCCATACGCAGCATTGGCAACACACTCGGATGCTCTTTGAGTAGCGCTGGTGTGATAGTACGGAGGTAATCCGTACGCGCCATCGCCTCTTCGACGATAGCTGTCTGCTGTGCCCGCTGCTCGCGATAGGCCTTGGGCGCAAATCGGATGAACCACTCATTGTAGAAATCCACCGATTGGAGCACATCGGCTTTCCACGGGTGGGGCTTATCCTGGTTAACTCCCATCAGTGAGACGCATTATCAAACAGCATCAAGATAGATGCTGCCACGCTTCAAAGTTCCAACGAGGCACCGCCAGGCTACAGTCAGACGTCACACCTCCGCCAGCGCCGCATTCAGGAAATCCCGCAAAACATAGTGCAGAATACCGCCGTGGCGGTAGTATTCCACTTCGATGGGCGTATTGAGAGCAACCGTGGTCGGTATCACGACCACTGATCCGTCTGCTTTCGTTGCCGTCACATCGAGGTCCTCGAGTGGCTTCACGTCGTTAGTGACAGGGATGGAGAAGGCCTCAGTTCCGTCGAGGCCGTAGGTATCGAGGCTCTCCCCTTCTTTGAAAACCAGCGGCAGCACGCCCATCCCAACGAGATTGGAGCGGTGGATGCGTTCGAAACTCGTGGCGATGACGGCCTTGACACCAAGTAGGATCGTGCCTTTGGCCGCCCAGTCGCGCGACGAGCCCATTCCATAATCATTGCCCGCAATGACGATTAGCTGCGTGCCCTCCTCCTGGTAACGCATCGCCGCATCGTACATGAACATTTGTTCGCCCGTCGGCAGGTAGGTCGACCAGCCGCCCTCCGTTCCTGGCGCCATCTGGTTGCGCAGGCGGATGTTGCCAAACGTCCCGCGCGTCATGACGCGGTCGTTGCCACGCCGCGAGCCAAACGAATTGAAATCTTTCGGTTCGACGCCTCGCTGCTGAAGGAATTGGCCCGCCGGATCACCCTTCGGAATAGCGCCCGCCGGCGAGATGTGGTCGGTGGTAATAGAGTCGCCGACTTTCGCGAGGACGCGCGCGCCTTGGATAGGAATAACGTCAGGCACCGCCCGCGTCACGTCCAGAAAGAAAGGCGGCTCCTGGATGTAGGTACTCGCCTCGGTCCACTCGAACTCCGAACCTCCCGCCACCGGCATCGCGTTCCAGCGAGGGTTCGACTGCTCGATTCCGTCGTACATCTCGGCAAACTGCGACGGCCGCACGCTCTGATTGATCGCCGCAAGGATCTCCTCCTGGCTCGGCCAGACGTCTTTCATAAAAACATCGTTGCCCTCGCGATCCTGACCGAGAGGGTCGTTGTTGAGGTCGATGTCTACCGTGCCAGCCAGCGCGTAGGCCACCACAAGCGGCGGCGAGGCGAGGTAGTTCGCCTTTACGAGTGGATGGATGCGACCCTCGAAATTCCGGTTGCCTGAGAGCACACCGGCCACAACGAGATCGCCCTCCTGAATGGCATTGTTGACCGGCTCATCCAGCGGCCCGGAGTTGCCAATGCACGTCGTGCATCCATAGCCGACGAGCGAGAATCCAAGCTCATCGAGGTAGGACTGCAAGCCTGCTTCGCGGAGGTACTCGGTAACGACGCGCGAACCGGGGGCGAGGCTCGTCTTGACGTATGGCTTCACGGTCAGGCCTTTTTCAACCGCTTTTTTCGCCAGGAGCGCCGCACCGAGCATCACGCTCGGGTTGGATGTGTTGGTGCATGACGTGATGGCCGCGATTACTACATCGCCATGCTTCAGCTCGAACGCATTGCCCTCCTGATCGGAATAGTGGCCTGTCTTGCTCAGAGCATCGTCGCTCAGCCCAAATCCCTGCGGGCTGGCTGGCCGAGACAGCGCTTCGCGAAATTCTTTCTGGACATCGCCGAGGACGAGCCGATCTTGTGGGCGCTTCGGCCCCGCCATGCTCGGTTGGACTGTGCCGAGGTCGAGTTCGAGCACGTCCTTGAACTCGGGGTCGGGCGTGTCGTCGGTGCGGAAGAGGCCCTGCAGTTTCGCATACCGCTCCACCGTCCCGACCAACTCCGCCGACCGGTTCGTGCGACGCATGTAATCGAGCGTCTCCTTATCAATCGGGAAGAAGCCCATGGTGGCACCGTACTCGGGCGCCATGTTGGCGATGGTCGCGCGGTCGGGCAGCGACATCGAAGAGAGGCCCGTCCCAAAGAATTCGACAAACTTGCCCACCACTCCGTGCTTCCGGAGCATCTGCGTTACGGTCAGCGTGAGGTCCGTCGCGGTGACGCCTTCGCGGAGCTTGCCGTTGAGTCGGAAACCGACGACCTCCGGCATCAGCATATAAATCGGCTGGCCGAGCATGGCAGCCTCGGCCTCAATTCCTCCAACGCCCCAGCCGAGAACGCCAAGGCCGTTGATCATTGTCGTGTGGCTGTCGGTGCCAACGAGCGTATCGGGGTAGACAATCGGCAGGCCCTCGTCGCTCATTTTGGTGAGGACGCCGCTGGCGAGGTATTCGAGGTTCACCTGGTGGCAAATGCCGCGCTCGGGCGGGACGACCGAGAAGTTCTCGAAGGCCTCGGCACCCCATCGCAGAAACTCATAGCGCTCTTGATTGCGCTCGTACTCCCTATCCGCATTGATCTCAAACGCCTCTGCCATCCCGAACGAATCGACCTGCACCGAGTGGTCGATGACGAGGTTCACAGGCACCCGCGGGTTGATTTCGTCGGGATCTCCGCCATTGCGCGCCATGGCACTTCGGAGTGCCGCGAGATCGACCACAGCGGGAACGCCCGTGAAATCCTGCAACAGCACCCGCCCAGGTTGGTAGGGAATTTCGGTCTGCGCTGGGTTTGCAGGGTCGTATGCCGCCAACGCCCGGATGTCCGCCTCGCGAATCGACACGCCATCGAATCCGCGAAGGACTCCTTCCAAAAGGATCTTGATCGAGAACGGCAATCTCGATAGCTCCCCAACCAGGCCGTCATCTTCGAGCTTCTGAAGGTTATAGTAGTAGGCGTTTCCGGAACCAGTCTCGAACGTGTCGCGCGTGTTGAAGGGGTCGTTTGCCATGATGAACGGGCTTGACAAAAATCAACGGAGAGGTCGGAGTATACGCGGGATGCCAACGTTGGAGCCCGACTATTACGTGGCCCGAAAAACCTTCACACATCACCCGCTGTGCCGTAAACTCTTGGCGCGAAGCCGACAACGGGACCAAAAAGAAACGACATGAAACGATTGGCCGATTTCTCCCTTTTGATGCTTGGCGTTGTCGCTTTGGCAGGATGCAACCAGGCCCAGCGCCTTTCGCAAAATGGCGTGGCCGTTCAGACGACGTGGATGGACAATGCAGTCGACCACCGAGGCAGCAACGGCGTCCGATTCTCATACGTCTGCCCTTCTAACCCAACGAAGAGCGGAGTAGGAACGGCGTGGGGAACGGACCTTTATTCAGATGACTCCTCCGTATGTGCGGCGGCCGTCCACACGGGAGCGATCGCATATTCTGGCGGAACTGTAACCATTGAAATTCGCGGAGACGCGGAATCCTACGCTGGATCCGCTCGCAACGGGGTCATCACACAGAACTGGGATTCCTGGCACGGCAGCTTCGTCGTCCTGTAGCTCTTTCACCAAGCCCACATCTCGATGAACCAGTCCGGATCGCTCTTCCTCTGTGCTCTACTGCTCACAGCCTGCAATAACGGCGGCGAGACTTCCGAGTTTGCGTACGACGGGCCTGTAACGAACGTGGAATGGAACAGGACGGCTTCAGATTATCGGGGTCAGGATGGGCTACTCGTTGCGTTCCAATGTGCAAAGAACCCGGACCAGATAGGCGTCGGCAATGTCTGGGGAACGGGCATGTACTCCGATGATTCTTCCGTATGTGGTGCGGGAGTTCACGCGGGAGCCATCACCTTTCAGGATGGTGGGCGGGTGGTCTTCGAAGTCCGGCCCGGACTTGAGAGCTACGCAGCCTCCATTCAAAACGGTGTCTCCTCCTCTGCATGGGGAACGTGGGGAGGGAGCTTTCAGATTAAGAGGTAGGGGTGCGACGTGGTCCTCGACAACCGCCACCTCGTCCAGTTGAAGCATTACCGTTCGGAATCGTCGTGCTTTTGGCCCGTTGCGTATTTAGCAATGAGCCATCCTCATTTCCGCGAAAAGCCAATGTACCTTCCGGCTTCACGATTCATTCTTTCAAACTCGTAGTCTCATGTCCCTCCGACACACTCTTCTGGCCGCCAGCCTGCTTCTGGTTGCCTCGCCCGCTTTCGCACAAGCCTCTCGCGTACAGAATGCGCTCGATTACCTCACGCGCGAGTCCACTGATCTCGGGCTCTCTCAAAACAATGAAGCCGAGTGGTCGGTTACCAATGCCTACGAAAGCCGCCGAAGTGGCACCATGCACGTCTATCTGCGGCAAACGGTTGGTGGAATTGAAGTAGTGGGATCTGAAATGACGGTGAGCGTTGGCCGTGACGGGCGTGTATTTCACAGCGCAGGTGAGATGGCTGCCGGGCTAGATCAGCAGATTGTTGAACAGCGCCGATCGCTGGACGCCATGTCTGCTGTGCTCCGTGCAGCTTCCTACGCCGGCATTCGCGCGATGCCGTCGCTTCGTCTGCAGGAATCAGGATCGGATGCCAGTCTCGCAACGTCGTTTTCGGTGAACGGCCTGGAGGACAACCCGGTCCGCGCCAAATTGGTTTACAAACTGGATGCAAACGACGTCTACCGCTTGTCGTGGGAGGTAGAGATCGCCCTTGCTTCGCAGAGTCAGTACTGGCTGGTTTTCGTGGACGCCTCGACCGGCGAGGAAGTCGATAAATTCAACCTGACCGTTGAAGAATCGTTCGGCGACGTGGTCGGGAATACGCTCCTTTCTGAAGCGTCGTCCAGCTTTATGCCTTTTGAAGCAGAAGAGCACGCGCTTGCGGCCCTGGCACCGGCGGCCATCGTTGGGTCCTACAGAGTGTTCCAGCTTCCTGTTGAGTCACCAAAGCACTCGGTTCCGGCCCTGCCAGCCGACGGCAGAACCACGCATGCCAATCCGGACAATGCCACGGCCTCCCCCTTCGGCTGGCACGACACGAATGGCATTCCGGGCGCGGAGTTCACGGATTCCCGTGGCAACAATGTCGATGCCCTCAAGGGCGCGACCCGTTCATCTGGCGGAGCTTCGCTGATCTTCAACGATCCGGCAAATTTCGCAAACTCGCCCGTAACGTTTGTAGCTGCCGCCATCACGAATACCTTTTACCATAGCAATGTTTTCCACGACATCGCCTACCAGTATGGGTTTGACGAGCCAGCCGGAAACTTCCAGGAAAACAACTATGGAAACGGTGGTGTGGGCAGCGATCGCGTAACCGCGAACGTGCAGGCCGCGGGCAACTGCAACGCGAACTTCGGCACGCCAAGCGACGGCGGCAATCCTACGATGAACATGTATCTTTGCACCACCCCTAACCCGGATGCGGATACCGACTTCGACACGGTCGTCATCCAGCACGAGATCGCGCACGGCATATCGAATCGCCTGACAGGTGGGCCTGCCAATGTTAATTGCCTGAACAACGCCGAGCAGATGGGCGAGGGCTGGAGTGACTTCTTCGGGATCTCGACGACGATGGAAGTGGGTGACGCCCGAGGCGATACGCGGGGCGTTGCGACGTATTCGCTGACTGGAGGATCTCCAACTAGTGGCGGCATTCGCCTTGCGCCCTACGACACGGACTTCGCAGCCAACAACTACACATATCAGCGGACGCGCACTCTCTCAGGCCCACACGCAATCGGATTCGTCTGGGCAACGGCCCTTTGGGAAGTGATGTGGGATCTCGTAGATGCGCACGGCTTCAGCACCGACCTGTACAATGCAGGCGGAACCGCTGGCAACCAGATTATGCTGAATCTGGTCATGGAAGGGATGAAACTTCAGCCATGCTCGCCCGGTTTCGTTACTGGTCGCGATGCCATCCTCGCCGCAGACGTGTCGCTGTACGGCGGAGCGCACACCGACGAGCTTTGGGCTGCCTTCGCACGCCGCGGCCTTGGCCTCAGTGCAAGCCAGGGCAGCTCGACCACCAACTCGGATAACACCGAAGCCTTCGACGTCCCTCCACCATCCGGCGATCCGATCACACTCACCGTAACAACTCAGAGCAACGGTGCCGGAACCAAGGGCAAAGCCATCCTTGACTGGATCCCATTCGACGGCGGGACGGACAAAGTTGAGGTTTTCCGCGATGGCTCTCTCGTCCGGAATACAGCGGATGACGGCCATTTTGTAGATCGTTTGAATCCTCCACCTGCTTCAGCCAACTATCAAGTCTGCGACCGGGAGACGGGTGAATGCTCGAATACTGTTTCCGTGACATTCCTGAGCGGAGCGGTTGCGGACAACTCGGCAACGTCATCCGCATTGGCTTCCGAATCTGGATTGACAGAACTCCGGGGCGCTTATCCAAACCCGTTCAATCCTACGTCAACGATCAGGTTTGCCCTCGCCGAGCGCGGCCCGATCGAGCTTTCCGTCTTCAACACACTTGGGCAGCGCGTAGCGGTTCTGGCAAGCGGCGTTGAGGAAGCAGGAAGCCACGAGGTGCAGTTCGACGCTTCGTCGCTCCCAAGCGGCGTGTACATTTACACGCTCAACGCGGAAGGCCAACTGCTTACCGGTCGGCTCATGCTGGTTAAGTAGCAACCAACGTCGAGTCAGATTGGGGAATCTGTCGAAGAGCCCCGGGCGCCAACACGGCGTTCGGGGCTTTTCTTGAAGGTTGGCCCGTTCAACATCTTCCAGCAGGGAGTTTCGTCCGGCCACCAACCCCAACCGTCTGTGTTTAGATTGTAGAAATGGGGCTATAGCTCAGTTGGTAGAGCGCTTCGTTCGCAATGAAGAGGTCAGCGGTTCGAATCCGCTTAGCTCCACGAACGACCTTTGCAGAGTGACAAACGGCAGGCTTCGACTCGTCCGTAGGCTCGTCGCTCAATTCGGTTGGAGGCGAGTGTGAGGCCGATCCCGAGGCGTCTGTCCAACGATAGATTTTGGTAAAGGCCGTTGACTACTCGGCACGAAAACGCGACAGCTTGTGAAGGTGTTATTTAGAGTCCGTGAAGGGCTGATAAGGAGGCTATCATCTGCGCTGCCGTAGTGGATCTCAGCGACCGCCTCCGGTCTCCGAAACTTCAGCCCCCTTTCACCGACGCAAGCCAATTCACTAAATGAAAGCCTTATTGTTACGTCGCCGCGTTTATGCGCTCTCAACGGCCCTCATGGCCTTTCTTTTCGTTCTGGCCGCCGGAAACGTGTCCGCGCAGAACCTCAGCATTCTCCCGAATCCGATATCGGACATCACCTACGCCTCTGACAGCGGGTCTCAAATTGCCGGGACGCGCTGCCTTACGCCCATTCCCAGCGATGCTGATCTTGTCGACATCGAAGCTGCTCTGGCGGCAACCCGAACCCGTTTCGGCGGGGATCTCAATCTCGCGGTGACGACGATTCCTGTTGCCTTCCACGTTGTCCGTTCAGGCACGTCGGTTTCGCAGGGTAATGTGTCGGATCAGATGATCGCAGACCAGATCGACGTTCTCAACGCAGCGTTTGACAACACAAACTTCCAGTTCGAACTCGCGGTTACCACACGGACGACGAACAGCTCCTGGTACACCGGTTGCGCCGGCAATCAGGAGAACTCTATGAAGCAAGGGCTGAACGTTGACCCAGCCAGCACACTCAATTTCTACTCGTGCAACCCCAGCGGCGGCATTCTTGGCTACGCGTATCTGCCGAGCACCTTCCCCGAGAGCGACTACCGGCACGGCGTTGTCGTGCTGCATTCATCTCTGCCTGGTGGTTCGGCGGCCCCGTACGACGAAGGTGATACGGGCACGCACGAAGTAGGCCACTACCTCGGCCTCTACCACACGTTCCAGGGTGGATGCAACGGCAATGGCGACTTCATCGACGATACGCCAGCGGAGGCCAGCCCCGCGTTTGGTTGTCCGGTAGGTCGCAACACGTGCGCGAGCGCCGGCAATGACCCGATCCTGAATTTTATGGATTATTCGGACGATGACTGTATGATTGAGTTCACATCGGATCAGTCGGATCGGATGGACGTGCAGGTCGCAACCTACAAGCCAACGCTGCTGGAAGGCGGCGGCGGCGGCGATCCGATCACACTCACTGTGGACGTCGTTTTTTCGGGTGGTACCTACAAAGCCAAGCTCGACTGGGCTCCGTTTGACGGTGGTACTGCAAAGGTGCAGGTATTCCGGGATGGGTCCTTCCTTAGAAATACAGGGGACGACGGAAATTGGACCGACAAGTTGGGCGCGTCTCCGAATGCATCCTACACTTTCCAGGTCTGCGACAAGGAGACTCCGAGCGAATGTTCGAACGTGGTCACCGTAAACCCGTTGACAGGCCCAACTGCTGAAGCTAGCGCGACCGCACCTTCTACAGAAGTGAGAGCCTATCCGAATCCGTTCAACCCAACGTCGACGCTAGCCTTTACGTTGACCGAGCGCGCGGATGTGGAACTGGCAATCTTTAACACGCTGGGCCAGCGGGTTGCATTGCTTGCTGATGGCACGTTTGAAGCTGGCGAACATCAGGCTGTCTTTGAGGCAGGTTCGCTGCCCAGTGGCATCTACTTGTACCGGCTCCGCGCCGGCGCTGATTTGCGGACCGGCCAACTGATGCTGGTGAAGTAAGCAGACCCAAAATGGGTTGGTTTTGTCGATGAGCCCAGGCGCCGAGCGGTGCCTGGGCTCATTTATGTTGGGTACTACGCGTCGCCCATTGACTCTCTGAATGCCTATTTGGGCGTTGGAATTTGATGTCATCGAACAGCGAGCGCGGTTGTTGGCGGGCACCTCCGGCATGCGGTCGGAACTGTCGTCTTTACGGCAGCATCCAGGCCGACTTCAACCGATCATATTCTCGTTGCGGTAGCTGGACGAGGACAGGCTGCTGGGCAGCATCGAGCCACTCGGCAGTCCGAACCATCTCCCCGGATGCCATTGCGGTACATCCGGAGGTCGTGGAATCGGGGCCGCGCCAGATGTGCAGGAAAATGCACGACCCACCTTGCGGCGTCGCGGTGCTGTTGTGAGCCACTTCGACCCCGAGCCGATACAGCTCATCCTGTCGCCGCATTTCCTCGTGGCTCGTCCAATCGACCTCGACCATTCTTCGATCTAACACCCGATTGTAAAACCGCGAATCCGAATCATCGACGCACTCTACGTCGCTCGTGGTGTGCATATAGGGCAATCCGGTTTCGACTGAATCGGCATAGCCAAAAGTTTGGGTCAACATGAATATGCCGGCGGGCGCGCGTCCGCCTCCCTCGCGTTTGATCAGTCCATTGGATTGTTCCGGATGCAGCCCCTTCCCCCAGCCGAGGCCGCTTCGTCCGACGACCACGGGGATCAAGTCGGAAGCGGGCTCCCACACGCCGTCGGTGCGCTCAAAGCGTTGCATCGTTGCGGACGTTGCCTCCCAGGATGCGGTCGTGACGACGATCATCTGCCTGCTCTCAGTGGGCACGACGGCCGAAACCGGCGTGAGCGTTGGCTGGGCGCGACATCCGAATGCGACGCCAGCTAAAACAAGAATTCCTAAACGTCGCATTGCGATGAGTCGGCGTTTGAATACTGTCGGACCAACCCCGGCCGCGACAAATTGTAGGTGGCAGGGGCGTTTCATGATACCTCGCTACGACTCGAATCGCTTGTCGAAAATGAATCGAAGTAGATTGCAATCCCGCTCACTCCACGCCTCATGTCGTTCTCCAACCCTCCCCGCTATTCGGCTGAGACCGCGAGTGCCTACGTCGCGGCATTAATTGAGCTCCTCGGCAACCGCGATCCGATGGACGTGATGGCCGCGACGCCAGAGGGAGTGCGGCTGGCCGTTGCGGGACTTTCCCGAGAAGACATCCGAAAACCAGAAGCGGAAAACAAGTGGTCGGTGCTACAGGCGGTGCAGCACCTGGCGGATTCGGAACTCGTGTACGGCTACCGCATGCGGCTCATCGTGGCGGAGGACCAACCGGGCATACCGGGCTACGACCAGAACGCCTGGGCGACGAAACTCCTCTACAACAACGCGGATATCGAGCATGCACTCGCCGACCTTGCCGCCATGCGATCCATGAACCTGCGATGGTTGAACGGCCTCGCCGATGAAGCTCTTGGCCGCTGGGGCCTCCATAGCGAGCGCGGCCAGGAGTCGGTGCGCCATATCGTGAAACTCCTCGCCGCCCACGATCTGGTCCACCTCAACCAGATCACTCGGATCAAGGCCGCCGTTGCGAACGGTGAAGGGACGCCGTGAAAACGCCCGGACTTTGGAGCGACCGAGGGTCGGAAATCCGAAGACGGATGAAGCGAAACCGCAAGAAAGGAACGGAGCGGCTACCTTGCCACAAACGCTCTATGCTCGATGAGCGGCCAACGCGTTAGCCGGAAGCACTCCATGTTCACGTCTCGGCGCTTCACCCTTCACCCTTCACCATATAACCCAAATAACCAACCGCCCGAGAGCGTGTGTGCGTGAAGGCAAACGCGGGGTGGATTCGCCGGTGAAGCACGGACCACCAGAATGCGCTGTTGGCGACGGGCCGGACGCCCTGAATCTCTGTTACCGCCAGCCCCACCTCGCCTGCCATCTGGCTTAGCTCCTCCGGCGTGATAAAAAGCTCATACACGTGAACGTGGTCGGGCGTATAGCGCGCAACGATTTTCATCCCGTGAATAGCAAGAAGCCAGGCCGCGGGTGTTCGGTTAAAGGTGTGGAATACGGCGACGCCTCCTGGACGGAGGACTCTGGCTGCCTCGGCAAGTACGTCTCGGGGCCGTTCAACATGCTCCAGCATGTCGAGAAGTAGCACGGAATCATAGTGCGCGTCCGGCTCGCGCGTGTCGTACGCATCGGCGACCGTGAATGACGCGTCGGTGCCTGGAGGAGTCCGGGATGTTGCAATTTCGATGGCGCCCTGCGCAAGATCAATGCCCTTTACACTAAAACCCGCCTCCGCTATCGGCAAGGCGACCAAGCCAGCGCCACAAGCAACATCCAGAACACGCGCACCTGGCTCCAGCCCAACGTCGCCGAGCACCTTACGAACGTAAGCGATCTTGATGACGGACTCCGCGCGCAGTAGCGCTATTGCGTGATCGTCTCCTTCAAACCAGCGGTTGCCGAGATCGGAGTAGAAGGCGTTGTTGATTGCGGACAAAGGCGTATACGATAGTGCGGAAGTGTGGGCCGCCCTCTTCGGTTACGAAGCACGAACAACGCACGGCGCTTTAGATCATCTGCATCAGATTCATCGCAACGGTCAGCCCCGGCCCGAATGCCACCGAACAGACGAGATCTCCGGCGGCCACTGCATCATCGTCCGACATCGATGCCCAGATGTGGGGAATGGTGGTAGAGGACATGTTGCCACGCTCGAAGAAAACGCCCCTGCTATGCTGAATGGCTTTTTCGGGAAGCCGGAGAGCCTCCGCTGTGCTTTCAATAACACGAGGACCGCCAGGATGGACCGCCCACCATGGCACATCGGAAACCTCCAGTCCATTCCTGCCGAGAAAGCGCGTCACCGCCGCGCCAAGGTTGTCGTTGATATGATCGGGGATGCTGCGGCTCAGGGTCATCCGAAAAGCAGAGTCCGCCACCCGCCAGGTCATTTCATCGAGGGTGTCGGGGATGAGGACTTCGGCATGATCGATGAGGCCAAAGCTGCCCGCGGTGGGCTCGGATCCGACATTCAGTCGGACGGCTCCATCCGCAAACAGAGACTGTTGCACGATTTGTTCGACGTCAGTTGCCGCAGGATCGTGGTGAAGTGTACACAGTTCGACCAGGAGGATCGCCGCAATCGAACCCGGACTTTCGTCTGGCGCGGTCGTCACAAATTTTCCAGCCGCAACGCTTTCTGCGGCCACGGCTAAGGCCGGGAGCGCGGCATAGCAACCCATGTGCCCCACATGGAGGATACGTGAGTTCAACCATCCGTTTTCGACGGCGACCCGTTGAACAGCCGTTGGGCTGTCGTACCCCGTGCACGAAACCTGTACGAGCAGATCGGGCGCATCCGAATCGGCGCTAAACGCATCACGAGCAAGGTCGAGCGACACCTCGCTGAAGACACTCATTCGCGCGTCAAGCGAGGCACGACACCACGGCAATGCGGTCGCGCCAGTCTGACCATCTCCAAAAATCGGCGGCGCGTGAACGAGCATCCGATCCCAATCTTGATGGGTGTAGTCGTCGAGGCAGGTTGTGCGAGAGCCAATTGCCGAGGCTTTAGCCAAGCGGTCGTAGAACCTGAGGGCACGCTGTTGTTCTGAACCCGGTACTGCGCTGGCCGCTCGCTGCAGCGCGGCTTTCATCCAGGCGATGCCTTCTGCCTGCAAAACGGAGTGTCCGAACGAAAGCGGCAAAGAGTAGACATACGCGCGATGGCTCATAGCAAAATAGAGGAAGTGGATCTCTTCATGCCGGAGTTGGGCGTTGGTTCCGTCTCGAATGCAAACCCGACATCGCGTGTGAATGCACCGACCGCTGTTAGATATCACTCGTTATCGTGACATCCTGAATGTTTGAACGGAAGTGCGAGCCTGGGTTAAAGAGTGCGATGCTGGCGCCGATAATTGTGTCCGACCGAACCCCAATTCACCAATCACATCCGCATCATGAAGAAGTTTTTCGCTTTCGCCGCGTGCGCAATGCTGTTCGCCGGCTGCGATTTCGTCGGCGGCTCGGACAGCCCTGTCGCCCGCGTCGCAAACATCACCATCACCGACGCTGCTATCGGCAGCGCATCGAACATCCGCATCGAAGTTCAGGACGTCGCCGGACGCGCCTACGCTTCGAGCAACCGCAGCGGCCCTTCGTTCCCGCTTTCGCTCGACACCGCGTTTGATGTCTTCAGCGGAGGACGCGACCTGTCCGTGGTCGTAATGGCCGATAACGGAGAAGGCGCGTCGCAGCGCTACACGTTCCTCGCAGCATCCAATTCGTTTGACGGCGACGCCCTCGCGGCCGCAGCCGGGTCGTCGGTGCAGGTTGGCGGTAGCGTCTCCGCACAGATCGATGTTGCAGCGTCTGCCGAGTAGCAAAGACCCATCAGCTCTGCCAAGTGAAAGGCGTCGACCGGACCGTATCCGGACGACGCCTTTTTCTTGTGCTGAACTCAAAGGATCAGGATCCGGCGCAGTCGAATTCCCTGCACCTCAACGTCCAATCTCCACCGGAAGCCCTGGATCTCCCCGGCCGCAACATGTTCGACAGGCACGTGCACCTTGCCTATCCGCTCGTTGTCTACCCCGTAGAGTGTGATCTCCAGCTGCGCGCTGCGCGTCCGTTCGCTCAGATTACGCACGACCCCACTTACGACCTGATTTCCGTTTCCCTGGCGGACGAGCCGGATATTCTCAACCGCCATGGGTGGAGAGGTTGCGGAAGGCTTCGCGCATCCAGCAAGCACACACAGAACAGCGGAAAACAAAACCAGACGGAGCATACAGATCAGTGGACGGCCTCGATGCGCTTGAATTTGGAAGATGTTGGGCGTCCCGACCCGACCTAAGATTCGTTCGATTTCCCGGCTTAGAAACGTACGCACATCTTTACTCGCCCGCCATGGCTCTGATCCCGAAAGCATTTTTCGGGGGCATGAACGGCACCGACATCATCGGCCTCTCGGTCATGCCCGAGATAGCCCGAAGGAGCGAAATGTCGACGATCGGGCGTCGTGTCTCTGACGTTGATGCGTTGCCATGGAAATAGCAGGGCCGTCTTCTGCTTCTAGTCAGTTCAGATCTTGAAGATTCGTCCGCAGCATTTCCAGCTCGGCCCGTGCATCCGCAGCTTTCTGGCGCTCCTTTTCTATGACTTCTGCCGGTGCGCGGCCAAGGAAACCCTCGTTCGCCAGTTTTTTCTCTACGCTGTTCAGGAAGCCCACTTTTTGGTCGATTTCCTTCCGTAGCCGAACTCGCTCGACGCCGAGATCGATCATTCCCGCGAGGGGTACGAAAACTTCGTGGCCTTCTACGACCAAAGCAGCA
Organism: Rubricoccaceae bacterium; assembly: GCA_041748175.1. Classification (GTDB taxonomy): domain Bacteria; phylum Bacteroidota; class Rhodothermia; order Rhodothermales; family Rubricoccaceae; genus JAHEJB01. The sequence continues at coordinate 24,667 of JBGTDU010000082.1, forward strand.
GATGCCGAGGGCTTCTCGAGCCCCACGCCGACGGCGAGATTGTCGACGCCCGCCAGCCGTTCGATGTACTGCCGTTGCGCTTCGACGCTGCCCGCGAGACCTTCATCCGAAACGCTGATTTTCACGGCGATGCGCTTACCGGGCGGCACGTTGTATTGGCTGCGGACCGAGCGAATCCCCGTTATCATCGCTTGAAGGACGCGGAAAAGCTCCGCAGCGTCGGCGTTTGATTCGGAAGCGTTCACTTCAGGCCATGCGGCCACAATGCACGCATCGCCATCCATACGAGGGCGGAGGCGGTGCCAGAGGGCCTCGGTAATGAAAGGCATGAACGGATGGAGCAGCTTTATCATCGCCTCGTAGACCTCAATGGCGAGCGCCATCTTCTCCTGGTCCATCTCCTCGCCAGGCACGGGCTTGATGAGTTCTAGGTACCAGTCGCAGAAATCACTCCAGAAAAGATCGTAGATATGTGAGACTGCCTCGTTCAAGCGGTAGCGGCTCGCGGCTTCGTCAACCGCCTTGATCGTCTGGCTGAGGCGCGTCAGTATCCACTTTTCTACGAGTTCGAGTTCATCGAACAATCTCTTGCGGCGATAATCCTTCCCTTCCTCCATAAATCGCCCGAAGACGTTGAAGGCGTTCCAGATCTTGTTCGCGAAGTTGCGCCCCATCTCAAACTTCGTCGGGTCGAGCTTGATGTCCTGGCCCTGTGCGCAGAGGAGGACCAGCGAGAAGCGCACCGCGTCCGCGCCATACTGCTCAATCATGTCCAGCGGGTCGATGCCGTTGCCGAGGCTCTTCGACATCCAGCGCCCCTGCTTGTCCTTGATCATCCCGGTGATGAAGATGTCGCGGTATGGCACTTCGCCCGTGAAATGCAGGCCGCCCATTATCATTCGCGCGATCCAGAAAAAGAGGATGTCGTATCCGGAAACGAGTACCGTGGACGGGTAGAACTTCTTGAGTTGCGGAGTTTCCTCCGGCCAGCCGAGCGTAGCAAACGGCCACAACCACGAGGAAAACCACGTGTCGAGCACGTCCTCATCCTGAACCATTCCCGGAAGGGGTTGATCGACGCTGACGAGGAAGTCGCGGCCTTCGTCAATCTCGCCGTTGGCGTCCGCGTGGTACCAAACTGGAATGCGGTGGCCCCACCAGAGCTGGCGGCTGATAGGCCAGTCGCGGACATTCTCGAGCCAGCGGAAGTATTCGTTCTTCCAGCGATCCGGGTAGAAGGTCACCGTGCCTTCCCGAACCAAGTCCAGTGCCGGATCAGCCAGTGGTTTCATTTTGACATACCACTGGAGCGAGATGAGCGGCTCGATCAATCCCTTCGACCGGCTGGAAATCGGGACGCTGTGGCGGTAGTCCTCCACCTTGACCAGAAGCCCAGCCGCCGCCAGATCTGCAACGATTTCTTTGCGGGCCACGAATCGATCGAGACCCGCGTACTTGCCACCAGCTTCGCTGATCGTGGCGTCCGCGTTTAAGATCGAGATGGTCTCCAGACCGTGGCGCTGGCCAATCTCGAAGTCGTTGACGTCGTGGCCGGGTGTGACTTTCAGAGCGCCCGCACCAAAGTCCATCTTGACATAAGCATCCGAGATAATGGGGATCTCTCGACCCACCAATGGCAGCACCGCGCTTCTTCCTACGAGCCCACTATAGCGATCGTCGGCCGGGTGGACAGCGATGGCCGTATCGGCAAGCATGGTCTCGGGCCGCGTAGTGGCTATGGTAATGTGGCCTTCGCCGGACGCGAGCGGATAACGAATCCACCACAAGTGGCCGTCGCGCTCAACGTTCTCTACCTCTTCGTTGGAGATGACCGTCTGGTTCTCTGGATCCCAGTTGACCAGGTAGTTGCCCCGATAGATCAACCCGTCTTCGTACAGCTGAACAAAAACGTCCTGCACGGCGCGCGTAAAGCCTTCGTCCATCGTAAAGCGGGTTCGGCTCCAATCCACGGAGTCACCAAGCTTGCGCTTCTGCTGCCAGATGATGTCGCCGTACTTCTTCTTCCAATCCCACACCCGATCTACGAACGCGGCGCGACCCATCTCTTTGCGCTCCAAGCCTTCTTCGTCGCGCAGCTTCCGCTCTACAACGTTTTGCGTGGCGATGCCGGCATGGTCGATGCCCGAAATCCAAAGCACTTCATACCCTTGCATCCGCCGCATACGAATGAGCGCATCCTGAACAGCATCCTGCAAGGCGTGGCCCATGTGCAGCCTGCCCGTTACGTTCGGCGGCGGCATCGGGATGACAAACGGCTCCTTCCCGGAGTCGGCGTCCGTGTTGAAAAATCCTCCCTCCTCCCAGAACCGATACCAGTGATCCTCGATCTCGGAAGGGTTGTAGGCGCTGGGTTTGGAGGTAGTTTCGGCCATAATTCGGCGGGCGAGATGCAAAGAATCTACACCTGCACCGCGTGTAGACATGGTGAAGCATTGGATCCAACTCCTCCATGTGAAACCGAGTTTGAGGACCGGGAGCAATCTTTTCGCGCGATTTGAAAGCCAGAACCTTTGCTTCCATGAACCACACGCAGCGCCAGTGCGTGGTGAAAAGCGGTAGGCTCGATGGCGAGTCGCCAAAGGGCCCGGGTTGATTCACCGCTTTTGCACTTGCCGGTGTTTATCCGGACGGGCTATGTTTTCCATCTACGATTCGGGGTGTAGCGCAGCCCGGTAGCGCGCGTCGTTCGGGACGACGAGGTCGTGGGTTCAAATCCCGCCACCCCGACAATGAAAACGCCTCCTACGGTTGTCGTGGGAGGCGTTATTCGGTTGAGGGCAGCAACGGTTGGAATTACGGTGGAAACGCTCAATGAAACTGCTCCACCTCGGTCGAGCCGGCCATGGCCGATGTTGCCGCGCTGCCGCCAGTGATGGCGCTGCGGACGCGGTCGAAGTACCCGGTGCCTACTTCGCGCTGGTGCTTCGTCGCGGTGTAGCCGTCCACTTCGGAAGCGAACTCCGCTTGCTGAAGGCGCGAGTAGGCAAGCATGCCGTCGGCCTTGTAGTTTTTCGCCAGATCGAACATGCCGTGATTGAGGGCATGGAATCCGGCGAGCGTCACGAACTGGAACTTGTAGCCCATCGCACCTAGCTCGCGCTGAAATTTGGCGATGGTGGCTTCGTCGAGGTGCTGCTTCCAGTTGAAGCTCGGCGAACAGTTATAGGCGAGGAGCTGGTCGGGGAACTCCCCACGAATGGCCTCGGCGAAGATCCGCGCCTGCTCGAGATCGGGTTTGCTCGTCTCCATCCAGAGAAGATCGGCGTAGGGCGCGTACGCCAACCCGCGAGCGATGCAGGCGTCCATGCCATTGCGCACATAGAAGAAGCCCTCGGACGTCCGGCCCTCTTCCGCTTTGAGGAACGGGCGGTCGCGATCGTCGATATCCGAAGTGAGGAGAGTCGCCGCATCGGCATCTGTGCGGGCAACGACGAGCGTGGAAATACCCAAGACATCTGCCGCCAGCCGGGCCGCTGTAAGTGTGCCGATGAACTGGCTCGTAGGCACGAGGACCTTCCCACCAAGGTGCCCGCACTTCTTCTCCGCGGCCAACTGGTCCTCGAAGTGGACGCCGGCTGCACCGGCCCCAATCATCGCCTTCATCAACTCGAACGCATTGAGCGCACCGCCAAAACCCGCCTCCGCATCTGCCACGATGGGAGCCAGATAATGCGTGTCGTCCGCCGAATCCTCAGCCCAGGCGATCTGGTCCGCGCGCATGAGCGTATTGTTGATGCGTTCAACGACGCGCGGCACCGAATCCACCGGATACAGGCTTTGGTCGGGGTACATCTGCCCGGCCCTATTGGCGTCGGCCGCCACTTGCCAGCCTGAAAGGTAGATCGCCTTCAATCCGGCCTTCACCTGCTGAAGGGCCTGGTTGCCGGTGAGCGCGCCGAGCGCGTGTACGTAGTCGGTTGTGTGGATGAGCTCCCACAATCGCTCTGCACCCATTCGCGCCAGCGTGTGTTCCACAGCAAAAGAACCGCGCAGGCCGATGACATCGCTAGCGGAATAATCGCGTCGGACGTTCTTCCAACGCGGGTTGGTCGCCCATTCCTGTTCGAGTTGGCGGACGGCTAAGGTGCGAGGATTCTTGGGCAGTTCCATGGTTTTGGGAGTGAGAGGCGAACTGAATGATGTGAGGGAGTATGGACGTCGGGAGGATCGGAGGACCTATGCCGCTTCGTGCACAGGTTCCTTGAGCATTTGGGCAACTGGCGCGAGTTCGGATGAATTGGAGAGAAACGGGCGCATGTGGGGCTCCAAAAAAATTGATTCGGCATCTGCCGCCGCTTTCCGATAGAGCGCCAGCTCAGTTTCAACAGATTCCAGCGGCGCATCGCGCAAGGCCGATCGGATCTCTTCAACAATCTTCTCGGTCTCCTCGGTAAACACGGCGCGCACGAGTTCAGCCGTCACCGCGGATCCGCCTTCCAGAACGACGTTGTGCCGGAGCCACTGCCACGTCTGCGCCCGGCTTATTTCGAGCGTGGCGAGGTCTTCCATCAGGTCGTCCCAGGCCACACATCCAACATCTTCCTTCCATCCTTTCAGGTAGGCGATGCCCACGCGAACATTTGTTCGAAGCCCACCCATTGTATATGGCCCGGTGCCCTTCGGCATCAGATCGGGTTTGGAAGGGAGGTCGGGAATGACACCAAGCTGGTTGTCGGCGCCGGCAAGTTTATCGAGGAAGGGCTGCATGGCCGGGCCGACGAAATACGGGTGGCTGACCCAGCATCCGTCGTGGCCGATTGAGGCTTCGAACTGCTTATCGGCTACCACTTTTTCGGTTTGCCTTTCGCGCGCCGCGTCGTCGCGGCCAGGCGTGAACGCGGCCATCCCGCCCATCGCGAACGCGCCGTGTTTGTGACAGACGCGGATAAGCTGCTTCGCGTAATCCGTCATCCAGGGGCGGTTCATGCCGATCGTGGCACGATCCGCCATCACGCGGTCGGGGTGCATCCGAAGGCATTTGATGTCGGAGAAGATCTTGTCCCAACGTCCGCCATTGAGCCCCGCACCGTGCTCGCGGATCTCGAAAAGGATTTCCTCCATCTGGAAAGCCGCCGGGAGCGTTTCGATCAAGAACGTGGCTTTGATCGTGCCGACGGGCAGATCCAGCGCTTCCTCGGTGAGGGTAAACAGCCGATTCCACCAGCGGGCCTCCAGATAGTGCTCGCACTTCGGCACGTAAAACTTGGGCGTCTTGCCCTGCTTCACAAGCACCCGCGCCGAGTGGTAGGCGCAAAGTGCAAAGTCGAATAGGCCAGCCGAGACTGGAGTTTGGTCCACGTGCAGGTTCGCTTCGTTGAGATGGAGTCCACGGACGCGCACCATCAACAGCGGCATATCGTCGGGGTCAAGGCAGTAGGTTTTGATTTCCTCGCCTCCGCTGCTGTACTTGGTATGAGTTAAGTCGCCGCGTGCCGCGCCCATCACGTTCTCGACGCCTGCCATCACATTGGCCCACGAGGGTTTCATGCTGTCCTCGAAGTCGAGCATGGCCGCGTCGGCGCGTGTTCCGTCGGCACCTCGGCTGAGCATGTTGATGACGATCTTGACGTCCGAGACCGGGCCTGTTATTTCGACGCGCCGCCGAAAGAGGTCGGACGGCAGAGGTGCAACGCGCCAATCGCCATGAGCGGCAGTGTGCTCACGCCCCGAGAGAAAAGCGGGCAAATCACCTCCGTCCCAGGCCGCCTGCAGGGTCAGCCGTTCGTTGAGAAGGTCCTGCCGCTCTGCTTCCAGCGCGCGGTGCAGACGAACGACAAGCCCAAGTGCCCCATTCTTCAATAGACGGGCTCCAGTCTCGGAATGCGCCGACGCGTGGATGGTCACGCCGTTTCCGAGAGCGAGGGGTTGGAAGAAGGTCATGCGTCGGCCGTGGAGGTGGGCGAAAAAGGAGGGGCGGGAGCGTACGGCGAAGTTTCGCTACGAGTCAAGTTTTGTTGATCCGCGAACTTCCGTTTTCACGTGGTTACGCTCAGAGCGAACCGAGTAACTTGTCCGTGAGCGGGTTTTCTGGCGTTCTTGCCGCGGCGAATTCGGCCATACAAGCACAGACCCGATCCCGAACGCCTGATTTTATTTCCGAAAAAGGGAACTGAGCAGCCATTTTTTACCGGTATGTCGGCGACCGATCTTTCGCAAACCCTCTGCATGCTGGCTCCGCCATGGCCGACTCCGCCGATCGCCTCCGCCTGATTCTCGGGGTCAAACTGAAGCAGCTCAGGCAAGAGCATGGATTTACGCTGCGAAAAGTTGCCGACCGAGCGGGCATCTCGATCGCCTACCTCTCGGAAATTGAGAAGGGGAAGAAATATCCCAAGCCTGAAAAGCTCATCAACCTCGCCAACGCCCTTGGCATTCCGTACGACGACCTGGTTTCTCTTAAGGTGGATGAACCCCTGGAAGGGCTGCGCGATGTGATCTACTCCCCTTTTCTCAAGGCCTTTCCGTTCGAGCTGTTCGGGGTTGAGCCGAAGGATGTGGTGAGTCTCATGGCGGGGGTGCCCCGAAGGGCCTCCGCATTGATCCGCGCCTTCGTGGAAGTCAGCCGGACGTACGATGCCCGCGTGGAGCATTTTCTCTTTGCCGCGCTTCGAGCCTACCAGAAAATGTACAGCAATCACTTCCCGGAAATCGAGGCGGCAGCGTCCGCTTTTCGGAGTGAGCAGAGTTGGGGGCCGCGCACAATCCCCGATGCCGCCGCCCTCCGAAGCATCCTTGAAGAAAAACACGGCTACTTCATCGATACCACGACGCTGCCCGAGCACGAAACACTTCACGGCTTTCGGTCCATCGTGACCGAAAAGAAATCGCCCACCATGTTCGTGAACGGATCCCTTCGCGATGAGCAGCAGGCGTTTTTGTACGCCCGCGAGTTGGGCTTTCTCACGCTGAAGCCCGAGGTTCGCCCAACGACGGGCTCGTGGGTAAAGGTGGAATCGTTCGAGCAGATGCTCGCCAACTTTGAGGCCTCTTACTTCGCCGGCGCGCTGCTCATTCCACTAGCCGCGCTCGACGAGGATCTGGCGGCTTTCTTCCGTTGGGATAGGTGGGACGAAGCAGCGTTTCGGCTGGCGCTCCATCGCTACCGGGCTACGCCCGAGATGTTTTTCTACCGCCTCACGCAACGCATTCCCGAGGCGTTCGGGCTGAAGGAGATCTTCTTTATGCGATTTCACCACAAATCGAATGAGGACACTTTTAGCCTGACCAAGGTGCTCAATATGAGCCGTGTGCCCGTGCCGCACGGCATCCAGCTTCACGAGCATTACTGCCGCCGCTGGCCGGGTATGCAGGCGCTGCGCTCGCTCGCCAAGCAACAAGCCGAGGGGCGAGGAGGCGAACCCTTCGTAGCCGTACAGCGGTCGCATTTCCTGAATGATGACGCCGAGTTTTTCGTGATCGCCGTAGCCCGCCCTCTGGCGTTGAATCCCGGCACCAACACCGCTGTCTTGCGCGGATTTCTGATGGACAGCGCGGTCGAGCGCACCGGCAGGTGCG
>JBGTDU010000083.1:0-69025 GCA_041748175.1 Rubricoccaceae bacterium
TGGGCCAGTGCGTGATACACCCGGTCCAGTCCAGTCCCAGCCTGCTCAGGAAACCAGGTCATACCAATCTGAAAAACGCGGAGCTCGTGCTGCCTGGGTGCGGGCCGACCGCGTAAGCCATCGTCTTGAGCGCTTTTATTCATAGCGACGCTTCCAGCGAATCTGTTCGGCTGAGCGAACGATCGAGGCTAAGGCGGGCCCAGATTTCAAGGACGAAAAGCGTCCAGAGTTGCTCTCCCCATTCGCCTTTCCCCGACTGATGTTCTTCGAGCATGGAACGGACGAACGCGGGTTCAAGCCACCCTCGGCCGAGAAAGTCGTCGCTCAGAAGCAAGCTTTGGGCGGCCCGCGCCAGGTCGCCACGAAGCCAATCACCCACGGGCATCACAAACCCCCTTTTTCGCCGGTACAAAACTTCGCGCGGGACGTATCGTTCGGCCAGGCGTTTCAGCAGGTACTTCGTGGTGAAACCTCGAAGCTTGAGGGAAGCGGGGATGCGGGCTGCATACTCGATCAAGTCCTTGTCCAACAACGGCGATCTGGCTTCGACCGAATGCGCCATGGTAGACACGTCCATTTTGGCCAGGAGTTGGTCGGGAAGGTAGGTAGTGAGATCGCCATACAGGGCGCGATCTACGTCGTCGGCACCATGCGCTTGTCTCCAGATCGCTCGATATAGATCATCGGGATTCCGTTCTCCGACGGCTTCCGCCAGAGCCGGAGCGTACGCCGTAACCCGGTGCGACCGAAAGGCCCGGTTGTAGATGAAGGCATCCTCTGCCGAGCCAGACCCTGCTGAAGCCAACATGCGAATGTGCCTGGAAATTCCTGTGTGCCCGTTCACATCACCCAAACCCTTGTTGACTAGGCGCCGGACTGGACCAGGTAGCATCCGTCGGTAAAGTGCGGATGCCCTGGCCACGACGGGTCGGGCATATCCACCGAACACCTCATCGCCGCCATCGCCGTTCAGGACTACGGTGACATGCTCCTTAGCCGCCGCGGCGACATAGTACGTTGGAACAATCGAGACGTCGGCAACCGGTTGACCGTACTGCCAGATAATCTCGGGCAGATCCTTCATTGCATTCGGCCGAAGAATGTGTTCGTGCAGGCGAGCGCCACAGTGGGCGGCCACCGTCCTGGCATACGGTCTCTCGTCGTATTCCGGGTCTTCAAATCCCATCACGACGGCCTCGACAGGGCTCGAAAGCTCCTTCGACATGACCGATACTACGAGACTGGAATCAACCCCTCCAGACAGAAACGCGCCGAGCGGAACGTCACTCATTAGGCGCTTGCGAACCGCAGCGTGCACCAGTTCGTCCAGGTCGTCCAATACCTCTTCTTCCGACCGGTCGATCTTAGGAGCAAATTCGATATCCCAATATCGGGTGATTTCGATGTGCCGCGAAGCCAGATCGTAAACGAGTGCATGCGCCGGTTCCAATTGACGCAACCCGTCGAACATGGTTAGCGGTGCCGGGACGGCCTGGTAGGTTAGATAGGCGTCCAGGGCGGCCGGGTCGACGGAATCCGTTTGTTCGAGAACTCGGAGTGCATTCAGTGTGGAGGCGAAACTGAATCCATCGGAGTGATGCGCATAGAAGAAGGGCTTCAACCCGAGCCTATCGCGCGCGGCGAACAGTCGTTGCAAGCGAGCATCCCATATCGCAAAGGAGAACATGCCATCTATGCGCTGGAGCAGCTCGTCCCACCCCCACTCGACGTATCCTTTTAGCAAGACCTCCGAGTCTGTTGAGGTGTGAAATGCGTGACGTCTCGCGAGCTCCTGCTTTAGCTGGAGGTAGTTATAAATTTCTCCATTGAAGACGAGCATGACGCGCCCGTCTTCTGTGGTCATGGGTTGATTGCCTTCGGCCGACAGATCCAAAATGGCCAGTCTCCGAAATCCGAAACCGCATGGGCCATCAACCGACAACCCTTCGTCGTCGGGCCCCCGATGCCTCATCAAATCCCGCGCGTCGGCCAGTCGTCGCTCCTCGACAGGCTCGCTGGTTCGAATCGAACCGATTATCCCGCACATAGCTTAGATGTATCAAAAGGCTTTAATTGAAGGTCGTTACAAAAGGAATGAATTACTTGGTGATCGCGTTTTGGTCGGAGGGTTTCTTGCTGAGCGTCGAGCGCGCAATCTGCTTCATTCAAGTTCGTCGACGTTACGGCCGGTGCCACCGACGATTTAACCATCTGCTCTCCGTATGCGGGATCTCCTTCGTCCACCGAGGCCATCTAGAGGTACGCCTACGACGGAGCGCAGCCGATCAGCGGCTCCTCATTTTTCTCTGCACGTCACCCGCCCGTCTGCGTAGCTCGATTCGGTCGGCGCTTACGCCAACAGAATGGTAGCACCGACGCCATTTTTTCCCCTACCTGTACCGCCAAGCTCCATATCTCGTTCTGCCTTGAGGCCTATCCTGACGGCTGAGACAATCACTCTGCTTGCGCCCTTACCGGAGACGACTCCTTTCGTAGACCACAATTTGTCTGGTAATGAATTCTTTTACCGATCGTATCAGTCGCCTGGGCGGAGACCGCACCCCGTTTATCGCAGAGGCCTTCGACGAACCCGTCGGACGCATCCTGGACGTGGGTTGCTCTTATGGCTGGGCATTGAATGCGTTGGTGGGTAAGGCCGACGACCTCGTTGGCGTAGACATGGACAAGGATGCGCTGAGACAAGCTCGTGCCTCTTACCCTCACATTACGTTCGTTCACCAGGACGCCAGCACTCTTCCCTTCGAGGATGCCACATTCGATGGGGTGATCCTCTCTGAGGTCATTGAACACGTCGGCGACGAGAACAAGCAGTTTGTGATCGACGAGGTACACCGGGTACTGAAACCAGGCGGGCTCTTCATTTTTACCGCTCCCTACGCGGGCCTCCTGGCTTGGGCCGACCCGATGGACTTCAAGCGGCGGTTCCCACGGCTCTACAGGCGTTACATGCGAAGCAGTGGCTATCAGCCAAGCACAGCTGTAGAGATCGGCCACAAGCACGTTTCGACCAATGAAGTAGAACAGCTACTCTGCGGACGATTCTTCTTCGAACAGGTTCGGTTCTGCGGGTTCTTCATGCCTTTCATTTCGTGGGTTCTGGCGATCGATCAGCGTCTAGGCCTCTTCCCAACACGGTGGCATAACGCAATCGGTCGCCTGCGCGCATGGGAAAGTGGGGTGTCCTACGGCCGCCTGCTGTCATTCAACATCCGCATCGTTGCCCGAAAACTTCCGGCGACGTAGGCTGCATCTTTGACTTCAAAAAAATCAGATTCGCAGCCCGATCGACCCGATCCGGCTGTGACGCCTTGGCCATTCCATTCAATATGGCGACACGAATGTCGAATTGGCCTATGTCCGAGCGTCTGTTCTACCAGTTGTCGAGCGATTTGGATAGGTCCGATGTATCGCCCTGTCTAGTCACGTAGATGTGCGCGTTGATTGGGATTGATGAGCGAACGACAGCCTCTGCGTTCGACCCGATGAAATTCGGCAACAGTTGCGCTTGCTTCTTCTACCATCCTCTATTTCCGTCCGCTACGTAGCCGCCGGACCGCGCCTGATATTTTGAGCCACCAGACTATACGTGGCTCTTTTCCGCTGAGTGTGCGGTCGTCACACACCGATGAAAGAGATCGAGATACTGAGCCGCCATCCGCTCCCAGCTGTGGGCCTCGGCGATGGCGCGAGCAGCTTTTCCCATCTTCTCCCGTTCGCGGATGTCGAACGCAAGCGTTTGAAGGGCATGCCGAAGGGTTGGCCGGTCATCCGGCCCGGCCATCACGAACCCAGCGCCCTGTTCGACAAGATTAGCCGTTCCCACCGTTCGTGCCGTAATGGCGGGTAAACCGGAGGCGAGAGCTTCCAACAAAACGAGAGGACACGAGTCCCGACGCGAGGCAAGTACGAAGAAGTTCGCCGCACGCATGAGCTCAGCGATATCACTGCGGAAGCCGAGAAAATGAACCCTGTCATTTAGGCCTAAGCGATCCGCAAGGGCAGGATACAAGCTATGCGCGTCGGCACCTGCTACTGCGAGATGAACACCAGGCACTTCAACGAGCTCCTTCAGCACGGTGTCGAGGTTTTTGATCGGAGAGCGGAGATCGCCTACGAACAGACCAAGTGGGACACCCGCCGGTAGTCCAAGATCCCCCCGGTCTACCAATCTCGGCGCATATTCCTCCGTGTCTACGCCATTGACGATCACCTGAATCTTGTGGGGTGGAACGCCGATTTCTACGAGTTCGTCCTTGACCATATCCGAGACAGCGACGACCACTCCGGCCTGAGCAAACGCGGCACGTTCCCACCGTGCGTTGAATATCGAGTATATGCGCTGATAGGCCCCGTTGAGTCCTGGCCGAACCCGCGAGGCGTGGAAGGGTGAGCGGAGCCACGTCCCATGAACAAAGTGCGCTGCGTTCACGGAGTGCGGCCGCCCCGTAACCACGCCACAGGCAAGAATGGCATCGTACCTATCCCGGTTGCGGTCGAGAAGCCGATCCACACGACGAGCAAACTCCCAGACTTTGAAAAGGTGCGCTCGCTGGGCCCAAGGCTTCACGCGTACCCACGTGGCACCCGCTTCGATCAGGTCCGGCGCGACGTTGTCTGCGATGAGTTCGACGCCGGCCCCCTGCCTGAGTAGGGCCCGAGTAAGCTCGTAGTTGACGCGACCCTGGCCATCGCCTCTGAACACATTGTGGCTGATGATCGCGATTCGCAAGGTGCTAGGGATTCACGGAAGCGAGAACGCGATCGCACACCGTCTGAACTCGTTCCGCCAGCAGGTCGTACTCGAAGTGTTCGTGGGCCAGGTGTACCAACTTTCCCTCCATGGCGAGAAGCTCGGGATGGTCGACGAGATGCGCGATGCGAACCTCTAAGCGCTCGGTGTATCGATCGTCATCCGTGCCGTCAAAATCGATCAAATGTTCGTCCGAAAGTATGTGAGAGGCTTCGCCGACTTGGGTGGCGAGGACGAACCGACCACACGCAAGATAAAGAGGGAGTTTCCCTGTCGTACGCACCTGCCCGACGGTATCGTTCGTCTGCTTTGACAGAGCAATGTCCATTGCGCAAAGATAGTCAGGCAGGTCTCCGTATGGAATCGGACCTACGCAGACCACTCGGTCTTCGACACCGAGTGACAGTGCTTTCGCGCGCACGCGTTCGACGCCATCGCCGCCTCCAACAAGGAGCGCTTTGACGGGCAGATCACGCAAACGGTAGACGACGTCCGGCAACTCCCAGCCATAACAGGTTTGCCTGCGTTCGTTCCATACCGAGGACCCGAGCGTCCCAATTACGATCGCCTCATCAAGCCCTAGCTCCCGACGAAGCTCTGGCACGGAATGCGGATAGAATTGGCTGGAATCGACCCCATCCGGGATAACGGTAATATCGTCAACGCCTTGTGCAGCGAGAAGCGGCCTGTGATTCCTCCCCCGTACAACCAACGCATCAGCGTGGCTGAACGCCGTGGTCTCCAACCACTGCGTCAGACGGATACCTGATGCGCTCCGGCCGATAGCTCGTGCTAGCTCGGTAACCGCATCGCCCGTATCTACCACGATTCGAACGCCCGATAGCTTCTTGTAGAGGAGGGCGGCAAGCACACCGGCTGCGGCCAAATCGAAGACATACACAAGGTCGGGTCGCTGTTCGTTGAGCCACCTAAGAAAACGCTGTGTTGCGGCCACTTTCCCGCCCTGCCGATATGCGATCCGCACGTCATAGGTCGACATCCGCTCTCCGAAGCTACGCGCGCGCACCGCCATGGCCCCATCCGCGCCCCCGTTAACCAGAAAGGCAACCACCAGCCGCGGAGTGCCCACGTACGAGGAGTCTGCCTTCTCTCCCTTGGCACGAGAGGTAATTGCTCTGGATCTCACATTCATTTCGGATCAGAATTTCGCTGAGCCACTATTCTTTTCCGGCTAGACGTTTCATCAATAGAAACGGTTGAATCCCGAGAAAGCAGCCGCTCCACCCTTTCCGCCATATAGGATCCAACGGCTTCTTCAGAGCACTGATTCTCCCACCAATCTAATGCGTCCAGGTGCAAACGATGCATCCGGTCAGTGTCCGAGAGCAGGTCTTGTGCGACTTCCGGGAGACGACTCCAGTCGCTGATCTCCACAACCGGCGCTCCCTCATAGAACCACCGCTTTGGTTGCGGCTCTGCCAACACAACACATCCAAATCGAAGCCCCTCGAAGTACCTATACGTTTCTGCCGACGTCCCTCGTGGAGCAAGGCAGAGCCGGGTGTCCATCAGAACCTCGGAGTACACGTCTTGAGAGAGGATTGCGTCGTGTTCGCCCGTGCCATAGTGGAGATCGTTGAGCGTGAACGAGGCTGTGGTGCTAACGCACATATGCCAGTCGTTGTGCTTGGCTTTTATATGCTCCAGGCTCCTCAGCATGGATTCTCGCGCGATGGTCTTCGGATTCTTCAGCCAATGCTGGGGCGACCACGAGGAAGAGCTGCCATGATCGATACTCCCTGCAAAAAAGAGGTCCGTCTCGCGATCCTCAATAGGCCTGACCGGCAGGGCCCGTTGATTTCCGTATCCGAGAGGGACCGGATAGACAGGCGGTAACGGCCTAGGTCCCTTGACGAAGCGCCTGATCCCAGCAACAGTCCGCCTCATCGCGCCAGGAATACAGTGGGCGCATGTCCGGAGATACTTCAGGGCAAGTGTAGATTTCAACGGCCATGGAGGCGTGAAGAAGTTCCCGCCCAGACTGGGACTTGTGCCGTAGACTTTAAAGGTGGCGAGTACGTCGGAGGCATAATTGGGGTAACGCGCCCACTCGTCTCCCATTACGACCGCCACAACATCGTTCCCGTAGGAAGGCAGTTCATCGAGCTTCCAAGTGAGATAGATAGTGAGGCCCCGTTGCCCAATCAAATGCTCCATGACGCGGAGTACCTCTCGGAAATAGGCTGGTGCATTTCGCTCACCATCGTCCCAGAGATCCCATGTGCGAGGCTCATCCTCGTAGCTCAAACAAATATGGTAACGGTTTGGCTCAGCCATAGCGTAGTCAGGGCGAAATCAGGCCGTCGCAGTGTCGGTGCGCACGATCTTCGCCATGGTAGCGGCTACATCATCGGCGAGACGATCGGCGCTGAAATAGGCAGCGCGGCGACGAGCTTCCGCACCCAGAAGAGTCCGCTGGGCAGGATCGGCGAGAAGGTCTGAGATGGCAGCCGCCAACTCGTTGGCGTCGCCCGGCATCGCCAGGCGCCCACACACACCATCTTCGACGAACTCCATCGGGCCTCCTGTTCTTGCGGCGACTACAGGTTTTCCAAGCGCCATCCCCTCGATAATCACGGTCCCGGTTGGCTCGTCAAATGATGCATGTACGAGCACATCGGCGGCTTGCATCCACATCGGAACATTACGTTGGAGGCCAACGAAGCGGACTGCGTCCCCCAAGCCCAGTGCTTCTGATTGCGCTCGAAGTTCCTCCGGATAATTTGGCTCTGCCCAGTGGTCGCCCCCGACAACGAAAAACTGCGCCTCAGCATGGGATTTGCGCACTAGGGCAGCGGCCTCGACAAAAACGTGTACCCCCTTCCAGCGCTGCAAACGGGCGACCATCACGACGACCGGCTTTCCCTCGGGCAATTCGAGTTGCTGCCGGGCTGCCTCGGGACTTGGAAGGCGTTCTGGGTCGAATTCGTCCAGGTCCACCGCGATGTACGCGACTTGCGTTTCCCGATGTGGCCACATTCTCCGCTGAGCTTGCTCCGCGGTCCGTCCGCAGCAAAGCACTACATCTGCATGCAGACCCGTGATCAAACGGTCCATCCAATACCCGTCCGGTAGGCTGTGCACATACCACGACGTTGGAATATCCAGTCGCCGTGCGGCAGGCCCTGCATAGAGATGGCCTTTGGCAGCCCACGAAAGAACAGCTTTGGCATCCACCTCCTGGATCCAACGCCGGATCGCGCGCACCGTTTTTATGTAGCGGAGTGGATTGCGAAGCCGACCGGAGGGGAATACGTCCGCCCGGTAACCCATTGCCTGGACCTGCTCAACGAGCGGTCCGTCCTCCAGGAATGCAATCGCATACTCGGCTCTTGGGTTAGCCTGGTTCGCTCGTAGGAGATTGAGCAGCATGCGCTCAACGCCACCTCGGAGTTCCCCCAGCGGCATGACGATTCCTACTTGCACGTTGAGTTCGGGGCTAGCATGGAGGAGGGAACGAATCGAACCGCTACTGTGGCAGATCTAACGATAATGCAGGCGGCCGGGCAGGTGGCCTTTCAGCCATCTTTGTATGCCAACAGGTCCCCCGATTCTTCTGAGACCCGCAAGCTGTCCCGGTACAGCCGGTCCAAGGCTCCGATACAGAACCAGAGGATAGCGCTTACAGCGTACAGCCCTCCTCCAAGCCAGAGAGAGAAGTTCACTCCCAATATGCCAATGAAGGCGAGGGCTAGCACGCTCCGCGTCCGAAGCCAATACCGTATCGCCGTCAACACGATCATCACTATCATAACGTGGTACAAGACACCGCCTACGAGACCAGTCGTCACCATAACATCCCCAATGTCGGTTTCGGTTGGGCGAAACGTGTTCCCAAACTTCATCGCGGCACTTGATGATGCGCCGAGCCCATATCCTAGAGGGTTGGTTATGACTGATTCGTACCCGTGCAGCAACAGGGACGTGTGCACGTTGAGAGTCCCCCCCTCGCTGACACCTTCGTCCAGCAACAAGGCTTGTCGGTCCAGTTTATTTTGAGCCGCCTCATTGAGGCCGAGATTACCCACGTTGGACATACTCCACGCGAAGCCGACCACGCATACAACGAGCGCGAGCAAACCACGCGGCACCCAGGTCCTTTTGTCCTTTCCCATTAACGCCCATAGCACCACGGCCAACCCAAGTATTTTTACGAGTGGACCACGGCTTCCGGTGAGCATCACCGCATACAATAGAGGAAGCAGCAGGAAAATCGTAGCACGGTTGCGAAATAATAAGGCGGCCCAAAGCGCGATGCCCACCGTCACCAGGTAGGCACCGTGCTCCGTACCAGAGGCGAAGAATGAGATCGGGGCCAAGCCTGTGTCGAGGGTACCCAGCGCCTGGTACCCAGCAATATTGTACCAAGTCATCTGGTACGGAAAGTAGCCGTAGATTACCTGGATAAAGCCCACGATTATCGCCGCACATGCGAATGGCGTAAGCAACTTAAACAAAAAAGTTCGCATCAAGGCCTCGGTGGCAAACGTCCGTCCTACCCAGAACCACAACAACGGCGCAAGAATGAAAATGCCACCCGCTACTCCGACAATCAGCCCACCCTGCATAGGGTTGAACATCTGCACGACCATGACGACCATCAGTCCAAGTGTCCAGCGCGAAAGCGCGGTATCTGTCTTGATCTGACCAGTACCAACAGCATAAAGGCAGAGCGCAGCCGCGAATGCAACACCCAGCAACAGCAAGGGGTCGACACCGGACCACCCCACCAAGGGAATTAGCGCCCGCCTGATGTCCCCCAGTAAGATGAGGTATACCATCCCCGCAATGATACTGCTGCGGACATCTACAGTAGCCCAGGCGATCAGTGGAAAGGCAATAGCCAACGAGACCACGATGCGGCCGTTGCCCGAGATGGCCACCATGACCAAGATTGGAAGCACGACAAGACCGGCCACAAAAAACCCAACGGTGCGCCAATTCACGCGTCGTTTCCACCAACTATTAGAAATTGCAACGTTCACGATAGAAGTACAGAATGCTCCACGTCGATGGGTAAGCCCTCCTCACGGTGCCTCATAGCTTCCATCAGACGGCGGACCGAATGCTCAAATGCGAATGTCCGCTGATAGAGCGCAAGTCCGGCCGCGCCTAGTACAGCTCTGTGTTCTGGGAGAGTAGCAAGTTTGATAACCTCCTCCACGTAGCGTTTCGCAGCGCCAACCGGGACCGCCACAAAGGCATCTCCTGCAGCGTCACATAAAATGGGGTCCGTGCTCTCTCCAATGGTCGTCGCACTAGCAACCCCTTGCTGAAGTCCGGCCATGAACGAACCCCGTCGCGACGAGACGCCATCACTGAAGGGCGTAAGATGAATATCCATGGCAGCAAGGTGACGGCTGACCTCTTCCGCGGGAAGCAATCCTGCATCGATGAAGGGCAATCCATGCAGGGCGCTTCGCACTGTCTCCCCGCTCGTGCCTACGTAGAGGAAACGGATCGGGGAAATCTGCTCCGCCAATTCAGCCGCCGCAAGCGCGATCAAGGGTAGCGACCGGGCATGTCCAACCGATCCGAATATGCCGACGACGAGCGTGCTTTCTTCGAGGCCGAGTAGTCGCTTCGCTTCGCCAGTTGTCATTGACGTCGGCATGAAGTTCGAGCCTACTGGTAGATGGCACACGTCGGTATTGGGAAACCATGCGCCGTACTTTCGGGCCCAGGGCTCAATCGAGAAGCACGCCAGATCAGCCAAACGGCCGAGTGCCACGAACTGCGCACGCTGCCACATCGTCAATATGGCAAAGCGCCAATTTGTGATGGGGACAAAATCCTCATGAGCCATCCAGGCAATTCGAGTTTTTCGACACCGTCGCTTAACGGCAGCGATCGCGAGAGGAAGAGATGGATTGAGCCCCCATTTGCCGTAGCTGAATTGGTTGAATTGGATGAACAACCAATCAGGCGGATCATTCGCAATTACTTCCACAATACGATGTACACCGCGCCTTTGCGCTAGCGAGAACGCTTGAATAATTTCTACGCCCTCGATAGGATCGGGAGAAGCCTGAGCAGTGAGTATCCTAACTTGAGTATGTCCAGAGAGAGCCGAGGCGAGACGCGCTGTGTGGTCGCCAATCCCATCGATTGAAGGCGGAAGAACCGGAAATAGAATATCAATTCTCATTGGTCGCCCCTGCATCGTGGCAGGCTTCGACACTTCCGA
The DNA here is from genome assembly GCA_041748175.1 of Rubricoccaceae bacterium. GTDB lineage: Bacteria > Bacteroidota > Rhodothermia > Rhodothermales > Rubricoccaceae > JAHEJB01. The sequence continues at coordinate 10,980 of JBGTDU010000083.1, forward strand.
AAGACGGGATCAATCTAGGATTGGACGGCTGGGGTCGACACATCTTGCGGAATGAAGGAAGGATTTATTAGACCCCAAAAGTTCGCCAACTGATCTTGAATCATGAACTGGCTCCTGGCCAACTCAAGGGCGTTTGCGGTAACTGCTTCCCTGCGTTCCAGGCCTCCGAGGATCGTCTGAGCAATGGCATCCGGTTCGTCCGACGATGAACAAATGGCGGCGTCATGCTGGTTAAGCAAAAGTGCCGCGGCCGAATCGCCCGGCCCATGATAAAGAATGGGAATTCCACTGCCGAGATAGGTTACCAGCTTGGTGGATAGGCTGTAACGCGCGAACGAATCGAAACGGGATTCGATCGGAAGGGGCAGATAGAGCAGATCCGCTTTGGTAAGATCGGCTTCAATGTCTTCTTGCGCTCCCCACGGCAGAACCTCCACGTGAATACTACCACGGTCTACTGAGAAAGACATTCCGCCCCGCGTAGTAAAGGAGATATCCCAGTCGGGTCGTTGATCGGAAATCTGGTTGAGGCTCTCGAATAAAGCACAGATAGTATTCTCATAACTTAGATGAATTAAACCCATAATATAAATCCTTAGCGAGTTTGCGTGTGTTGCTCGTGGCGCTTCAGCAACCGTATTCAACCCATCAGTTACAATCGCGAAGGGCTTGGCGCCATAGCGGCGAGCGTATTCCTCGCCCATCGTGGACGAAATGACCGTCCTACCACTTGCGCCGCGCCAGACAACGCCGAGTTTCTCCATGGCATGTGCGAGGTACGGCGCGCGACTGAGATTGTACGTCATGTCGTCATGCACGCTGATGAAATAGGGAATACCAAGGTCTCTCGCAACCTCATACGCATACCAAAAGTCCAACCCGTGCGGGATCGCGTGGATGGCTCTGATTCCGCGCCGCAGACACAGATCCTTCAATCGCGCTTTAAAACGGACGCCAAGAAGGCGATCGAGGTGCGGAAGGCCGAAGTAGTTCACAAATCGGGTAGACTCGATGCGGCCAAAGTGAGGGCGAATCGGAAGATGCACTTCTTCTGCGGGCGCGTCCGCCGCTGCATATTCAGGACAGGTGGCAACGCTCAACCAATCCAGTGGCGCATTCGATGTGAGGGAACGGAGGATTCGCGCTCCGCCGCCTGAACCGTTCATACTGAACGGTTGGACAAATGCAATCATCGTGGTGAATCCTTATCTGATCAATGCGCAGTGAAGATGTGTAGTTGAACAGGCTCGCCCAGATCTAAGAAGCCGAGCGACTCGTCCTACCATCCCCAAACTCGTAGCAGTTGTTGCACGGTTCTGACTCGAAACGTGAGGGAACGGGGCTGTGTGGCAGCGAGCCAGCCATGAATCCATTTCTCGAAGGCGCTTCGAGGGTCAGCAAATGCCTCGGGGTTCGATCGGCCTTCCATCTTCGCCAGGGCCACCCAATCTGTTTCCCAGATATTAAGTCGGCTGAATCGGGCTGTGCTATACTCATGCATGATTTCGAGCACGTCGGAATCCCACCTGTACAACTCCTCTCCGACGCTGGTTGCCTCGGACCCGAATGCTGTCTTGTCGGCGCCATCAGGGAGCCATGTAGGTTCGATCTCAACAGCACGCTCACTTGCTGCGTCCATGTGGTGGTATTGCCTGAAGACGGGAATCGCCCGCTTGTCAGGATTATTGAGTGTTTCCCAGCATTGATACCACCGTTGTTTGCTCTTCATACGCGCCCAATCTGTGTATTGGAAATGAAGCACTTTGATGTCTTCGAACACTATCCAGGGAGCCTTGTCCGGTGCAGGTAGCCTCCGGCTGTGTATGCTTTCTCCCGAGTGTGCCGTTCCATCGTCGACAAAACCAAATGGGATTGGTTGTTCCGAAAACCAACCCCGCGTGCAGCCAGGGAGCAGATTCAACCATCTGAAAGCCAGAACTGAACCGGGCTCAGCGTGGATAAGCTTCTCCCATTCCGGGCTGTTTCTCCAGTTGCCGGATAGAGCTTCGTCGGCATCCAGTGCAATGAATATCCGCTTCCCCTCAGCGTGAATCTCACGAGCGGTATCGATCAGTAATCTTTGGCGCAGACCTTCGTCGTAGTGGCCCCATGTGTTATCAACGAGCGTCGTCTTCGGAAAGCTCTTCGCTATTGACTGTGAACCATCCGATGAACCTTGGTCTGCCACGACAATGTGATCGGCCCATTCCTCAGCATAGTTTAGGAAATGTTTGAGGATCCACTGCTCGTCTTTTACCGGCGTAAGGCAGAATAGGATCGGGCGATCAATTTCTCCTGTCTTTCGCACAAGTTTAGCCTCTCCGTCGATTTGTCGCCGGTTTCGAATCTCACGTGCGGTTTCGAGATTGGCTCCCAGGCTCATACGAGTGGTTTTTCTCAGTGCAACCCGAAATCCAAATTATGCCGACAGGACGACGTTTGGTCTCTCCACCCAACTCGAGTGGATTTCACCGACGATGTCCTTCAGCGACCTTGTTATTTCCCACTGCGGATAATGGCGCCTCATTTTTGAGAGATCGCTGATGTAGCAGATGTGGTCACCCTCCCTGCTCTTCTCGTCGTACGTGTAGACCATCGGAATGCCCGAGACTGCCTCGGCAATTTCAAACGCCTCTAGAATAGAACATGAGTTTTCCCGCCCGCCGCCAAGGTTGTACACCTCGGCACACCGTGGATCAGCAATAAAAGCCTCGATGAAACGAGCCACGTCCAGCGAATGGATATTGTCACGTACCTGTTTCCCCTTGTATCCGAAAATGGTGTATGGGCGTTCCGTCAGATTGCACTTCAACAGATAGCTCAAGAAGCCGTGGAGTTCAACGCCCGAATGATTCGGACCCGTTAGACATCCGCCCCGCAGGCAACAACTCCTGAGGCCGAAGTACCGCCCATACTCTTGCACCATGACATCTGCCGCCACTTTCGAGGCTCCGAAGAGAGAATGCTTTGACTGGTCGATTCGAAAAGTCTCGGCAATGCCATTATAGTTCTCGGGCTCGGCGAAGTCCCATCGCTTATCCAACTCTAAAAGCGGTAGCTCATTCGGGGCATCACCGTATACCTTGTTGGTGGACATATGCACAAACGTGGCTTCGGGTGCATGCTGGCGCACCGCCTCAATCAGATTGAGCGTTCCAACGGCATTCGTGTCGAAGTCGTCAAATGGAATCTGCGCGGCCTTATCGTGTGACGGTTGCGCTGCGGCATGCACAACGGCATCTGGGCTGAGCGTTGCCATCAACTCCAGAACGCGGGGCCGGTCGCGAATGTCTACCTCGTGGTGCGTAAAGTCTGGCAGAGACTCTTCCAAGCGACGCTGATTCCATCTTGTGTCTCCCTCTGGACCAAAAAAGAAGGCACGCAGGTTACTGTCCACGCCGTGAACCTTCCACCCTAGCATAGAGAAATAAGTACAAACCTCCGATCCAATAAGACCTGACGAACCCGTCACGAGAAGAATTTTTTTCATTCTGAGAATTGGCGATATGGTGAGAGTCCGAAACTTTGCCGCTTGACGATCATGTAGAACCGGGTCTGCCCCTGTCGCTTGGGCGATTTGGCTTTGCGACTTCGGGAGGGCCGGAAGCAAAGGTGCGTCTGCGTAGGCTACGGACGCGTCTGCTCATGTCGTATTGAACGCCCACGTCGCATTTGCAACGTGCTGCCATTTTCGTGTAAACCAGTCTGGCATACACGCGAAGCCAAGGCCGTCTCGTCGCATGTCTTCCATCAGCTTGCCGCCTTGGTCGTACGCGATTGTCTGTTGAACCGCGTCGTCCGAATACGTGTAGAAAGAGAAGGAGGTAGATGTGTGATCGCGAAGACCCTTGCGGACACAGAATATCCAGGCTGAAAGTGATTCACGTAGGTTGACGATTTCACCGGAAACCGGTTCGTTGCTTCCATCGAAATGTGGGAAGTAATCACCACCCAGTACGTACGTTTCCGGGTAGGCCTCCATGAAACCAACGAGGTCCGAGAGCCATCCATCTGACAAGAAAATCATTTCCTCGTGAATCCCGACCCAATACTCCGAAGAGCAGGTGGCCGCAAAATGATTGTACCACTCATGCTGGGGCCTGCTTTTTCCTTTCAAAAGCTGAATGGGATGGACGTCCATCATTGACTCCACAAATTGGATCGAGCCATTGGTGGAGTTATTGTCAGCCAAGACCACCTCGAAGTTGGGGTACTTCACCGTTGCGAACAAGGCGCGCAGGGTTAAGCTCGAGCGGGTCTCTGTTATGGCTGTTCGTTACATAAACCGTCACGAACGGGGGTTCGGCTGGCAGAGAGGCACCAAGCCCTGGATGATTTTTAGTACCGATGCGTTTCCGACCAATGGCGAGATGATAATCCAAAATCATTTTCAGTCCACGAAGCCTGTCGGCCACCCCTACTGATAGAAACTGTTTGATCAATTTTTTCATTCTACGATCGTCCCCGTTTCCGTCCTTTAGGTCCAAGGCGCTCGAAGGATTGCTCTCTTTCCGTGTCGAGATCGGTAGCGCGAACCAGAACTGCGGATCGACGCGCAATTTGCCTATCTATCCCAATATTCACGGCACGAAGGTTCGCATGAAACGTATCGATCATGTATGGTCGTTTCAGGTGCATTTCGCTAATCCTCAAACCTAGAGCACCATGGGCGGCTTAGGGTTTGTTGTGGCGAACTAGCATTACGGCTCACATGGGATGCGCGTATATCTATCGTCTCAGAAAAATCCTGATGCGGACTATCGGAGCAGGCGAGACACGCTTTGATCAAGACGGGATGCAGCAATTCTCAATTAATCATGGCCCGCGCCTGGGAGTAGATATTGAGCGTGTCACGCGCAACAACGCTCCAATTACGTTTACTCGCCACATGATTCCCAGCTTTCCCTAATTCGTCACTGTAGTCGGGATTTGTCAGCAGCGATACAAGAACCTCGGCCACTGCGTGAGACGAGCCGTCCGTCAAGATTCCGCCTCCCGCTCCGTCAACAAGCTCGACGAGCGTTGGAATACGTAGTCCAACAACTGGCTTGGAGAATGCCCATGCCTCCATGTATACGAGCCCGAACGCCTCATTCTCCGATGGCACGCAAACGACATCAGAACCCGCGTAGGCGTCGTCTCTCTCCTCATCAGTCAAAACACCAACGTCGACAATGCGGCGATCCGCTAGCACTTGCGTGCTGAATTGCTCGGAAGTCTCATGCGGCCCTGCAAGAACAAACATCGCACTGGGGCAGAACTTCCACACATCGACCGCAGCGTCGAGCAGCAGTTGGTATCCCTTTTCTCTCGTCTTCCTCCCTACAAAGAGGACTGTTGGCCCGTCTATGGCGTAACGCGAACGAAATCGCTCTCGCGATGCGCGAGAAGATCGATCTGCTCCGTGCATGACGACAGATATCGCCTTGGCCTCCAGTCCGCCATCAACCAGACGATCCTGTTCATTTCTGGTAAGCGCAATCATCCTGTCGGCGCGCTTGTAGAACTCGAAGTCGTCGGCGCCATCACCCCAAACCCCGGCGTGCGTATGGGGCGTCACAACGAAAGGAACGGCCATTTCCTTTGCGACGATTGCAGCTGCAAGTCCAAGCGGTTCCTGAGCCGTCCCGCTATAATGAATGATGTCGCAACCTGCCAGTGAGCTCCTCAGCGTTGCATGATAGGTCCTTTCGCAAATAAATCTGGCCATCCTCGATCCAATTCTATGGAAGCGCATTTTGTATAGCAAGGGCAGGATGGGACGAGACCATTTCGGCGCCGCTACAATGACTATGCGAATCCCGTTCTCCTCAACAACCCGTGCTTCCTCGAAGGAAACGAATTGCGCCCTGGAATCCGGAGGCCTTTGGGATGCGAACCGCACAACTACCGTCACATTATGGCCAACCTTTACATATTGCTGAGCAAGATGGCTCAGATACATCTCCATGCCTCCGATGATCGGTCGGAAAGCCGTGGCCACCAAGCCGATTCGGTGGTTGGCAGAAGACGTTGCCGTTGGGGTTGCGGATGAACTCATCCAGCTTCACCGACAGGAATCAAGGACTCGAATCGTAACAGCCGGGTAAGGCCTTCTCGAATCTGAACAGCAGGCTCCATGCCAATGAGATCCCGGAGCTTTGCGATCCCGGCTCGCTGATGCAACTTGTCTACAGCACGAACCCGTGCGTTGTCGGAAATAATATGCAGAGGCCGTTGTCGGATACCCGAAATGAACTGAACAATTTCCTCCGCCGAATACTCTTCACCTGTACCCACATTAACCACTTCGTGCTTCTCGACCGAAGCGTTAGCAAGCTCGACAAGGAGCTTGGCGGTGTCCTCGACATAGATGTAGTCTCGTTTTGTGTGGATATTGCCAAGATGTATGTCGTTGCCTTTACGCATTTCATCTATTATATGAGGAATTAAATGCGGATTCGTCTCGAAGGGCCCATACGTGTTGAATAGTCTGGCAGAAACACACGCCATCGAAGAGGTACGACCAATATATTCCGCAATATTTTCCGCCATCAACTTCGAGAGGCCATAAACGTCGGGTGGCTCGACGACCCCATCTTCCCTCAAAACTGAATCAACCCCCGGATAAACCACTCCGCTTGATGCGATGACGGCGTGTCGCGCACCTGCATCCGCTGCCGCATGCAGTACGGAATGCGTTCCCTCGACATTGACCCGCAGGGTCTCCTCTGGATGGTCATTGCAGTAGGGTATGTAATGGTGGGCTGCCAAATGAATTACCACGTCGGGGCGGACATCGGCACATGTCCTCTTGAGGTGGTCCTGATTCAGAATGTCACCTTGAACAAAATTGACCTGCGGTGCAAACTCCGCAATGTTATCGAGCGTACCCGCGAAGAGATTGTCGAAGACAGTTACCGTCCAGTTTCGACGAAGACACTCGGCTACGACCCATCGTCCGATGAATCCTGCTCCTCCTGTTATCAGAACGCGCGACATAGAACCTCTCAGATCGAGTTTGACAGTTGATGTTCGCACCCAATTGGGGCGTACGGGAGGTCTCCCGGTCCCTTACGTGCGACGGCAGCGTAGGCCTTCTCGTAGGTTTCTACCAGGGCCTGCTTCGAATACCGCCTCCTGACCAGATCCCTTCCTCTTTCTCCAAATTCGTGGCGGCGCTTGGGGTCGCAGAGCAACCCCAGAATGGCATCGGCCAGAATCGACGGTTCTTGTTCGACAACTATTCCAGCACCATTCCCTTCGATTAGTTCGGCTAGCCCGGGTGCTGTTCCACCGATAACAGGGCGACCGTACGTCCAAGCCTCCAGGTAGACCGCAGGCAATATCTCATGAACCGATGGCATGCAGAAAATGTCGCATGCCGCGAGCGCATCCGCTTTTTCTTGTTCGTCAACGCGGCCCAGGTAATGAACTCGATGATCCGTCTTCGCCATCTCTTGAACACGTGATTCATTTGCTGGCCCAACGAACACAAATTGGACATCCGGCGACGCCTCCCACACGGCCGGAGCCGCTTCCAATATCGTTGAAACGCCTTTGTAGTCCATCATCCGGCCTACAAACAAAACGACCGGCGCATCCATCAGGCCATGCTTCGAACGAAACGCCACCGCGTCAGTTTCTGCCGGTAGAAGCGGGACGACCCCCGCCACCTGAACTTTACTAGGCGAAACCCCCAGCTCCAGCAGGATGCGACGGTCCGTTTCCAGGAGAGCGAACACGACGTCGCTTCGGTTGTAATGCCTTATGCTTGCAGCATCGTCTCCGTGTTGACCAGGGTGAACGTACGGATTGCAGATAAATGGGATCCCAAGGTCCGCAGCGGCTTCTTGCGCAGCCCACCCCAAATAATTGCCCGCAACAGAATGAACGACGTCAAATCCCTTCATAAGAATACGAAGGCGAGAAACGTAAACCGCGCGATAAAACTGGTATCCGAACAACTTAAACGAGTGATAGTAGTAGCGCTGAAGCCTTGGCATTGCACGCACTAATATTGGCAATAATCGAACTCGATCTCTCCATGTTGGCGTCAGCGAATGGACGTGAACAGAGCCGTCTTCGAAGCTTTCGTGCGAACGCGCCAGCAAACTATCCTCAAGTACGCGCATGCGGTCGGACATCGCTGTGTCCGCGAACGACACTGCGCCCACCTCTACGTGATGTCGTTTGGACAGATCCGCGACGACCATTCTTGTCTGCGTTTCGACTCCGCCAACAAAGGGGTGATATCGCTGAGAAACAAAGAATATGTTCATCACATTCCTCCAAGCCGAGATCGTCCTGGCCCTGTGAGTTGCCGAGCCGCTCTCTCAACCCACGTCTCGTCCGCCTCATAGCCCAACCTTGTCAGGAGATCATCATACGCCACCTGAAAAGCATCAATAACTGTTGGCGTAAAGTGATTGATCCAGTCTCCCGAAACGCCTTTTCTGTAGTGACTAAACTCGTCTGTATCTCCAGGTTGCCTTCCCGCTGCTATTGACTCGAACCTTTGCCCGTAGACAGTTCCTAGAATCATCTTTCCCGTTGCCTTCATCGGACGTCGGGCAAATCGCACTCGTTCGGATCTAGTGGATAGCCTGTTCAGTGTCTCCTTTACAAACACCTTGAACTCGGCCGCGAACTGGGTGGGCTCTGTTTCTCCGATCAGGCCCAGGAACTTGTAAATCTCCAAGAATCCCTCGTAGGGGCGCTCCGTCAAATCCTCCATACGAACCTCAAGCACATTCGGCTGATTGTACTCCCAGTCCGCTATCGAAAGCATTTCCTGCCGTGAGAAGTCGATCTCCAGCTTCAGTCCGTTAGCCAGATTCGACGCCTGCAGTCGTGCCCTATGCTCCCGGAGGTGGGGCAAGCCGTCTACCGCGTGGCTGTTTCGATGGGAGTAGTAAGCCGAGACAATAATATCGCGTGGATCGCGAATTACATGGAAGCCTCGGTGATGGGACAATTCTCTGGCTTGCCCCATGTCTGCAGTAATACACGAGACCATCTCCGCTCCTGATGACAGCAGGTATTCGCCGATCTCGTCACGTTCGAACACGTGATGATAGTCGGTCAATGGACCCCGCGCCAGCGGCGTCAGCCGATCGAGGACGAGGCGATGCGCCATGCCCGTCTTCCTGCACAGGTCAGCGAGAATCTGGGTGATCCACGTAGACGCACATTTATGATGGCCGTAATAAATATGCATTGTACTGGTTGATAATGCGTTGCTATTACCCGAGTTGATATTGTAATGCGTGATATTTCCACAATTGGCCTTTACTCTCGATCAGATCGGCGTAAGAGCCTAGCTCGAGAATGCGCCCTTTTTCGAGTACCACAAGCTGATCTGCTCTTTCTATTGTAGATAGACGATGTGCAATCACTATCACAGTCCGCCCTTTCATCAGTTTATCGAGCGACTCTTGAACAAGTTGCTCCGAAACGCTGTCGAGCGCGCTCGTCGCCTCATCGAGAACCAGTACGTCTGGATTGCGGAGTAACGCTCTAGCAATTGCCATGCGCTGACGCTGCCCACCAGAGAGCCGCGAGCCGCGCTCTCCGAGCATGGTGTTGAATCCATCGGGCATCTCGCTAATGAATTCGAGTGCGTTCGCTTCTTCTGCAGCCGAACGGACGGCGTCATCCGACACGCTGTCGAGTCCGTACGCGATGTTGTTTCGAACCGTGTCGTAGAATAAATAGGTGTGCTGGTTTACGAGTGCGATCCTCCTTCTCAAATCTGAAATCTTTAAGTCTTTGGAATTAACGCCGTCAAACCTAACAATTCCTTTGTCGGGATCGTAGAGGCGAGCAATCAGATCGACCAAGGTGGATTTCCCGGAGCCGGAGGCGCCAACAATCGCGGTCACTTTCCCTTTCGGGATCTCGAGCGTCAGGTCGTCGAGTACGATCTGGTTTGCACTATATCCGAAAGACACGTTCTGCAATCTGATCGCCTCCGTGATGCCCGTAAACGGGAGCTTTCCGTCGGCGAGATATGGCTTATCGTCGGTACGGAGAAGATCGGCAACGCGATCCAGTGCGCCCCGATACACGGCCCATTCCGCCCGTGATGTATTGAGACTTTGAACCAGCGGGAGTAGTCGCAATAGAACCACGAGGAAAGCAAGCAGAGCCGCAGTCGACATGACGCCAGGTATTATGAGAGCTTGAACAGCAAAAACAACCATCGCTATGAGCGTCGTGGCGGCTAGTCCCTGTGAAAGCGGCCCGACGATATCGCTTCGTAGATAGGCCCGGACGTTTTGCGCCCGCATCTCTTCGCTAACGGCTCCGAATCGAGCCCTTTCAAACGCCTGCGACCCAAATTCGTTTATCGTGCGAACCCCTCCGACAATTTCGTTCGTCGTCATTGCAACATTTGCTCGATTTTGAGCGATGACTTGACCACCTCGTTTCAACTTGCGTAGGAGACCGTTGAGCACTATAAACAACAGTGCACAGAACGCAAGTGTAAGGAGAGCCAACTGCCATGAAAGCAGGATGATGATGAACACATAGGTGACAAGCATGAGGCCCGACACAACAAACATTCGCGCGATGTTGAAGAGGCTTTGCAGTCGATTAATTTCAGTAGTTACGGTGTTTAGGATGTCGCCGCTTCGAGCGCGAGAAAAAAAGCTGACGGCAACCGTTTGAACCTGCTCAATCAGTCGCCGTCGCATTCTGTCGATGACATCTTCCACGGTGAGGGTGCTGATCACCGAACCTGCATAGGCTGCAACGACGCGGAGCCATATGCTACACAGGATCAGTGCCGCCATGCGATATAGGCGAATGAGCACATCCTTGTCGGTGGCGAGAATCGTTGAATCGAACCAGCTCCAGCCCGTTGCAAGCGGCGTTGAGCTGGGGTTCAACAAGTTGTCCAGAAACGGGACGAGAAGACCGATTCCAACGCCTTCCAAAACAGCAGCGACAGCGGCGAGCGCGATCGTTGCACTAAACCTAACCCCTTCCTCGGCCAGCAACGATTTCAGAAGAACGATGCTATGATCTCGGCCGGGTGCATACCCCATGTCCGTCACCGCTCGTCCGTCCGCGGACTTGGTGACGACGCCCTCCGTGCCTGCGTTTTGGCCGTTCGTCACGCTCATCTGTTATTGAGAAATAGTGCGGTGCAGTTTCGTTCTTACCTGGTTAGTAGGGCATAGAAGGTTATCGCGAGACCTGCGACGCTGGAAACAATGGAGACTATTTCTCGGAAGCCAACACTCGTCGATTCCGTTATCTCGATCAGGTTTACGACGACGATATCCCCTTCTTCCAACCTTAGCGAGGCGCTGCCGCTTGTGAGCAGAGACTCCATTGATTCGTCGAATACAAGCGAGCGCCCCTGGTTGTTAACCCGATACACCAAGACCCGAGCATCTTCCAACGTTTGACTTCCCTCCGTCGTCACCACTGACGGATTTGCGACCGCGAGGAGGTCCCACAACTGCACACTCTGTTCCACGCGCCACCTCCCCGGCAGAGCAACGGCCCCCGCAACGTAAACAATTTGCGCGGGTTGGCCAGGCCTAACGTACACGTTTTCCATCGGTCTTTGCCCACCGACGTCTTGAGCAGACACGGGTAACAAGGCCGCAAGAACTGCAAGCAATACTATCGTTGAACCCTGGAACATCTTAGGGTGCATTTTAGGGAGGAGGTTAGGAGGCTACCGTGTACGCTTCGGAGTATTCCTGGGAGTAGCCGTACGCATAGCTCGTCCCTTTCGAATCATCGAATCGATTTACGACAATGCCCGCGTTGGGAAGCCCCACGACGTCAAGAGCAGCTCGTGCCTGCTCGAGGGCCCTCCAGTCCGTTTGGTTGGCTGATACGACGATCAGGGATGCATCAGCGGCTTCGCCAAGTCGGACGGCGTCTGTGGCGACCAACACTGGAGGCGAGTCGATGAGGATAATATCGAAAACCTTACGAGCCGATTCCAATAGAAACACGAGCCGCTCTGATCCGAGTAGCTCAGAAGGTGGCGTCGTTACGTGACCGGCAGGTATGAATGAGAGATTTTCAACGTCCGTCGCAAACAGATTGAACAGGTCTTCGAAACTTCTCGGCGTTCCGGTTTCGGAGTGTAGTAGCTCCCCGCCTAGCAGCCCGGACAGGGTGACATTGTTATCCTCGCCAAGCACTTTGTGCCCGGTAGGTCGACGCAAATCTGCGTCGATCAAGAGCGTCTTCTGACCGCCCGATGCGATTGCCACGGCTAAGTTGGCAGACGTCACTGTTTTCCCAGCCCCGACCTCAGCACTTGTAATGAGCAATACCTTCGGGGGCACGAGGAACGTATGATACAGGTTTGTTCGGATAAGCCGAAAGTTCTCGGTAATGAACGACCAGGGATCAATACGCGTCATCAGCCTCGAGGAAACGTTTTTGCCCTCCATCTCAACCATATTGGACCCCTTCAACGCATTCTTGATCTGCCCATCCATAGACGGTACGACGCCGAGGACACGGTAGCCCTTCATCTGCAGTTCCTCTGGTCTGCGGAGCTGTCGGTCGGCCGCATGACGTACCAGGGCGAGTCCGACTCCAAAGCCAAGTCCCAGCAAAATGCCGAGAACGACATTCTGCGTCATGTTTGGCCGTACGGGTGCCCGCGGAGTGAAGGCTGTACTGACGAGCTGGACATAACCTAGTTCAGACTCTTCAGCAATGAGTGTGCGCTGTAGTTCGCCCAGAAACGTGCTGTAGAAGCTGCCCACAACGGCCTTGCGCCTCTCCAATTGCGCAAGCTCGACCGTCTGCCGTGGAATACCCTGAAGTTGACCCGCATATCCTCCGACCCGCGCGTCTATCGTCTGCGCCTGGGCTTCCAAGCCGCGGAGCAACCCCTCACGCTCCGCACGCTGCGTCCGAAGCTGTCCAACGTATGCTTCGTCGGCAACCGTCGGGATACCTTCGGTCAGCGAGCTAAGTCGTCTTGCGAGAGCCTCCCGCTGCTGCTCAAAGCGTCCAATCTGATTGGTTATCTCATCAAGCTCCGGCAACTCGCTCTCGTTACCTCGAAGATCTGGATTTACGCCATAGTAGGGCTCCGCCCGAAGTCGTAGTGCGGCGATTTGTTGATCGTAGGAGTTGATTTCAGTTTCAAGTCCTCCAGTGCGAGGTCGCGAGTACTCCTCGCCGGGAGATACCCTACTTATTTCTTCATCAATTACACGGAGGGCGTGCTCCTGCATGTCAATCTGCAGACGCGCCTGATCCCGTTGGGCTCGGTAAGAAGCATATTGTTCAACCAACTGCTCGCCGGCGTAGCCCCTCTCGGGGACTCGTCGGCTTTGGGAGTAGGTCACGACCTGGTCGTCAATGTCATCCAACTCTGAAGTCAGATTGGCCACCTGCTCTTCCAGGAAAGTGCGGGCCGCGACCACGCTGGCCCTGCTTTCTTCCAAGGCAAGCTTTCTGTACTCCTCCGCGTAGAGATTCGCGATGCGTGCGGCTTCTTCCGGGACCGTACTCACGGCAGCTATCTCGATCATATCCTGATCGTGCAGCTCCGTAAATGTCACTTGATCGAACAGCAGGTAGGCAACTATCTCGAGGCTTTGATTTCCGCCTTCGGGTGTTTCAAGGATGGGAAAGAAGGCCCGCGAATCTAGAATACTGTCTGCCTCAGCGAGGCGTGCCGCCACGCGCAAGCTTAGCTCCTGCGAATGCTGGAGCCGACCGAGCTCGTTCGGGAGGGTGTGCTGTACAACTGGCATACCGACACCATCCATCCCCGACTGGCCGCCACCGCCTCGGCCACCCTCTGTGGTGACAACAGACACAATGGAATACGCTTCGTACTCAGACGGCAGCAACATTGTGTATCCGATGGTCAAGGCCGTCACCAATAACGTGACTAGCAATATGGGTCGCATTCCTCGCCGCAACGCAATCCAAATCTCTTCAAAGCCGAGTTTTCCTTCGTCCACGCCATTCGAATTCGATCCGTTGCGTTGCGAGGGAGTCTTCCACGAAGGCTCCGTGACGTCCATTCTTAATACAGAGGCGTTCGTCCTGGGCACGAGGAACTTGTTTGTCTCCATTGCTTCGAGAAGTTGTGGTCTAGCCCGCACCGTGCCCGGAAAGCACAGCGGGAAGGGTGCGAACGATGATGTACAAGTCGAGCCAGAGTGTGGCATTCTGAATGTATTCCCCGTCGAGGTCGACCCGCGAAAGAAAACTGAGTTCATTGCGACCCGATACTTGCCAGAGGCCTGTAAGGCCAGGTCGAACCTGAAGTACCACGCGTTCCAACCCAACCATGTCGGATATTTCGTCGGGCACGTACGCACGAGGACCCACGAGACTCATCTCACCCACGAACACATTCCACAGTTGCGGAAGCTCGTCGAGGCTGTATCGGCGGAGAAAGGAACCGAATGAAGTTACCCGCGGATCGTCAGAGAGCTTGTGGAAGGCTACATACTCTTTCTTCCTCTCTTCGTCATTTGCCAAGATCTCGGAAAGTTGGCCTTGGGAGCCCTGATACATCGTCCTGAACTTGTATACCGAATAAATTCGGCCAGAGCGTCCCATTCGCTGCTGCGTGAACAATACAGGCCCACGGCTATCAAGTCGAATGAACACGGAAATGGCTAGAAGGACAGGCAGCAAGACGATCCCTCCAGCAAGCGATACGAGCACATCGAGCACTCGCTTTAGCACGCGATATCCTCTGTTTGACGCGTGCGCATTGGCAGCGAATACGCCCGCAAAATGCTCGTGAACAGGGAGTGTCGTCCAAAACGTTGAATCGCTTCGCCCATCTCTCAGCCTATAAACACGCCGAAACATCTTGGTGTAATAACGCACCTTATCGGCATTGCGCCCATCGTTTGTGGCGGGAAGCGAGATAATTACGTCGCGTACACCGAGAGCCGCCGCGATACGCGCCGCGTCTCTAGGGTTGCCGGCCCGCATGTCCGATTCCATCTCGTTGGTTTTCGTTTCTGGCACCGTGGTACTCTCTTCGAATAGCGCAACGGGCCGAAGACCCATTTCCGGCCACCGCCGCAGGCCGTTCACTATTTCTCGGCCCACACCATTGTATGACACCACTACGACGGGCAATCCCCACCAGGCGGACCGGGCGCATATTACGCGGGTAAATGACCTCAAGAGCGGTACAACAAATAGGGCTACAAGGCCAAATAATGTTACGACGATGTCCGTGTCAGTCACGCCACCAACCCTTAGGCCAACAAATACTCCGAGGAACACAAATGCCGTAATGCGCATCATGGCCCGTATTTCTGTGGCTGGGTGCACGACGACATGGTTGTAAAACCCGGCCAGCAGGTAGAGCAGGATCAGACCCGCCCATAGCGTGGCCAACACCCATGGTGCCGGATGCAGCCCCACCGCGGAAGCAATGATCAAAGTCGCGGATGTCACGACGAGGAGCGCAATGACATCGGACAAGAGAACGGCCATCCGCGTCATGCCTTCACCGCCACGCGGTCTGTCGCTTTCCCGGAGCCTACTCGCAGTCAACCCCGACGATGCGGAAACGACGTGGTCTTGCGGCCAACCCGACACAGGTGGCCCCAGCCCCAAGGGTGTTTGACCCGCTGTGCTCGCCTTCGTCTTAAATCGCTCTACAACGACATCCATCTAGGCCGACCCCTACAGGCTTTTGCAAAACTGGTGGTATTGATCGTGGACGTACTGCTCGAACTCGCATCTAAATCGTTGTATAGAGAATTGCTCAGCGTGGGCCCGAATCCGATTGGTTCGGAACTTCGACGCACCGTTTTCGAAAGCCCTGACCGCCTCTACCACACATTCGGGAGTTTGCTGCCCGAACAGCAGTCCAGTTTCTCCGTGAACAACGGTCTCGGTGGCACCGCCCCGCCCGTAGGCAATGACAGGTGTTCCGCACGCCTGAGCTTCAACCGCCACAATCCCGAAATCCTCCTCCGGAGCAAACATGAAAGCGCGAGCCCGTTGCATGTAGTGTTGAACAACGCTGAGTGGTTGGTAGCCCAAAACCGATACGTTTGGCCCCGCCAGCTCCCTGATTCGACCCAACTCGGGACCGTCGCCGATTACGATCAGCTCTTTGTCGGGCATCCGATTGAATGCCTCTACAACTAAATCAACCCGTTTGTACGCGACAAGCCGGGAGACCGTGACGTAGTAGTCCGCCCTATTCCCATCCGGGGTGAAGGCCTCCGTGTCAACGGGCGGATATATGACGCTGCTTGGTCGTCTATACGCCTTCCAGATCCTGCGAGCGACATGACGAGAATTAGCGACGAAGGCATCCACACGAGATGCGCTCGTCGCATCGAACAAGCGCATATAATGGAGAATGAGCCGCACGAGCAGACTTCGAACACCGTGCTCCATGGACTGTTGGTGCAGGTAGGTTGACTGCAAATCCCAGGCGTATCGGATTGGGCTGTGGACGTAGGAAATATGCAATTGATCGGGCGCTGTGATGACCCCTTTTGCGACCACATAGCTCGAAGAGACAACGATATCATACTTGCCTAGGTCAAACTGTTCGATCGCAAGCGGAGTGAACGGGAGGTAGAATCGATATTTCGATCGCGCAAATGGTAGCTTTTGAAGAAATGATGTCTCGACTGATTTTCCTTGTAGAAAGCCACGCTGATCAGCCGGTACAAAGTCGAAGAGACTGTATATCGATGACTCCGGAAGCACCGTGATCATTTGTTCCAATACCCTCTCTGCGCCACCATACACGGGCAACCAATCATGCACCAACGCTATCGCCCCGCTACCGCTGAGACGATTCCCCAAGGGGGTGCCTGGTGCCGATAGGACTGGAACGCCGGAGTCCGCAAACCCGTCGCCTTCCACCTCGGTTGGGGACGACCAATTGGTCGCTCCGCGAGTAGATATTACGGGCTTACTTGGAGCGTACATACAATTTCAAACTGCAATAAGAGGCGTGTATCAAAGAGCGCCTTCACAGGGATTAGCCACGAACCGGAGACTGGGAGCGGTGATGCTCTTTGTGCGTTGGCAGGCATGAGTGAATTCGTTGCCGGGTCGCTCAAACGCATAAAGGTCACTGAACAAGTCGGTACTGAATCCAGAGCGCATTTTTCTTGGGAGGGCTCGCATAAGATTCCTTCTTGCCATTTCGCGTTTGCCGCGATTCGACCACTTGCAGATGGGCACGTTATGCGCCAACAGGCGACGCCGCAGCGACAGAATGTGACAAAAATGCAAAATCATGGTAGACGACATCCCAGCCGCCACCGGGCACGACAAGCGCCCCGGCGTATCCTCGCGCAGGAGAGAAATCCTCCATGAACCAGCCCCTTGAGCGATCTTTACTACCCGCAATCGAAACGATTCTCGCTTGCTCTGAGGGGCCTAGCGAAACTTCGAACTCAGCCAGCGAGGCACTGAGCCCTTCGCCGGTAGACTTCAGGTAGGCCTCCTTTCTTGTCCAACACGCCAAGAATGAAGACGCCCGGTCACATTCGGGCAAAGATCGTAGAGCTTGGGCCTCTCCTATGGAGAAAAACGAATTCGCGATGTCGATGAAATCTATTCCGCCCCGCGCGCACTCGATATCAATACCCAGCTGTTTCGTAGGCGCTATTGCACACACTGCCCATTCTCCAGCGTGAGCCAGATTGAAGCCGAGCGGCCCATCAACCGGGTTTTCTGCAAGCTCGGGCTTACCGTCTGCGCGATATGTGAAGCGAATTGATCGCGGTGGCCGTTGGACGTAGCGACCTAACAACAATCGAAGAAAGGAGCGGCCGACGACGAACCGAGTTCGGTCTGGTTCGAAAACGTATCTCCCTGCACGAATCAATTCATCGGGAGAAAGTAGGGCGAGCAATGCCGACAGGCGACCATCGGAGATATTGAGGCGACAACGCCAGACATCAATCCTGCGGGCACCTACCCGATGCCGATAGGGACGTGAGTTCCAGGAAGTTTGAATCTCTTTCGACATTCGCTACGCTGTTATTGGATTCATTCCGCTTTCAGCGCCATCCGTGAAAAAGCCAGCGATCCGATCTGACAGGTCCTTCACAAGAGGAGGCTTGAGCAAATCATCGTGTCCTCGCGTGTCGTATGTGATTACATCGACTTTGCCTATGGCGTACGCCTTCCATTGGTCGCCGAGCTCCAGCAAGACTTCCTGCCGCGAATCAGGGCGCTCGTCTCTGCACGAGCATACGATAAGCCGAAGGTCGCCTTCGAAAGTGCCAGGCTTGTAGACCAAACCGGAGGCGATCTCTGGCTCGCGCATCGCAGCGCCGCGCAACCAGTTTGGCGTTCTCCGTCCAGTCATTCCATATGCTTTGGCGAGTGCGCCCGTCCAGGCTATCCGAAATCGTCTTTTTTCAAACGCGATCCGATGTCGCGTCCATTCCTTCACGTACTTCGTCCCTTCGTTTCGAGCCCTTAGCGCGTGCTTAGCAATTCTAGATTGGCGCATTGGGCCGCTTAATCCGTCTGTAGTACCCGCAAGTTCTTCGCCGTTCGCTGGGTAGGATTCCAACAACGTCACAATGCCAACAGGAGCGCCCACTCGCTCAAGTTGACAGGCCATTTCGTAGGCCACCAACCCGCCGAAGCAAAAACCAAAGATGTGATACGGCCCACTGGGGTACGCTCGGCGGATTTCCCTCACGTACATCGTGGCCAACTCTGGAATGCGCTGCATATACGCTCCGTTCTCGTCCAGATCGTCACCCAAAAGGCCCCATACGGGCAACGCGGCGGGAAGGCTCTTGGCGAATGCGTTAAAATGAAACACACCGACGCAGAAAATGGGCGGAAGGTGCCCGGAGGGCTTGATGGGGATGAGCACAGAGCTGTCTTCGGCTTGTACCCGTACTTCATTCCCTGACCGTTCTGCCGGGTCGGCTTGCTCTCGTAACAGCAACGCGAGCAATTCCTCTTGGTCCCGCGAGAAGGCGACACTCGATTCCGTTCCCCCAAGGCCGCCCGAACCTTGCGGCGCGCGATCAAATCCTACTGCGGGCGTACTCGAATTCAACACGGTGTCACAATCGGATAGTTAAGGCCACTGCCAGCGTATTGGTTAGTCGTCTCAATTGCGTACGGTTACCTAACAGGCTGTTGATTTATTCAACCGTTGGCGAGGCGAGCGGATCTTGGTCGAGATCAAGGCGCGAGATCGCAGTCGTATTGGTGATCCGGCGAGATTCTCGCAACGCTGAGATCGAACAAGAGTCGCCGCCGTAGGCAGGAGGGATGGCTCAACAGCCTGTTAAGACCATATCAACAACCTTCAGCAAGGAGGTGATCGCCGATGCAGGTGCCGATCCGAGTATCAGAGCCCCCCACCAGGAAGCTCTTCCTGGACTAGCGCGGCCTCCACGAGTGGTCGAATGGTGCGTACGATTGCCTCATAGCCGGCTCCGTTCAAGTGACCGCCGTCCTCCGTAAAATCCACTCGGAGGGCCCCACCGGTGTCAGTGAGTGGACCCTGAATATCCACATACGTGGCGCCGAACTGGGATGCCTGGGCTTCATATCGTTCATTCAGTGCATGAGCAAGTGGGGTTTCAGTAACGCCAATCATTGTATTGCGGCTTTTCGGGGGTGCGCTGAGAAGGTAGACCACCGTCCCAGGAGACCTGTTTTTCATCTCGGTTACGATTCGTTCAACATTTCGCACCGTTTCGTCGACCGTGAGCGAGTTGTAGCGTTGGTCGACGTCGTTGCTTCCGATAAATAGAAAAACTGCCGAGGGCAAAGCGGTCATAACGGATTCTAGTCTGCGGAGGACGCCCACCGTATTGTCTCCTGAGATACCTCGATTGCGTACGCGTTGAGAGTCGAAAAACTCTGACCACTGGCCAAGTGCGGCGTGGCTGTCGCCCAGGAATACAACGTCCCCTTCCCTAACTGGGGCGAGATTATGAATCGACACCGATTGCCTGAACAATGTTGACTCGCCAAAGGGACGACTCGGATCGGAATAGGGGCTGCCATCCACCTGCTCAAAATATTTCGCCTTGACGAATGCCCAGCCGCCCATCTGATGCAGCAAAAGTAGAACAATACCCACCGCCAGAATGTTGGCGAGAATCGATAGAGAAAGGGCTATTCGCATGGATGCACTGGCGATAACGATGATAGACGGGAGAGCGAAACAGTACTAGTGGCTGCCGATTGGCACAGTCATATGCTCGACTTGCTGAATGGATTGCCGGAGTTTGGACGCAAGTGCTCCAACATTCGGCTCCCGCATCAAGCTGTCGTGATCGCCTGATACGAAGTGGATTTCCATTCCCGCTTTGGCAAATGGCCTCCATCCGAGATCCTCGCCAATACGCTCGTGCTCGGGGGCTCGCGTCTCGGCCGTGAAGAGTGAGATTCCAACGGAATTCAGCAGTAGTATTTCGTAGCCCTCGGCCGCTCTGTGATACGCCGCTGTCATGTGTATTTCTCTCATCTCGATGGGCAGTGGCTCTCCCTTTCGAATCAGGTCATCCATACGGCGTCTCGTACGGCGCCATTTTTCGAACTCGAAGCGGCGTTTGGCCCACTCTACAACGTATCCGGGCCCTCGATCAATAAGACGGGAAAGATTCGCTGTTCGTCCTCGGATGCCATCTTCGTCGACGATTCCTGGTCGGAAAGTGTCCAGGAACGCGAGCAATCCGACATGCTCGCCGACTGACTCCAGTTGCTGCGCCATCTCGAATGCTACCACGCCACCTCCCGAGTAACCACCCAGCAGGTACGGTCCATGTGGGAATGCCGCCCTCACTTCACGTAGATAGGCTTCGGCCATTTCCTCAATCTTCTCATGAGGCTCCTGCCTACCATCGACGCCCCTCGCCTGTAGGCCGAAGAATGGCTGCTCCTTTCCGATTCGTACGGCAAGGTCTCTAAAGTTCAAAACGTTCCCTCCCGCTCCATGCACGCAAAAAAACGGGACGGCCTCTGGGTGGCCGGCCTGAATAGTGACTAGATATTCTCGCTCGCCAGAAGAAGCGGTTGAGATTCCGTTCGTCCGTGTGCCGTTCTTGTCGCCCGCGTCGATTGGCTCTCCACGCACAAGCTCGGCGAGCTTCGCTGGCGTTGGCGCCTCAAATAACGTAGCCAGCGGGAGTGTTTTCTTGTACGTGCGCTCGAGCCGCGCGAAAAGTCTGACCGCGAGAAGCGAATGGCCGCCCAAATCGAAAAAGTCGTCGTGGATGCCTACCGACGAGGCGCCAAGCAGGTCTTCCCAAAGTCGAATCAGTTCCACCTCGATCTCATCTCTGGGTTTGGCTGCTTCGTTGCGCTGCCCGTCGTTGCCCGACCCTGCTTTGCCCTCCGGGCGCAAATCCGAAGAGAACGCCCGTGCCAAGGCAGCAAGCGAGATTGGTGAGGCAACCACTTCGGATAACGTTCTCGCTGAAAGAACCCTCTCGATTGCATCGAATCCTTCATTTGCCTCGATGCCCATTCTCAGAACCTCATCCAGAGCGCCGCCGACGCGTGCCTTGGGAGTCTCCAGTCCGATATTCTTGACTTCGGCTGCTGGAACCAGCTTCATGATCAAGCCTTCTATTTCGACGAGGACGCGTCCGTCGGCGGTGCAGAGCTGTGCATCGAGACGGGCCATGTGGCCGGACTCGCTGTAGTCCTTCAATTGGACGCAACTGGTGAGCTTTCTCGGAAGGCGTCCCCAAACCCGGACGCGCTCGTAGACCAGGGGCACGAATAGGCCGGGCGGTGTGCTCTCCGGTACTAAATCGAGACCTATTCCGGTTGCCATGTCGAAGAGGGCGGGATGCAGCATGAACCTCTGCAGGTCATCGTCGAAGGACTCGGACAATTCGAGCGTGGCTACAGCCTGATTCTCGCCGCGTGAAACACGTCGAACACAATTCCACCGCTCACCGAGCGACAGAAATTCCGCCTGCTGCTCGCGCGGCGCTTCCGCCTCGTAAATCAACTCCCTCCTTGTGCATTCGGAAAGGATCGAACCAAGATCTAGAATGGGAGGTTCGCCAGCGAGTGGCGCACACGAACCCACAGCGTGCTCAACCCAGGATCCCTCTTGATCACTCGCCACCTTGAAGGCATATCCTACGTCCTGCGGATCCACTAGCACCTTAACCGTAGCCGGACGCCCGTCATTGACTTTTAGCGGTGACAAAAATGTGGCGTTGAAAACTTCGACGCCTCTGTCTTGCGGCTCTGTCACAGTCGCTGTCCAGCACGCCAAGTCGATGAATGCCGTTCCTGGTAGCAACGCTTGCCCGGATGCCAGTCGGTGTTCATCGACAACCCATTGGCGATCCGCATGGATTTCACCCGTGAACAATTGCTCGCCGCCATCCAGCAGTTCGGTGTCGCTGAGCAACCCGTGCTCGACGG
The DNA here is from genome assembly GCA_041748175.1 of Rubricoccaceae bacterium. Classification (GTDB taxonomy): domain Bacteria; phylum Bacteroidota; class Rhodothermia; order Rhodothermales; family Rubricoccaceae; genus JAHEJB01. Next base: position 33,336 of record JBGTDU010000083.1, read on the forward strand.
GGGTGGCGCTTCCGTGGTCAAGGCGTCCATCCCATACCATATCAGACAGACGTGCGGCCATGCCGACATCTCGCCAGATCCCCCAATTCACGGCGACAAAGTGAGTCGGACCCTTGGTAGTCATGTGCCGCGCAAACGCGTTGAGAAAGGCGTTCGAGGCGGCGTAGTCAATTTGTCCTGCGAGGCCGAGCACCGCGCTGGTAGAAGAAAAAAGAATGACAAAGTCGGGTGGGGTCCGGCGGAGAACTTCGGCAAGCACCTGCGTTCCCTCCACCTTTGGTGCTAGCACGCGTCCAATATCGTCGGCAGATTTCAGAAGCAGAGGTGCGTCGGAGAGAACGCCCGCTGCATGGAACACACCATCCAGGCGGCCAGCCCGGCCATGGATCTGGGCGAGGGCGTCAGCCATTTGCAATGGATCGGCGACGTCGGCTTGCAATTGCAGAACCTCGACTCCCTTCTCCTCCAATGCAGCAATGACGCGTGCCGCTTTCGATGAAGCCGGAGACCGACCGAGCAGGGCCAGACGGGAGGCGCCGCGGGTTGCAAGCTGCCGTGCAAGAGACAGCCCAATTCCTCTGAGTCCACCGGTAATCAAGTACGTTGCTCCCTCTTTAATCGCCGGGCCCTCGGAATCGTTGACATGTAATTGAATAGCCTCATACTGGAGTCGATACGATTGTCCAGCTCTGAGGGCTTCAACAAGAGTAGCGTCTTCCTCCTGGGAGCAGATCCTGTCGATGACCGACTCAATAGAGGACGCGCTATCGACATCTATGAAATGAGTTCGGACATTCGGAAACTCTTTCGGTAGGACTCGGGCGGGACCCAGAAGCAGCGCACCGCTCGGGCGCCCAACCGTGTCTTCGGGCAGCACGGACTGTGAGTCGCACGTAACCAGCACGAGGTCAAGTGCGATCTCGGGGTCCGTCGTGCCTATGGCCCTCATGAAGTTGAAGACCGCATAGAACGTCTCCTTCCCGTCCGCCGATTGGGTGCCGAGATCAAGAAACACCACCCGGTTCGGCAATCCTGCACCGTCTTCGAGCGATTGAACGAGCTGCCTGAAATCCTCAAGTTCACGAGGCCGGGCCTGGAGCCCGTTATCCGGGTCGCGGGAAAAGGACTTGCCAATCTCTACCGTTTCGACCGCGCCGACTTTGGCTTGCAGTGCTTCAACGACGGACGCTGCTCTCTTGTCGCCACCATGTATGACAAGCCAACGACCGGGAGCGTCCGCCGCTCTCGACCTGTCCACAGGCGTCCAAACTGGCACCTCGAACCAATCGGCGATGTCGTCCTTTCGCTCTGGAGTAGGCTCGGCCGCTGTTGAATTGACAAACTCCGAGAATACGACTTGACCGGGCTCAACCCAGTACCGCTGGCGCTCGAACGGGTAGGTCGGCAACGGGATTCGCCGACGTTTTTCGTCGCTGTAGAATGCAGTCCAGTCTACGTCCACGCCATTCGACCAGATTTCTCCGAGGGCTTCGAGGAGCACGCGTTGATCATGCGCACTCTCTGCCGGATGACGCATCGTCGTAATCACCGACTGCTCGGGAGTGCGACGAGTGTGTTGCCGAGCCAGCGTGGCGAGCGCGCGGCCTGGCCCCACTTCTATCAGCAGGCGATTCGGCTCGTCAAGAAGCGTTTGGAGGCCATCGGCGAAGCGAACGGTTCTGCGAATATGTTGCGCCCAGTGCTCGGCGCTGATGGCCTCCTCAGGTTTCAGCCATGTCCCGCTCAGGTTCGACGCCATGCGCAATTGTGGAGGATGCAGCTTGAGTTCGCTGATGAACCGCATGTATGGCTCGACCATTGGTTCGACCATCGAGGAATGGGCAGCCACAGCAATCCTTAAACGCGCTGCGTCAACGTCGTCGCCGAGCAATCGTGACTCCAGCTCGACGATGGAATCCAGAGGCCCCGACGCCACGCACATACGCTCGCCGTTTATTGCCGCGATGTCCTGGCCGTCGATGAGATATCGGCGCAGCTCATTCTCCGGCAACGCGACGCTCAGCATCCCGCCTTCGGGCAAATCCTCGAAAAGGCGGCCACGAAATGCTACGAGACGCAGTGCATCCTGAAACTCAATAACTCCCGCCATGCACGCTGCCGCGTACTCGCCCACGCTATGCCCAATGACGGCCTCTGGAGTGATCCCCCAATTGCCAAGCTGTCTTGCCAGGGCTATCTGCGTAACGAATAGCGCCGGCAGTCCTATTGACGGCCGCTCCATCGCCAGTGCGGATTGGCCGGGCTCACCTTGGAGTAGATGGGGTCGCAGGTCCAGCGATGCCGTTGCATTCAAAACGTCCAGCCCCTCGTCCACGACATCTCGGTACACGGATTCAGATTCGTACAAACCTGCACCCATCCCGTGATACTGGACCCCGCCACCTGCAAACATGAATGCGATTGGAGCGCGTTCGGACGGTGCGACAAAACCACGGATATGCCCTTCGCCAGCAAGAACACTTCCTAGCGGTTCGTCGAGTCCAGCTACCGCAAACCGACGATGGGCGAATGGCTTCCGACCGACGTGGAGTGTATGGGCAATCTCCGCCGGATGAACTGCCAGCTTCTCCGTTACAAACTCGGCGAGCCGCTCGACGGAGCGATCCGCCGCCAATTCGGTTTTTGCGGATACACACACGAGCTGAAATGGCCGCGATGGACCGGACTCCAAAGCGATCGGAGCCTCTTCGACAACTACGTGAGCATTTGTCCCTCCAACTCCAAGCGACGAGATTCCGGCGCGGCGAACGGAACCCGGCTGAGATTTCCACGGCGTTAGTTCGCTCACGACATAGAACGGACTGGCGTCTAGCTCCAGATGGGGATTCGGCTCGGTGAAGTGCAGCGTCGGCGGGAGCTCGCCATGCTTTAGCGCTTGCACAACCTTTATCAGGCCGGCAACACCCGCCGCGGTATCCAGGTGCCCAATGTTCGTCTTTACAGATCCAAGCCCACAATAGGCGAGATCTTTTGTCGTGGCCCGATATGCGTGTGTCAGCGCCGCGACCTCGATAGGGTCGCCAACAGGGGTTCCCGTCCCGTGCGCTTCGACATAGGATATTTCGCGCGGCTCCACGCCCGCTACGGCGAGCGCCTCGGCGATCACGGCGGCCTGTCCATCGACACTGGGCGCCATGTAACTCACTTTCCCTCGCCCATCGTTGTTGACGGCCGAACCCAGAAGTATTGCGTGAACGGTATCGCCGTCAGCGATCGCAGCGGCCAGACGTTTTAACACGACGAGGCCGGCACCGCTTCCGAAAATCGTTCCTTTAGATTCAGCATCGAACGAACGACAGTGGCCGTCTGGTGAGAGGATCTCGCCGGGCTGGAACAGGTACCCTTTCTCTTGATCGAGGCCGATGGTTACGCCACCTGCGAGCGCCATATCACTCTCGCCGGTCAGAATGCTTTGAATGGCAAGATGGACGGCAACCAGCGACGTTGAACACGCCGTTTGCACGTTTATGCTTGGGCCCTTCAGATCCAGTTCGTAAGAGACGCGGGTCGTGAGAAAGTCTTTGTCGTTGCCCGTATGTCGAATCAGGAACTCGCCGGAGGAGGCCATCAGCGCCGGATTTGAGAGCAGATGGTACATCATGTAGGCATTCATCCCGCAGCCACCGAAGACGCCAATCGCGGCGTCCACCCGGCCCGGATCGTATCCAGCGTGTTCGAGCGCCTCCCATGCACATTCGAGAAAAATGCGGTGCTGAGGATCCATGATTGCCGCATCGCGCGGGCTGAGCCCAAAGAAACCTGCATCGAACAAGTCGATGTTATCGAGCACAACGCCGGAGCGCACGTAGTCGGGGCTGGCGAGTAGTTCGTCCGAAACTCCACGACTACCCAGATCTTCTTCAGAGAAGAGGCGAACCGATTCCACACCCTCTTTCAAATTGCGCCAGAACGTGTCGACGTCGGGCGCATCCGGCAATCTGCACGCCATGCCGACGACCGCTATCTCCGTCCCGGTCCGATCTCTCGATCCGGCTTGAGTCACTTGCAGTTTTTCGTCGGTCGATTTGGACATACGCAGTACGCACTCACACTACTCGGTGCTACGGTCGTGCACGCTTCCCAAGAAAGGCCGCCCGGCGGGCACCGCGGTCCGCACCCTTGCTGACGGTTTCGGTCTCCTCTTCCCCGCTACCTCGGAGATGTTCGGCGAGCGTTCGCACGGTTGGGAATCGGAATAAATCGACAATCCGCACGTCCAGATTCTGTTCGTTTCGAATCCGCGCCTGAACTTGCATGGCGAGGAGTGAATGGCCTCCGAGATCGAAGAAGTTGCTTTGTGGATCCACTCCGTGAACGCCCAGAACGTCTTCCCAGATTGCGACCAGCTCCTTCTCCATGGCTGAATGCGACGTGCCCTTGAAGCTGGCTGCGGACGGGGCAACGACGATCGCTCTCGACGGAGGAGGCAGGGCTTTCCGATCCAATTTTCGATTTGGTGTCATCGGAAAGGAGTCCAAGGCGACAAACGCACCGGGAACCATGTATTCGGGAAGTTGATCGCCGAGGAACGAACGCAATTGCTCCCAATCAGGGACGAGACCGTTTGTGGACCTGAAGTATCCTACGAGGCGCTGATCGCCCGGTGAATCTTCGCGAACCACGACCACGGCTTCGCGGACCTCCGGGTGATTTGAAAGCGCCGCCTCGATTTCCCCAAGCTCGATACGGAATCCTCTCAGCTTTACCTGGCAGTCTGTTCGACCGAGAAACTCTAGAACACCATCGGTCCGGTACCGAACAAGGTCGCCCGTTTGATAGATGCGCTCGCCTTCCACGAACGGATCCGGAGCAAATCGCTCTTTCGTCAACTCGGGCCGGTTATGATAGCCACGCGCGACTCCCATACCGCCGATCCAGAGCTCACCGGAGACGCCGACCGGCACCGGCTGCATGTCGCCATCCAAAACATAGAACCGCGTGTTCGCAATCGGCCTCCCGAGCGGAACAGTGACATCCTCACCCAAGGAAGCGTCGTGGGTTGCCGACCAGATGGTGGTTTCGGTTGGCCCATACATATTGGTAATGCGTTCGACGTCAGCGTCGTTCAGCGTCCGGACCAGCTTGCCGCTAAGCGCTTCTCCCCCGATGAGCAGGTGATCCAACGCGCCCAGCGCTCGGACTGTATCTGGATCGGCTACCAAGAGGCTCGCTTGCGTCGGTGTGCACTGGAGATGCGTTACTGCATAGGCCCGAATGTTTTCAGGTATGGATTTTACGTTTTCGCGAACCGCATTCGACTGATCCTTCAGCAGGCTCAGCTGAGGGAGCATATCCAGAACAGCCTGGGTCTCGACTCCGTAATCCACGAGGCACGCGATTTCATTGACGCCGATCTGCTTGAGCCGCTCGACCATTTTCCGGCAGGTATCGGGGGTACCGAAAAGAGCGCTCGTCTCGAAGTAGCGCTCAAAGGAAAAATCCAACACTTCGTCCAACGCATCTTCCGCGAGGTGCTCGACGGAGAACTTGCCATCTTCGCCTGTCGTTTTCTGCCGGAAAGTGGGGAAGGACCACGCAGCCGCCTGGATGAGCCCGATCGAGCTTTTCAGGTAGGCTTTCATCGGCTCGCGGACCAGTTCGCGCACGGCGTCATCGTCGTCGCCCACAAACGTGTGCAACATCAGAGTGACTCGGCCATCTTCACCTACATGGCCATGCGAATGCCGCGCTTGCCGGTAGATCTCGATTTTCTCAGCAAGATCCTCCACGCGCTGACCTAGCAGGTGCGTCAGCACATGGTAGCCGCGCGCTCCTGCTTCATGGAACGTCTCCGGGTTGCCAGCGGCGGTAATCCAGACAGGGAGCTCTGCCTGGACAGGCCGAGGCAGAGTTTGGACGTTGACCGGTTCACACGTCGGTCCGTCGAACTCGAGCGTTTCGCCGCGCCAGAGCGCCTTAACCTGCTCGATCTGGCCGAACATGTGCTCTTTCCTCTCGGCGAATGCCTCCGGGCGGAGAACGAAGTCGTTCGGTTGCCATCCTGCGGCAAATGAAATACCCACGCGGCCATTCGACAGAACATCCACGACGCCCCACTCCTCCGCGATTCGCGCCGGGTGGTGCAGCGGACTTACACAACTCCCCGCCCTCAAGCCAATGTTTGATGTGATCGTGGCAAGCGCGGCACTGGCTACCGATGGATTCGGATATAGACCGCCGAAGGCATGAAAGTGACGCTCTGGCGTCCAGACAGCCTCGAAGCCGTGGGCGTCCCCGAACCGGGCCCCATCCAGCAGCAATTTGTACTTATCGGCTGCACTTTCTCCACCCTCATCACTGGCAAAATAGAAAAGACTGAATGCTATTGGCGATGACGAGCCCGGTTGCGCCGAGGCCACGGTTTGCTCGTCCTGTTGGATTACAACCGTGAATCCCCTGGCAAGCGTCCAGAACAGCTCCAGCACGGAGATATCGAATGATATGCTCGTAACCGCCAGCCATACTCCCGGTTGTTCAGCGGCAATGCTCTCGTCCATCCCCAGGAAAAAATTGACCACGTTGCGGTGCTCCACCATCACTCCCTTCGGCTTGCCCGTCGAACCGGACGTGTAAAGCACATAGGCCAGATCGTCTGGCTGCGGACCATCCTCCAGATTCTCGCTGGACAGCGCAACCGAATCCAACGTATCCAGAGGAAGTACCGGAATCGAAGAATTCAGCCACGCCACAGAATGCTCAGTCTCTGCAATGATGACGGCCAAACCTGCGTCCTCGCACATGAAGTCCAGCCGATTGGAGGGAAATTCCGGATCAAGTGGCACGTAGGCCGCTCCCGTTTTCATTACGGCGAGGAGGGAAGCCAACATCGTAGCGGAGCGTTCCAGATAGACGCCCACGTACGCACCCGTTCTCACACCAGCTACTCGAAGCGCATGGGCGATCTGGTTTGCGCGAGCGTTGAGCTCGGCGTAGCTCCAGCTTTCTTCACCAAAATGAACCGCCGTCCTGTTCGGCTGTTCTTGAACTCGCCTTTCGATCAGCTCGTGAATACAAACGTCGAGGTCGCCTTCCACTGCCGTGTCATTCCACCGATACAGGATTTCTTCGCGTTCGTGCTTGCCCAGAATGTCGATCTCTGACAGAGCACCTTCGAGATTGGTCGCGAGGTGCGCGACGGTCATTTCGAACTGACTTTGCATCAATTCGATAACCGACTCATCGAAGGTACTGGGGTCGTAGGCCCACTCGACGGACCCGTCGAGGAGCAGGCGCACCACCAGAGGAGCGTTCGCTTCGTCACCGGCAAGATCCAAGACGATCGCATGGTCCGGCAGCGTGCTGACTTCCGGTGAGCGCATGACCAGATCTCTCGGATAGGTACCGCGTCGGTGAACCTCGCGGAGTGCCTCCGCAGCCGCATATACCGCCTCGCTGCTGGATTCCAAATCCTCGAGCTCAATTTTCAGAGGAAGTGTGCGGACGAACATCGCTGGCAGCCCTTTCAACGCATCGGCCACGCTGGCACTCCTCAGCCCCACTTCTATTGTCTTCGTTCCACAGAGACGTGCCAGGTAGAGTGAAAACGCGAGAACGAAAGCATCTTCCGGCGTGCACTCCGTCTCAGGCCCGCAAAGCCGGGCTACAAAAGCCTTCATCTCTTCCGGCTGATCCACCATCGACGATCGTCGATCCAAACCATTTTCTGAAGACGGTTTTTCGTACGGCGTCTTCGTTGGCTGATAGCCGGCAACCATTTGTCTCCAGAACGACTCGTTCGGAGCGAGACCTTTTGTGAGCGCATCGAGTCGTTCGGTCACGTCGTTGGACAGGAATGGAAGGACTATCCCGTCCACCAATCCATGCGTCCCGAGATCAACCGGATTGCCATCTAAATCGGATATTCCGCCGAGACGCAGGCTGCCGTCGCTTGTGGCGACAACGAGTTCATCTGCGTCCGCCGTCAGGATCGTCCCGGGCTCACCGCGCGAGCTGCGCTCCACCTTCGCTGTTCTCACGACCATCAAACCCCCCTTGGGTGTCAACAGTTTTGGGGTCGTGATGGGGTTGGCGTAAGGGCCAAAATCGAGCGACCGGACGCGCGCGCTCAATCGCTCCGCCGACTCGGTCCAATCGAGAATTCCTGCGAGGGGCGGCCGTTGGCTACGCCGATGCACCATCCCCTGCCCTTGTTGCGGTCGCTTTTTCAGAGGTGATTCGGACAGCCTGTCCAGAACCTCCGGGAACGACTCAATGGCGGCTTCATAGCACTTGAGGTTGAGGCTAAGAACTGTTTCGTCCGGCTCGATCGGGAAGCGCCTTTCGGCGATGATGTCTCCTCGGTCGACGCTGTCCGTCATCAAATGCCACGTGATGCCGTGCTCCTTTTCTCCGTCGTGGATTGCCCACGTTGGCACGTTAAGCCCCGCCCGTTCAGGCAGGGGGCCGTCATGAAAATTGACGGCTGCAATTCGAGGATGCCGGATGACTTCGGCCGGCAGCACGTGCACGTTGGCGATGCTGAAAAGCACGTCGCACGGAATCTCTCGAAGCCTCTCCGCCAATTCTAAGCCAGGCTCAATACAGGCAACAGCTTCCTGTTTGGCCCACTCTCGGACAGCCGAAGACGAAGTGATGATTCCCCGCAACTCGTGACCATCTCGGCCAAGAATGCCCGCGCATTGAACCAGCAGAGATTCGTCGCCTACGAGAATGCAAGTCAAAGACACGTGCGAAGAGGGTTCTGATTCTTGACAAAGGGTTCTCCCTACATTTCGTCGCCATGAGGCACGATATCCGAATCGCCAGAGCTTGTGCCCAGCCGTTTTTCTTCGAGCATCGCGCGGACTTCTGCTGCACTCATGGCCGCCACGCGTTCTCGGAGATCGGCCGCGAGGTCCACCGACTCAGGCTGCTCGGTTGTCAGGCTCCGAGCCAACTTGGCCACCGTCTGATGCCAGAAGAAAAGCCGGGGCTCCAATGGAAGTGCAGCTTCGTTTGCTCGTGCGCTTATCTGAAAGACGAGCATCGAGTCCACACCAATCTCGAAAAGGTTGTCGTGCACTCCTACCCGGTCGATGCCGAGAGCTTTCGCTACAATCTCAGCCAACGTCTTCTCCTGCTCCGTTCTCGGCTCGGCGTAGTCCATGCGGAGCGCGGGCCGATCCGCGCTCGGCGTAGGAAGTGCGTTGCGGTCAACCTTCTGATTGGGCGTCATCGGCAGCCGCTCCATCGCCACATACGCGGCAGGGACCATGTATGCCGGAAGACGCTGGCCGAGGAACGTGCGGAGATCCTCAAGGTCTGGAGCGGTTCTTCCGGCACCAGTCGTATAGTACGCCACCAAGCGTTGATGGCCGGGCGTGTCCTCCCGGACAACAACAGCCGCCTCGCTGATAGAAGGATGTTCGACGAGCCTGGCCTCTATTTCGCCGAGTTCGATTCGGAAGCCACGGAGCTTGACCTGGTGGTCTGTCCGGCCGAGATACTCCACGATTCCGTCGGCCCGATAGCGTACCCGATCGCCTGTCCGGTACATCCTGCCGCCTTCACGGAATACATCGTCTACAAAACGCTCGGCCGTCAATTCCGGCTGCTTGTGGTAGCCCCTGGTCACGCCCTCTCCGCCAATCCAAAGCTCTCCCGGCACGCCGATCGGTGTCGGCCGCAAGTTGCCATCCAGCACATAGAAGTACGTATTGGCCACGGGGCGGCCGATAGGAACCGTTCCATGTCCATCTGTGCTCGAGGCCTCTAAGGTGGATGACCAGATCGTCGTTTCTGTTGGGCCATACATGTTGGTGAGGCGACGGATACCGCCCTTCAACAATCCGGCGGCAAGCGCTTCCGGAAGGGCCTCACCGCCGACAAGTAGATGTTGGAGCTTCGCCAAGGCAATCAGCGTGTGCGCATCTCCGGCCAACACGCTCGCTTGCGACGGCGTGCATTGCAGGTGGGAGACATCGTGCCGCGAAATAAGCTCGGCCACCGCCGGAGGTGGTGCGCCGTCGGACACCGTTCCCGCGTCATCGCGCGCGACGACCACCGTGAATCCCCGAGCTAGCGTCCAGAGGAGTTCGAGGACAGAAATGTCAAACGAGATACTCGTTAGGGCCAGCCACACGCCGGGCGGATCGTGTTCGATGCAGCGATCCATCGCAGCGAAGAAGTTGACCACGTTGCAGTGCTCTACCATGACGCCCTTCGGCCGTCCTGTCGATCCGGATGTGTAGAGCACGTAGGCACATGCGTCCCGCGTCAACTTGACGTCAGGGGAGGTCGTTGGGTGCCGGCCAATCTCACTGCTGTCCAACAAGAGCGTCGGACGTTGCTCCTGTGCCAGGCTCGGGACGAGGTCAGATTCTGTAACAATCGCCGCCAAATCGGCATCGTCGATCATGTACGTGACCCGATCTGCAGGGAATGCCGGATCGAGCGGAACGTATGCCGCGCCGGCCTTAAGGATGCCAAGCAAGGCGACGGGCAGATCGTGAGATCGACGTGCGTACAAGCCGACGTTCGTGCCCTCCCTTACACCAAGCCCAATCAAGGCGTGGGCAATCTGATTTGCCCGAGCGTCAAGCTGTGCGTAGGTGAGGATGGTGTCACCGGAGACGATGGCCGTCCGCGAATGGTTGGCGACCGCAGCCGCCTCAATAATCTGATGAACGTGCTCATCGAGGCACGCATCGCGTTCGGTTTCATTCCACGTCTGAAGAACGAGTTGCCGCTCCTCTTCCGTCATGATGGGAATCTCATGGATGGCCTGCTCCGTGCCACCCACCATGCCGGACAGGACGACCTCAATGTGATCCATCCAACGCGCCACGGTCGCCTCATCGAGCAAGTCGGCGTTGAACGCGCAGACCATCTCGAGGCGATCATCGTACTGATCGACGTTGATCTCGAGATCGAAATGGACGCGGCGCTTGCCGACTCGAACGGAGCCAACATCCAGGCCGTCCCAGCGGGGCGTGGGTGCCACGCGGTCAAGGTTAAAGGATACCTCCACAAGTGGCACGCGGCCGGGATCTCTCGCAACCCCAATATTTTTTACCAGTGTCCCAAACGTGTATCCTCGGTGGTCCAGACCATCCAGTACGACATTTCTGACAGCCCTCAGGACATCGGCTACGGGTTGTTCCGAATCGATCCGGGCGCGAAGGGGAAGAAGGTCGGCGCCGTGGCCCACCAACTCGTCTCCTTCGTCGAACATCTGCTGCCCGGCCGAGATGATGCCAACAACAAGGTCGTCCTGCCCCGTTATTCTATGGAGATAGACGAATAGAGCAGAGAGAAGGGTTGTGAACAGCGTGGCATCTTTCTCCGAGGCCATTTGGAGAAGATCCTCCATCAGTCCCGCTCGAAAAGTCTTGATCACCTGCCCGGCTCGGTTGGAACGCCTTCCGGTACGTGGACGGTCTGTCGGGAGCTCCAGAGGATCCGGTATCGTGCTGAACGCTTCCCGCCAGTAGGTTTCGGCCTCATGGTACTCTTCGGATTCCATGTCCCTCACACGGGAAGCCACAAACCGGCCGTAGGGAATCGGGGCGTCGAGGACAGGAAATTCACCGGCGCGGGCGGCATTGTAGAGCGCGGCCAAATCGCGATTCAGGACGTCAAGCGACCACCCATCGTAAACAAGATGATGGTATGTATGGACGAACACATGCGCGTCCGGCCCCAATCGCAGAACCGCTGCCCTCATGAGTGGGCCGTGGACAAGATCGAATGGCGTCTCCGCCTCCCGAATGAGGTGCGATTCGATCATCTGCTCTTTGTCGACCTCGTCGCACAGATCCACGAACTCAACGACAACCAGGGTCTCAGCCGATATGGTCTGGTACTCGCCGGTTGGTGAGAACGTGATCCTGAGCGCCTCGTGGCGGTCAACGAGGCCCCGGACGGCAGTCTTCAGTGCGTCCAGATCGACCTGGCCCGTTAGCCGCAGTGCGTTCACCTCGTTGAACGAGCAAGAAGCTTCCTCGCTCAGGTTCGCGGCCGACCACATTTCGCGCTGCGCCTCGGTTAACGGCAACGCGCCCGGGGGAACTTGCTTAAGCACGACGTCCTCGACCATTGGCAGCGAGTCGCCTGAGAGTGTTGAGTCGAACGACGGGAACAGGCCTCCTTCGATCAGTTCTACGACGGTTTCGCCGAGCGCGCGGACCAGTTGATCCAGATCGTCGTCGGTGTGAGCCGTCGTCACGAAATTATTTCGGCCTTCCCAGGTGAAGATGCCGCGCGAGCGGAGCCCGATGTAGAGCAGGTCGCCGTAGTCGAGTTGGTCGAGGCCATCGAACCGGAACAGTGACCCAAAGTGGACGATCCGAACCGGCAACCCCGCCGTCTCAAAGACCGCCGTCATGCGTTGTGCGAGGTCCTCCGTTCGCCGATTCAGCTTCTCCTGAAGCGCAGGCCCTTCGTTTTCGAGGTGCTCAAGTAGAGCACACACGGCCGCGATTGCCAGCGGATGGCGGCGGTGCGTCCCAGCGAAATAGGTCAGATCGGCCTCGGGCGCGGAATCATCACCAAACTGCCAAAAGCCTCCATCGAAGCAATCCATGAAACGCGCTGATCCTGCGATAACGCCGACCGGCATCCCGCCGCCGACCACCTTTCCGTAGGCCGCCATATCGGGTCGAATATCGATCATGGCCTGCACACCTCCGGGGTGGCATCTGAAGCCGGTGATCATTTCGTCGAAGATGAGCGCGGCATCCAACTCCGAGCAGAGCTCGCGAAGGTTGCGGAGAAACTCGACGGGCAAAAAATCCGGATGCCGGCTCTGCACCGGCTCGACGAGCACGGCGGCGAGGTCGTCTGCGAGTCCCCGGATCACCTCTAGCGCATCTGGATTCCCGTACGGAAGTAGGATTATATCGGTCCCCGCGCCCCACGGGACTCCGGGCACCCTTGGTACACTGGCGCCGTCGCCCGCGCGCAAGCGCATCAACACCTCGTCGAAATTGCCATGGTAGGCGTGCTCGAACATGACAATCCTCGAGCGGCCTGTGGTGGCCCGCGCGGCGCGGATAGCGGCGAGCATGGCCTCTGAGCCCGTGTTGAAGAAGGCCACACGCTCGTGACCCGTCATTCTCGAAACCCGCTCCGCAGCCTCCTTCGCTTTCGTGGGCATGGGTCCCAGCGCAAAACCGGTGGCGAGTTGCTCCTGCAAAGCCTCCACCACAAATTTTGGGGAGTGCCCCAACAGGTTCACCCCGAAGCCCATGTTAAAATCTATGTAAGCGTTGCCGTCGACGTCCCATATCTTCGAGCCCTCCGCCCGGTCTGCCGTGAGCGGATAAACGGCCTCCTTCCACAGTTGGCGGTATGCCGCAGCCGACCTTGGATCGGAGTGAAACGCGCGGCTTTCTTGCATCATCCGTTTCGATCCCGCCGTTTTCGAGGTATAGCGGCTGAGCATGGCGTCGAGGGCTCGCTGTTGGTGTCGAGTGAGGCCCTCGCCCCCCTTCTTGTTGATGGTCTTAAACAGCGCCTTTGGTGCGTCGGCTTCGGGCGCACTTGTCGAAACTGGCTGAGGTGGATCCGTTGCTGTCGTCGCTCCGCTGCGCAACATCTCCAACTGCTGCTGCATGAGCTGCAGCTGCTGCACGATTGTCCGCTCCAGGAGAGTCGTTTCTCCAGTCGAAACCTGAGAGGTCGCCTCGATAATCGGCGGGCCAGCAACGGCCGGTGAAGTCGGTGCAGGCTGTTCGACGAATTTGTCGGGGTCCACGATTTTATCGAGGTGTTCCGCAAGCGCTGCAATGGTCTTCGTTTCCTCCAACAAACTCCTGAACGACACGCGGACGCCGAAGCGCTTCTTGATGGCTTGGCTTGCTTGCGTCAACGAAAGGGAGTCGAAACCGAGGGCGAGGAACGTCGCCTGAAGATCCAGCGCGGCTGGAGCCACACCGGACAGCATGGAGAGGAGGTCTCTCACCTCCGAGAGAATTTTGCTTGATCGATCCACGGGTGCATTCCGGCTCGCCTCGATTGTCGTGACGGGTGCATCAAGCGGTCTGTCCACCTCAGCCAACTCCTTTGCAGATGATTGCGGTAAGGGATCGATCCAGTGCCGCACGCGCTCAAATGGGTAAGTCGGCAACGAAATCCGGCACCGATCTTCTTTTTCGTAGTAGGCCTGCCAGTCCACCTCGGCACCAAGCGACCAAGCCTGCCCGAGCGCATTCAGCAGAATCTCCTGGTCGTTCGATGACTCGTGCGGATGGCGCATGGTGGATAGAACCGGCTGCGCCGACGTACGGGCGGTGTGCTGACGTGCGAGGTTGGAAAGGGTCCGACCCGGCCCGACTTCTATCAGCACGCGATTCGGCTCCTCGAAAACCATCTTGAGACCATCGTCGAACCGTACGGTTTTCCTCACATGCTGCGCCCAGTGCTCGGGGCTAACGGCCTCTTCAGCGGTCAGCCAGGTCCCACTCAGGTTCGATGCGAATGGCACACGAGGAGGCCGCAGCTTGAGCCCTCCGACGAACTGACGGTAGGGTTCCAGCATCTCATCGACCATCGAAGAATGAGCCGCAACCGCAATTTTTACACGGGCCGTATCGACATCATGGGACGCCAAACGTGCTTCCAGGTCGGAGAGGGGACCTGTTGGGCCAGACACCACACACAGCTCGGTGCTGTTTACCGCAGCGATTTCCAGATCGTTAGACAGGTAGCCGCGCAGTTGATCCTCCGCGAGCGCGATGCTGAGCATTCCTCCTTCCGGAAGAGCCTCAAACAAACGGCCACGAAGGGCTACAAGCCGAAGTGCGTCTTCGAATTCGATGACTCCCGAAATGCACGCCGCAGCGTACTCGCCGACACTGTGACCAATAACGGCGTCTGGAATAATTCCCCAGCGTTCCAGCAGTCTTGCGAGAGCCATCTGTGTGATAAAAAGTGCCGGTAGCCCAACGGAGGGACGTTCCATCTCGGCGACGACAACGTCGGGGTCCTCGGGAAACAGAACAGATCGAAGGTCAAGAGCCTCTTGGGTGCGAAGAATCTCCAGGCCCTCGTCGACGACCGCGCGGTACACCGGCTCCGATTCGTACAAGTCGAAGCCCATCCCCGGATGTTGCGCACCTCCACCCGCGAACATGAAAGCGACCCGAACGCCCTCAGGCGGAGCTATTCCATTGATCACTGCACCAGGATCACGCAACACGTCATCCAAGCTGTCATCGGCCGCCGCAATCGCAAACCGGCGGTGCGCGAATAGTTTGCGCCCAAGGTGCAACGTATAGGAAAAGTCGGCACGTTGCAGATCAGTGTCCGTCCTCGCGAAATCAGCTAGTCTTTCAACGGCACGGTGCGCGGCGGTATCGGTCCGGGCCGAGGCGCAAATGAGCTGGTACGGCCTTGATGGCCCAGACGCGGAGCGGAGCGGCGCCTCTTCAAGCACAACGTGGGCGTTCGTTCCTCCGAGACCAAATGCGCTCACGCCTGCTCGGCGCGGGATGCCATCGGTCTCCCATTTTTTGAGCGACGTATTTACATAGAACGGACTAGACTCAAGGCCAATCTCCAGCCCAGGCGCTTTGTAATGAAGGCTCGGAGGGAGTTGGCGGTGGTGAAGAGCGAGCGCTGCTTTCATCAGCCCCGCAACACCGGCTGCAGTATCCGTGTGCCCGATATTGCCCTTCACTGACCCCAAGGCACAATACTGTTTCCGGTCGGTTCCGTGGCGGAAAGCGCGCGTGAGCGCGGCAACCTCAATCGGATCGCCCATTGCCGTTGCCGTGCCATGCGCTTCGATCAACCCAATCGTTGCGGGATCTACATCAGCGAGAGCCTGCGCGGTCGCGATGACTTCTGCCTGCCCGGCTACGCTTGGGGCCGTGTATCCCACTTTGTCGGATCCGTCATTGTTAAAGGCTGCGCCTCTAATTACCGCGTAGATGGGATCGCCATCCGCCAAGGCATCCTCGAGGCGTCTTAGCACGACTACGCTCGTGCCATTTCCAGGCACGACACCCTGGGCATCCACATCAAACGGCCGACAATGTCCGTCCGGCGACAGAATCAGCCCTTCCTCGAACAGGTAGCCCGACCGCTGCGGACTAAAAATGCTTGACCCTCCTGCAAGTGCGATATCGCATGTAAAATTCTGAAGGCTCTGCACAGCGAGCACGGTGGCTACAAGCGACGTGGAACAGGCCGTCTGAACCGTGAGCGCCGGCCCCTTCAGGTTCAGTTTGTAGGCTACACGGGTTGCCACGTAGTCCTTTTCGACGGCCAACCGCTGCTGGTAGCCCATACCCGACTCGATGGTGTCGAGACGGCCAGAAAGGTTGTTCCGGGCGTAACTGTTAATGCCGACGCCGCCGAAAACGCCAACGGCTCCTGGCGCTCGAAGTGGATCATATCCAGCATCTTCCAGAGCGGCCCAGGCACACTCAAGGAAGAGCCGCTGCTGTGGGTCAAGCAGGCGAGCTTCACCGGGTTGAATTCCAAAGAACTCAGCATCGAAGCACTCACCATCTTCTATGATGCCACGTGCCCGGACGTAGTCGGGGTTGGAAATCAGCTCCTCTGGTTCGCACGAAAGCTGCAACTCATCGTCTGTGAAGTTGCTGATTGCTTCCCGCCCATCCCGGACAAGCTCCCACAACTCGGCAGGCGAAGCTGCACCTGGAAGCCGGCAAGCCATCCCAACTATGGCGATGGCATCGGGAGGAAGTTCGTTACTGCTCATGTTGGATTCGTCGAGCATTCCTTACTGCGAGGGCGGCACGTTGCTTTGCCGCTCGTTCTTTTGCGTGATCCAAACTTTGATTCGTTTCAATTCCGCCGAGATGACGAGCCAGCGATCGAACAGTAGGGTACGCAAAGAGATCTACGAGTGGGATTTCTTTGCCCATTCCTGCGCTCAACTGCCTTTGGGATTCGAGTGCCAACAACGAATGGCCACCGAGATCGAAAAATGTTTCGTCCAGCCCAACCTGGTCGAGGTTGAGGCATCTTGCCCAAACGTCCGCCACCAGTTGTTCAAAGTGGTTTGTCGGAAGACTCATCGCGCTCTTCCCGATGTGCATGGAAGTCGGTTCAGGTAGTGCACCTCGATCCAGCTTGCCGCTGGGCGTCAGGGGCATTTCGGACAAGTCCACAATGACGTTTGGAATCATCGACTCGGGGAGCTTGCGCGACAAGGAGTCTCGCAAGGCAACCCGGTCGAACTCGTTGTCCCCTGCAGGCACCACGTACGCCACTATCTGCGCGCTCGCGCCTTCCCCCCGGACCACCACGGCGGCCTCTGCGATGGAGGGATGCTCGACGAGTCTGGCCTCTATCTCCCCAAGCTCGATCCGGAAGCCACGCAACTTCACCTGACCGTCGCTCCGGCCTCTGAATTCCAGCGTGCCGTCCTCGCGCCATCGTACTACATCGCCCGTGCGGTATAGTCGCCCCGCCGTATTCGATGGATCCTGCGGAAAGCGCTCCGCCGTGAGCTCCGGCCGGTTGTGGTAGCCACGCGCAACCTGCACGCCGCCTAATACCAACTCACCCCAGACGCCTTTCGGGACCAGCACGCCGCTCTCGTCCACCACGGTCGTAAACGTGTTGGCGATCGGGCGACCAATCGGAACAACCGGCGGTGCCTCAATATTGGGCGGACAGGCCCAATGCGTGACCTCGACCGCTGCCTCCGTGGGGCCGTAAAGATTGTGAAGGCGCGCCTCCGACAGTCCTTCGGAATCGGCGAGCCGGTAAAAATCGGCAACGAGTTCGGGCAGGAGAGCCTCGCCGCTGCATACCACGACACGCAAAGCGGTGCATGCTTTCAAGGACGCCGGCCTGGCGTCGAGAAACACGCGCAGCATCGACGGCACAAAATGAACGAATGCGACGGCGTGGCGCGACATCACGCCGGCGAGATAGCCGGGGTCCTTGTGGCCGTTCGGCCGGGCATACACGAGCGTCCCGCCCGTCATCAACGGCCAAAATAGCTCCCAGACCGAGACGTCGAAAGATGTCGGGGTCTTCTGAAGGACTCGCTCGCCCTCCTCCAGGCCAAACGCTTCCTGCATCCAGCAAAGCCTGTTCACGATGCTGCCGTGCTCTACCACAACGCCTTTCGGCTGGCCGGTGGAACCGGATGTGTAGATCATGTAGGCCGCGTCGGAACCAGAGACGCTGGCGGACCGAGGCGCGGAAGGGTCGGGGTTTTCCGAATAGTCTGCAAGCTCTCCTGAGGCGGACAGTTGAATGTGCGGTAGATTTTCAGAAGCGGTCCCGAGCGTCCCGCCGAGCCCGTCCTCTCTCGATTCCGAGACCTCCACCACGATTGCTGCCGCCGATGAATCGCTCAGCATGAAGCGCAGGCGCTCGGCCGGATAGGTGGGATCCAGCGGCAGATAGGCCGCCCCGGACTTCAGCACGCCGAGGAGCGCGACCGACAGCGCGCACGAGCGCTCCATCGCCACGGCCACGAAGTCGCCGACGCCAACACCAAGCCCGGAAAGGCGTGTCGCAAGCGCGTCTGACCGCGCGGCTAGTTCGGCGTACGTCATCGCCTGAGATCCGTCTTCCGTATCGGCAATCACGGCAACCGCGCCCGGCGTCCTGGCCGCCTGCTCCTCTATCCTCACGTGCAGCGGCTTCGCCAGATCGTAGCCGCCCGATGCCGAACGCGATGGGCCAGAACTCAGCGCAGAAAGCTCCAACTTCTCAGCTTCGGCTAGCAAGGGGAGTGAGGCAACGTCCGTATCAGGATCAGCCAGGACTGCCTGAAGCACCGTATGGAAGTGGCCGCTGAACCGTTCGATTCGCGCCTCATCAAACAAGTCTGTGGCGTACTCCACTTCGCCATCAAAGCCACCATCCTGACGGGGCGTAAGGAACAGACTGAGATCGAACTTTGATGACTTCGTCGGCACATGAACAGGTTCACATTCGATTCCTGAAAGATCAAGCCTGCTTTCGTTCACGTTTTGCAGTGCGAACCAGACCTGAAAAAGCGGGCTGTGAGCCAGATTTCGATCCGGATGGATCTCCTCAACAATCCGCTCATACGGCACATCCTGATGCGATTGAGCTCCCAAAGACGTTTCCCGTGCGTGTGCGACCAGCGCTCGCATCGTCGGGTTTCCGTTTATTCGAATCCTGTGCGGGAGCGTGTTGACAAAAAGCCCAAACACGTCCTCCACTTCCGGCAGGTTTCGGTTGGCTATGGGCACACCAATGACCACGTCTTTCTGCGCCGTATAGCGGTGCAGCACCACAGCGAATGCTGCAAGCAGAACCATGAACGGCGTGGCATCCAAGGTTCGGGCCAACAATTTCAGGCTCAGGCCCATCTTGGAATCGATGGAGAAGAGGCGCGACGACCCGATGTACGACTGTGCCGACGGACGCGGCCAGTCCGTCGGCATTTCCAGCAACGGTGTCGCGTCGAGCAGATTTGACCTCCAATAGGCTAGCTGCCTGGCACACTCGTCACTTTCGAGGAATCCGTGCTGCCATTCTGAATAGTCGGCATACTGGATCCGCAACGGAACGAGCCTCGGCTCGTTGCCCTCGGCGAAGGCGCCGTACGCCGCCGACAGGTCCCTCATCAACACGCCCATTGACCACCCGTCCGAAATCATGTGGTGAAGAATGATGACCAATACGTGTTCATTTTCGGCGATTCGAATAAGTGACATCCGAACCGGCGCCTCGGACCCAAGATCGAAGGGGCGCTTCGCGGCGTCGTCAACCTGCGCGTGCCAAGCCTCCTCTCGATCATCCAACACCAGACTTGTCAGATCGACTTCTTCCACCCTGGCCACCCCACGCGCCGAAACATGCTGCACAGGGCTTCCGCCGTGGTGGGCAAATGCGGTGCGCAACGCTTCATGACGCTGCAGAACAGCGCTGAGCGCACGCTCGAGCGCAATGCGGTCGAGGAGGCCGTGCAGCCGAACGACGCGTGGGATGATGTAGCGAGGATCTCCAGGATTGAGTTTTTCAAGAAACCAAAGACGATGCTGCGCGGATGAGAGCCGAAACGTAGTGGCGTCTGTTTCGCGGGGATTAGCGACAATCCCTGACGCACCCGCGGTCCCCCTCCGTCGCCGAACCTCCTGAACAAGACGTTCGCGTTCGGCAGGCGTAAGACCGTCGAGTAGCCGGTTCGCTGATCCCTCATGGCCGGTCATTAGCCCTCTCGTCGACTTCCACAAGTTCAGCGGGATGCGAGCGCACAGGAAAAGTATTCACCGATGAAAGCAAGAGCGCGAGTTCATCTTCATTTATACTTTGTAGCTGATATTCAACAATGGTAGATGCCAGACCGGCAAGAGTGGGCGTTTCGAAAACAGCGGAAAGTGGCAAACGCGCACCTACTTCAGCCGCGGCGCGTGCAAGCATGATGGTAGCTGCTAGCGAATCTCCACCCAGGTCGAAAAAGTTGTCGGAGCGTCCGATATTGTCGATCCGAAGAATCGGCTGCCAGATGCTCGCCAGGCAGTTCTCCGTGGACGTCGCAGGCGCTACGTACTGTGGGCGCGATCCGATGTCTACCGCCAAGTCCGTTGCAAAAATAGCGGCCACGATCTGGTCGACCGATTGCAAATTGCGAGCAATGTGAGAGAGCCGCTCCGACTCCTCCTGACGATTCAGCGTACTGCGGCGCGTCGATATGGCGGCCTGGTTATCGATTGCGCCGGTGTCCTGGTCTGGGTCATAAATCAGGGCTGAGGCTCGGTCTGCCGAGATGCTATACACCTGTTCTATACCGGAAACGGTTTCGAGATCGAACTCAGTTTCGAGGAATCGAGCCATCGGCTCGTTTCGCCCACTTTCGTGAAATAGAACACGAAGCGTCGAGAGGTTTCTGCCTGATGCGATCGCGCCCAACTCGGCGATTATCCGATGCTCCACACCGCGGCTAAGGGCGCGGCAGCTAAGCATTAGCGACGTGCATACCAACTCGCTTTCAGACTCTCGAACCATCGCGGCGCCAACCAGTCCGTAGTCTCCAAAGCGGTCCGTCACGCGAACGGTGAAGACTTCCATGCCGGTACGAACCTCGCGCAACAATTGCTCGGGTGTAAACCGGACGGACGTTGCTGTAAACTGGTTGGTCCGCTGAGAGAGTTGGGCCACACGGACAGCGTCTTCATCGTGCATCTCCGAGAACTCGACGTCGAGCTGCAACGAAGCCAGGAACTCGGACAACGTCAGCGATCTGGTCCGCTCGTGATTTCGGCGGCTTTCCTGCTCATAGTACGTCGCGCGATCCCGGTCGGCGCTGGTAACATTCGATCTGTCGAATGCCCAGAATCCTCGCAAGGTCGGTGAGATCTGTCCAGGGTCTTCTGGAAGTGTGAGCGCAAGCACATCAGGAAGGTGGGCCCGAACTTCGGCGGTTTCGACCACACTATCATCCACAAACAGGAAGGAATCGAGCCCGACATTGAGTTCGTCGGCCATTGCCATAAGATTGTCGGACTTGGCTTTCCAGTTGATCCGAACCGCCGAAAAATCGCTGAAGCATAGCGGCATGGCAGGATGAGCATCGAAGACTTCGGCTACGTCGTCTCCGTGGTTCTTGCTGCACAAAGCAAGCAGAGCACCTTGGTTTCTCTGGTTGACCATAAATTGCTGCAACGCCAGATGAGGCTCGGTCAGTCTGATACCCGCCGGGCCGACCTCGCCACAAACCCCATCCCATAACGTGCCGTCGGCATCGAGCGCAATCACCTTGAGTGGCGTGCGCTCCAAGGCCGAAACTGTTCGGGCTACGACCGTTCCGAGCGCTGCATAAAACGCCGGCGTGTACGGGACTAGTCCCAACTCGTCTCCGTACTCTAAAGCTTTCTCCGCTACTGGATAAAGACGCTCCAGCTCGTCCGACGGGATGGCATAGACGCCGGAAAGACTTCGGCAGGTGTCCAGTAACTCACCTTCCCACTGAGCGGTAGGCCACTCGTCATCGTATTCCATATTCGGGGGATCCGGACATCTGACAACGATGATTGGGGAAGTGGAATTCTCTGCGGCGGCACGGATCGCACGGATCCAGCCACGCACCCTGATACCTGTCTTTGCAATCCGTTCGCTTGTGGCATGGTAGCGCTCCGCTTCATTCACCTCGGTAGCATCTGCGAAGCGCAGCATCAATACCCGCCAGCCACTCTTTCCGACGGATTGCAGCGAATCGGTGCCGAGAAGCTGCTGCTCAATCTGGCCGGGCGGCGCAACACTAAACATTGTCTCAGCATCAATGAGACCGCGATCCTGCCAGAACCGCAGCGACGCCAGGAGCGGTTCTGCGGTGAACGTGGAGGCTATCGCAAGCACGGGACGAATGTGCCCGTTCGAGCGGACCGTCGTAAACGCCGCGTCAGGAGTATCTGAAAATGTCCGATTTCGCACCTGCCAAGCAGAAGGGCTGGGATAATGTTGATATACACAGGCGTCTTAGCTGCGGTTTCCGCACACACCTATGGGTTGGAACTGCTGCTAGAACAAACGATTTAGCGCATTTGCCAAGCGGCTCTCCGACGGCACTGCGTACTCTCGCTTGTTTAGTCGTATCTCTTCGAATGGCATGCAGAACACCCGTATAGAGAACAAAGGGAGGGAATTCCGACAGTTGAGCCCTACGAGTCCGATCGCCTACCATGTGACCGCCCAGAGAGAATGTTCCAAAGAAATCGAACCGGCCGCACAATCAGATACAACGGAGCCAATGCACTTGGCAAAGAGACAAAAGCGCGATCGGCCTCGGATGGACGAATGGACACCGACACATTCTGATAAAATTTCCTGGCTCGATCTCCTACCTTTTCGACTACCTGTCCCAACTTGTCGCGCTTTGACTCACGAACCAGCATGTGGAAGCGCAGTTCGGCTCGAAGCCGTTCTCGGGTTTCCTCGCGCGCCGTAGCGCGCTCGCGTATGTGCGATGCCAGCTTGATGAACGTTTCTTCTTCCTCCCGTATCCGTGCCTCAGCGCCCTCCGGGAGGGACGCGCCCAGCCAAGCCCAAGCCAAATAGAGGCCCAGGTACAACATCCGCGCACAATCTTTCTGCTCGGCCTCGGCAATCAATCTCGACCAGTCGATAACCGGGTGGGAACCGAGTAGCTCCGCAACATCGCATACCCAGATAAGCTGCCGCCAAGCGTGCTTGGCACCATGGACACAAAGGAATAGCAACAAATCCTCTGTACCCAGAACGCCGACCTCTACATTACCGACGGTCGCCTGCGACGTTCGGGACCAAATCTGATCGATGTCGTGGTGGAGCTCGAATCGCCGGTGTACGAGGGCCGTGTGTAACTCTGCCTTGAAGCCCTTTTCGTCATTGAAGAATTCGTAGGCCGACTGGCTAGCGATAAATGCCTGTTCCTGCTTTGGGCTCATCGGCGGATCGGGGCGGTAGCCCATTCCAACCAGAAGCTCCTTCGCTTGCAACACGTTCTTGAGTCGCACGAGGATATCAAGATCGCCGAATGGACGCAGGCCAAGATCCTGATAGCACGACACGCCGAGTACGGGGCCTTTCAACACAACATGTTCGATCGACTCGGCGAGAAACGCAAGGTGAATGCGCAGGAGTTCCTGCGTATATGCCAGCGCTCGATGCGCCACGTCCGTTCGATCTCCGACAAGAACTTCGCGGATTGGGGGTGGGATTGCAATTCGACATTCCTCCAAAGATCTAAAGATCAACGGCGCGAGTCGGTGGCGCCAGGCGAGTTCGTACAGGCGCTCCCAGGTCAAGCCGCTCTCAGCGAGAACCCGAATGTTCCGTCGTTCTTCGTCGGTTCGCCTGGTTCGCGCGAGAGCCAGGAGCATACTCATCTCCAGATCATCGTTCGTAGGCTTGCGCGGTTCGTCTACTTTCGCTATGTGCCTACGCCATCTCATTGTGGCGCATCATACGTTGGCCATTTTTTATGACCAGCTGTGTCGCTGATTGCCTCCTCGCCGACGTTTGTGTCTGCGACCTGACGTTTCCATGACGAGCCATACAGGCCACCATTTGCAACCAATTCAATGTGAGTCCCCTGCTCTACGATAGCACCCTCTTTCATCACAACAATAGAATCGGCATTCCGCGCAACGGAAAACCGGTGCGTAATCAACAACGTGGTATTTCCTTCGGTGTGTCGGCGGAACCGATCAAACCAATCCGCCTCCGACCACGAATCCATGCGACTCGTCGGTTCGTCGAGAAGGATGATCGGAGCGGCTCTGTAAAGTGCGCGAGCAAGAGCCAGTCGCTGCCATTCTCCCCCACTCAGCTCTTGCCCGTCGGTGAACCATTTGCCGAGTTGCGAATCATACCCATGGGGGAGTTGGAGCATGCGTTCGTGTATGCCCGCCGCGGTGGCGGCGCCCACCATGCGCTCTAGATCGGGTGGAAGGGCAACGTTGCCCATCGTAATGCTCTCCCTGGCGCTAGCATGATAGTTGACAGGCAGCTGAAAGAGCGCCGCAATTCTGGATCGCAGTTCGTCAACATCAAGGCTTCGCAGATCACATCCGTCAACCTCTATGGTCCCCGAATCCGGATCATACAATCTGGCCAGCAGCTTGAATACAGTGCTTTTACCAGCTCCGTTCTCACCCACAATTGCCACGATCTTTCCCGCCGGAATGAACAGGTTGAACTCCTCCAGAACCGGGGCATCTGTTCCTGGATAGGTGAACGTCACGTTCGTCATGCGAATTCCGTCTTCCAGTCGCTCCGGCGGCCTGGCAGGCGAAGGCGGCGACGCGACGGACGGCTTGCGGTCGAGAAACTCAAAAAGATGCCCCAGGAACAGGCCGTGTTCGTGCACCTGGCCAAAAGCGCTGAGTAGCGTTCGCATCAGACCCTGGCCACGACTAAACGCCTGATAAAACAGCGCGAGGTCTCCCAGCGATCCGTTTCCCTGAATAACCCTCCAGCCCATCCATCCCATGACGAGACCGACGACGAGTAAACCGAACGCGGCAGCAAGCAAGCGAACAGAGACTTGTCGCCTCTCGATCGCTATCCGCTCGCGACGCAGCACAAGGCGGATAGCCTGATAGGCCGGCTGATAAAGTGCTCTCAATCCGAAAATGCGGACTTCCGCAGCGGTAAGGCTGTGTGTGAGCACCTGGTCGAAATACTGCGCTCGTCTGTGGTCTTCCGTTCGCCGATGCCACCAGCTATGGTATTGACGGTTGTACCGAACCAGAACAAGGAAAGCGGGGAACGTACTCAGTGCCAGCGCAGCGGGTATCCAAAGCCCGTATGGGAGCAGAACGGTGGCCATGGCCACCAGCGCAATGGCGTCGCGAAGAAAACCGCCGACAGACGTAAGTAGCGCCAAGGGGCGGTTCTGAGACTCTTCGAGGACACGATAGAGTTCGTCGTAATACTCGGGCGATTCGTAGTATGCGTAATCTGTTTCGGCCGACTTGCGGTGGACGAGAGATCGGATATGATCGCCAACCAGCTCGGCTTGAGCAATGCTCACCCAGCGCGAGATCGACTCGACAACGTGCGTGGCGAGCATGACAAGCCCGAGCAACGCGGCATAAAGGATCAGCAGATTGAGTCCACCTGGCGCGCCTCGAAGACCAATTGCAGTCACAGCCGCGTCAACGACATACTTGACGAGAACCACCGACGCGGCCGGAAGCAACCCCTGGATGACGAGCAGGAACACACTCGCGGTCGTCCACCCTGGGGCACCCTGCCACGCTGTCCGCAACGCTCGCGGCATGAGCAGCAACGCACCTCGGAACTTCCCAAACCGCGTCCTAGGGTAAGACGAAATCATCGACTGCATCGACTTGGGACTACCTGATAAACGCCAGGCAACGCACTAACTCGGCTTCGAAAGCTACGTAGAGACGATTTCAGTAGGTGCGCCGACCTTCGCGTAGATGCGCCCAGTGCGCACCGACCAGGGAGACGAGCTTTGGGCTCTGAACAAAAAAAGGCGCGACGACTCAATGAAGCACAGTCGTCGCGCCCTTGCGAGCGGAAGCCGCTCAGGAGCCGGGGGGCGGCGTCCTATCTCGACCACCAATTATGGCGTCTGCGATAGGTGCACGAGCCCTTGGGCCCTTGGTCAGGTCCTCCACGTCGCCATGTACAATCAACCGAGGCGGTTGGTAAGGCTTCTTCACCTGAACGCCTGGTTTATTGAGGTTGTCCATATGACAAACTCCATGGTTAGTTGATGGGACGCGAAGAGTAGGGGCCGACGTGAGCCGACGTCCTACATTCGTTCGGTGCAAAGTACCCACCGAAATTGGAAGCTTAAGGTGTGAACAGCCTGGCCAACAAGATGACTGGACAGCCAGGACGGCCACGGAGATCTACTAATTGCCTTCTATTCATACCCACTCGACCGCCATGCAGACGCAGGCATGGGCAGGCTGAGTTTTCGACCGACGCTGCACACCGTTCCGTGTGTCATTCAAGAGTCCTTGTCAAGCCATCTGGAGAGAACCACGGCAAACCAGGCTAGCTGACTTGACGAAGACCTGGCGGCACCGGTCTCGTCGACGAGGCGCTTTTTAAGCACGGAAAGGTCGAGAAATTGACCCAGCGCCCCCGATTCATCTCGAAGCATGGTGCCGATGTCTGCGCGACCAAGGCTCGACACTGCCCGCTCGAAATTGCGACTCAGGTCGGCCTTGTCTTTGCGCTCTCGGATCATCGGCGGCAAGAGCGGCTCCATACCTCTCCGCAGTATCGATCGGGACGCGCCAGCCATTAGCACCTGGTCTCTCGGGATCGCGAGGCAGAAGGACAATAGGCGACGGTCCGTGAAAGGCAAGCTAACCTCTATGCCAAAGGCCGCCGCCGTCTTATTCAGGGTCGCAAAGACATTCGCATAGGCTGGTGATGTGATATCCTTGAAGTGTTGGTGTCGCGCCGAGAGGAAACGAGCTCGCGGGAGCAGATTCAGATCTTGCAGGCGATCGAACATTCGGACTCTCTGGCGAAGCTCAGGCGTAAGCGCTTCGCTGAGCGCCTTCCACTGCTGATCGTGATCCTCGAAACCAAACCGGGATGCGCTTCTTCGAATGAATGCGGGAATTAGAGGATCCAAGCTGTTTCTGGCGTAGGCGAGTTTGGCCCACCGCGATCCGAGGCCGTCATGATTAGCCATGCCATTGACGACTCTCGCCCAACGCAACCAGTGGCCGACCTTGAATAGCTCGGTCGCCCACGCCTCTCCGAATGAGATGGTGCTATCGCCAAAAAACCCATCAAGAATGACACGAATGCCGGCCTGTTGGGCCTTCTCCCACGCTGCCCAATGCAAAAATAGGTTTACGGCGATGTGGGGTTCGTCCGCGTGCCACAGCACCCTCTCTATGTCGTGGAACGCACTAAGCTGGTCGCCATCAACCAATAGCTTTTTCAAGCCGCCCCCGCGCCAGATCGCCTCCATGTAGTCCCTTTCGTCACATGCGGGAAACTGGTCGAAAAGGAAAGAAAGGGTGGTCAAGTCCTGGTTGGCACGACCAAGATGCCGGACCATCGCTGTAATAGACGAGGAGTCGAGCCCTCCACTAAGCATAGTTCCAAGGGGAAAGGCGCTGCGCATCCTGCAGCGAACGGCTTCGCCAAACAGTTCGCGAAAGGCTTCGGCATATGCCATCGCCGACCCCAGGCGGATCTCCTTCTCGGGATCGAGCTGCCAGTGTGTTGCGCTCTGGGCGCCGCGCTGTGAGACGGTCAACGTTTCGGCTGGGCGAAGACTCTTCACATCCGAATAGAATGTCCGCTCCGCTTCCTCTTCGACCATCATCATATAATCTGCCACACGGACTTCGTCCACGTCCTGGCTAACACCCGAAAGGGTCAGTAGGGCCTTTATTTCAGACGCAAACGCGAAGAAGCAGCCAGGTTTGTACACGTAGTAGAGCGGCCGCAATCCCAGAGCATCGCGCACGCAAACAAGCTTGTGGTCACGTGCATTCCAAACCGCCACAGCATAGGCCCCGACGACGTGCTCCGGGAAAGAATCACCCCACGCCAGGTAGGCGGCCATGACGAGTTCGGGGTCCGTTGAAATAGTGGAGAGAACGCGCGTCCCTAGTGCTGTGATGAGTTCCTCTCGATTGTCAACACGTGCGTCCGCAGCCAGGACTACGTTAGCGACGCGATCAACGATAGGCTGCGCCTCGTGCAAGGATTCCGTGGTGGTGTGCCTGAGCACGTGGCCGATCGCCACATTGTCTTCGACCCACAAACCCTTGCCATCGCCACCTCGGTGGGCGAGTAATTCGAGCATGCTCCCCAAATCTCGTGCGTCAGCGGACTTCCTATCGAGATGATAGATCCCAGCGATCCCGCTCATTCCGCCGCCTCAATGCCGCTGAATAGTTCATATTCTGCCAGCCTCTCCGTTGCACCGACGATAACCTCTCCATTGCTCTCAACCCACGCATGTGCAGAGAGCGCGCCTGCATTGTCCCTCATTGCACCGAGGTGAATACGAGCGGGAAGGCTGCGGCGCCAATACTGAAAACATACGGTCAGTGCCTGAGGCAGGCATGGGTGCCCCGGGAAGATTCGATGTGCCACTCGCTCTACCCGCTCTGCCCGCGCTAGGGCCCCCCGGAAATCATCCTTCGCCTTCGCCGGGAGCAAGCGGGCAGCCCGCTCCACGCCGGCGAGCACACGCGGATACGACGAGGACCTCAGCGCGACGTAAACCAGCAAAAGGAGACTGGCAGTATGCCCGATCCTAAGCTGTTCCCGAATCGGCCGTCCGGTCCACCGAGGTAGCAGTTGCATTGGCAGAAACTGTCTTGGTAGTTCTGGCATGGTACGCTTCCAATCGGAAACGAAGCCGCGCTTTTTATTGTGCTGGGTTAGCGACCAACGAGTTCATGTGGTCCTCCACTGCCTTGACCACCTGGGGAAGGAGTTCAAGCCCAGGCGGCCTGGTCAATCGGAGGATCGGCACAGAATGCGCGAGGCGAAGCGCTTGCCCAAAATGTGTCGCTGTCACACCAACGGAGGTCAAGAACCGAGGCAGGTATGCATGTCTCAGAATCTCGATCATTGAGGCCTGGCCCTCAATTCGTTCTATGTCGATGGCCAGCCCAGGCGAAAGGACAATCGCCGCCGCGAGTGGTGGTGGCGGTGTCGCGACCAATCCCGGCCAGACCATTCGTTTCTCGAAATCGGGATGGACCCTGGCATAGCCGGATTCGTTTTCATGCAGTGCTGCCCGGAGAGCATCCGGCCACAATTTCAAACCACCATGTCCGCGCCGTGGGCGCGGCACCTCGCCGTCCTCCCACCGGAGAGCAAGCACATCATCGGTTACGAGTTGGAACCCTCCGCGCACGAGTGCGGCGGCCAACGTCGACTTTCCTTCTCCCGGAAAGCCCAACAGCGCTACGGTTCCTTCTGGTACTGAAACAGAGCTCGCATGCAACACGAACTCACCTCGCTGAGCAAGTAGGACACCTAAACCAACGCCGAGCACGAGTGGGCCCAGCACATCGTCGCCTATCCCACGCCTAGGAGAAATGTCAATTGTATGCCCACTTGCTATATGCAACTCGCCGACAGAATTCCACCCAATCGTTAAAGCCTGCGCAGTGCCTTCAACGTAGCGACCATCCTCGTCTCCTGGGCGTCGCGGCGAAACCAACTCATTGCCCTTCCTTACGAAGGCATCCACAGAATCCGTTTCAGGAAGGCGCGGAAGATTCAGAAACTGGACGTCGGATCGCAGGGCCAAGCCATAAGCGAGATAGCTGGGTTGATGCCCACTGGTTCCGTCTTTGGATAGTCCCGGAGACTCTGTGATTTGAATTCGGGCTGAGTGGGCCACGTCTATATTCAGTCTTGTTTATAACGCCGATTCGGATGAGACACTCGCCAGCCCTTCGGCTTCCAATGTTCGTATGAACTCTGAAACATCTCGAACTGCGTCACACCTCGCGACATCGAACACGCACACTATTTCATCCAATAACTCGCCAAATGTCCGCGCACGTTGAAGGTGGCGCCAAACATGCATAGCGACGGCTTCGAGTCCGTAATACGTACCCGTTGTGAGCCCAAGGAGCACCACCTCGTCGCCTATCGTGGCAGAAAGGTGGTTTTTCGTTATTGTAATCGTTGCCGAATCATCAATCATGGGATGGTGGGCCCCGGAAGTGTATGATGCTTCTTTCATTGTATTCTGTGCTCACGAATTCCAACGTGGGCGGCTAGATTTAAGCTTGTCCTATTTTGAAGCCTGAATCCAGTGCACCGCATTTTGAACAAGTTGCGCTGTGGTTTGCAACCCGAGTTTGTCCTTTAGTCGGCTGCGATAGGAATCGACCGTCTTGACGCTGACGTTTAGTGAGTGCGCAATTTCACGCCGTGAAGCACCGCAGCCCGTGTGCTCATAGACCTCTAATTCGCGATCGCTGAGCCGCTCGATTGCCGATTGTGCCTCGTTGAAATGGGATAGGCCTACCAAGATTCGGGTCTTTGCTTTTTGAGTGACGTAGACGCCGCCCTCAAGAATTTGTTGAACGGCATCGACCAGTGTCTGATCGGCTTCACTTTTTGTTATGAAGCCTCGGGCACCAGCCCGCAGCGCTCGTTCGGCATAGAGATCTTCGTCATGCCGTGTCAGGACGAGGACAAGAAGTGTCGGCCACCGAGCGATCGCTTGTTTGACAAACTCTATTCCATTGACGCCTGGCAGAGATATGTCCGTGATAACCAGATCCGGGCGAACCGACTCGATAAGGGAGAACGCAGTCGCCGCGTCAGGTGCCTCTACTACCACAAGGGCATCCAATCCATCGGACAGAATTGTCGCGATCCCCTTGCGGACTACCGGATGGTCATCAACAACCAATATGTTGAGTGGGGAGGACGAAGGCATGTCAGGGAGAGACGTGGTGCTGGAGTCTGTGCACGTTGATTACGCGCAAAAACTGAGCCTAACCAAGCAACAAGTCAGATGGCAGGAAGATCCGCATCTCCCGACTTTGATCCGACGCCATTATCGAGGTACCCGCACATACACTACCGTGCTACCAAATGCTGTCGTTTCGATGGATAGCGCACCGCCGAGGCGTCGACCTCGATACCGCATAATATCCGTTCCAAGCCCTCCCGAGCGGAGGCACCCGTTCCGTAATTGCCCCGTTACCGAGGGGGCTTGGTCCTGGGGCATCGGATTACCGTCGTTTCCAATCGCGAGGCGAATTTCGACCTCATCCACGGCAAGGTGGATATCGATCTTCTGCGCTTGGGCGTGCTTTATGGCATTGCTAACGGCTTCTTGCGCAATAAAAAAAAGATCGTTCGCAGCGTCATGAGAGATGTCTTCGACATCTCCATCACTTCGAAAATGACAGCGGACTCTGAAAATGCGCTCAATATCGTCAGCGAGACTGTGCAAGGCGCGAGTCAATCCTCGTCGGTCATCACCAATCGGAATCAGTCCACGGGCGATACCATGAGCCATGTCGTCCGCTCTCTTTGCTAATTCCACGAGTTCGGCGGCACGGGCAGCCTCTGGATTACTGTCTTTGGCGAGCTGCTCAGCAAAACTGCGCCCGATCATCGAAATGCCAACGAGGAGTTGTCCGAGGCCGTCGTGCAGGTCTTGTCCAATCCGACGCCGCTCGTCCTCAAGCGTACGCAACACGGCGTATTCCAACTGCCGCTGTTCGGTCGGGTCGACACCGATCCCTACGATATACTCAACGGTACCGTTTACGTCAATAATCGCGCTATTGTGCCACTCCACAGACGCCGTTTCGTCCGAATGGCCCCAATATCGCTCGCTCTCGTTCGGGAAATCACGTGCCTCAAGTGTTAGAAAGCTCTGTTCGGACCATGAAGCTGCCGAGTTATCGGATATCAAGTCGAAAACCCGCAGCCCAATGATCTCGTCGGCTCGCCCTTCAGCCTCCCAGAGCGAGGATCGGTTACAGCGAACGATTCGACCGTCCTTATCGGCTACGATGACGTGGACGTTGGCGGCTTCAAGCACGAGCGAAGAAAAGTCGAGTTCTCGGCGAAGAGCATGTTCGACACTGTACTGATCGGTTACATCATGCGAGACAACATGTAACGAAATTTGACCGTTTGGCTCGGCCTGATTTCTGAACGCTGACTCAAGCCAAATGAAATCTCCCTCCTTCTTTCTTATTCTGTATCGAGTGGTTTCGACGTTTTGGGTAGCGTTCCCAAGGAAGGCGATGACGTCGGCCCTATCACCCGGATGAACCAGGTCGAAAAAGCGCTTTCCAGTAATCTCCTCGGATGCGTATCCCAAGACCTCCCGCGACGACGACGAAACGAAGAGCAGCGTCCCGACGATCGAATGAGTCGACCGCATTAGGTGCCGTCCGGCTCTATCCAACTCGGTACCACTCAAGCCCTCCTCACTACTACTTCCACCCGTCGTCGGCGCAATCAGGTGCTCCGACCAATAGAGTAAACGCGGGCTTTTTAGTGACTCTTCCCCGTTTCCACCCGAAGCTCCGGTCGCAGTTGATACTGTTTCAGACATGGCACGTTCGTGTTAGATGGAAATCTGAGATATCACGTTGGGTCAAGCCATGCCTGGCACCGAGCGATCGGATCCGTATCCGACAATAGTCAAGGCCAATGCCGGTGGCCACAAATAATGCCCTGTGGGGGCGAGAGGGTAACAACGAGCTACTTACCGTGCAACTATTACTCGCTCCATCTTTAGAATTTTGTGCACGGCGGTTCGCTTTATTACCGGCATCGAGTTTACACGTTTTACGGAGAGGGCACGGCGGAGGAGATTCATCCATGACAACCCCGGCTTGCGGAAGCTTCCGCCGACGAGAAAAAGTGTTCTGCCCAATGCCGACACGACTTGGAAGCGCGGCTTGCAGGCAAAGCGTGGTTGCTCAGCGGAGAATCCGCATTGCTTCCCCGAGGCAACGATTGTCACGCATGTCGTTGTCTTCCGCGCTATGAACAATGCACAGCGCTATGTACAAACAGCACGCGTCACCTACAGTTATCGACGTTGAATCATAACGATATCAATGGACTTAGGACATCATGGATACTCAGCCCAACACGTATTCTTGTTGGACTATCTGTTGGTGTAGCTATCATCTTGGCTGCGAGCTTCGGCGCACGGGGCACGGATAGTTCGGCGTTGCGTGACCTGGGAATTGTACAATTCCTGGACGTCGACAAGGAAGGGAATCTGCCAACAGCATTCAGTGGCGCATTGCTAGCCTTGGCAGCATCCTTACTGTATCTGATCGGATTTCTGAATCGCGTGGACTCGGAACCATTCTCAAAGCAATGGCTCTGGTTGGGGTTGATGTTTTCCTACCTTTCGATCGACGAGCTTGCTGGCATACACGAGTTGTTCAATTCCGTCGGCCTGCCGCTCCGACGGCTCGGCTGGAGCGGCATATATCAGGGGTTTTTCCGATGGCCCTGGGTACTCGTCGGGATCATTGCCGTAATCTCCATTAGCTTTGTTTTCCGGCGATTCGTCCGATCCCTCCCCAAGCGAACGTACCGATTGTTCCTATCAGCAGCGACACTATATATTTCGGGCGCGATAGGTATGGAAATGTTGGCTGGACGGCTGAATCCTGCATCGGGTGGACTTGGACTCCAAGGAACGTTGCGACCCTATCTACTTGCCAGTCACGCCGAAGAAGCTCTTGAAATGATGGGCGTCGTCGTTTTCATTTATGCTCTCCTAGATTTTGGGCATCCTTTTATTGTGAGTCTGGACGAGACACAGAAGCGTGCTGCCGTCAGCATTGGTTGCTAGAGGCGCATTGGAGCCGAATTTGACGTTTTTCAGTCATGATCGGGGCCAGAAATGCTCGATGCTGGGTGGGCAGTGAGGGACTCGAACCCCCGACCCCCTCGGTGTAAACGAGGTGCTCTAAACCAACTGAGCTAACCGCCCTATTTCGGAGATTGCATAGTACAGATTTGCGAATGGCAGATTCGTGGATTCCCCGTTGAGCAAAGGCACCACGTAGTCAGAGGGGTGCAACAGAATCAGACATGCCCGTTGATTGCCTTCTCCTCGCACCACGAGATTAAAATCCTCTTCCCACATTTGTCGTCGTGAGCGGGAAACGAGATTCGAACTCGCGACCCTCAGCTTGGGAAGCTGATGCTCTACCACTGAGCTATTCCCGCTTGACCGCCGTCAAAGTAGGAGATCCCGAAAGAAGAAGTCAATACTGAGTTCACACTCGCACGTACTGTAGCCGCGCCAGCGGGGGTATCTTTTCGCATTCTGCGTCCGCGACGAGGTGATTGCTAATGATCCTCGGCGGAAGGCGACACGATTGATTCCCAACGCGACATGAAGCGCACCTACCAGCCCAGCCGCCGCAAGCGCGCTAACAAGCACGGCTTCCGCTCGCGAATGGCCACCAAGACCGGCCGTCGTGTCCTCGCGCGCCGCCGCGCCAAGGGCCGCCACGAACTCTCCATCAGCGACAGCAAGCCCGGCAAGTAAGCCCTGGGTGACGCGTCGGGCGTGTCCGTGGCCGATCGCTCTTTTCGCTTTCCACGCACGGCGCACCTCAAGCGTCAGCGTCTCATCCGGCCCCTCTTCGACCACGCCCGCACCGATGTCGGGCGACTGAATGTGGGGGTGGTGCAGCTGCGCTACCGGATGGTACCTCGCGAGGACGTCGGAACGAGCGCGCCGCCTGTGCAGATTGGCTTTGCGCCAGGACGCCGCGCGCGGACACACGTCGGCCGTAACCGCCTCAAGCGGCTCATGCGCGAAGCCTACCGCCATCATCAGCACGGCCTCGTGGATTGCTTCGCGGATCGCCCCAACACGCTGACGCTGATGGTGCTCTTTCGCGGCAACGAAGCCACCGCCGCCGAAGACCTCCGCCGCGACCTGCCCGACGCGCTTCGCCGCCTTGAAGGCCGCCTCTGCGCCCACCGCGAAGCGACGACGCATGAATAAGCCGCGCGCGCTGAACCCGACGCGCACCCCCTCCGTACCGCTCGCCCTCGCATCAGCCCCTGCGTCGTGGAACAAGGCGTCGACCGTAACTCCCTGATCGGCATCATCCTGATCTCCCTTATCTTGGGCGTCTGGATGCTGTACCTCGCTCCGCAGCCGGAGCCGCCGTCTGCACAGGACGGCCCCATCACGGCGGACACGTCGGCAGTCATCGGGGCACCAGACGATCTGGACGATCCGCTGGCGAACGCCGATGCGCTGCAAGCGCCCACGGATTCCTCGTTTGCGGCGGCCCTCAGCGGCGAGTCGCGCGATGTAGTCGTCGTGAGTGACCGCTACCGCGCGACGTTCTCGACGCGCGGTGGCACGCTCCGCTCGATGCAGCTCTTGAGCTACAACCACGCCGAGAGCACAGACCCGGTCGAACTCGTCTCGAACGAAGCAGGCGCACTCGCACTCGTGTTCAACCCGCCGCAGGGGCGCCTCGTGGACACGCGCACGCTCTTCTTCCGCTCCTCATTCGAGGGCGATTCGCTCAGCGTCAAAGAAGACGAGGAAGCTCCGGTCGAACTGGCGTTTGAGGCACCCGTCGGCGAAGGCGTGCTGCGGCTCGTCTACGGGTTCATCCCGGACTCGTACGAGGTCACGTTCCGCGTCGAAACCGAAGGCACGAACGTGCTGGCACAGTCGGGCGGCTACGAAGTGGTGTGGGACGGCGTGCTGCCGCTGGCCGAGAACAACCCGCGCGAGGAAGTGACCCAGGCCGGTGCGTTCGTCCACTGGGGCG
>JBGTDU010000084.1:0-5163 GCA_041748175.1 Rubricoccaceae bacterium
GTTGGCGTGGCCCATAGGGCCAGACTCGCCGCGAGACAGAGTGCGAATGTCAATGTGTTTCGATGTGTCATGGTCGTACTCGTGAGAGCGTTTGACGGTGGGAAGGGAATAGGCCGCAAGCATACGAAATCCGGATCGAACATCGTCGGAGGATTGCGGCGATCACAGCCAGGACAGCACGATTTCAATCATCTGTGACCTCATTACACCTTTCGACGCCACCTGACTACGGGCCATCAAATGCGAATCTCTCTACTCCGCTGCTCTTCAGGAAAAGCGCGGGATAGTGGACTCACCCGCTCTTGGCAACGCGCCCTTTCAACTGCCCATCTTCGACCGTTCCAGAAGTAGTGCGATCTCCTCCTCGTTTGCATGGCGCGCCCACTCCGCAGGCGTTTTCTGTATGGTCCAATCCTGTTGAGTCGGATCGGCACCTCGTTCGAGCAGAAACTGGCACATTGATTTCAAGCCGCGAATCGCAGCCCAGTGGAGGGCCGTTCCCCTGTAATCAAAACCATTCGGGAAGGAATTGATCGCTGCTCCTTTCTCCAAGAGGAACCCGGTGGCGTCCTCGCTCCCACTCATAGCCGCGTAGGTGAGCGCGTTATCCAGAATGTCCAGTGGGTCTCTCGATTGCTGCTCCAACGACATTTCGTGAAATGGAAAGTTGAGTTGCCACTCATCCGGCACGACGACCATTCCATCCCCATCAAAGAAAAGTGCCATCAAATCCACGGAACCCAAGCCAGCCGCGGTATGCAGATTCCGAACCGACGCTCCACGTTCGAGAGCCCGTTCGATGATATCCGGATGTCCCCAATAGATCGCTTCTTCCAGAATAGTCCAGCCGCGTAGGATGGAAGGATCGCCATCGATCTTGGCCCCCTGTTCCAGCAGATAGTCGGCGAGTACGGCATTGCCTACGCTTCCGCATGCGATCAGCGGCTCGTCGAGTGGCGAGCCCGCGTTGACGAGAGTTTGCGCCATGCTCGTTTGCGTCGTTGCAGGAAGATCCTTCCCGTCCAACGCGAGGCATTGCATGAGCGTCGGATGGCTGCACGAGGATCGCGATGTGGCAAGCTTCGGCCTGGCTGAGATCAGCCGCTCGAACTCAGCGGCGTCGCCGACCTGTATCGCGATTAGGGCAGGGAGGAAACGTGCGTCCATAGGAGCTTGTGGGGCAGCAGGGCTATCGTCATCTGCCTGCACAGGTGGATTCGGGCGGAAGTCAGGTCTTCAAGAACATTCTACCTGGACGCGCCGATTGAGCGAGCGGCCATTCTCGTCGGAGTTTGGGGCGATGGGTTCGGACTCTCCTTTGCCGATGGAGGACAGGCGCCCGACCTCGATGCCTCGCCGCACAAGATCATCGACCACTGCCTACGCGCGCCGTTCTGAAAGCGATTGATTATAGTCGTCAGCGCCTTCGCTTGATGTGTGCCCTGCAATGACGATCGTCGCGCTCTCATCGGTTTCTAAGCCATGAAAACCAAATCGCACCCCTATGATCGTTTCATGAGCGAAATGGTTGAGGTCGTTGAGCGGGAAGAAGTCCGCCTGGTGGCGATGCCACGTTTTAATGTCCTCACGTCTACAGGCAAGTGCGCGTGATCCGTCGGCTTCCTTGCTTGATCACACGCGGAGGGAGGACGTGGGCGCCGAAGCAGGCTACCCAAAGGTATCCGCGACCGACAGCAGAATTGCATTCGAAAACGTGTTGATCCGCTGGATGGCTCGTCGGCGAGCCGCGCTGTCCAGTTGTTTCTCTTCAGTCTCCGTCAGCGTGGACTCCACGATGCGATCTCGAAAGAATGTTATGGCGCGAAGTACGGATGAAAGGTCCATGTTGTGTCGGCGGGAATCAGCTGCGTAGGAGTGTCCAATCTCGCGCACCTGGTCCAGAAGCGGTTCCAATTCATGCTCCTCAGCTGCCAGAACCTGGCTGAGAAGCTGCATCAATCTTCGGCCGCTCTCACGCTTCTCTTCGCGCTCGGCGGCGTTGAAACCAGTCATCCAGCTCGCTTCATTCGGCTGCGGCATTTGCTCACGCGTATATGCCAGCGCGCGGTCCACGATATGCTGGGCAAGCTGCTCCTCGTCCTCCGCATGTTCGCCGATGCCCATCAAGCGCTCGATCTCCGCCCTGGGAAATCGGCGATGTCCACCCGGCGTGATCATCACAAGGACATCTCCCTGGTCGGCCCAGCGTCTCAGCGTTGCAGGATGAACGCTGAGAATAGCCGCCGCTTCACTCAGGGATAGCAGGTCGGCAGAGGAGGGCATGTCAAGAGCCTGAGAAACTATAGAAATCTATACATTCCTGAGCAGAACGAGGTACCTTCCGCTCTTTGACGCCACGCATTCGCCTGTTCAACCGTTGAATATAGCCGTCGCCATGATTCGCTTTTGCCTGCTCCTGATCTTCGGATTAGCGGCGGGGAAAATGTGTGCGGCGCAAGCGGTTGAGCCCGATACGCTTCTTCACCACGAGATGGAGAATCTCATCGTCACGGCAACGCGCGGCAGTGATCGTCTAGGCGATCTGGCCGTCCCGGCTGATGTCGTCACGCAGCGTGAAATTCAAGCCCGCGGGATTGTTCGTCTGGGAGATCTTCTCGCGCAGATAGCCGGCTATACGCCGGTCCATGCGTTTGGGAACGGCGTACAGGTGCAAGGTCTTGGGCCCGACTACACGCTTATTCTGATCGATGGCGAGCCTGTCATCGGCCGCTTGAATGGAACGCTCGATCTCGACCGGCTCGGGCTGCAGGATGTCGCGCGTGTGGAAGTCGTCCGGGGGCCGTTCTCGTCGCTGTATGGCTCCGAGGCGATGGCGGGCGTCATCAATCTCATTTCTCGGACCCCGCAGGAGCCGTTTCGAGGCCAGGCATCCGTTCGGTTGGAATCACGCGGCACGGCCGACGCCGCCACCGACCTTTCTTTCCGTCGAGGGGATGCCAACGGCGCGCTCACGCTCCGCCACTATCGCTCGGGCGCATACGATCTCGACCCGAATACGGTCGAGCCCACGTTCCCGGCTTACGACGGCACTGACATTTCGGCGAGGTTCTCCGCGCCACTACCGGGCGGTCTGGAGCTTGATCTCCGCGGGCGCGTCGGGCGCGAAGACCAGCGCGAAGGGGTCAACGTCACGCTTCCAGTCGGCTCGCAGCCGCTCACCGGGCAGGGCCTCCGAACGGACTGGAGCCTTTCTTCCGGCCTCGAGCGGGCTCTATGGCCCGGCGCCAAAGGTTCGGCGCGCTTCTATACCTCCCGTTTTCAGACCGAGACGGAGCTTGGCTCTACCACCGGGGGGACGCTGAACAGCCGATTCGAGCAAGGGTACCATAAAGGCGAGTTGCAGATGGACGCACTCCTCGGTCAGGAGCATCTGCTGACGGTCGGCGGCGGCATGATTGCGGAAACGGTCGATGCGGACAGGATCGGCGGTGCCCGTCGCCGTTCGAGCACCGCCTTCGCGTTCGTACAGGAGCAGTGGCTCGTAGCGGAGGCCATCGAGTTCATGGCGAGCACCCGGTTGGATGCACCGAGTGATTACTCCGCGCGGGTTAGTCCGGCTGCTGCAATCCTTCTGAAACCAACGGATGCCATACGGGTCCGGCTGTCGCTGGGCAGCGGCTTCAAGGCGCCGACTTTTCAGCAGCGCTACCTCGACTTTACCAATGCCGCCGCAGGTTATACGGTGGTAGGCGCGAGTGACGTCAACGCCGTGCTCGCAGGCTATGAAGCGGAAGGCCTCGTCGAGCATCTGGAGGGTGCAATCGCATCCGGCGCCGAGCTACGTCCCGAGACTTCCTATGCTGCCAATTTGGGCGTCGAAGTGTATCCGTTACCCGCACTAACCCTTCGGGCCAATGGCTTCTACAACCGCCTGTCGGACCTCATCGAGATTGTGCCGGTGGCGTCGCTCACCAACGGGCGGGACGTTTACACGTACGTGAATCTGGACCGCGTGCGCACCAGCGGCGTCGAGTTGGGCGCGGAATGGACGCCCATCAGTAGCCTTTCGCTGGGCGCTCGCTATCACTTCCTCGACGCCGTCGACCTGAGCGCGCTGGACGACATCGGGGCGGGGTTGGTGTTTCGCCGAGATGACGGACGCGATCGGGAGCTCCGGCGCGATGAGTACGGCGGCCTCTTCGGGCGCTCGACCCACAGCGGCAGCGTGCACGCTACCTGGCAGGCTCCGCTACATGGGCTCGGTGCTTCTCTGAGTGCCATCTTCCGCAGCCGCTACGGCGACTACGACCGCAATGGCAACCTGGTCCTTGACGATGCCTCCGAATATGTGCCGGGCTACGCCCTCGTGCATACCACCATCTCTTACGATATCCAAGACTGGCTCACGCTGCATACCGGCGTGACCAATCTCTTCGATTACACAAACCCCGAGCGCGTACCCGCCCTGCCGGGACGACTCTTTTTCGGCGGCGTCCGCGTGATGCGTACGCACCGCTAACCACCCATCACAACACGCATATATCATGACACGTCTTCTTCAAACGATTCCTCTCCTTCTCTTTATCGCCGTTCTCGCGGGCTGCGACAGCGCGACACCAGCCGCCAACATCGACCCGAGTGAAGCGGCGACGATAACCGATCTCGCTGCCGATCCCATCATCGGTTTCGATCCAAATACCGGCCAGCCTATCGGCACCGGCGCGTTCACTTTTTTCAGTCTCCGAACTGGAGCGGAGGTGGCCGATTCCGCTTCGACCGAATGGGACCTCGGATTTCGCGGCACGGAAATTCGGGCGAACGGCGGCACGAGCGGCCCTGGTAACGGCGCGGCGCTCGTGTTCACCGGCGCCTTCGAGGACCTACTGGCGGCGCCCGAATCCGGCTACGCTACCGACGATACGAATCGCAATGCCATTCCACAAGGCTCCGGGAACGGATGGTACAACTACGACCCACAGGTGAACCTCATCAGTCCGATCCCCGGACGAGTGCTCGTCATCAAGACGGCCGATGGTCGCTATGCAAAGGTGAGGATCGTGAGTTACTACCGGGGTGCGCCCGCGACCCCCAACCCGGTGACCGATGAGGCGCGCTACTACACGTTCGATTACGTGTTCCAACCGGACGGAAGCCGCTCGCTCTCCGACTAATCAACATGCCGACACTCGTCCATTATCTGCC
>JBGTDU010000085.1:0-31492 GCA_041748175.1 Rubricoccaceae bacterium
CGAACTCCACAGCGCCGTCGAAATCCCGGATGGCCCGGCCGCTGGCCGCCTCGTGGCGGGCGCCTTCAACGGCATCCTGACCTCGGAGGACGGGGGGCGGACCTGGGCGCCGAGCTCGCTCTTCCAGGATTTCAGGTACTCGGTGCAGCGCGTCGTGATCGGCACGCATCCCGTCACCGGCGCGCGACGGCTCTACGCGACGGTCACGGATTCGCAGGCACCCACTCCGCAACTCTACACGTCCGATGATGACGGCCTGACTTGGCAAAATGTGCCGGGCTTGCCAGACGTCTACTTGTTTGTCTTCGTACCGGAGGGCGATGGTTTTCTCCTTGCCGTGGAGCGAGGGTATGACGTAGTCACAGAACGCATTCAGGTGTGGCGAAGCGACGACGGTGGGCAGACCTGGATGGACGCGGGCCAGTTGCCTGCCGTGCCGGGCAACGATGGTCTCGGGACTGATGACATGCTTCTCGGTCCGGACGGCCACGCCTACGTGGCCGTTCAGCGTACAGGCCCCGAGCGCGAGTGGGTTTACCGCACCACGGAGCCCGTCTTTGTCGCCAACGAGCCCGGGCCGGAGCCGCCCGGCGAGGAAGCCGAACTGCGCGTCTACCCCAACCCCGCGCGCGAGCGGCTTACGGTGGAGGGCCCGTCCGGCAGCGAGGTGGTCGTCTACAACGTCCTCGGCAGGGCCGTCCTGCGGGAGAGGCTCGCCAACAACGGCAGGGCGGTGCTGGATGTGTCGCGCCTGCCGGCGGGCGTGTACTTGCTTCGCACAGGAGTTTTGCCTGAAAGTGGCGGATCGCCGACAGCCTACACCCAGCGGCTGACGCTCCTCAAATGACCTCGACCCGATACGTAGCGGCCGTATCCATGGCCGGGCTCCTCTTCCTGGGGAGCCCGGCCGGGTTGGTCGCCCAGGATCTAGAATTTGAGCAGGTGGGAGACCAGCCTATTGATGCTACGGATCTGGCTTATGCTCCGAACCAAACACTGTGGGGCTCGAGCATAAGCGACTTGTGGCGTCTTTCGCCGTCGGGATTGTGGATGGAGGTTGGAAGCTTTTTTGGAGACTACATTCTAGTTCTGTCATCCGATACGGTTCTTGTTTCGTTCAACGCTGGGACTCACCGCTCGCTCGACGGCGGCAAAACATTTGCGCCGGTATTCGACTCGGGCGGCGCACTCTACAATTCAGAATCTGGCTTACCCAATAGTGATCTGATTCTTCTGGGAGCGGGCGAGTCGGGCATCTCCTACTCCACGGACCGGGGCGCCTCGTTCACGGAGGCCACGGTCCTGGCGACCACGTTCCGGGAATCCGAGCTCCACAGCGCCGTCGAGATCCCGGATGGCCCGGCCGCTGGCCGCCTCGTGGCCGGTGCCTTCAACGGCATCCTCACCTCGGAGGACGGCGGCCGCACCTGGACGCCGAGCTCGCTCTTCCAGGACTTCAGGTACTCGGTGCAGCGGGTCGTGATCGGTGCTGGCCCGGAGACGGGGGACCGACAACTCTATGCGACGCTCACGGACTCCCAGGCTCCTGATGCTCAGTTCTATTTCTCCGATGACGACGGGCTCACATGGACCCACATACCTGATGTTCCGGATGCCTTTCTGTTCGTGTACGTCCCTCCCGGCAGTGCCGGTAGTCACGCGGGTTCCCTGATTTCTGTCGAGTGTGCTGACGCCATCGACGGTGAACACCTCAACGTCTGGCGAAGCGTCGACGGGGGGCAGACCTGGACCGACGTCGCCGAGTTACCGGCAGAAGTAAATGGGGGGGCCATTTCTTCCACAGATGCACTGATTGGCCCCGACGATCATCTCTATGTGGCCGTCAATCGCAACGGCCCCGAACGCGAGTGGGTCTACCGCAGCACGGAGCCGGTCGTCGTTGCCAGCGAGCCGGATGCGCCGCCCGAGCCAGCCGCCGAGCGGCTTGTTGTCTTCCCCAACCCGGCAGCCATCAGCATTTCGGTCGAAGGCATAGCGTCAGGCGTGGATGTGGTCCTCTACGATGTGTTGGGGCGGGCCCTGTTGCGAACCCGCAAGACAACGGATATCGATGTTTCGGCCCTGCCACCGGGGTCGTACGTCGTGCGGGTGGCTGGAAAGAGCCGGGTGGTGACGGTGCGGCGGTAGTACCCTGTCACAAGTAGTACCCTGTCACACTATGAGTCACTCCCGAGAAGTCGGGAGCCTATTCAGCAATCCAGCAGCCAACTCTGTCCTTGCCCTCTACCATCGATCACACCGCCCTCTCCACGATGGAAGTGGACTTCCCGGATGAGCCACTGACGGAAGCCGCGCGGGCGTATTTCGTGCTCGTGGCGGGAGAAGAGAACCTGCCGGCGCGGGACGCTGCCGCGCCGATGGCGCTCGTGGCGACAGGGGATTCAGAGCGGGGCATCGCGAGTGGCTTCGTGCTCCACGCGGCCTATCCCAATCCGTTCAACCCGCAGGCGCAGATCCGCTACCAGTTAGCCGAACGCGCTCACGTGCGGATCGCGGTGTTTGACGCGCTCGGACGCCAGCTGACCCTCGTGGTAGACGGCATTGTTGAACCAGGTCTCCATTCTGAGATTTTTGACGGGACTGGGCTCGCATCTGGTTTGTACCTGCTTCAGGCCACAATCGACGTGCAATCGACTGGCAAGCGACATGCATTCACGCAGCGCCTGACACTCCTCAAGTAATGCGCTGCCGACTGTTGCCGCTGGTCTTACTATCGGCCGGGCTCTTCCAAACGGGGAGTCCGGCTTTCCTGGTAGTGCTCGCTCAGGATCTCGCGTTTGACCGGGTAGGGAATATGGAGCTAGATGCAAATGAACTTGCGTTCGATGCAGAAAGCACGCTGTGGGCAAAGACTATCACGGATCTGTGGCGACTATCCCCATCGGGGATGTGGGAAGAGATTGGCAATGCTCCGGGAGCACACATGTTAATCCTTAGCCCAGATACACTGTTTCGCAGTTCCACTGCAGGCACCCAC
Source organism: Rubricoccaceae bacterium (assembly GCA_041748175.1). GTDB lineage: Bacteria > Bacteroidota > Rhodothermia > Rhodothermales > Rubricoccaceae > JAHEJB01. Next base: position 2,999 of record JBGTDU010000085.1, read on the forward strand.
CGCTCCACAAATGGAGGAGGCACCTTTGATTTCGTGTACGAAGAGGGCGGAAGGCTTTTCTCCACCCAGAGTGATGGACCCAACGACGGCGTGATTCTAGTCGGAGCCCTTGGGGCGACCGGCATCTCCTACTCCACGGATCGGGGGGCCACATTCACGGAGGCCACGGTCCTGGCGAGCCCGTTTCGGGAATCCGAACTCCACAGCGCCGTCGAAATCCCGGATGGCCCGGCCGCTGGCCGCCTCGTGGCGGGCGCCTTCAACGGCATCCTCACCTCGGAGGACGGGGGCCGGACCTGGGCGCCGAGCTCGCTCTTCCAGGATTTCAGGTACTCCACTCAGCGCGTCGTCATCGGCACGCATCCCGGCACGGGAGCACGGCGGCTCTACGCTACCGTCACGGATTCGCAGACGACTGGTCCGCAGCTCTTTACGTCGGATAACGACGGGCTTACGTGCACGAATGTCCCCACTATGGTAGATGCCTACCTGTTCGTGTTCGTGCCGGAGGATTCCGGTGTGTTGTTGGCCGTCGAGGATGGAACGGCGCTGGAGGGGGACAAGCTGTCGATCCATAGAAGTGACGACGGGGGATCGTCGTGGGCTATCGTTGGGGAGTTGCCGGCTGAGGTCAATGGCTTGGGCATACACACCAACGACATGCTCCTCGGACCTGATGATCGCCTCTATGTCGCCGCAGGCCGCGCCGGGCCTGAGCGCGCGTGGGTCTACCGCACCACGGAGCCCGTCCTTGTCGCCACCGAGCCCGGGCCGGAGCCGCCGGGCGAGGAGACCGGCCTGCGGGTTTATCCCAACCCGGCTACAGAGAAGATTGCCGTAGAGCGTGTGGCTTTGGGTGAGGAGATTGTGCTGTACGATGTGCTGGGTCGAGCGGTGCTGCGAACCCGCACACCAACGGATATCGATGTCTCGGCTCTGCCGCCGGGGCTGTATATCGTCCGGGCCGGAGGGGAAAGCCGGTTGGTGACGGTGCGGCGCTAAGAAGTCTCCCCTTCAGAGCCTGTCCCGCACTTGATGCGGGAGGAGTACCCCGCAGGGGGGAGGGGTGTTGTACCATCAGGCTATAAGGCAGCCTGCCAATCCGGACATCCCCTGTGGTTCCTCAGCTTCGCAAAGTGGCCTCTTCTGCCCCCCTTCGACGGGGGACTTTTTTACTCCGATCTCCGCGTGACCTCCCCAGGGTGTCATCCCGAAACGAAGTGAGGGATCTCCCAACTTTGGGGCCTGTGTTAATGCTCGGGCTTGGAGATCCTTCGTCGCGAGCTCCTCAGGATGACACGATAGATGGGTGTTCGGGATCCACGTGTTTCCTGTTTCCCGCGGTGCGCCTCAGATCCTGATCCAGACAATCCGGCACGGGAAGACATTGAGGATCCACGCGCGTGGGCGACGCTTGAGATGCTGAAATGAATCCAGCATGACACCATGGGGATTCTTCGCAAGGCATCTCCGACCGAGGCGGCATCCCCAAACGGGCGGCCTCAACAACTGGGCGGCCGCCTCAAGCCTGTTGCCATCCCGCCCTAACCCGATATCACCGCAAGCGTCCACGGAACCGCTTACCTCACCACCGTCAACTTCTTCGTGGCAACGAACCCGCCCACGATCAACCGGGCGACGTAGACGCCGGTCGGCAACGTGCTGGCATCAAGTGAGACTTCGCGTAGTGTGAGCGAGTGCACCTGCCCATCAAACAGCCGCATCACCTCGCGGCCTAACAGGTCGTAAACCGCCAGGAAGACGGGTCCCGCGGTCGGCGCGAGGAATCGCAACGACGTTCGGTCGCTGACCGGGTTCGGGCCGTGGATGTCGAGAAGCGGCTCCAGCGTCGTCGGGGCTTCTTCCCCGGCGGTGGGCGGGACGCGGATAAACTTGCGGATCGGGCCGTTGATGGTCAGCACGTAAATCTCACCCTTTTCGTCGGTGCCAAACGAAGCCAGGCAATAAGCAGAGGCACAGAACTGCCCTTCGTTTACCGAGCCGATTTCCTCGTTCACGGGGTTAGGTCCCGACGTATCGAGCGACCAAATTCGCCCCCCCAGATCGCCATAGATGTACTTCCCGGAAATCTCGGGGATGGCCAGGCCACGATAGACATAGCCGCCGGTAATCGAGAAGTTGCCGCCGGTGTGCGCGTACTCCCAGACGGGAAACGTCATCCCGGCGGGGTCGCAGGGTGGCGAAAAGCAATTGGTGCCTTCGTACTTCTTCCATCCGTAATTGCCACCTGCTTCGATAATGTCAATTTCCTCTCGCGCACTCTGGCCGACGTCTCCGGCCCACAACTCGCCAGTGGCCGGGTCGAACGACATCCGCCAGGGGTTGCGCACGCCGTATGCATAGATCTCGTCGCAATCGCCACCTGCTCCGTCTACCAGTGGATTGTCCGCCGGAATCGTGGCGGCACCCGTGCCGGAGCCGCAGTCTAGCGGAGCGCCTCCGCCGTTCACATCAAGGCGCAAAATGGACCCCAACAGAGTCGTTGGGCGCTGGCCGTGGTTGTTAGGGTCGCCACCGGCACCGCCATCGCCCAGGGTGACGTAGAGATAGCCATCCGGCCCAAAGGCGATTTGCCCCGCGTTGTGGTTGTCAAACGGCTGACTTACCTCAAGGAGCACGACTTCGCTGTTCGGATCAGCGACCTCCGGGTTGTTGGTATCACGCGAAAAACGGCTGATGCGCGTCCGAAAGGCACCGGTCGTCGTGTAGTCCACGTAGAAAAATCCATTGGATTCGTGATCCGGATGGAACGCAAGGCCCAGCAGACCGCCCTCCCCGTTCGCCGCGACGCGCGTTTGAATATCAAGAAAGGTTGTCGTGGACGCCGTCGCTTCGTCGTTTTCAAACGAGCGGATGAAGCCCGCCCGCTCTACCACGTAGAGTATGTCCGACCCGTCGTCGGCGTGCTGAAGGTCAATGGGGCTCGTAAACGACAGGTTCGGAAACGGATTGGTGAGCTGGATGATCGGATCCTGTGCACACGTGCTGGAAGAAAGCGCGATTGCGAGGGCAGAAAGGCAAAAGACTGAGCGGTACATCGCTGGCGACTGAAGTGGTAGAGGGCTCCCGTTGCTCTAACCTACGCATTCTGTGTGGCGTTGGATAGGGCACCTTTCCAGCCGCAAGACTGGACAATGCGCCGGGTCGAACCGTGTGGGTAAACGTGCTGCTTCGTACCTTCCCAGCCTCTGTTCCACGGCCCGGATTCGCGCAGCACATGGAAATTCCCGCCATCCAGGGACTCCAGATAGAGAAGAGCCTGCTGCCTCTGGAGAAGCAGTTGGCTGTCGGCGAGCGCAGTCGTCGGCTGCACATTGGTGTGCCCAGCGAGGCGGAGAACGCCGAGCGGCGCGTTGCTCTGGCACCCTACGCGGCGGGCATTTTGACGGCTGCCGGGCATGAGGTTTTCATCCAGGCAGGAGCGGGCGATCTGGCACATTTTTCTGACACCGAGTACAGCGAAGCAGGAGCGCATATTGCCTCGTCGGCCTCGGACTTGTATTCCTGCTCCGATCTCATCGTCAAGGTTTTCCCTCCCAACGCCGGTGAGCGGGAGCTCATTCAAGAGCGACAGACGCTGATTTCCGCCTTGCATCTGGGCGGGATTTCCCCGGACTATCTCCAGTGCCTCATGGATCTGCGGGTCACCGGGATCGGCTTCGAGTTCATCACCGACGCCGATGGCACACTGCCGATCGTGCGCATGATGCACGAAATTTCGGGCGTGATGGCGATCCAGACCGCTGCGCGGTATCTAGAAGGCTCTACGGGTGGACGCGGTGTCGTGCTCGGCGGCATTTCGGGTGTTCCGCCCTCTACGGTTGTCATTCTTGGGGCTGGCGTTGTTGGCGAGTGGGCGGCCCGAACTGCCCTGGGTTACGGTGCGCACGTGATCGTGCTCGATACCGACTTGCCATCCCTCCGCGCGCTCGAACACTATCTGGACCGCCGCGTCACGACTGCCGTGGCCAACACGCAATACGTGCGCCACGCCGTGCAAAGCGCCGATGTAGTTATTGGCGCGATGATGGCGAAAGGCCAGCGTTCACCGATGCTCGTTACGGAGGACATGGTTGCCTCCATGCGGCCCGGGTCGGTGATCGTTGATGTGGTGATCGATCAGGGCGGATGCGTGGAGACGAGCCGACCCACCACCCATGCCGAGCCTACGTTTATTGAGCACGAGGTCATCCACCATTGTGTGCCCAACATGCCTTCCAATGCTGCGCGAACCGCAACCTTCGCGCTGACCAATGTGCTCGTGCCCTACTTGCTGGAAATTGGCGAGGCCGCTTCCATCAACGACGCCTTATGGACCAACGTGAGCCTGCGTACCGGCACATACGTTTATCGTCGGCACCTCACGAAGAAAAGCCTCGCGTCTATGTTCGGGATGCCGCATCGGGACATCGAGTTGCTCATCGCGTCGGGGATTTAATTCGTGCGATCTCGGCTGATACGGAATACGTTTATCCTCGCGATGGCAACTTGTCTGGTGAAAGGGATCGAGGGAGATTGCCTGGAATGATGTCAGCTTCTCCGCAGCCGCACGACCTGCATCCCGTCCGCGCCGAGGTAGACCTCGACGCCCTCCGGCACAACGTCCACGTTCTGCGCGGCTATGCGGGCGAAGCGGAACTGATGGCTGCCATAAAAGCCAATGCGTACGGCCACGGGGCCGTCCCGGTGGCGAGGGTTCTCGCTGCGGAGGGCGTTCGGCATTTCGCCGTAGCGACGGTTTTGGAAGGCACGGAGCTACGCGATGCAGGGATCGAACAAAGCATTCTCGTGCTAGGCGCGCCAATTCCTGAGGCCATCCCCGTCTACGTTCGCCATGGCCTCACGCTGACCGTCTCGTCGGTAGAAACTGCGGAGGCAGTTGTCGCAATGGCGATGCAAACCGTGCCGCTGACGGTACACGTGAAAGTGGATACGGGAATGCGGCGTCTCGGCCTACTTCCCGATGAAGTGCCGGAAACGCTCAGCCGGCTCCAGGCCGCACCGGGAGTTTTTGTCGAAGGCATCTGGACACACTTCGCCACGGTGGACCGCACCTTTACACTGGAGCAGCTTCGCCGCTTCGATGATCTCGTTGCATCGCTCGAAAACCCTCCGCCGGTCATGCACGTCGCCAACGGCGGAACGCTGTTAAACATCCCTGAGACTGCGCGAGGCCGAACAATCGTTCGTGTTGGTGGGCCGCTTTTTGGGCTGGTTGTAAGTCGGTTTCCGGGCACGGACGAGCCCGATCTCCGTCCGGTGATGCGTCTCGTCTCGCGCGTCGTACATCTCCGAACGATTGAGCCGGGCGATTCGGTTTCGTACGGCAGAACGTGGGTGGCCGACCGCGCAACGCGGATCGCCACCATTTCGGCGGGTTATGGCGATGGTATCCCGCGATCGCTCTCCAATTGTGGAAGCGTGGGCATACGCGGCGCGATCTTTCCCACTGTCGGCCGGGTCTGTATGGACATGCTGATGGTCGACATCGGTCTTGGCGAGGCGTCCCGCGGCATTCGCATCGGCGACGATGTCGTGCTTTTTGGTCCGGGCGGTCCATCCGCAGGTGCGCTCGCCGAGGCGGCAGGCTCCATCGCCTACGAGCTGACGTGCGGACTTACCCATCGTGTACCACGAATCTACCACGGCTGACGGGCCACTGAGATCGTAAGTCGACGGCAACCAGGCTGCTTCAAAGCAGCGGCTCGCGTCAACCTCTATCAACATCCCCGGACATCGCCCCGCTGGCGTATGGCTGAATAAAGGGTTCAAATAACAGCGCGTGTTTCAGCGCCGCCCTGTATATTCACAAAGCATTCCTTCCCTAAGCATCACCCCCGACATGGCTACTTCCACCCCAAACGAGATTACCGTCCTCGTCGTCGACGACGAAGAAGACGTTGTTGAAATCATCAGCCACTTCCTTCGCCAGGAAGGCTATAATGTTCTCACCGCGTACGACGGCGATGAAGCACTCGCCAAAGCGACGCCCGACATCGACTGCATTGTCCTCGATGTGATGTTGCCTGGCATGGACGGGCTTGAAATCGCACGGCGCCTTCGAGGGCGCGTGGAGACAGAGAAGATCCCAATTCTCTTCCTCACCGCACGGACAGAGGAGATGGATGAACTGGAAGGGCTCACGGCTGGTGGTGACACCTACCTGAAGAAGCCCGTCAGTCCGCAGGTGGTTCTTGCGAACATCCGCGCCGTCCTTCGACGGACAGGCACAGAGGAAAGCAAGATTCTCACGGTCAACAACCTCATCATATTCGAGGACGAGTATCGCGCCACGCTCGAAGGAGAAGACCTGGGCCTTACGCTCACGGAGTTCGAATTACTCCGCTACCTCGTGCGTCACCCACGAAAAGCGTTTACCCGCCAGCAACTTCTGGAGACGATCTGGAAGGACGCCATGATGGTCACCGAGCGCACCGTTGACGCGCACATCAAAAACCTTCGCGAAAAACTTGGCACATTTGCGCAACACATCCAGACCGTACGCGGTGTTGGCTATCGCTTCGTTGAAGAGGAAGCAGCTGCCGAGGTGTAGCGCGGCAATGCGTGGCGCGTAGCGCGAAACCCTCATCCGGAGCGGAGCGCTACGCCGTACGAAAGACGCCATTGCTGCCATGCTTCGCTGGAGAACCATTCGCAACCTGTTCTTCCCTCGCAGGGCGTCTACGCAGACGTGGATGATGCTCACGTTTGCCTTCTTCGTAGGGCTGGCAGTGGTTGGGGTTGGTTCTTATTCGTTTATCGTGCTGCAAAGCCAGGTTCGCGAGGCGGCGCGCGAGACCCTGCGCGAAGAGGTTGAGCGCGTTGCCGTGCTGCTCGAAGCCGAGCCGGACGGCGCCGGTGTCAGGGCCCTCGCCGGAAATATTGCCGGAGTAACGCAGCGAGAGGTTGCCGTTGCGCGCCTCGACACAACCGAACAGGTGTGGCGACGGTTCATTGGCGACATCGACCGGGAGTTCTTCGGGCAGCCGGAGATTCGGGCCGCCCGGCGAACCGGCGTCGGCTATGCAGAGCGCCAGACCGACGATCACGAGGGCCCAACGATGCTGTACGTCGCGTCGTTTCGCTCCGATTCCAAGTTGATCATCCGCCTGGGTGAGCCATCGACGCCCCTCTACCGCGCCGTTCAAAGGGTTCAGGCGACGCTCATTATTGGCATGGCTCTGGCGCTCGTACTCGCCCTCCTGGGAGCGTGGATAGCCGCGCGGCAGGTAAACAAGCCACTCCTGGCGATTGCGGAGAATGCCCGGCGAATCAACGAGGGCGAGCTGGATCGGCCCATTCGCGTAAGGACGCGAGCCGCCGAATTTCAGGACCTCGCTCGGAGCCTGAACAGGATGGCGGGGCGTTTCCGGTCGGACATCAACGAACTCCAGCGTATGCACCGCGTGCAGAACGAGTTCATCGGAAATGTCTCGCATGAGGTCAAAAACCCGATTTTCGCCGTCTTTGGCTACCTCGAAGCGCTGGGCTCCGACAAACTTCCGGCCGAACAGCGGATGCGCTACGCACAAAAAGGCCTGATCAATCTGGAACGCCTGAACAATCTCTTCAGCGATCTGATCGAGATAGCCAAGCTGGAATACCGCGAAGATGTCATCCATCCTGAAATTTTTGACATTCAGGATCTGATCGATGATGTCGCCGAGATTCTGCAACCGAACGCCGACGAGAAGGGCCTCGAACTATCGTGGGACAATCCCGCGCTTGAGGTTCTCGCCGACCGAAGCCGAATCCGCCAGGTGCTCACCAATCTGATCGACAACGCCATAGCCTACAGTGACGAAGGGAGCGTCCGTTGCCGGATGAGGCGCCACCTCGACAAGGCCCGCATCGAAGTGATCGACACGGGGCGCGGTATCCCGCAGGAGCACCTCGACCGCATCTTCGAGCGTTTCTATCGCGTGGACGCCGCTCGGAGCCGGAAAATGGGCGGAACGGGCCTGGGCTTATCGATCGTCAAACAAATCTTGCAAGCACACGGCGAAACCATCCACGTGGAGAGCACGAAGGGGCGCGGCACCCGCTTCTGGTTCGAGCTGCCCCTGGCCGAGACCTTGCCATCAGCGGCTGAAGAGGTCCCGGGGGACGGCGGAGTCGCCAATCCGCTTCCCGTCCCGCTGTGAAGGATCCTCCGGATTCGATCGCCGAACTCCGGAATCTTGGCCCCAAGAGCGCGGAAAGACAGAGTGCCGTCGGGATCGAGACACCGGAGGCGCTGCTTGAGACAGGTTCGGTTCTGGCGTGCAAAATCCTGAAACTCCGCTTTCCGAGAGATTTCAATCGGCGCTTCCTCTACGCATTGGAAGGCGCGCTTCAAGGACTGCACGGGACCGATTGCTCGACGGAGGAGCCCGCGCGATTGAGCGCCTTGGCAAGCGGGCCGTTGGAACTTGGTTAGAGGTGGCACAGGAACCCGTACCCCGGGTGACCTGTCGTACGAGTACGGAGAACTAAGCCCATGCGCACATTGCCAGTCAGCCGAGCAAGATCACAGCTATTCAGTCTTCTTCAGGAGGTAACGGAGGCCCATATTCCTGTGCAAATTACCGGAAAGAATGGCAACGCCATCCTCGTGTCCGAGGAGGATTGGCGAGCAGTCCAAGAAACCCTTTATCTTCTTTCCATCCCGGGCATGAGGGAATCGATACGCGTAGGGTTGGAGGAACCCATCGAGGAGTGCGACGAGGAGTTAGACAGGTGAGTTGGCAACTTGTCTACACGGAGCAGGCGAAGAGGGACGCAAAAAAGCTGGCATCTTCGAACTTGTGCCCTCAAGGAAAGACGCTGCTGGAAGTATTGAAATGCGTCCATATCAATCTCCGCCGCCATTTGAAAGACTGGTCGGGGATCTCAAGGGTGCCTGTTTGCGGCGCATAAACATTCAGCATAGGCTCGTCTATCAGGTATTCGAAAAAGGGCGGACGGTAAAAGTGATCCGCATGTGGAGCCACTACGAGTAGCGCTCAGCGCAACCGCTCCAGCACAATATCTGCCACGTGCTCTCCGATAGACAGCGACGCCGTGGCTGCCGGCGAGGGCGCGTTGATGACGTGCACAGCGCGAGGCGTGGTCTCGATGATGAAGTCGTCGGCCAGCGAGCCGTCCGGGCGGACAGCCTGGGCGCGCACCCCGGACGGAGAGGGGAGGAGGTCTTGGGCGCTGATGGCCGGGACGAGGCGCTGGAGCTCCGTCAAGAATGAGCGCCTGGAGAATGAGCGCCGCATCTCAGTCAGGCCGTTCCGCCAATGCTTACGGGCGAGCCGACGGAACCCTCTGTATCCGAGGACTTCGGCGAGTTCGCGCGGCCGGACCGTTCCGGGTTTGTATCCCTCGCGCGCAAACGCCAGGACGGCCGTCGGCCCGGCCTCGACATGGTCGTCAACCAAGCGCGTAAGATGAACGCCGAGAAAGGGAAAGGCGGGATCGGGAACGGGGTAGATAAGCCCTCGGCAAAATTTCCGGGCAGACTCCGAGAGCTCGACGTACTCACCACGAAAGGGAACAAGCTGGAGCCCGGGCAGGACACCGAACAGGGTGGCGACCCGATCCGCCCAAAGCCCCGCGCAGTTCACTACCACGCGCGCCTCGAAGGCTCCGACCGTTGTTTCGAGAATGCTTGACCCGTTTCCTTCAGTCCCGCTCAATACCTTGGCGCTCGTCCGGATTTCGCCGCCTCGTTCTTGCACGCGCTCGGCGAGTCGTTTGGCAACGGCGGAAAAATCGACCACGCCGGTCTCCGTGACGTGGAGGGCGGCCACTCCGGCGGCGAAAGGCTCGATCTCCTTCAAGCGTTCCGGGCCAATGCGCTGCACCTGGACGTCGTTCGCCGTCGCGCGGATCCGAAGCGCTTCCAGCCTCGGAATTTCGTCTTCTGTCACGGCCACGATAACCTTCCCGCAGCGCCGAAAAGGGAGGCCCTCGGCTTCGCAAAAAGCCTCCATCTCAATTTTTCCGCGTCCGCACAGTGCAGCCTTTGCAGAGCCCGGGCGGTAGTAGACGCCCGCGTGGAGAACTCCCGAGTTGCGCCCTGTCTGATGGCGAGCGACAGAAGATTCCTTTTCGAGCAGGATGATTCGCAGATTTGGACGCATCGCCTGAAGCCGATACGCAGTTGCCAGTCCAACTATTCCGCCACCGATAATGGCAACGTCGTAGGTCACGGAGATCTCGGAAGGAATCCGCCAAACTAACCACGTGTGCCACGCCGTCGCCGCTCACAATGCTCGGCGGGACGTGGGAGTGGCCGGGAGCCCGGGCTGGTGTTCGCAAATCTCGCCGTCTGTCGTAGCGACGTTGCATGCAACGTCGTTTTCCTGATTTGCCGACGGGTGTCGATATTGTCGCCCTGTCAACCCGTCGCCGTGGACTGCGGGCCTATGGAAAGAGAACCCGCAATTATGACGAAGCGCCCCGCGTCGAAAAGTCGACGCGGGGCGCAAGAGCTGTGATGTTGAAAGGAATGGCTACTTGATCAGCACCACCCGCGTCGAACCCTGTACACTCTCTCCGTCTAGACGGACGGTGTAGGCGCCACTTGGCAGGTTGGAGCCATCCACACGAACGGATTCGAACTTGTTACCGTCCAGGTAGCTGTTGAAGAGCTCCGCGACCTGGCGGCCAAGGGCATCAATCAGCACCACCGTGACATTCTGCCCCTCCGCTACCTTGAAGCGGAGGGTCGTGCTCGGGTTGAACGGGTTGGGGTAGGCGCGTTCAAGGATATATCCATTCGGCAGTTCCTCGCCGGGCGGGGGTCCGGTCGTGTCCGTAGCCGAAATCGGGAAAAGCGTTGGTCCCACAATGTCGCACTCCCAAGGATTGCCGCTTGTGTGCACTGCACTGGAGCGGTACCAGAAGACGATGTCTTCTCCCATTACCGACTCTCCGTTTACAATGGGAGGATTGCCGTCGTAATCAGGAAAAGAATCCATGATGATCGCGCAATCACCTAGGCTCGCGTCACCGTCATCAATCTCATCCGGATCATATACAGCAATCGCCGCATCCAATTTTGAGAAACTATCAACGGGCAGCAGCAAATCTTCTGAGCCCGGTACGATCTGGTACCCGAATCCAGTGTTCGCATCGCGTACGTCCCAGAATATGCCTTCAGAAGGATTCCCCCACGTACGGACATCTTCGGTTACGAACGTTGTCTCGGTCCCTGCGGTAGGGTTGATTTCTTTGACCACATCGGAATCTGTTCCATCCAGATCGAAGTCGAACCGCCAATAGGCGTGATGCCGGTGATTTTGGTTTGTGCATGTAGCTGAAGCCGCTGAAAATGAAAACTCTGGCCAGATCCTTCCATCAACATAAAAATGCCATTTCATGCGGTACCGGTACCAACCAGCCTGTTGGTTGCTCGTTAGCACCAACTCGTTGCCGAAGTCCTCAAATGAGGTACCCGTGAACGAGCCTGGGTCGCCACCCGAGCCTCCAGCCTCATTCGAATCGCAGGTCGTCTCTACGATGCCGGGCGTAGAGAGAGCGAGGCAGCTCCCGGGCTGAATGCCGTCTGCCGCAAACCCCGCCTCCTGATAGAACCAGTCGCGAAAGCACGAGCAGCCAGAGCCATCATACTCCACATTCAGGATCGGTACGTGTGCGGTGCCGAAAACAAGGTGGCCGTCGTAATACACATTCCGGAGTTCAAGGCCGGACCCATTTGCTCCTGAGCTTTGAGGGGCATTGACGAAGTCAAACGTCCACAGTGGGCTCCCGGAGGGCCATTCAGCGTGCCCCGTAGGCGTGGCGCCACAAGAGTACGTGACATCTACCTGCGCGTTGGCAGGGCGAGCGGAAAGCGAAAGCCCGAGTGCTGCTAGAAAGAAGTACGTAGTCGTACGCATGGTCAGTTTGGATTGCGCCAGGGGGCTGTTATCGGGTCGGGGCGGGGTTGCCGTTGAACCGCGTTGCATTGCCGTCGGTCGACGGGTTGAAGTCTCTGGAGACGAGCGAATGGTCCCGCAAATTCACCACCACATACCGAATGCGATTGACCTGCCGCGCGGCCACATCGACATCGAACATGTCAAACTGAAGGCATCGCGAGCCGGGTCCACACGGATGGCCTTCCTCGCGTTGCAGGATGAAGCCGCCCTCGAGCGCCGGGTTCGCCGCGTGCTCAAAAAGCGACTTCAATTCAGCGTCGGCAAAGATGATGGCACGGGCCGTCTCTATCTCCTCATCATTTGGGCCGATCAACGATGTGGTCTCCACTGAACGCCTGACGAGCACGCCGCTTTCGTCCGTGATCGTCTTCGCGTACTCCCCGGCGTCTGCGTCGTACGAAACGGCGAACGTCCACTCAGCGCGTGATCCGTTTTCCAATTTGACGGTATCGATCCACGAGCGGATGACGCGCTCACCTGCCGCATTCTGCGCCGCCGCCGAAAGTGGGACGATCAGGCCCAGGATAAGGGCCGTGGTGATGAAAAGTGTACGGTTCATGGCAACAGTGGCAAGCCGGGACGGAAGTAGAGCAACAGCTAAAGGTGCGAGTTTTTTGCGCCGGAAGCAAGGGCGCACGGATTATCCGCCGGATGATGTCCTCTAACGACTCGACACGCATCAGAGAACGTGCGAAAGGTTGCAAACACGGTATTCCCATCATTGACAAGAGCGCCAGGCAATTTGCGAAAACACGTCTTTGACAAGTACAGAAGAAAAGCCCGCAACGCCAACGCCCCCGACAATTTCCCCGGCCAGCATCACACCGGATGCCTCCGCTTCTCCTGGCGGTCGGTCGGTTGACGGGCTATAGTTCTTTGACCGAGCGAACACATCGGGAAGGTTATATTGGCGGCCCGGCCATGATGTTCTGGCGCAACGGAGCTTCCCTCATCCGCGGCGCACAATTCTGCCACGATTGATGAAACGCGACACGACCAAGGCGTCCACCGATACAGAGGCTCGGTTTAAGACAAGCGATCTCATTTCTCCGGGAGACGGCGCAGATGGATCCCCGGCCGCGCCTACCACGGCAGCGGCTCTCGTCGACTACGAGGGAGATCTCCAGGTTACTCCTCTTGGCCCAAAGGACTTCGACCCCGAATTGCTGAAGGCCGCGCTGCGTATGATGATGACCTCGCGGCGGCTGGACGAGAAGATGCTGACGCTGCTCAAACAGGGCAAAGGCTATTTCCACATCGGAGCGTCGGGCCATGAAGCTGCCCAGGTTGGTCTCGGATTTCATCTTAAAGGCGGCCACGACTGGTTCTGCTTCTACTACCGCGATCTGGCCATGGCGCTTTCAATCGGGTTTACTGCGGAGAATGCGTTGCAAGCCCACTTTGCCAAAGCCGGGGATCCGAACGGCGCAGGCCGACAGATGCCCGAGCATTTCGGCCACCGCGAACTGAACATCATGACCACGTCGTCCTCCGTGGGCGCCCAATTCATGCCGGGCGTTGGGCTTGCATTGGCCTCCCAGCGGGACGGCACTGACCAGATTACGTACATCTCCGGCGGGGAAGGGTCCACGAGCCAGGGCGCGTTTCATGAGGCCCTCAACTGGTCGGCGCGTGCGCAGGCTCCCGCGCTCTTCCACATTCAGGATAACGGCTACGCCATCTCCGTTCCGGTCTCCGAGCAGACAGCGGGCGGATCCATCTACCCCATGCTCGGCGGCTACCCCGGTCTCACCCGCGCGCGCTACGACGGGACCGACTTCTTCACTACTTTTGCCGTAGGTAAGGCCGCCGTCGATCACGTTCGTTCGGGGAGAGGGCCGGTCGCGCTTCTCGCCAATGTCGTACGATTGCTCCCGCATTCGTCGTCCGACGACCACAGCAAGTATCGTGAGCAGGAGGAACTCGCGTCGGACCGGGAACGCGACCCCATCGTGCGCCTGGCCGCGCAGCTTGTCCAGGCACGCGTTATTTCCGAGGCGGACGTGGCGACAATGCGCCAGAAGGTGTCGTCCGAGATTGACGACCTGACGAAATCCGTTGAAACGCAGCCGGAATCGGCGGAGTCGAAAACGCACGTCTATTACGAGGGTGCGGATGAGCTCGTTTATGAGCAGCCCGGCCCCGAGGGCGACCTAGTCGTGTTGGTCGATGCCATCAACCACGCGCTCGATGAAGAGATGGCGCGCGACGAGCGCGTTCTCGTTTATGGCGAGGACGTGGGCGGCGGCAAAGGCGGCGTCTTCACAGCTACCCGGGGGCTCGCTGAGAAACACGGCTCGGATCGCTGTTTCAATTCGCCGTTGGCCGAGCACTCCATCGTTGGTTCCGCCGTTGGGCTCTCCGTCGCCGGTTTCAAACCGGTCGTGGAAATCCAGTTTGCCGACTACATCTGGCCGGCGATGCAGCAGATCCGCAACCAGGTTTCGTCCTTCCGCTACCGGTCGAACGGGACGTGGGCCTGCCCGATGGTAATCCGCGTCCCTTGCGGGGGTTACATCCACGGGGGCCTTTGCCACAGCCAGAACGTCGAGGCCATCTTTGGTCATTTTCCAGGGCTCAAGGTGGTCATGCCCAGTACGGCTGCCGACGCAAAGGGACTTTTGAAAACGGCAGTCCGTTGCCATGACCCCGTGCTCTTCCTCGAGCACAAGGCGCTATATCGTCAAGGCCCAGCCCGGAGTCCGGAGCCCCACGCGGACTATCTCGTTCCCTTCGGAAAGGCGCGCGTGGTGCGTGAGGGGACCGATCTTACGATTGTGACCTGGGGCGCCATTGTCTACAAAGCCCTGAACGTTGCCAAGGCGCTGGAAAAGGAAGGGGTTTCCGTCGAGATCATCGACATTCGGTCCATCCTTCCCTTTGACTCGGAAGCCATCCTGGAGTCGGTTCGCAAGACGAACCGCGTGCTCGTCGCCTACGAGGACCACGAGTTCATGGGATTCGGCGCCGAGATCGCTGCGCAAGTGGCCGACAAGACGTTCGAGCACCTCGACGCTCCGGTCAAGCGGCTAGCCGGAACTTTCAATCCGACGCCCTACGCCGACGCGCTCGAAAGGGATGTGCTTCCTCAAGACGAGGATGTCCTGAATGCGGCGCGGAGCCTACTCAGCTACTGACAGATCCCCCCAATGCGCAGCGCACTTCGATTCCTCCTGGTGGTGTTCATGGTGGCCGTGGGAAGCCATGCGGACGCGCAAGGCGTTCTGACGTTCGAAACCGAAACCCACGATTTTGGCTCAATCACCGAAGGTGAAACGCCCACCTACACCTTCCGATTTACAAACACCGGCGACGAGCCGCTGACGATCAGCCACGTTCAGCCATCCTGTGGATGCACCGCTCCATCGTACTCCACAGAGCCTGTTCTGCCGAACGCGATGGGCGAAATCACGGTAGCGTATAACTCGGAGGGGCGCCCCGGCGACTTCAACAAGACGGTAAGCGTGCAGGCGCGCGGTGCTGCTGAAGGCCACTCCACGCTTCGAATAACGGGCACGGTCATCTCCGTGAACATCGAGAATGGCGTGGTTCAGGGCGGCGTAGTCTTCGATGCCGACACCTTTACTTTCGAGAACATCGTGGCCGAGAGCCCGCTCGCGCACGTTTTCAGAATGCAGAACAGAGGCGAGCGCCCACTGAGGATCCACGAAGCCAGGGTGTTCAATACCGCCGTTGTGGTGACGTACCCGGTTCGTCTCATCTTCCCCGGCGAGATCGTGGAGATTGCCGTCTCTGTTGAACGTGCGGACGCCGTGCTAAACAGTCGCGGCGAATTGGATGCGGCGATCATTCTGGCAACGGACGACCTAAATCAACCAGCAAAATCGCTGCGCCTTCGCGGCCGGCCGACTGGCGAGGATCAGGCGTCCTTTTCTGAGTAAATGCCGACGCGGTTATTCCCGCGTGAGAACTTGATAAGCCGAAAAGTTTATCATAGGCGCCGTCGATAGGAATCGTCGATGCCTACTTTTTTGCCATGCTCCAAACGTTGCGAATGACACTGTTTCCTTTTTTGGCACTCTTGCTTGCCGCGTGCACGGTGGCCCCGGATGCCGGTCCTATGCCGGACGGCCCACCTCCAGCGGCGGCGGTTGATTACGAGGCGACCCTCACGCGGATCCTGGATGCGGTGGTTACTGCGGGTGGGCTTGTGGATTACGCGCTATTGAGATCAGGTTTTCAGGCGGAGTTCGACAGCGTTCTCGCGGCCGTTGAGCAATTCGACCCGACCCAACTATCATCCGACGCCGACAAGCTGGCCTTCTTCCTGAACGCCTACAACGTCCGGATGCTCAAGAATATCCTCGACGCGCCTGGCGTGAACAACATCGAAACGGAAGGCCAGTTCGAGCCGTTTTTCCAGACGCCGTTTCGGGTGGCCGGGTTCAATATGACGCTTAACCAACTTGAGAACGGCATTCTGAGGATGCAGGCCACCGTGGATGGTGCGCTTGTGCCCGCGGGGTTGGTTGCGCTGCGGCCGTCTGAGCTGGATCCGCGAATCCACGTCGGGCTCAATTGCGGAGCCGTGTCTTGCCCTAGGCTGCGCGACGAGGCCTTCAGGGCGGCGGTCGTCTCAAATCAGCTGGAGACGGCGCTGTTAGAGTTCGCCGACAGCCCCAAACTTGCCAATGTCAACGGTGCCGAGGTTGCCATTTCGAGCCTCATAGACTGGTTCGGCGAAGATTTTGATGGCACAGGCGTTCCGGTCGGCAACTATTTCCTCGAGGTTATGAGCCCTTCCAGGTCGGGCTTCGCGACGATTCAGACCATATTCGAAGGGCGCGACACAGCGGGAATTCGAGCGGTCGTACTGGGTGAGCCTGGATTTCAGTTCGCCTACGATTGGACCGTCAACCGAGCAAACTGACGGAATGAAACGGTTTCTGGCCATCGTGGGTCTGCTCTGGCTTCTTCAGGGAAGTGTAGAGCCCGCAACCGCTCAAGCCTGGGCGCAGGAAGCTGGAAAGGTGTACGCAAAGGTTTCTCAGAGCTTCTCATCGACGAAGTCGCGATACGATGCAAGCGGCAGCGTCGTCCCATTTGACGAAACCACCAATGGCGGCTTTCGGGAGCGAAGCACGTATTTCTACGGGGAGGTTGGGGTAACCGACAGGCTGACGGTTGCCATCTCGGTGCCTTACAAAAGGCTCTATGTGACCGACGAGACGTTCGATCCGACGTTCGAACGTGAGTCTTTTGCCTGGGGTTCGGCGAGCGTAGCGGCGCGATACGACATCGGCCCGGCGTTGGGGCTGGCCGCCGATAATCCGACCGTATTGGCCGCAAATCTCGGCCTCAGCGTGCCGATGGGTTACACGAGGAACTACGACCCGGCTGTTGGCCCCGGCCAACTCGACATCCAGGCCACGCTAAACATCGGGCGGAGCCTGTGGCCTTTCCCCGGCTATGTCCAGGCGGGCGTGGGCTATCGCCGCCGCACGAGCTCCTTCGGCTTTTCCACCGCAACCGGATGCGGGAATGATTTGATGGACGCAGACGGAAAATCCTGCCTGCCGGATGAAGACGCCCGGCGAAGCTATGGCGACGAGCTTCTTTTCTCCGCCGAAGGCGGCGCGACGCTCGGCCCGTTTCTCTTTCAGGCGCTGGTTGACGCTCACTGGTCGGTCTCTGCCCCGGCCGCACCCGATAGCCTGGCGACTGTGCAGCCGGAAGGATTCGAGTTGCAGCGATATATCCTCGTTGGCGTCGGCGCGACGGTGCAAGGACCGTTCGGCGTGGGGCTGAGTTTCCAGGCTTTCACTGCGGCCCACGCCCAAAATGCGCTGGGCGGCAGGCTGATCTTTGTCGGGCTCGAAAGAAAATTCTGAGGCGAATGTCGCTGCCGTCGAACGGCGAAAACGAAACCTCAGACGCCGAACGGTCCAACCCCAACCGACCGAACGTCGAGCGCGAGGGCATTTATTCGTGCCCTGTTTGTCATGGGCCGCCCCGTAGGTATTCTGTTCAGAGTTCAACACGTCAAGGCATTGCTGATGTGGTCTGACATGCCCAGAATCCAGCTTGTGAGATGCCTCCTGGCGCCAATCGTCTTTCTGTTGGTCGGGGGATGCCGAAGCACCGTTGTGGGTCCGCCTGATATTGTCGAGCCGACGGACCCCGTTTCGTTTTCGAACGACGTCTTCCCCATTTTCGAGCAAAGTTGTGCCCTTTCGGGTTGCCACGCAGGTTCGGGTACGAATGGCGTTCGGCTGGGGAGCTATGTCGAAGCCGCCTCCAGCGTTGGTCTCCAGTACGGCGAGCTTGTGATCCAGCCGTTCGACGCCGATGGCAGCCCGATCGTCGACAAAATCAGCGGCGTTCCGCTGTTTGGCGTCCGGATGCCATTTGGCGGAAAGCCGCTCTCCGGTGAACAAATTGGCCTGATTCGCGGGTGGATCGATCAAGGCGCGCAAAACAACTAACTCCGACTGCCATGTTTCCGAAACGCCGCATTCAGGTTCTCTTCTTTTTGCTTCTGTTCACAGCCATCCCGGCCCAGGCGCAGCGGTATGGAACGGAGACGGGGAGGGTCGAATTCACATCGCGCGTTCCGCTGCATACGTTCACAGGAACGTCGGACCACCTTTCCGGAGAGATCGACCTCGCCGACGGAAGCGTCGACTTTTTCGTAGACCTCGAAACGCTCCAGACCGGGATTGGTCGGCGGGATAGGGACATGCGGGAAACGCTGGAGACGGACAGTTTTCCATTTGCCGAGTTCACTGGACGCCTTCTCACCACATTTAATCCGCAGGCATCAGGTGCCCAACAAGCTCGCGTGCAGGGCTCGTTCAAGATCCATAATGTCAGCCGGACGATCACAGCCTCGGGCACTCTTCAAAAAACTGGCAACCAGATCCGCATGATTGCCAACTGGGAGATCAACCTGAAGGACTACGAGATCACACCACCCCGGCTACTCGTGGTTCGGGTGAATGAAGTGCAGGCTGTCCGCGTCAACGCTCTTCTTTCGCTCCGCTAGGTATCGCGATGACCCTTCGACGAGCACTCCTGTTTACCGTTCTGCTTCTTGTCGCGATGCCGACGTGGGGGCAAGTTGAACGAGTCCGAGCCGATCCGCATCCTCCCGTTGAGGACCTTTTCAAGGCCCCGACCATCATTAGTACCCAATCGGTTACGGCGCTTCCGGCGGGCAATCTCAACGTCACCATCCACCACGCTTTCGCAAGCATCGGCGCTGGTACAGGAGGACTCTTCGGCCTGGATGGCCCGGCCAACATCCGAATTGGAATTGACGTGGGCGTCACGGACTGGCTGTCGGTCGGTGTGGGCCGATCACGGTTCGACAGGCAATATGATATCCGCTCGAAGTTGACCGTTTTTCGGCAGCGGGCGAATGGCTCCATTCCACTACAGGTCGCGCTTTCAGGCAACGCAGCCGCAACGACGGTCCACTCAGACGACATGGATTTCGTTGACAGGCTGAGCTACGGAGGAGCCCTGCTGATTGCTCGGAGGTTCTCCGATCGCTTGAGCGTGCAGGTCGCGCCGATGGTCGGCCACGCCAACACGGTCTTTGTGCAACGTGCGCCAAACGGCCTCCTGACCCCGGAAAACACGGTCTTTGCCATAGGGCTCGGAGCGCAACTTCAGGTATCGTCCTACTTGTCCTTGCTGGCTGAATATGTGCCGGTTGTTGGCCCTCGCTCGGATGGTACGGCCAATGCAATGGCGGTAGGGGTTGCTATCGACACGGGTGGCCACGTATTTCAACTCTTCCTCTCCGGCTCGCCCTACGCCGTCGAGCAACAAACGCTGGGACAGAACTCGGACAATTTTTTCGATGGCGATATCCGGCTCGGCTTCACGGTGAACAGGGTTTTCGGGCTATGATAGATTTCATGGTGGGAAGCGTTTCGCAACCGCTCAGCCTGGACAACCGGGGGCAAGTCCTCGATGTCCGCTGCCTCTGCCTGGTAGCGCTAGCTTCAATTCTATGAATCAGGCGAACCCAGGCCGTGTATTCCAGATCAGCACGTCGAACGGCGGCGTGCCCAAGCACGGCGTCCACGAGTCGTTCGTTTCTGCGCATGGATTGGAAGGCGACGCCGTCGAACATCCTAAAATCCACGGTGGGCCGGAACGCGCTGTTTGTCTCTACTCGCTCGACAGGATCCACCTTTTGCAGGAAGAGGGCCATCCCATATTTCCTGGAGCGGTTGGCGAAAACCTCACGCTCAGTGGAATCAGCTGGGCCGAGATGGTTCCGGGTGCCGTGCTTTCGATTGGCAACGAAAAGGGCCCACGGCTTCAGCTGGTCAAGGCCGTGTCTCCGTGCAACACGATTGCTGCCTTTTTCAAGGACGGCGCGTTCAAACGCATCGACGAAGATCGCCGGCCCGGGTGGGCACGTTGGTACGCACGTGTTCTTCAGGAAGGCCCAGTTCGGACTGGCGACGCCGTGCGAATCGGGCCATAGGTCGCGCCCGGAAGGCTGGTCCTACCGATCCTCGCGCTCCGGCGTTGGGTCCAGGACCGCCAGCTCCGCCCGTTCTCGCAAGCTTGCCGCGACATAGACGAAGAGAAGCAACGAGGCACCGGCTAATCCAATGAGGTCGTACAGTGACAACCTTTGGTTGGCAAGGCCAATGCGCGGATTGTTGAAAGCCCAAACCACCACGTTCGCGGTAATCATGATCAGCCGGGTTTCGGTTGGGCCAACGCCACCGAAAGAGATTTTGAACTTGTCGCGGACGATGGTGACGATGTTGACGAGGATCATCATGAGGAAGTAGCCAATGACGAGGGCCATCGCCACCGACATATGGATCAGGGGCGAAAAGCCAAGCCCACCTAGAACGAAGAGCGTCGAAACGGCGTCGCTCTGATGATCGACATAGAAACCGTACCGCTCTCGCTGGATGCCTCGAACCCGAGCCAGGGTCCCATCGAGGCTGTCGCCCCACCAGTTCAAAAGAAGCATCGCTGAGGAAAACCAGAGCCAGTTCAGGCTGTACCGCGTCAACCAGAAGCCGAGTCCAACGCCAAACGCCGCCGCAATTCCGACGAGCGTAAGTTTGTCGGGGGTCATCCAGGGCGGCAGGCGATTCGCCATGCGCGGCAAAGCCCATCGCTCAAATCGCCCAAGAAAGATCTCGTTGACACGCTTTTTTGCTTTGGCTCTTTCCATCGTCGGTGTCTCGTTTTCCGAATGCCGTTGGCAGGCTACCTTGCAAAGATCGAACTACGCAATAGAGGCGTGGGAATTTGGCGGGTCGATCCTCCAGCTAGGATTTTGACAGTGCCTGATCCAGATCGGCGACCAGGTCATTCTCGTCTTCAACACCGACCGAAAGCCGGATGAGTGAATCGGATAGTCCAGCGGCCCTGCGAACGTCGGCCGGGATCGAGGCGTGGGTCATGGACGCGGGATGAGAGATCAGGCTCTCGACGCCTCCGAGGCTCTCGGCAAGCGCGAAGACCGTGGTAGCCGCCATCACGCGATTGGCTGTTTCGAGGGCATCGTCCTTCAGAATGAATGAAACCATCCCGCCGAAATCGCGCATCTGGCGTTTGGCAATGGAGTGCCCCGGGTGATCCTCGAAGCCCGGCCATCGCACGTCAGAAACTTTCGGATGGGACCTGAGATAGTGCGCGATCGACGCAGCATTCTGGCAGTGTCGCTCCATCCGCAGGTGAAGCGTTTTGGTGCCACGCAGCAAGAGAAAGCAATCCATCGGTCCCGGCGAGGCTCCCGCACTCTTGATGAGGAAACGTAGCTTTTCTTCCCATTCGTCGCTGTTGGTCATCATCGCGCCGCCCACAACATCGGAGTGCCCCCCGAGGTATTTCGTAGACGAATGCATGACGAGATCGGCCCCCAGTGCGAGCGGCTGCTGCAGATACGGCGAGGCAAACGTGTTATCCACACCGACAGCGACACCGTGACTATGCGCCAGCTCGGAAATGCCGACGATGTCGAAGATCTTCAACAGCGGATTTGTCGGCGTCTCTATCCAGAGGAGCCGTGTGTCCGGCGTTATTGTTTCGGCGACCGCGTCCAGGTCCGACAGATCCGTAAATGTGAACCGCAGCCCGAACGGCTCAAAGACCTGCTTCATCAATCGAAAGCTGCCACCGTAGAGGTCGTTGGTGGAGACGATGTGGTCGCCCGGCCGGAATGTCTTTAGCAACGCATCGACCGATGCCATTCCAGATGCAAAAGCGACGCAATGCCGGGCGCCTTCGAGAGAGGCAAGGTTTCCTTCGAGAGCAGTCCGCGTTGGGTTGGAGACGCGCGAATACTCGTAGCCCTGATGGTCGCCGGGCGCAGCCTGCACATAGGTGCTCGTGAAGTAAACGGGCGGCATGATCGCGCCGGTGGACGGATCGGGCACCTGCCCGGCATGGACGGCGCGCGTGCCGAAACCCTGTTGAGAAGTTGCGACGCCGTTGTTGGTGGGGGCGGCGTCGTTGATTTCAGGCGCAGTTGGCGATGAGAGCAAAACGTGTGGGGGTTCGGGCTGGCGGTAACAGGGTAGAATAGGCCGACCTATAAACCGTGGCGCCCATCCTCAAGAAAAACGGGGACGCGGTAGGCTCACCGCGTCCCCGCCGATGTAAGTCCGACTGGTCGGTTAATTCATATCGTGGCCTGCGCATTCGCCCGCCTCGGTGGCTTCGTCGGTCCGGTTGAGCTGGGCATACACCTGAAAGAGCGCGTTGCAGATATCCGAAGCGCTCTCACCACCGGCCTCGGTCAATCTCCTGGCTTCCTCGAGGTAGGGGGCAGCCTGCTGGAGGAGCACGTCGCGCTCGCCACGCAGCCGCCGAGCCTCGCCGTCGTCTTCGGTTTCAATCAACTGCGCGTTGACCGCAGTGGCCTTGTTCTGATACGCGGCGCCGAGATTGTACTGTGCATTTGCGCTTTCAGGGTCCAGTTCGGTGGCCCGCGCCAGTTGCACGACGGCCTCATCAAAACGCCCGGCCTGCAGCAGCGTTGACCCATAGTTGTAGCGAATCACGGGATTGTCCGGGTCGTTTGCGACAGCCCGCTCGTAGGCATCAAGAGCGCGGTCGGCCTGGCCCGTGGCGGCGTAGGCGTTGAGGAGTTCGGCCCGGAGAGCAGGATCTTCGGGGAAGAGCTCGGAGCCTTCCTCCAAAACCTCAAGCGCTCGCGAACTGTTGCTCGTGGTTGCAAGAAGGGCTCTGCCGAGATAGACATAGGCGTTGGCGTCGCTGTCTCCCGAGGCAACGGTTGCTTCAAGCGGACCAATAGCGTCGTCAGGTTTACCGTCCACCAGATAGGCAAGGCCGAGGTTGTATTGCCCGCTGACTGAGTCTGGCTGGATGTATATCGCGTTCTGGAACGCCCGGACCGCCTTCGCCAGGTTTCCCTCCTGTCCGCTGCTCGTCTGCAGAAGGTTGCTTCCAGAGTTCATTTCATCGGCCCACGCGGCGAGGCGGATGTTGGCAATTTCCTCGTCACCGGGTGCCAGTGCATCGGCGCGGTTCAATGCGGCCATCATGTCTTCGACCATTGGGTGGCGAGCAATCGGATCGAAAACGGTCTTGGCTTGCAGGTAAAGGACGCGCCCCTTCAGCGACAGCGCCTCGACGTTGTCGGGGTTGTCGGCAAGCGCGGTCTCGAGGGCTTCGAGCGCATTCGGGTAGTCTTCCGAGCGGATGTACAGCTTGGCGCCCTCAACGTTGGGGTCGGATGAACAGCCGTCGGCGCCTCCAAGCAAGGCAGTTGCGGCAACGAGCGCTACGAGGATGTGTGTGGGCGAGAGCAAACGCATGGCGGTGGTTGGGGAAAGGGAAATATTCCGGATCCGTCCGGCCGCGGGGCTTTAACATCACCCGACAAAACAGCGCGAACAGACCTGCGAAGCTACGATTATCTTCAATGCTCCACAAACGCGCGTTGGCAATCGGAACTGCCGCAATGCGCATTTCGGCCTCGACTGGGACCATTTCAATGGAACAGGAAGATCGTTTCAGCGGCGTTGAAGCCGCATACTTCGATCGTTTGCCGTAGAATTTTATGACATCCGGACTCCAAGCTTTTCTGAAAGGCCTCATCGATTACGCGGGCCTTTTTCCCCCGGCCGAGCTCGAACTGGATCCGGCCATCCGCAATTTTGCGCGCTATCGAAAGGACGACGACGCCTGGATGCTTGGCCGCTTTATCATTCCGGCGGCGAAGCTCGGTGAGTTAGCTGCCTATTCGGATTTGTTTGAGGAGGGCGAGCCGTTCCGCTTCTCCGTGCTCGGGCACACGGCGCTTCGGGCAGATGTTTTCGAAGTCGCACGATCAACACTGCTGGATGCGCGTGCCTTTGAGATGCACCACGAAGGAAGGGTTGTTGCCGATCGGTTTGAGATAAAGCTTCAACCGGAAAATCTGGACCTGCCCGCAACGGCAGATCTCCTCGCGCAGCTCGACGCAGATTTCCGGGAAAAGCTCCGCGCGCCGAGTCGGGCATTTTTCGAAGCGCCGCTGATGGGAGAGAAGTGGGAGCGCGGGATCGAGACGAGCGCTCGGGCCATCGCCGACGCGAACTCAGCGATCGGCGAGGACGCCTTCGGCCTGAAGCTGCGCTGCGGCGGTGTAACGGCGGATGCCTTTCCCGACGCTGAGGCCGTCGCTTTCGCCCTGCTAATGGCCCGCGATGCAGGCATTCCTTTCAAGGCGACGGCGGGCCTGCATCATCCTCTTCGCCGCTACGAGGAATCGGTTGAAGCGATGATGCACGGGTTTCTGAATGTCTTCGGCGGAGCGATCCTCGCAGACCTCCACAACTTTGAATCCTCAACGTTATCGCGCATGCTATCGGATGAGCACGCCGAGCACTTCCTTTTCGAAAACGACGGCTTTGGCTGGACGGAATGGGGGGCGTCCGCGGAAGAGATCATGGAAGTCCGGGAGCGCTTTGCCACAAGTTTTGGTTCGTGTTCGTTTGACGAGCCGCGCGAGGATCTCGCTGCACTTGGACTAATGGCGATGCCCTCCGAGTGAAGCTGTCATGCTCAAGTTCTATGTTCCGTCCCATCTCTCAACTCCTGTAGCCATTCATGCCGTCGTTCATTGAAGTCGCTCCTGACTCCCACTTCCCCATCGAGAACCTGCCCTACGGGGTTTTTTGTAGGCCGGGAACGAAGCAGCCGGCCATTGGCGTTGCGATAGGCGAGCACGTGCTGGATCTCGCCGTTCTCGCGGACGCCGGATATATGGATTTGGCCGAGTTGAATGGAACCCGCCCGTTCGGCCAGCCAACTCTGAACGCATTCATGGCGCTGGGCCATCACGCATCGAGGGCCGTTCGAGCGCGACTGCAGGAGTTGCTGGATGCAGACACGCCCACGCTGCGCGACGACGCCGACCGGCTGGAACGAGCACTGGTTCCGCGGTCCGCCGTGTCGATGCAGCTTCCCATGGAGATTGGCGACTACACAGATTTCTATGCCTCGCGGCAGCATGCAACGAACGTGGGCATCATGTTTCGCGGACGCGAGAATGCTCTGATGCCCAACTGGCTGCACCTGCCCGTTGGCTACCACGGGCGCGCATCGTCGGTTGTCGTCAGTGGGTCGGATGTCGTCCGCCCGATGGGGCAGACCCGCCCGAAGGACGATGAAGCGCCGGTCTTCGGCCCGAGCCGCCAACTCGATTTCGAGTTGGAGCTTGGTGCCGTCATCGGCTCAGGAAACGATCTCGGCCATCCAATCCCCATCGAAAAAGCGGGCGAGCACATCTTCGGTTTCGTCCTGGTCAACGACTGGAGTGCACGCGACATTCAGAAGTGGGAATACGTGCCGCTCGGGCCGTTCCTCGGGAAGAACTTTGCCACGAGCGTCAGCCCCTGGATCGTCCCCTATGACGCCATCGCTCCGTTTCGTGTGATGGGCGAGCCGCAGACGCCCGAGGCGGGCAACCCGAAACCGCTGCCGTATCTCCGCCAGGCCGGACCCCGTTGTCTGGATATCACGCTGGACGTACTCCTTGAAACCGAGCAGATGCGAACGGACGGCGTGACGGCACACCGCATCTCGCAATCCAATGCGAGGAACCTCTACTGGAGCCCGGAGCAACAACTGGCGCACCACGCGGTGAACGGCTGCAACCTCCGCCCGGGCGACCTGCTGGCCTCCGGCACCATCAGCGGCGAAACGCCCGATAGTTACGGCAGCATGCTAGAGCTCTCGTGGCGAGGCGAGAAGCCGCTCCCGCTGCCCACCGGCGAAGAACGCACGTTCCTCCTCGACGGCGACCGCCTCACGATAACCGGATACGCGCAGGGTGGGGGCTATCGGGTGGGGTTCGGGGACGTGGAGGGGATCGTGCTGCCAACCGGCACGGCTATTTCGCGACCAGGAGGGTTGAATCTGGATTCATAGTGCAATGTCCGCGAAGTCCACAATCTCCCAGAACGGGTTGCCCGTTCCCTCCGCGATGGCTCGTACGCGGACGTATGCGTATTGCGTATTGAAGCGAAGGGAGTTGGCTCCGGCTGGATTTGGAAGACCGACGATTTGCGCGACGTAGGATCCGCCGGTGAATGGAACGGTCGCCCCTAGCACTTGGACAAGAGGGCCAATCCCCCCGACCCACATGATGTGGAATCCGAGGCCGACACGCTCAATTGGCATGGTCTCGGAGACTCTCGTTATTCGTGGCAGCGTAATCGTCGTTACGCCGGACGCTGCTTTAACCCGGTGGTACATCGGGTCGTTTTGTCGGATGGCGTAGCTCGATGTATGCGTGAGTCCGCGCCGAGCCACGGTAGGACCTTGCATTTCGTACGTACCGTACGAGAATGTCGCGTCGTATGGGCCGCTGAATACGATCCGATCCACGAGATCAGGTCTGTTGATGAGCTGAACAATCTCGCCGTTTGTGTTCTCCGGTAATCCAGCAGTGCCGGCGAAGGGCTGCACGCTTTCAACGACCAGTCCATCGTAGGTGCCGTCATCCAACTGAACGATTGCCTCCGCAATGGGGACAACTACTCCCGGGGGTGGAGGCGGTCCTGATCCGGCGTCGGACCCTGACCCGCCGCCAAAAAGCTTGCCTTCGTAAAGCGATGGGTTGAATGGAACGCCCACAAAGATATTGCGGACTCGGACATCGCGGATTGCTGCTCCTGTCGCCTGAAAGAGCCTCACCGCCGGGCCATAGAGGAAGTTCTGGAAGATGCCGTCGATCGTGATGCCGCTGTAGCTGTTCTCGGCCGCCGTGCCGCCCGACCTGCCAAGAACAATATCTCCTTCAAAAGTCGGCGGCACACGCGGTGCCGACTGGAAGGTGTAGACCTGCCGGAGGGCAATGTTTCTCGGGCCGTCGATAAAACGGACGCCCGCTTTATAGTTGCCCTCAACCCACACCACGGAAAAATCCATATTCACCGCGCCCTTGCCGAAGACGATACCGTCCTGGCAGGTTTCAGCGTTAATGAACTACCCGGTGACGCTGCCCAGCAGCGTATCGTCGCCGTCGTTGTCACCCAGCACGATGCCGGCATCGAAGAGGTGAACCTTGGCGGGATCATTATCGAAGTGGCCGAAGACGCTCACCCGATCGAGGACGGTCTGGCCGCTGATGTAGTAGGGGGAATCGTCGTCCGTATGGGCCCAGATGCCTCGACCACTCGATTGGAGGGGGTTTGGGAAACGGTCTTCATCCTTCAGCCGCCCTACAGTGAACTGGGAAAAGCGATTGAACACGATTTCGTTGGCGTTCACGCCGTCGCCGTTGCCAAACTGTGTGATCTTGACGTTCTCGAAAATGTTCGACCCGTTCGCTCGCTGCGTGCGAAGGACGGCTTTATTTACATTCGTGGCGGCTTGCAATTCCAGATCGCGCAGGCCAAAGAAACCGAGGTGAAGAAACGTACATCCTGGTGCCCACACTTCGTTTGGCGACCCTCCGACTTTGAAGGCATGGTTGGCCGGATCTCCGATGTACGATAGCTGGGTCGTCAGCCCCTGGCCTTTCAGGATGATTCGCCCTGCCACCGTGATTTTTTCCTGCCCAGGATCGCAGCCTCCCGTGTCGGGTGTTTTGCGGTTGAAGGAGATGGATTTGGAGGCACCGTTGGGACGGCGGGGATCAAGCTCGATGGTCCCCGCGGGAAAATTGACCACCCACGAGTCGCCGTCGCCAGGGTCGTTGGAAGGCCGGGGCCACGTTTCATCCGACGCCAGCACCTCGTCGATGCAGCGCTGGAGGAATTTGCCATTGTCCTGAGCGTTCGTTTTTGCGCTGATCCCGTACACACGCTCGGCGTCAATGGAGCCGCGCGGCGAATCCACCCATCGCCAGACGCCGGATTGAGAGGCATCCGGGTCCGAAGTGGGGGCGAAGCCAATATATTGGGGTACCTCGGGCGTGCCTTCGTTATCAAACGTTGGGCCATCGTAAATCCCCCACCGCCACACGAAGATGCTTTCCCGGAATGGCTCGGCGGCTTCCCGCGACCGGAAGATCTCCCCGTCCGGAATATTCTGGCTGAGGATCGTTCCCGTGTCGACATCTCGCATGTCCTGGATGGTTCCGTCAATCGTGTCCGCC
>JBGTDU010000086.1:0-16934 GCA_041748175.1 Rubricoccaceae bacterium
CGTCTCGCTGTAGACGCCTGTGTTCTCTACCCCGACGAGGAAGTCGGTTCGATCTTCGGGAAGCGTCTTAACGAAAGCGGCGACGCCCTCGGGGGTGTTCTCGAAGGTGGTGGCAGAGGCCACTTGGGGAAAGGTGCCGGCGGTGAAGGTTTCTGCGGAGGGGTCGATGCCGTGGAAGGTCATGGGGCAGGGGCTGGGGAAGGCAGGAAACCGAAGCGACGCACGTTGCGCTGGGCTCTGTTAGGAGTTTGTTGCTGTGTTGCCTATTTAGCGTCTTCGTGCAGCGGGAGGCGGGCCTGGATCAGGATGTAGGATCTGAGCTTGTCGCTCAGCCTCGGAGCAAAGCGTTAGCTTATTCGCCCCTCCGGCTTCGGCGAGGTCAGACGACCTCGGCCCAAGTCTAACAGAGCAAAAGCACCTCGTACACTGAAGCGAGCCACCGCTGTAAACCGGAGACCCCGGCCTGAACCACAGGCCGGGGCGATTCTACTTGCGCGAAAATCGGTGGTTAGTCGCCACCGCCCAAGACCTTTTTGATTTTGCCGAACAGCCCACCGGCAGCTTCCTTCACTTCGCCGGCCAGCTCTTTTGCTTCGTCCATGGCCTTGTCCGCCAAGTCGTCGGCTTTGTCGAAGACTTTACCGGCGGTCTCCTTCACGTTGTCCGGGACTTTGTCCATTGCCTTATCAGCAAGATCGCTGGCCTTATGCGCCACGTCACCAACGGTTTTCTTTACGCTTTCAGGCACCGCGTCCATCACTTTGTCCTTCAGGTCGCCAGCCATTTCCGCGGCTTTGCTGCCAAAGTCATCCGCTTTGCTGGACGATGCACCGGCGGCACTAGCGGCAGCTTCCTTCGCATCTGAGGCCACATCGTCGGCCATGTCCGTGGCGGCGCTAGCGGCATCAACCGCAGCGTCTTTCACGCTATCGGCTGCCTCGGTTGTTTGATTGACGGCTGCGCTCGCCGCGCCAATGGTCTTGTCCTTCATGGGTTCGGCATGATGGGCGATGGAGTCGACAACCTCGGCGGCCTCCTCCTTCATCGTATCCGCCGCCGCGCCCACCGCCTCGGAAGCCTCTCGCGCATCGTCCACAATGGCATCTGCGGCGTGCCCGGCCTGGTTCGCAGCGTCTTCCATTTCGTCTTTGAGGGCGTCGAGTTTGTCCGGGTTCGGATCCATGGCAGGGAAGGGTGATTGGGTTTGTGAGTGGGCGAACGGCCAAGTATACGACCCGAACCAGAAAACAGAACGCCCCGGCCTGATCGAACAAGCCGGGGCGTTTTACGCTGTTGGGCGGGAGGTGTCTACTGATTCACGGCTTCACGAGCATCGGCGGCGGCCTGCTTGGCTTTGCCCTTCAGCTCGTCCTTCATTCCCTCGGCTTGGATCGAGGCGTCATCCGTGAGGTCTCCCCAAGCTTGCTTGGCCTTGCCTTTGGTTTCATCCCACTGGCCCTCGGCCTTTTGCTTGGTCGGGCTGTTCTTGAGAGAGTCGCGGGCGTCGCCCGTGGTTTGCTTCAGTTTGCCTTTGGCTTCGTCCAAATGACCTTCCGCTTGCAACGCTGCATTATCCGTGAGGTCGCCCCAAGCCTGTTTGACTTTTCCTTTTGCCTCGTCAATCAGTCCTTCGGCTTTCTGTTTCTTCGGGTCGTCCATTGTATCAGGGGTTTGGTTGAATTGCATGGACTGGCACCAGGCCAGCCTTTGCCTTACACGGCCAGATGATCCAATTGGTCCAATGGGATTGAGATAGACAACGCCACGCCGTTCTGAACGAGACCGTTCAGTCTCCCCGCGATTGGTAGTAATCATCCCGGAGACGTTCAACCACTTTGCTCGCTACGTAATCGGCCAGGTTGTCGAGACCACGCCGCATGTCCTCCTCCGAAAGCCGCGAGAGCGCCTGCGCTGTGATCACATTCCCGGCGGCGGCTGGCATCCCGAAGAGCGAGCCGCTGAGCACCTCTCGTTCTTCGATCTTCCGTCGCCACAGTTCCAGGGCTCGGATTGGGTCGAGGAGGATCACTTCTCCTTCCAAAACAAAAAACGTCGC
Organism: Rubricoccaceae bacterium; assembly: GCA_041748175.1. GTDB lineage: Bacteria > Bacteroidota > Rhodothermia > Rhodothermales > Rubricoccaceae > JAHEJB01. The sequence continues at coordinate 2,057 of JBGTDU010000086.1, forward strand.
GCCCTCGAACGAATCCGCGACGAGGCTATAGTCGAAGATGCGGAGATCGATGATGTAGTCGGCATCGTCGGGGTGATCCACAGGGAGGAAACGGAGAAGTTCGGCGCTGTCCAGCAGCACCTTGCGAGCGATCTGGTCGCCAATGTCGATGCGCGCGACGACGCTGTCGAGACGTGCCTGCGCCTCACGTGCCTCGCGATATTTGGCCGCTGCTGTCCCCACGCGGATGGCCGAACCGACGGGGTCGTACGGATCAATCGCGCCCTCGCCGGGGTGACCTCCCTGGACACGAGGATGCGGTGGAATTGCAGCAACCACCGCGACGCCTTTTCCATTCAGCTCTACCTCGTGGAGCCGATTGGAGGAACTGCAACCGAAGGCAACGAAGGCAATCAGCCCTAGAAAAACAAAGAAAAATGGACGAGGCTGCGGCGAAGGCATCGGGGTGATTTTTGGTCAGTGGAGGCGCGGTGGTGAACGGTATATTAGCCGCCCGACCCGCCTCCGCGGTAACGATCTCTATTGTGTATGGCGTATTGCGTATAGAGTTCGTCAACAATGCAATACGCAATACTGGATTAGAGCAAGCTCACATGCCCTACGTCGTCACCGAGTCCTGCATCAACTGCAAGCATACGGATTGTGTGGAAGTATGCCCAGTGGACTGCTTTTACGAAGGCCCTAACTTCCTCGTCATTCACCCGGATGAGTGCATTGACTGCAACGCTTGCGTGCCGGTTTGCCCTGTTGAGGCCATCTTTGCCGACGACGAGTTGCCCGAGAATATGGTGCACTACGCGGAATGGAATTCCCACCTCGCCGAGCAATGGCAGAAGCTCGGCTACAACATCACGGAGAAAAAGGACCCGCTGCCGGACGCCGAGGAATGGAAGGAACGGGAGAAATCCGAGGAAGACATTCTGACGTGGGAAGGCGCCGAGTGAGGGCAAAGTCATTCCTCCTCTTCAACCTTTTTGTGTTGGTTCATTGGGGGATGGCATTAGGACCGAGGGCGCAGAAAATCGGCGCGGCTCCCTACCTCGTTGTTCTTGGGATCGCGCAAGATGGGGGAATTCCGCAGGCGGGAAACGACTACGCTGACGGTGACTCAACGAGGAGCCGATTAGTCGTCAGCCTCGGATTGGTCGATCCTGTTTCAGGCCAGCGGTGGCTGTTCGAATCCACGCCGGATTTTGCTCGGCAACTTCGGCATCTAAACCGGCTCGCGCCACGTGATGACAAACCGGGGCTTGAAGGCATCTTTCTGACGCACGCTCACATCGGCCACTATACAGGCTTGATTTTCCTTGGCCACGAGGTGATGGGTGCGGACCGAGTGCCGGTTTACGTCAGGCCGAGCATGGCCGACTTCCTTCGTTCGAATGGCCCATGGAGCCAGCTCGTCGCGTTCGAGAATATCGAGTTGCGTGAACTGAACGCTGGCGTGCCGGTCGTTCTGAACGAGCGCATTTCTGTCACACCGTTTCTCGTCCCACACCGACAGGAATTCTCCGACGTCGTTGGCTTCCGAATTGACGGGCCGAACCGATCCGCGCTCTTTATCCCCGACATCGACAGTTGGGAAGAGTGGGAGGCCACAGGCACGCGCATCGAAGAAGAGATCGCCCGCGTAGATGTCGCCTTCCTCGACGCCACATTCTATGGGAACGGCGAAATCCCTGGCCGCGACATGAGCGGCTTTCCCCATCCGTTCATCACGCACAGCATGGAGCGATTCGCGAACCTCCCGTCATCGGAGAAAGCCAAGGTCAGGTTCATCCATCTGAACCATACGAACCCCGCGTTGTGGCCGACTTCGGACGCGCGTCGAGCCATCGAGGCCAACGACTTCCGCGTGGCGGAGGAGGGCGAAGTCGTGGGGCTCTGACGGCTATTTGGCGAGCAGAATCCGGCGGGAGACAGACACGCCCAACCTTTCGAGGCGGACGAGATAGACGCCGCTGGCAATAGGGCTATCCCCGGCGCTTGCATCCCACCGGACCGAATGCGAACCCTCGGCGATCTCGCCGTCAACCAACAACGCGACGCGGCGGCCCAACACATCGTAGACGGCCAGTGTTACGTGTCCGCGCTGGTTCAGCGTAAACGGGATGACGGTGGTAGGGTTGAAAGGGTTCGGGAAATTTGCGCCCAACGAGAAACTGTTGGAGAGATCGCTTGCCTCCAAATTGCCGGCCAAGGCAGCCGGTGCTTCCGTGATCGTGAACACATAGGGCTGCTTCCAATCCTGATACCCCACGTTCCGGTGCCGAATCCGCAGGTAGCGCGTTCCCGGCGCCATCGCGAGTGTGGAGGTCCGCACGCTCGACGAGCCCGGCGCGAAGTCAATTCCCGCAGGCGAATCAGATGCAATGAAAGCATCCGCATCAGCCCCGTACAGGTCCAGCCGTCCGCCAAGTACTGGCGACGGTCGCAATGTCACCGTTACGGCCGCGCCGTTCGTTTCGAAGGCGTACCAATCCACATCGTTTACGGGAAGGTCGCGCGGCGCGTTTGCGGAACGGACGGTTGCCGTCGCTGCGTAGGTCTTGCCAATTTCTACGCGGTAGGCGTGCGCACGAAAATCAGGCTCGTCAAGAGCTCGGATTACCGCGTCGGTGTCTTCCTGCAAATCCAGATGGAAGCGATCCGTGAGCAGCGTATCTGTTAACCGGTAAGGCAGGCCGTCTGATGGAACAGGACCGGCATTGTCGTACAACCACTGACGCGCGAGATCGACGACGTCATCGCCGCCGCCGCCGTTATCGCTGGTGAGCCACGTATAGCGAACGTTTTTGGGCAGAGGGAAATCCGGATTGTCGATGGTGCCGTCCCATGGATCGTTGTGCCCCTGATCGCGCCCGTCGATGTTGATGCCTTCGATGACATCGTTCTCGTCACCGTCGATGTTGATGTCGTCCGTGTGCCAGCCTACACCGTTGCCCTCGTTGCCGCCGAAGAGGAAGGGGCCGGGGCTTGAGCAGAAGAAACAGAAATAGTTGTACCTCAGGTCGCGGGTTGCCGAACTGTTGATGTCGGGCGTGCCGTCGCGGGTTTCATCGCCCTGTCTGAACGGATTGCCAAACAGGTTGCTTCCCCGGTGCGGCGTTGCCACGGTGATCAGCTTTGCCACGTGGTGCCCGTCCGCTTGAAGAGGATCGACCCACCACCTCGGCGTGCCGTTTCCGTCGAGCCGTTGGAGGTACTCGCGCCCCGCAAGCCCGCCCATGGAGTGCCCGACGAGGATCACCTTGTCCTTGCCCGGATTGGCTGCCAGCACGGCCGCGATCATCCGTCCGAGCGCATACCCCTGCTTGAATCCGGCTTCCTCGTTCGAATCCGACTCCGAGGCAAAAGTGCCGCCGGGCGAGTCGCCGCTGTTGACTTCGAGCTGTGGGTCGTTGGGGTTCTCGTTCCAGAAGTTCTCAAAGTTGTAGGCATAGATGCATCCCAGCGCGAGTGTGTTCGTCTCGTTGTTGAACGACACCAGCACGTCGTCATCGCTCGTATTCAGGACGCCGTCGGGGCCTTCGATGCGCTCTTCATTCTCGTAGGCGTTGAGCACCGCGTGGAAGGTGTCCGTCCACGGCCCCCAGATTCCGTTCACGTCCGGATGGTTGGCGAACGGCTCCCAACTAAACTGGCTCCCCGTGAAGCCGTGCATGAAGATGATGGGATACGGGCAATCGCCCACGGGTTGTGAAAGGGCTGGAGTGGCGATGAGTACGAGAGCCAGAGCGCCTAGGCGGACGTGCATAATTCTGCGGAAGGTGGGCAGGAATGTAGGCAACCTCCCTCTACCACTGCGATGAACCCGGCAAGCGATGCGGGGTGAATACCTCCAACCAATTCCCAACGTCCAGTATATCGGGGGCGGTCCAGTCCGGTCACCACTGCGGTGCCCGGTCTGCTGTGGTAAACATCACAGACAGCAAGAGGCGTGCGGTTGTGTTCAGCGTACTGCCGGGGCCACGGGCCGTGAGGATGCGCGATTCCAGGTAGTCGGCGCGGACAACCGAATCGATCCGGCCCAATTCTATTCCCGCGACGTGGAGATCTGATGGCTCGATGCTGACGGGCCTGCCCGCGACCGTGAAACCAACTTCCCACGACCACGCCCATTCGGGCGGCGGTTCGCCATTGCAGGAGCGACAAAGCCAGGGGTGGCGCTCCAGGATGTTGGGGGGAGGCCCAGCTGGAGCGAACGCCGTAACCTCTATTCGCTCCTCAGCCAGCATCCCCAGGATCGAGGCCCGCGGCCTTCCAAAGTTGAATGCGATCAAATCAGCCGGGGAAAGTCCAGCCAGATTGAAGCCGTGGTAAAGGCCGTGGCGCCAGCCCGACCTTCGGGCGTCCCGCCACACGTCGAAGTGCTCATTGAGCATCAGGTTAATTTCGAAATGGAGGTGCGCGCGTGCGCGATCGAGGCCATCGCCCGAATACCCGAGCACACCAATTCGTTCGCTTCGCAGAACGAACTGGCCCTCGCGTGCAGTCGTCTCGGCCAGATGGGCATAGAGGCTGAAGAAGGGAGAACCTTCCCACATGTGCTGGACGACGACGTACCGGCCGTAGTCGGAGCCATTGGGATTGCTACTCACATAGACGACGCGGCCATCGTCAATCGAGCGAACGTCATCCAATGGCTCGCCGTCGCTATCCCGATACACCGGGGCGATGTCGACGCCCTCGTGAAATCGCGTAAAGCGGTCTCCAGCGGGGGTCGAGCGGGCGTTGCGGACATACCCGTAGGTTCCGCCTTCCCACGACCACTCGCGTCGTCCTCCGATGAGGCGGTCGAGCCCCATGTAGAAGTATTCCGGTCGTCCATTGAGAATCGCCGTGTTATCCGTGGGGAAGTCGAGGGCGACAAATTGCTGGTTGCCACTACCGTTCTCGGCGCTTTGTGCTACAGCCGCGTGGTTCAGCCAACCGAGCGTGGGCCACAGAGCCGCCAGCAGGCATACTCTGAAGAAAATGGCCCCGTCCATGGCACTCTGCGGATCGCGTCTGGGAAATCGCACGAATCAGGCGTCGCCTGATGGCAATGAGACTAGCGTCAGATCATGGCCGACGCAAGTACTCGAAGGCTTTTCGCTTCCGGGCCGGAAGTCGATTCGCGAGCGCCACGGGTTGCCTCGCTTCCGAAGCATCCTCGTCCTTGCAGGCTGTGGATTTATTCATCCGTTGGCGAGGCGAGCGAATCTTGGTCGAGATGAAGGCGCGAGATCGCAGGCGTATTGGTCATCCGGCGAGATTCTCGCAACGCGGAGTTCGATCAAGAGCCGCCGCCCACAGGTAGGGGGAATAGATCAACAGCCTGTTAGGGGGTCGCCGCAACCCGTTCGTACTTCGCACGCAGCCACTCGACGGAGTGAATGTAGGCGACGGTGATGGGTACTTCCTGATGCCAGCCGCCATCGAAAATGTAGACCTCGCCCGGCTCGGCCTGGACGGTTCTCTCTCCCAGATAGGAAAAGGCCATCCGAAGCGAATCGGCTCTGTTCGCCACAGGAACGATAATGCTCGTAACGATTCCACGGTCGGTCAATCCCATGCCCTCCAGTTCACGGTTGTGTTCGCTGTACCGCGCCATGATTTCGGCGCCGGTCCCAACGTCGTCGATGACAATGCGCTCACCCGACTCGGTGTTCGCATAGACTTCTCCCCGAACCGGATTGTTCGACTGCCGAGGCAGCACAACCACGGCGGTCACCGCACTCACGAGCAGTCCAGCACCCACGAGTAACACGACGAAAATTGTACCGCGCATGGTTTTGCCGGGAGGAACCACAACCGGGTATCGGTGGAATCGACCCGCTCGTGAAGCACGCCACGAACTCTTTCGCGGTGTCTCCTCAGCGCCACATGCACTCGCCCCGGCCAATTTTGGAGTCCACAGCCTGTCACGACTTTTCTAGAAAGGTGCGTCTGTTACCGGCGAGACCAGCGGGGGCGGGTCGGAGCCATCGGCCTGTCCTCCGACCGAGTCCCAGCCGCCATCCGAATCGCCTGCCAGGTATGTCGTGAGGTTTTCGAAGCGGGCGTACTGCGTTGCGAAGGCCAGTTTGATTGAGCCCACGGGTCCGTTCCGCTGTTTTCCTACGATTATTTCCGCCGTTCCTTCTGTCGAGTTGCCGTGGTCATCTACGGTGATGCCGTAGCGCTCGGCGCGGTAGATAAAGGCGACAACGTCCGCATCCTGTTCAATCGACCCGGACTCACGAAGATCGGAGAGTTGCGGGCGCTTGTCGCCGCCGCGCGTTTCCACAGCCCGCGAGAGTTGGCTGAGCGCGATCACAGGAACATCGAGCTCTTTCGCCAGGCCCTTCAGCGACCGGCTGATTTGAGCAATTTCCTGCTCGCGGTTTCCGCTACTGGATTGCGTCGTTCCGTGCATCAGTTGCAGGTAGTCCACGACCACAAGGCCAATCTTGTGTTCGGCCTTGAGCCGTCTGCATTTCGCCCGCAGTTCGAGAATCCCAAGCCCTGGAGTGTCGTCAATGAAAATCGGCGCCTCGGCCAGTCGCCCAGCGGCGCGGGCCAGCTTGGGCCAATCGCTCTCGCGAAGCCGTCCCGTTCTCGCAGCTTGTGCATCAACCCGCGCTTCGGAGGTCAGCAGGCGTTGGGCGAGTTGCCCTGCGCTCATTTCAAGTGAAAAGATGGCGACAGGGACGGGATTTTCATGGAGCATCGCCGCATTGCGCATCATGGCAAGGCTCATCGCCGTCTTGCCCATGGAAGGCCGCGCCGCGATGACGATCAGGTCGGAGTCCTGCCAGCCGCCCGTAAGGTTGTCGAGATGAGTGAAGCCGCTCGGAACTCCCGTGATTCCACCCTTTCTGTCGTGGAGGTCGTGGAGCTTTTGAAACGTCGCCTTAACGACATCGCTCATGGGCATGACACCGCGCCGAAGCTGGGATTCCGCGATCTGAAAAATCTGGCGCTCGGCGTTATCCAACAGATCAAACGCATCGGTCGTTGGGTCGTATGCCTGCCCGACGACCGTCGTCATGGTCGTGATCAGCTTTCGGAGCAGGCTTTTCTCGGCGATGATGCGCGAGTGGTATTCCACATTGGCCGCGCTCGCCACGCGGGTTGTCAGATCAGACAGATAGTATCCGCCGATTTGCTCGTAGTCGTCGCGGCGCTTGAGCTCTTCGGTAAGCGTGACAAGGTCTACCGGATTACTGCGCTCAAAAAGCGACTGGATTGCGCCATAAATTTTCTGATGACGGCCATCGTAGAAGGCGTCGGAGTGGAGGATCTCGATCGCTCGAGGAATGGCCTCGCGTTCGATGAGCATCGCGCCCAATACCGACTGCTCTACATCCATGGCCTGTGGAGGCACGCGCCCGGCCTGCTCGTGGAAAGGCACCACGTTGGGTGGCCGGTTCTTGGATTTCTTCGCCGGCGCGGCGTTTCCTTCGTCAGGCAGCACCGGCAATGGTTGGGACTCGTTTGGTTCGAGCATGGGGAAAGTGATCAGTCGCCGTTCAACTCGTCGTAGCGAGCACGGAGCAATTGAACGTCTTCCCACGTTGGCCGCTTCCAGTGCGGGTTGCGGAGAAGGGCCGCCGGATGGTATGTGATCAGAAGCGGCAAGCCATGAAAATCATGAAAGACGCCACGGAGTGAGGAGAGCGAGACGTTCTTCTGGAGCAACCCGTTACCCGCCTGTTTCCCGACTGCCAGCAAAACTTTCGGCTGCACTAGAGCAATTTGCTTGTAGAGCATCGGGATGTGCGCGGCAACTTCCTCAGCCAGCGGGTCTCGGTTGTTGGGTGGGCGGCTCTTGAGGATGTTGCATATGTAAACGTTCTCGTCGCGGGAGAGGTTGATGGCGCGCAGAATTTCGTCCAGCAGTTGTCCTGCACGACCCACGAAGGCTTCGCCGCGCTTGTCCTCCTCGGCACCCGGCGCCTCGCCAATCACCATCACATCGGCGTTCGGGTTGCCTGCGCCAAGCACAGGGTTCAGCCGAATTTCGTCGATGGGTACGAGGACGACTGATGCGAGCCACTGGCCAAGTTCCTCCAGCGACGAGACGCCGTGCAGGGGTGAGTCAGCCGGGATGAGCGCCTCGATCCGTTCGTACGGAGACGGGAGTGCAGTGGTCGCGGTGGCTTCCGTCGTATCGGAGGCTGGCGATGGCATGGCGGTGCTTGAAGACAGAGAAGCCAATGACGGCGTGTCGCGAGCTGGGGCGACGGGCAGCATGGTCAGAAAGCGCGTCGGGCCAACGAGCTCACGCTGGAATTCAAGAAGTCGGCGGGCCTCCGCGATTGAATCGGTCACGCGATAACTACTTTCGTTACAACCAACAGAAGGGTGACCGATCACGCCTCTCGCGCCACATCGAAAGGTAGGGGGCGGGCTCCGTCTCGGCAACCGGGCCTATCGACTAGTTCGATGAATTACGTCGCGTCTCCAGGCGAGCGAAGTTGAGCATGGGCAACTGGAAGCAGCACCTCAACCCATGCGGCATAGGCGTTGCCGTTTGGATGCAGACCGTCTTCGACAACCATCTTGCCCTGTGTTCGTGAGAGCGGCGTGATATCCAGATAGCCCGCGCTCCGAGCCTCTTCACGGTTGATCTCGTTGAACTGATCGATCTCAAAACCGATATTCTCCCGATCTCGTCCGTTGGCAAAGCGCGTCGCACCCCAATCGGGGATGGATATCACCAGGACATGCGAAGCGATGCCGTCGGCGAACGCGACTGCCCGATTTAACAGCGTGCGGAAATCAAGTCGGTATTCGTCGGCCCCCCGCCCTCGGTATTGGTTGTTCACCCCAATGAGCAGCGTGACAAAGTCGTAAGGGCCCTGCGGATCCGCTTCGTCTATTGCTGTGGAGAGCTCATCCGTCGTCCATCCCGTAGCTGCCACAATCTCGGGATGCGCGACCGGGATTCCTTCCGCGCGAAGACGGGTAGCGAGAAGTACGGGCCATCTCTCTTGCTCGCTCACGCCTTCGCCAATCGTGTACGAATCGCCGAGGGCGAGGTACCGGAGGTGAGGCGAGGTCATGCTTTCTCAGCAATGATGTCCAGAAGCTTCTCGGCGAGGATCGATTTTCCCATTTTGGGTAACTCGTGGCGGGATCCATCCGAGCCAATCACCAGCACACGGTTGGTTGTTGTCCCAAACCCGGCGCCTTCCTCGTTGGCGTGATTCAGAACGATCCAGTCGAGGTTCTTTCGTTCGAGTTTTCCAATCGCGTTGGCTTCGCCGTTCTCCGTTTCGAGGGCGAAACCAACTAGTACCTGGCCGCTTTGCTTGCGCTCTCCAAGCGCAGCGAGGACATCGGTCGTGCGTCGCAAAGCCACCGCCAGGTCCCCATCGCCCTTCTTTGTCTTGTGTTCGTTAACCGCCGTCGGGGCGTAGTCCGCGACAGCCGCGGCTGCGATGACAAGATCGGCTTGCGCATTTTCCATCACGGCGGCATAGAGGTCTTCAGCGCTAACCACGTCAACCCGTTTCACGCCGGCAGGAGTGGGGAGCGAAACGGGACCGGAGAGCAACACGACGTCGGCGCCTCGTCGGGCCGCCTCCTTTGCGAGCGCAAAGCCCATCGTTCCCGTCGATCCGTTTGACAAAAACCGAACGGGGTCGATGGCTTCTCGCGTTGGGCCCGCCGTTACCAGCACGTTCCGTCCGGCAAGCGAACGGTCCACCATCGCTTCTCGCTCAATCCAATCCCCAACGAACGCGAAAATTGTTTCCGGCTCTGGCAACCGGCCATTGCCAACCAATCCACTCGCCAGTTCACCATACTCGGGCTCCAAAATCGTATGGCCAAAGCCTCGCAGACGATCCAGATTGCCTTTCGTGGCCGGATGCTTCCACATGTCGTCGTCCATCGCTGGACAAACAAGTATGGGGCAACGGGCGGACAGCGCTGTGGCCGTGAGCATCGAATCACAAAATCCGTTGGCCAGTTTTGCAATCGTGTTTGCCGTGGCCGGGGCGACGATGAGAGCGTCGGCCCAGTGGCCAAGGTCGACGTGCTTCGTCCAACTCCCGTTCTCGTTTTCCGGAAAGATCTCGACAAGCACCTGGCGCTTCGCGAGTGTGCCAACTGTCAGCGGCGAGATGAACCGGGTCGCATCCGGCGTCATCATCGGCTGGACGTCCGCGCCTGCCTGTACGAGTTGGCGGATCAGTTCGGCAGCTTTGTAGGCGGCAATACTTCCTGTAATGCCGAGGACTAGTTTTTTGCCGGTCAATCGGGAGTCGGTCATCAGGCCGGTCATCTTCCTGCACAAAAATAGGGACAACGCGAACGCCGCCCCTACTGAACAAGCTCACGTCCGGTTAAAGCGCAGTGTCCGCATCGGTGCGCGCGTTTCGGAAGTAGACCTGGTCGTTTTGAAGTTCTTCAAAAGCCAACGCCGCTGCCTTCGGGCGTCGCTCGAACTCCAACGAAATCTTAAGCTGGTCTTCGTTCGACCGCATCTCCTCGGCGGGTTCAACGAGCCCGAGGTCATCGTAATAGGCCAACTGTGCATCAAGGTCCTCCTTGGTGCGCGCAGATAGTTGGCGCGCGCGCCGTGACGCGATGACGACGGTTTCGTAAATATTTCCCGTCATTGCGGCGAGCTGCGTGGTGTCGAGCGTCTCGATGTCCTTGGATGCCATGTCTGTGGGGATGAAAGGGATGTGGAACGTGCACTTTTCGCTAGACGGCGGAAAACGCGCGTATCAGAGCAATGGTTTCAGCAACGGCTGTCTCAAGGTCATCGTTGACGATAACCTCATCAAACTGGTCGGCGAGACTGAGTTCGAAGGAAGCTTTTTCGAGTCGGACGGCGATATCCGCCACGGAGTCCGTGCAGCGCGACAACAGTCGGGCTTTCAGCACATGCAGCGATGGCGGCCGGATGAAGAGCGTGAGGGCTTTCTCGCCATAGAGCTTCTTGACATTCAGCGCGCCAACGACATCAATATCCAGGAGGATGGCTGCGCTCTCCGAAAGGCGCTCGAGTTCGTCCTTCAGCGTTCCGTAGAACAGGCCGGGGTAAACTTCTTCATACTCAACGAAGGCATCTGCTTCTATGCGGGCTTTGAACTCGTGGTCATTCAGAAAGAAGTAGTCCACGCCATGTTTCTCGCGGTCTCTCCTCGGTCGTGTCGTCGCCGAAACCGAAAAGCGCAAGCCGTCCACTTCTTGCACAACGCGCCGCGCAATAGTGGTTTTCCCGGCTCCACTTGGCGCAGTGAGAACAATTAGTTTCACGGCCCCCATCTGGCTTAAACGACGTTCTGAACTTGTTCGCGCACTTTCTCCAGCTCTTCCTTCATCCGGACAGCCCGTTGTGCTATCTCGGAATCGTTGGCCTTTGATGCAATGGTATTGATCTCACGGTTGAACTCTTGCGCGAGAAAGTTCAGGCGTCGGCCGACGGCTTCGTTTTCGCCAAGGGCCTCGCGAAACTGGGCCAGATGAGACCGGAGCCGCACACACTCTTCGGTTACATCGAGCTTGTCGGCGAGAAGAGCGAGCTCGGTTTCGAGCCGGTCCGGGTTAAGGCGCTCGTCGTCGAGTAGCCCCGCAAGTCGATCGCGGAGCTTCTTCTGGGTCTCGGCGACACGCTCGGGCGCGCGGTTCTCCACAACGGCAAGGTGTTCCTCTATCAATGCAATGCGTTGCGAAAGGTCATCGGCAAGTGCGCTGCCTTCCTGCTCTCGCATTACGTCGAGGCTGCACAGCGCTGCCTCAAGAGCAGGTTCTACGACCCTCCATCCTTCCGACTGCTCTGCTTCGGGATCCGTGTCTGCAGACGTAAGAACATCCGGGTAGCGGAGGATATGATCGAGTGTTAATGGGGAATCGGTGGCTGGAATTCCCGACGCGTCCCGCAGGGCTCTCAGAAGCCCAGCGATTGCTTCTGCCTTGTGCGCATCAACCCGATATTCCGAATCTGAAGTCTGGCGCTGGAGCGTGATGTTCACCGTGATGTTACCGCGTTCCAAGACGACCTTGCATCGAGATTGAATCGCCGGATCGTGCTCGTTCAAGCTGCGTGGGCCACGCACGGAGACTTCTGCAAATCGACCGTTTACTGAGCGAATCTCTACGGTCGCCTCCGTCGTTCCGGCGCGGTGAGATCCTCGTCCGAATCCGGTCATACTACGCAGCATGGGCATGGGGTTGGCTAGGAGAAGCGATGGCCGGGAGTACCGTCACCAATTGCGTTTTGCGGAGAGAGAGGGATTCGAACCCTCGGTGCCGGGAACCGGCACACACGCTTTCCAGGCGTGCCCCTTAAGCCACTCGGGCACCTCTCCAAAGTGTCTGCAAAGGTAGAAGAGCGGACGATGGCGCGGCAGTGCAGTCCTTGCAAATTCAGAGCTTGCTCGGGCCTTTCCGTCGTCAGGCTATACCGCCATGATGTCTGTTTCCTTCTTGGCAAGCATCGCATCAACCTTGCTCGTGTGTTCGTCGGTGTGTTTCTGTAAGCTCTCCTCCGATTCGTAACGCATGTCCTCGGGCAGCTGCTCGTCGATCTGGAGTTTCTGAATGTGGTTTCTTATGTCGCGCCGAACGTTGCGGATAGAGATCTTGGCTTCCTCACCCTTAGCGTGGGCTTGCTTTGCAAGTTCGATCCGGCGCTCCTCCGTCAGCGGTGGAATGCTGATTCTGACCAACTGGCCATCGTTGGTTGGATTTATGCCGAGATTGGCCGCTTGTATGGCTTTTTCGATGGCACCGAGCTGACCCTTATCCCATGGCTGGATGACAATGAGATCGTGCGACGGCGTACTGATGCTAGCAACCTGGTTGAGAGGCATCATACTTCCGTAGGCGTCCACCCGGACATCTTCAACCATGTTTGCACTTGCTCGGCCGGCGCGAATATGGCTTAATTCCACCGCGAGATGCTGGAGCGATTGGTCCATCTGTAGCCGCGCATCTTCGAGCAGCTCCTTCAGTTTATCTGCGATCATAGAGTGAGGGGTGGTGGCTTCAGTTTACGGGAGTAGCTGACGCTTCGGAAGCAACGACAGGCTCGACGCCGACTTCCCAATGAACAAGCGTCCCGATGGGTTCGCCGCGTAGTACACGAAGCAGGCTGCCTCGACGGTTCATGTTAAAAACGAGAAGCGGGAGATTGCTCTCGCGCGCAAGCGTAATGGCTGTAAGGTCCATGACGCCGAGTTCGCGCGAGAGAACATCCATGCCGCCGATCGACGTGAACTGGCGAGCGGACGGGTCGCGCTCGGGGTCGGCGGTGAAGACACCATCGACGCGCGTGCCCTTCAGGATGAGCTCGGCCTCCATTTCAGCGGCGCGGAGCGACGCTGCCGTATCCGTGGAGAAGTAGGGATGTCCGGTGCCCGCACCAAAAATGACGACCCGCCCCTTCTCCAGGTGGCGAATGGCCCGGCGACGGATGAAGGGCTCGGCGATCTCGTTCATGTCGATGGCCGAAACGAGGCGCGTGTCCAGGCCCTGCTCTTCGAGCGCATCCTGCAGCGCCATTCCGTTAATCATCGTAGCGAGCATACCCATGTAATCGGCGTGGGCGCGGGACGACATCTGGTTTCCCTGTGGCGAGACGCCTCGGAAAATATTCCCTCCTCCGATGACCAATGCGAGCTGCGCGCCTTCATCAACGGCCTCGCGGATATCGGCAGCGTAGGCATCGAGAATGTCGTGATCGATACCAAACTCCCTGTTGCCAAGGAGAGCTTCCCCGCTGAGCTTGAGAAGGACGCGACGATACTTGAGTGCGCCGGACACGCGTACCTCAGAAAGAAAGGGTGGGCCGAAGAGCCATGAAGGTACGTCGATGCGTCTTCACACGGCAATCCGACGCTACGCGAAAACGGATGCGATGGCACGCCGACCTACGCGTCCCTCGCGAAAGGCCAGCGGCTCTCGGCACCCCGGCTTCGGCGAGGTCAGATGACCCCCGCCCAAGTCTAACAGAGCGACCGATGGGAGCGCGGCAATCCCGCCGACCGGTCTCAGGAGCCACGAGATTGCCGCGCCCCGCTGCGCCGGGCTCGCAATGACGAGGGCGGGGGTTGGGAGGATCATGCGAGGCCGGGCAGGCTAGCGGTGGATGGTAACCACGCGGCTCGCCGCTCCCGCGCGCAAGACATACCCCCCCGCCGGCAGGCGCGACACATCTAACGTGGCCATGCCGTTGGCCATGGCCCCCCGCAGGACGGCCCGGCCCAGGACGTTGTAGACGACCACCTCGGCGCCCGGCGGGCCCTCCACGGTAAGCCTATCCCGCGCCGGGTTGGGGTAAACGCGCAGGCCGGTCTCCTCCCCTGGCGGCTCCGGCCCGGGCTCGGTGGCGACAAAGACGGGCTCCGTGGTGCGGTAAACCCACTCGCGTTCGGGGCCTGTACGCTGAACGGCGACGTAGACGTGGCCGTCCGGACCGAGAAGCATGTCATCAGTCCCGAGACCATCGTTGCCCGGCACAGCCGGTAACTGACCTCCGTCGGTCCAGGTCTGGCCGCCGTCGTCGCTTCGCCAGACCTGAATGCGCTCCGTGACCACGTCATACCCTCTCTCTACGGCAAGGAGGAATCCGTGGTCCTGGGGCACGAAGACAAACAAGTAGACGTCTGGCAAGCCCGGCACATTTTGCCAAGTCAGCCCGTCATCATCGGACACATACAGCTGCGGGCCCGCCGTCTGCGAATCCGACACCGACGCGAAAAGCCGCCGTGCTCCCGTTCCGGGATGCGTGCCGATGACGACGCGCTGAGTGGAGTACCTGAAATCCTGGAAGAGCGAGCTCGGCGCCCAGGTCCGCCCCCCGTCCTCCGAGGTCAGGATGCCGTTGAAGGCGCCCGCCACGAGGCGGCCAGCGGCCGGGCCATCCGGGATTTCGACGGCGCTGTGGAGTTCG
>JBGTDU010000087.1:0-70828 GCA_041748175.1 Rubricoccaceae bacterium
GAACCGCAACGCGCTGGCCCAATGTGTTAAAGAGCTCAGCCGTCACATTCTGATCCTGCGCAACCGCGAGCGTGAACTGGCTCTGAGGGTTGAACGGGTTCGGGTAGGCGGCGCTCAGCACGTGCGAACCAGGTGTCTCGACCGCAACTTCCAGTTCAGCCGAGTATTCGAACGCACCGTCGAAGTCGATCTGCTTGAGGCGGAAGGAATGCGTTCCAACACCCATGTCGCCGGCATTGAATCCGTAAGTCTGTGCTTCAGTCGTCGTGCCGTTGCCTTCGACGAAGCCCAGTGCATTCCAGCCGTCGCCGACTTTCACCTGAACCTCGAAACCAGCGTTGTTGGTTTCGGAAGCCGTCGCCCAATTCAGCGAGACATCCGTTCCGCTGACGATTGCGTTGAAAGAAATCAACTCCACCGGAGTCTCGACGCCGTAAACCTGGAACGGCACGCCCTGCGGCGTGAGCGTCCCACCATCAACGAAGGCAGCACAAACGCCACCCGTGGTACCCGCAATACACTGCTCAGAATTGCCGGTCGTCGTCTGGCCTGTGATGGTGATCGGTGGCGCCCATGGGCCCGATCCCAGCGAACCATCTGTTGCCCATTCCAGCCAGTAGGTTCCGGGCGCTAGCGATACGACGACGGTGCTCGTCTACCGCATGATCGCCCGATCGCTCACGGTGCCCATTGTCGTCTCCGTGACGCGGAGGATATTCGAGAATGTGGTCGCATTCATGACGTTGGTAGCGCAATCGCCCCAGATGAGATTCGGCGTGGTGCTCGGCGGACCATCCCAGATGCACATGTGCACCTGCGTCATGGTGCTGGCACCGGGGCCACCACCCGTCTGGTATGCATAGGTCACGATCTCATTGACTTCCCAACCGGGAACAGGGACGGTAAAATCGTCTGCCATAAAGTTCTGGGCCGTAACCTGATGGCCGGCGCCAAGGGTGCTCATCAGGAGCGAGTTGTTCTGAAGAACACTTTCATCTGCCCCTCCGAGGCCAGTGCCGGGGCTGTTAACAAGGGGGCCATTGTCGTAAAGCAGGCCGCCGTGCAGAGAAGGCAGTGGAACGGGCGGCGTGAGATCAACGGCAGAAGAACCATCTCCGATGGGAGCGAGGTCGTTCTGAGCTTGCGCGATGTTGAACGTGAGGCCCACCACAAGCAGGCCGACACAGAGGAAAACAGGTAAGAGACGTTTCATGACACTCCACGGAGTTGGTTGAAGGAAGGCCGGACGTAATCGCGACCATCGCGGCTATTCAGCCACGCGCAGGCCAATGTATAACAGGCGGAGGTATTGAAGCCTTTGAATAGATCAGATTTTTTTCACCGTCGCTTGGAGCGGCGCTGCATGCCGCTGAAGATTGTCGCGCCGAGCTCCCGTGGTGGTCCGCTTGGCTCTTTTGGGGGTCAGTAGCCGCTACAATCCAGCCCGTTCGAACAACTCATCTACTCTGCGAATGTGGTACCGTGGGTCGAAGGCGGCCGAAATCTTTTCCGATGTGAGATGTGACGTGATGATGGGGTCCGCGTCAACAATCTCCCTGAAGACGCGGCGCTCCTGCCACGCCTGCATGGCGCGCGGCTGCACCAAGTCGTAGGCCTCTTCGCGGTTGAGGCCCGCCTCGATCAGCATCAGCAAGAGCCGCTGGCTGTAGACGAGGCCGTACGTTCGTTCGAGATTCTCCAGCATCCGCTCGGGATAGACCGCCAGGTTTTCAATGATCCGCGCGATGCGGTCGAGGGCATAATCGAGGACGATCGTAGCGTCGGGGAAAATCACGCGCTCGACGGAAGAGTGGCTGATGTCCCGCTCGTGCCAGAGCGCCATGTTTTCGTAGGCCGAAACCATGTAGCCGCGCAGGAGCCGGGCCATACCCGTGAGGTTTTCGGAGCCGATCGGGTTGCGCTTGTGCGGCATCGCGGACGAGCCCTTTTGGCCTTTTCCGAAGGACTCCTCGGCCTCGAGCACTTCGGAGCGTTGGAGATGGCGAATCTCGACAGCGATCTTCTCAATCGTCGCGCCAATGAGCGCGAGCGTGGCCATGTAGTGCGCGTGGCGGTCGCGTTGCAGGATTTGTGTCGAGATCGGTGCGGGTTTGAGGCCCAGCTTCTCGCACGTCAACCGCTCCACTTCGGGCGGGATATGCGCGAAGGTGCCGACTGCGCCAGAGAGCTTCCCAACACGGATGCCTTCAGCAGCAGCCTCGAACCGCTCGATGTCTCGCTGCACCTCAGCATAGAAAAGGGCCATCTTGAGCCCGAACGTCGTGGGCTCGGCGTGGACGCCATGCGTCCGCCCGACCATGAGTGTGGTTTTGTGCTCGCGGGCTTTCGCCGCGAGGACGTCAGCCAGACGCGAAAGTCCAGCCCGAAGCAATTCGTTGGCCCGTAGAATGCGCAGCGAAAGGGCCGTGTCAACGACATCCGAGGAAGTCAGGCCATAGTGGATCCACTTGCGTTCATCGCCAAGGGTCTCGGAGACCGCCCTTGTGAACGCCACCACGTCGTGGCGCGTGGCCTCCTCGATCGCGTGGATTCGCGTGATGTTGAACGATGCATTCGCGTAGAGAGCTTCGACGTCCTCTGCTGGAATGATGCCCGTCGCCTGACTCCATGCATCGCACGCGGCAAGTTCGACATCGAGCCACGCTTGGAATTGGGCTTCTTCGGTCCAGATGGCCCCCATTTCAGGGCGCGTGTAGCGTTCAATCACGGCGATGCGGTTGTTGGTCCGGGCGCAGATTAGCAACGCGCAGCCTCAGCCAGCACCCACAAACGTTCAACTTTCTGCCTGTTTGGAAGCCGACGGATTCAGGGGGCGAATCTCTCAGTCAACCAGCTTGACCTCAACATTTCCAGGCCCGGCGTCGATCTCAATGAACAAAACGCTGGTGTCCTCGGATGTGCCGGGGCTCGCCCACGTGTCGCTCCCCACGCGCTCGAATGAGTCGGGAAAGGAGATCTTGGTCATAAATGATGCGGGCGCTTCAACCATCACCGGTAGCCCTGCGGGCAACAAAACCGTCAACGACGACACACCCACGTTGAGCTCGGCGCGAGCGCCCGGCGTGAAGGAATCGCCGGAAAAATCAAGGGTGAACTCGCCCGCGCCTCCATCGAATTCGAAAGCCTCGAAGCGAGCGTTGCCCAATCCGAACGCGCTGAACTCGGAAAGACCGGCCTCTATGTCAAGATGCCGCAAGACGACCGGGTTCGGTTCGTCGAAACGGAGCGAGGCCGAAGCCATCCCGCATTCCAGATTTAAACGCTCCAGCGGGATTCCCGTGAAGTTGAGGTCAGCGTCGGCCGCTCCAAGCGATAGATCCAGATCGAGCGTCTTTGAGTCGGCGAAGTAGAGCTGCCATCGGCTGCCTCCCGTGCCTCGCAATCCGCGGAGGGAAACGTCCTCGCCGTCGAGCGAGAGAGAGACCTCGGCGCCGTGGCCATCGCTTTCACCAAAAAAACGAGGCCGTAGCTGATGGCTCACCACGACGCCTTCCGCCTGAAACAGCGTGCCCCGCTCTGCGGTCGCAGTCGTCACATGCCCGAGCGCGAGATCTATGTCGGCACGCACGCGCTGCGCACCGTCGTCCTGCAACTCAAAGAATGAGCGCACTGAGTGCCGTGTCGGACCAGCCTCGCCACCCACCGTGTCTTCTTCGTGGTTGTGCACAGGAGGCGCGGTGAAGAGGTACGAAGCACACGCGATGCTCGCAATCACGAGTACTACAAAAATGACAGCGCACCCCACCACAATGCGGAGGGCTTTGTTATGATGCTCGGGCGGTTTGATGTCGCGTGGCTGCACGGTGGCGGACTACGGGACGAGCTTTGCCAGGTTTCGCCTGCACGGTAGGCAATGCCTCTGGCAGCGCGCGCTTCTCGTCCGTCTATCCTACGCCGTCCTGGCCCACCTCCACAGGTCCCGCAATGTGGCTTTCTTGCCATACATCAGGATGCCGACACGGTAGATGCGCGATGCAATCCAGATCATCACCATGAAACCCAGCGCGAGGAACACGAACGCGAGCAGAACCTGCCAGATGGGCACGGAGGTCACCGTCATTCGCACCGTCATCATAACGGGCGCGGAAAACGGGAAGAGCGACAAGAAAACCGAGAGCGGGGCGTCGGGCTGCTCGATGAGGTATGGCATGAAGAAGACGGGCAGGATGATCGGGACCATCACCGGAAACTGGAGGGTCTGCGCGTCGGACTCCTGCTCCACCGCGCTACCAACGGCGGCAAAGAGCGCCGAGAACAATAGGTAGCCGCCAAGGAAAAATCCCACAAACGAAATCATCAAACCTGGCGAGAGAACCGAGGCCAACACCGCAGGATCGAGCGGAGGGCCGCTTGTTGCCATGCCATCCGGCATGTTGACGCCCGGCGTGCTGAGGATGTCTGGCGAGAACGCCATCGCCATCAGCGGCCCAGCCAATGCTCCGACAACCATTATCAGCACACTCCACCCGATGAGTTGCGTGAGCCCTACCGCGCCAATCCCCAAAACTTTGCCCATCATGAGCTCGTACGGACGTGCGCTGGACGCGATGACTTCTACTATGCGCGTCGACTTTTCCTCGATCACGCCGCGCATGACCATCACGCCGTATATGAGCACAGAGACGTAAATCAACATTCCCAGAACGTAGCCGAGAATGGAAGAAATCACTGCGCCATCGGCTGCATCGCCTTCCTGGGAAATCGTGACGAGCTCAAGGTTGGCACGTTCATCAAGCAAGGCCAGGACTTCCTCACCCGCGCCGACATCGCGGATCCGTTGGCGGCGAACGGCGTCGCGCAGCGCACCCTGCAACGCCATCTGCTGGCTGAGCCCACCGCCGCCACGGCCGTAGTAAGATGCACCGGACGTCCCGTCCATCAGCCCCTCGCTGAGCACGAAGAAGCCATCCAACCGGCCATCGAGGACGTGCGCGCGAAGGGAGTCGAAGGGCTCATCCACAACGTCAATGGCGTACGCAGCGGGCAGGGTTTCGATGAGCGGCTCTGCCAACTGCCCGGTTTCATCAACCAGTGCGATGTGCCGCGCAGAGTCGCCCTCCGAGAGCACCGCCATTGCTATCGGCAACGCAATGACGGCGAGCATGAGTACGGGCGCGAGCGCGGTCGTCAGAATGAACGTTTTTGTCCGAACGCGGCGCAGGTACTCGGAGCGGGCTATGAGGAGGATCTTTTGCATAAAGCGTAATCCGTAGTGCGTAATCTGTAGCGCGTAATCTGTAGCGCGTTTCTTGCGTTGCCTGACCGCTCCGATTCGAATCAAATACGAACTACGCATTACGCGACAGGTGTTGGCTCGGTAGCCGCCAACTTTCTCGGTGTGCGCTCTCGGCCAACGGCCATTCTGAAAATCTCATCCAGCGGAGGTTCGTGGAGTTCGAAATGGTAGACCTCCCGCACCGCTGCCAACGCGGCGTCGAGGACGCGACGAGGGGGCGTTTCGGCCAACAGCCGAACGGTTGCATGGCCGGCGGTGCGAGACAAAACACTCACCGCGCCCTCGGCTTCGAGGCCATCGAGCCAGGTCTCGGGGCCCTCGAAAACAAGCGTCACAGTATTGGACCCGAACTGCCGCTTGACCTCACGGAGCGGCCCACTGAGCAGCACGCCCCCTTCCGCGATCAGGCAGATATCGTCGCAGATTTGTTCAACCTGCTCCATACGGTGAGATGCGAAGAGCACGGTCCGGCCCATCGAGCGGAGTTCCGCGATGACGTCCTGAAGCAACTCCGCGTTGATCGGGTCAAGTCCGCTAAAGGGTTCGTCGAGAATCACGAGCTCGGGATCGTGGACGATGGTGGCGATGAATTGAACTTTCTGCTGCATACCCTTGCTGAGCGTCTCGACCTTCTTGCCATACCAATCGGTCGCGTCAAAGCGGGCAAGCCATCGCCGAACGGAGGTGTCGGCATCTCGTCCTTTCATGCCCTTGAGTCGCGCCAGATAAACCAGTTGCTCGCCAACCTTGAGCTTCCGATACAAGCCTCGTTCCTCCGGGAGATAGCCCATTCGGGGTTGCGTCTCGGCACCTACGGATTGTCCGCCGAGAGTAATTCGCCCCGTATCCGGCACCGTGATATACATGATCATCCGGATGATGGAGGTCTTCCCGGCACCGTTCGGCCCGAGTAACCCGAATATCCGCCCCGGTTCTGCCATGAACGAAACGTCATCCACGGCCGTCAGCTTGCCGTAACGCTTGGTGACGTGGTCAACCTGAAGGAGAGGCATGGAGTAGGGTTGAACGAGCCGGGAAACTACCGCCATCGCCTTCGGCAAAAGCCCGACCAGGTTTCGTGTGCGGCAAGCGCAGCTCAGAAAACCTCGCAGAAAGTAAGACGTACGTACCCGGCACCTTTCCCCTGCCCCTCATGAAACTCCGCATCTCTGTCTCTTTCGGGCTCATCGGCCTTCTAACGCTCACGGCGGGTTGCGACGCCGTCGCCACGCTGCGCGGTGAGCACAACGTGGTAATCAGCGGCGACGTGGCGGACGCGTTTGTCGGCGAGGCCGTGTACTCCGTTCTCAATGGGCCATCCGGCCCACGTTTCGTGCTCCTGCTCTCCCGCGACGACCTACGCGATAACGACGAGGACGACTACACCTATATCGTCATGACGCGCCAGAGCGACGTACCGGGCGTGGGCGTATTTACCATTGCCGAGAACGACGCGTCGAACGATACGTTCACAGGCAGCTTCGCCGATCTGGCCCGGGCCGATGAACCACTCGACGCCACCGGCCCCGTTCTCTCGGCGAGAACAGGTGTGCTCTCCATCACCAACATCGAGGGCGACTATCTGGTCGGGGCCTTCCGCTTCGACGCCCGGGGGCTGAATCTTCCGGATCGATCAGGGTTTATCGACGCCGCGTTAGATGGCGTGTTTGAGGCTCGGCCCGTCAGCCCGAGTACCCTTGAAAATCTGGAAGTCGACTTCGACTTCCAATAGAAGAACAACGGTCTCCTCGACGTGGCAGCCCTGCGCCGCCTTACAACAAACCGCGTTGCTCGGCCGGGATCGGCAAAACATATTGCCTCTCCATGGTTTCCTGATGCACACCAAAAACCCCTGTCCCGCGGAAGTTGACAACCACGTGGCGATCTGTTTGCCCCACGACTTCGCCAATCCCGTAGTACACCGGCGCGGGCCCGTAGTAGACCAGCTCTCCCCTGCCAACCTTGTTCATCCGGGCGCGTCGGAAGAACGGCGGTATCACGGGCAACAACTCCAACCGAAACGCCGGGCGGGGGTTGGGGAAGTTGAGCAGGGATTCTCTGAGCTTCATGGCAGACGTCGACCTCAATGCACGATTGCGATGGAGGTTGTGTGAATCGGTCATTGACCGCATAGTATACACGATCCGGTTCCGCACCGCCTGCTTGTCCGCGAAAGCGCTCGTTATGTATGCGAAAGTAAAGATCATTGACCGGCAGGCCGGGCGCAATGCCCAACTTTTTGCCCAGGCCATCCGGGATGCGCAGATCACGCAGGCGCTGAATGGGGTCGTTTGACCGCCCACTCAATCCGGATCCTGATTCCCAACCATCGCGATGCGCCGGGCGGGTGAAAGCCGAACCGGGAATGATTTCGGGCGGCGGAGCCAAACCGGTCCGTCACTTTATCCGGTCGGGATTCGCCTCCACAAAGCTCTTCCAATTCTTGTGTGAGCCCAATCCGAACTGTTTCACGCGGTGGGCGTGGCATAGAGCAACGCCGAGTGCGTCGGAGGAATCGAGGCCGCGTTCATCGGAGAGGTTCAGAATAGTCTTCAGCATAAACCAGACCTGCTCTTTGGCTGCATTTCCGTTTCCAACAACAGACTTCTTCACTTCCTTCGGTGTGTACTCGGTGACGGGAATCTGCCTGTGTGTGGCCGCAAGCATCACCGCTGCCTGCGCCCGCCCAAGCTTCAACATGGACTGGGCGTTGTTGCCATATACTGGCATTTCTACCGCGCATACATCCGGGTGGTATCGGTCGATCACGCCCAGAACAGTCTCGTAGATGCGCGCTAGCCGAAGGCTGTGGTCCATCTGCCGCGATATTTCGACGGCCCCGTAATCCAGCACTCTTTGCCTTTGCCCCTCAATCTCGAGAATCCCATAGCCCGTGTGTCTCGTGCCGGGGTCGATGCCGAGTACGATCATCTGAAGGGTGAGGGGTGAACAGGTGATTGGCTTTCCGTAGGGGCGCGTTAGATCGCGTACTTCTCCGGCTTGCCGCTATGCCAACGACGCCAGCGTCTCTTCGTCCACTTCGAGCGTGGAGTAGACCGCCTGCACGTCCTGATGCTCATCGAGAGCGTCGAAGAGGCGCAAGAGTTTGGCCGTCGCTTCCGGGTCGAGTCTCGTCGTCGTGTTCGGGATGCGTTGCAGGCCAGTTTCTTCGGGGACAATCCCCGTTATGTGCAGTGCGGCCTGAACCGCTCCGAAGGCTTCGACGGGTGTCTCAACGACGAACACGTCGTCCTCGATCCGCATATCCTCGGCGCCAGCATCTGCTACGAGCAAAAAGAGATCGTCCTCGCTCAAACCATCGGTAGGAATCTCGAAGATCCCTTTCTGATCAAAAAGAAAGGCGACCGAGCCTGAGTTGCCCAGGTTTCCGCCCGCCTTCGAGAATGTCGACCGGAGGTCGGCTACCGTGCGGTTGGTGTTGTCCGTGAGTGCTTCGACGAACACCGCGATGCCATGCGGGCCGTAGCCCTCGTAGTTGACTTCCTCGTAATCGGCTCCTTCTATTTCTCCGGTACCGCGCTTGATTGCGCGTTCAATATTGTCCTTCGGCAGGTTCTCCGATTTCCCTTTCTCGATGGCCAAAGCGAGGCGGGGGTTCATCCCAACGTTGCCGCCGCCCTCTCGGGCCGCCACCATGATATCGCGCGTGGTGCGCGCCCACATTTTGGAGCGCTTCGCGTCGGTAGCGCCTTTCTTGCGCTTGATCTTCGACCATTTACTGTGGCCTGACATTGGTTGTCCGTGCGTTCTTCAGGATGGAATGGATGGTGGAAATATAGAGCGCCTGCGTGCCGACGGGAATTGAAAACGCGTAGGGACAGGGTATATCACGTCGTTACCGAGCAACGACCTCCCATTCGGCCACCACTTCATCCCCATCCAACACATACAGCGTTGCCTGCGTGGCCACGGCAACGCACGCGTGGTTGGGCACGATCCGAACGGTGTCGCCTACATCGAACGGGGAGCCGCCTGGGATTTCGATCCAGCCGTGTTCTTCGGAGAGAGAAGCGAGCCTGGCGTGCGGCATGCGTTTCATCGTATTCGGGCTATGCAGGATGACCCCAAAGTCATCAAGCCCATAGCCTTTGTCGGTCGTCAGGGTTTTCTTGCCCGCATTCACGTACACTCGGTCGATTCCATTGTCTCGACGGATTGAAATGACGGTAGCGAGGGCCGTCAATGCGCAATCGGTGAGGGGGCAAACGCCAAGCGCCTCCTGAATAGCGTCGTTGAAGACGTAGTTGCCGGGGCGGACTTCCGTGATGCGAAACCCATCTCGTTCCGCATTTTCGAACTGGCTGAACGTTGGCGTGGAGCCGAGAGAAAGGACGGCGTCGCGAGGGTTGAGCAAACCGGCAACACCCAGCCGAGCAGCCAGGCGCAGAAGCCGGTCGCGTTCTTCGGCCATCACGACGCCAAGCGCTTCTTCCTTCGTTTCACCCTCTGACGGTCCGCGATAGCCGTGCCCAGCATGGGTGAGCAGCCCGCGAAGGTGCAAACCGGGTAGGGCTTGAACGCCTCGCACAAACTCCACTGCCGTCGGATCATCCCAGCCAATTCCGCATCGCCCGTGTCCCGTGTCTACCTCGACGAAGACGTCGACGGTTGTGCCTCTTTCCGAGAAGAACGCAGAGGCCAGCCTCGATCCAGCCATCGTGTCCACGCAGAACGCGATCCGAACGCCCTCCGCGATCAGCCGCTCAATCCTACCGAACGCATTGATGTCCACCACTTCTTTCGCGATCACAAGATCATCGAACCCGGCCGCGGCGAATGCTTCAGCTTCGGAGATCGTCGCGACCGTGATGCCCTTCGCACCGGCTTCCATTTGAAGACGAGCAAGGTCGGGGCACTTGTGCGTTTTGATGTGCGGACGCAGCGCGACGCCCTCCCGATCCGCCCGTTCTTGAGCACGGGCGATGTTGCTCATCAACCGCGCTCGGTCGATTAGCAGGGCAGGGGTTGGGAGCTCGGAAGTCGGCATTTCTAGGAGTGAAGTCGCTGAAGCTACGGTTTGATATCGAGGGTTTTCCTCGCGTGATCTACTTTGCGCCGTCACCAACTTGCAGAAAATCTCCCATGCTTACCGCAAAACCGACCGGACTGCTGTCCGAAAACTTTGTCGTTTCGAGAGACGGAGTTCAACTCTGCGAATTTGATCAGGCTGGCGGCCGTGATCGCGCGGAATTTGTTGTAGACGGCGAGAGATACATCGCCAAGAACGAATTGCTCGGCGGTGATTTTCTGCTCGAAAACCAAAGTCAGCTCATCGCCCGCGCCGACAAGCGTGCTCTGCGCCGCGTTTTCGATGTAAGGATCGATCCGGGTTCATCGGCCGAGCGCAGCTACGAACTCAAGGTCGGCGGGCTTATCGCGAAAGGCGGACGATATACGCTGGAAGAAAACGGACGAAAAGTCGGCGAACTGGTCAAGACGCCTTTCTTGCGCAGTGCCCAGGCGAACCT
Source organism: Rubricoccaceae bacterium (assembly GCA_041748175.1). Classification (GTDB taxonomy): domain Bacteria; phylum Bacteroidota; class Rhodothermia; order Rhodothermales; family Rubricoccaceae; genus JAHEJB01. The sequence continues at coordinate 10,747 of JBGTDU010000087.1, forward strand.
ACCCCAGGATGTGCCACTTCCGGTTCAGGTTTTTTTGTTGTGGATTGGCCTCATGATGTGGCGGCGCGAGAGGAACTCCGGATAAACAAATCGCGCCTGCCCAAAACCGGACAGGCGCGCTGTGCATTCGAGCATTGGTAGCTCCTAGACCTTCCCCATTCCCGCACGGAGGCGATTGCGAGCGATGTCGAGTTCGGCCTTGGCGGCATCGCGCTCTTCCTGCGATTCGCTCGCATCGAGGCGTTCCCTGGCTCGCTCTTCCGCGCGTTGGGCGCGCTCTACGTCAATACCCGATGTCGGCTCCGCGGTCTCCGCCAGCATGATGACGTGGTTGTTGAGAACCTCAACGAACCCACCGCTCGAAGCAAACGACGCGACCTTGCCATCGGGCAGCGTGACGTGAACAGCACCCACGCCCGTTGCCGCAACCATGGGGGCGTGGTTTCGGAGGATTTCAAATCCGCCCTGAACGCCCGGCGCGCGGAAGCTCAGGGCTTCACCGCGAAAAGCCGCGCCATCGGGTGAAACGATTTCAACAAGTAGGTTTTCAGCCATTTCAATATCGGATATGCGATATCGGATGTCGGCACGGATAGAGATTCAGTCGTGCTGACCAAATCCGAAATCCTGAATCCGAAATCCGAAATCAATCACGCTTCCGCCAACATTTTCTCGCCAGCCTCGATCACTTCCTCAATTCCGCCCTTGTACAGGAAAGCGCTTTCCGGAAGGTGATCGAGTTCGCCGTCGAGGATCATCTTGAAGCCGCGGATGGTCTCGTCGACCTTAACGTATTTGCCTGGGGTGCCTGTGAACTGCTCGGCCACGAAGAACGGCTGGCTCATGAAACGCTGGGCGCGGCGGGCGCGATTGACCACCTGCTTATCCTCGTCGGAAAGCTCGTCCATGCCCAGGATCGCGATGATATCCTGCAGCTCCTTGTTGCGCTGGAGAAGTTCCTTCACATCCTGCGTCACCTTGTAATGCTCCTCGCCAACCACCTCGGCGGTAAGGATTCGGGACGTGGAGTCGAGCGGATCGATGGCGGGGTAGATGCCCAGCGATGCAATCTGGCGAGAGAGCGTTGTGGTGGCATCGAGGTGGGCAAACGTCGTCGCCGGCGCCGGGTCCGTGAGGTCATCGGCCGGGACGTAAACGGCCTGCACCGACGTGATGGCTCCGTTTTTTGTGGAGGTAATGCGTTCCTGCATCACGCCCATTTCCGTGGCCAGCGTTGGCTGGTAACCCACGGCCGACGGCATCCGACCCAGGAGGGCGGACACTTCCGAACCCGCCTGCGTGAATCGGAAGACGTTGTCGACGAACAAGAGTACGTCGCGACCACCGAGGTCGCGGAAGTACTCGGCGACGGTGAGGCCGGAGAGGGCCACACGGGCGCGGGCTCCCGGTGGCTCGTTCATCTGCCCAAACACGAGCGTGATGTTCGACTCTTTCACGGCTTCCATGTCGACTTTGCTCAGATCCCAGTCGCCTTTCTCCATGGCCTCCAGGAACTCATCGCCGTAATCAACCACCTTCGACTCGAGCATTTCGCGGAGGAGGTCGTTGCCCTCGCGGGTTCGTTCGCCGACGCCTGCAAACACGGAAAGCCCGTCGTGCCCCTTGGCAATATTGTTGATGAGCTCCATGATGAGCACGGTTTTCCCAACGCCAGCGCCACCGAAGAGGCCGATCTTGCCACCACGCGCATACGGCTGGATAAGGTCGATAACCTTGATGCCCGTTTCAAACATCTCAACGCCCGTCGCCAGTTCGTCATAGCCCGGCGGTTCCGCGTGGATGGGGCGATAGCTCTCGGCTGTCGGCTGGGGCAGGCCGTCAATTGCCTTTCCAATGACGTTGAAAAGCCGTCCGCGAATCTCCGGCCCGACAGGCATGGCGATGGCCCGGCCCGTGTTCACGACTTCGGTGCCGCGCGTGAGGCCGTCGGAGGAGTCCATCGCGATCGTGCGAACGCGGTTTTCGCCGAGGTGCTGTTGAACTTCGAGGATGAGCTTGTCGAGCTCGCCGCGATCAATCTCGAGCGCGTGGAGAATATCCGGGACGCCAGCGGCGGGGAACTCAACGTCCACGACGGGGCCGATAACCTGCAGAACTTTGCCGTTTGGGCGGGTGGTTTCCATATCAGGAAAGCGTGAGAGACTGTCTGAAAAACGGGCCGAGGAGGCTCAAAATCGAGCGTTTGCCGAAGTCGCCTTCGCCGGGCCGGCAAGATATGGGCGCACTCGTGAGACGACCGTGAACGCCCTTTGCCAAGGCGTCGAAGTTTCGGGGAATTGGGCTACTCGGATATCCCGATCTTTCGAATCAGTGCTGGCTCAGGTGGGGGATTCGAATCTTGTCTGAAAAGTCTCTATGACATCAATAAGATCACTCAATATGATGCTGCTGAAGTTCTTTACGTCGTCTGCATTTGGATTCGAGTTCAACTGTATGTCAACACGCCGACTAACTGGGGCATGCGTAACGCCCGCATGGACTACCATGACTACGCTACCGACAGACGCCTCCATGCGAAGAATTACCTTTTCTTCCGGCAACATTCGAAAGCCTTCAAGGGTCCAAAAGATGCGAAAATTAAGCCATTTCCCGTCGAGAAAGGATCGTGGTAGTCCACCAGCAACTCCTTGACCTTCGGAGAGAAGTGTGTTTCCGAGTCCTGAGATATGCGTGTATCGGCCAGTCCTTTTCAAGGAGTTGAAGACAGTAAGCGCCTCTTGAACTCCTTCATCAATATCCATGATGATTGGCGCGAGATATCCGACGCTTAGCTGAGAGAGCAATCCTAAAGGGTCCTGTACTCCGTCTATTAGCTGCTGATCATCAACCTTGCGCTTGAGTAGCGCTAAACGCCGACCATATTCTTTGGGATCCGGCTCACCGCGAACGGCACTGAGAAACAACTCCATGGTCACGGCTAGCTCCTCCGCGACAAAACGAACCAGTGGTTCAAGATCTCCGGTATTGGCCCGATTGAGCGCTCCGTAGTACTCGCGCCGCCTTTCCTGGCGGAGAACGGCCGGTACGTAGCCGCGCTTCATCAGCATCAGGTTCATCAGGATGCGCCCCATTCGTCCATTGCAATCCGCGAAGGGATGAATCTGAACGAACCGATGGTGGAAATCGGCCACAAATGGGACAGCTGGAATCTTGCCTGACTCAACATCGGGCCATGTCTCCCGGTACCAGTCCACAAGATCTTGCATCAAGGCCGGGGTTTCATGTGGTGATGCGTAGAAGTGCGTTTCATCGGTTGGCGTGAGCACGCTGTTCGGATGCTCCTTAAACGCGCCGCCCATTTCTTCGCGTTGGGCTCGGCTACCATCAGGGTGTTCAACCGATACCGTGTACATCTCGCCCATCAACATTCGGTGCATACCACGAATGTCTTTCAGCGAAAGCTCCTCCTCTCCTCGGACCACCTCTTGGAGATACGTCAGAACCTCACCATGTCGCTGAATATCGAGCGCATCTTTGAGCGGTTTGCCGTGGGCGGTCAGCCCCTCCATCAAAATCACAACCGTCTCACCGTACGTCAGCGAATTGCCCTCTATGGCGTTAGAGTGATAGGTCCACTCCAGACGCAGGCGCTGCATGGCACGGCCCAGCTGTTCGGGCTCGATAGGCCGCATCGCGTCGATCTCGGCGCGCAGCACGTCTACTTTCTCCAGAACGTCGGCAATGTTTGGTAAATCGTACGTCATCACAGTACGGTTGGCATCCGTAGAATACGATACGCGGCCTGCTAAAAATGCTCGTACCCACCCGCTTCCAACGGCGTCACGTTGCCATCCGGGTCGCGAAGGGTGATGCCCTCGGAGGCATCTACGACATGCCCGACGATGGCGTACGTGTTCTCGTCCAGCTTCTCTACTTCCGATTCCGGGATGGCAAAGAGTAGCTCGTAGTCCTCGCCACCTTGCAGAGCCAGTGAAAGGGGGTCGGCATCGTACAGTTCGGCGGCCTTGAAAGTCTGAACGTGAATAGGCAGTAGCCCGGCTTCGATAACGGCCCCGGTTTGCGAAGCCAGACAAAGGTGCTGAATATCTCCGCCAAGGCCATCCGACACGTCGATCATCGCGTTGGGTCGAAAGTGTGCCTCTCGCCAGCTCTGAACACGATCCCGCCTCGCTTGCGGAAAAAGATGGCGCTCGACGACGTAGGCAAAATCGATCAGATTCGGATGCGATGATTCTGCACCATCACCACTTGACTCGAAACCCGTCTTGCCAGCGAGCAACACCTTCAGCCCTGCCGCTGCCGATCCCAAATCGCCAGTTACGCAGAGTAGGTCGCCTACCTGTGCGCCCTTGCGGTAAACAATGTCCTCCTCCGCGGCCTCTCCCACCACGGTAACAGAAACGGTCATTTTCGTTGCTGCCGTCACGTCTCCGCCGACGATTGTCAGGTCGTACCGCTCGCAGGCTTCCGCCATTCCGCCATAGAGTTTTTCGATCTGTTCGACGGATGCGTTGTTGGGAAGCGCCAGCGCGACAGTGGCGTAACGCGGCATGGCGTTCATTGCCACAACGTCACTCACATTCGTCGCAATCGCCTTCCAGCCGAGGTAGCGCATAGGAACGAAGGTCCGGTCGAAGTGGACGCCCTCGACCATTGCGTCTGACGTAATCACATGCACGCGCCCATCGCCGATTGCATAGACCGCTGCGTCATCTCCAATTCCCTGCAGGAGTTTGTCGTCAGAGTGATCGCCGAGCACCTCGCTGAGGCGATCAATCAGCCCAAACTCGCCGACTTCGCTGATGGGTGTAAAGTCCTCGGGAATGGGGGGCATCGCATGGCCTGAAATGAGCTAGCCGTACTCTGGTTCAAACCCGGCGATCCCGGCTCACCAAATCTTCCGACGCACCCAAGTTCTTCCGACCCGATGCGTTTCCGTCTGGCTGTTAGACGTCGAGTGGGAGCATTATCCGCCCACGCGGGCTCTCATCTCGGCCGCCTTCCGTCCGAACTCGGGCGCCTGCCCCGGGTGCTCTTCGGCGAGCTTGTCGTACACGTTTGCTGCCTCGCCGTACTGGCCTTGCGCGATGTAGATGCGAGCGAGTGTTTCGGAGACGATGTCGTCGGCATTCTCGTCCTCGCCTTCGACGTCAGCGGTCTGCGGGTCGTCAATAAAGTTTGGGTCGGGTCTCATCCGTGGGGCATCTTCAAGTTTGCGGATTAGCGCGTCGAGGTCGTCGGCCACGGTAGCATCAGAAAGAGAGGTGCGTGTTCGCTCTGTCTCATCGGTGCCCTGCGTCGGCATGTCATCGATGGGCGCGCCGATTAGTGCTTCCGCCACCCCGGTTTTTGGCCGCTCCGTCTCCATTTCCGAAACGACCGTCCATCCTGACTCGGCCGCGTCTTCTTGTTCAAGGTCACCGATCTCTTCTGATGGCTTCCACCAGGGATCCGCATTTAGGGATTCGCCCGCCATTGCCTCGCTACTGGTGCCGGCATCGTCCTCTGCCGTTAGCGCGTCGAGCCTATCATCCTCCCACATTTCGTCCAGGACGGCTGTGCCAAGCGCATCCGAAACGGGATCCGAATCGTCAACGAAAACCTCGGGAATCTCAAAGTCCGGGACGGCATCTACCGATTCCTCTTCTGCGCGGTACGCATCTTCGGGAGACGCGACATCTACCAATTCATCGGTTGAGAAGGGTTCGACAACATCGGGCTCCTCTGTGACCCCTTCGTCGGGTGAGGGAGGTTCTGCAACGGGTGCATGTGAGTCCAGAGGCTCGCCAGATTCGCCGGAAACACCAGTAACGTGGTTCTCGTGGACTAACTCCTCCGGCGCGGAAGGCTCCCGACCGAGGGATCGCCGCGGATCCGTTTCATCCATCAAACGACGGCGCTGGCGCTGAATGAGTGGGCTTCCCGGCACGAGGAAGTGGGCGCGATGCCATGCGTCAAGGGCGTCTTCCCAGCGGCTTTCCGCCTCGTAAGCCTTCGCTAGCAGAATAAGGCTCGTCGCATAGGCAGGGGCTGCTGCCGAAAGCGCTTCGAGTCGGCTGACCGCCTCCGCCGCGCGCCCTTCCTCGAGCAACTGGGCGGACGCCTGAATCTCCACGACGGGAGCCGAAGGATCGGACGGCAGCATGGATTCAAAAGGAGGGGACATAGCGTCAGCGTGCTTGGCCCAAGGTAGTATTCCCTCCGAGTCCCTGAAACGTGCAACCGCCAGTAATTCCGTTTAACCCTGAGCTCTCGGTGCCCTACGCCGCGTTCGCCTTCGACCGAATCTTTACCCGAACGGGCTCAGCGGATAGCCTTTCCCCCGCCATCGTAATCACATGGCGTACCGGCGTCGGCTGCGTGACAAAGGCTACGCGCCGAACCGAATCGTAGAAACCTAGCATCCCGAAACCGGCGACAAACATTACCTGAAAACCGACGCCCACCCAGGCACCTGTAACGAGCAAGGCAAAAAGGCCTACCAGACTATAAAGAGCAAGAGACCTCTCAAGCCAAAGAACTACGGTATCGGGGCGGGGCGCGTAGAAGGAAGTCCCGCTATCATCACCCGATTTCGGCGTCCGAAGGAACGGCGTCCGATAACCCACCAGTGCCTCTAGCAGTCCGCGCGTGTTGTTAACGGCCAGCCCGAGCGCCGCTGCGACCAGGGCCGGTAGGAAAAGGATACGCTTTTTCCAGTCGTGGTAGAGGGCTCGCTGCGCTGAGACATACGCAAACAGCACACCTGTAAAAGCAACGATTCCCAGCCCCATCGTCACGAAATAACCATCGCTTGGTCCCATGCCTATCTCGCGCGCGACAAGAAGCGGCGCGTGTAGCAGTACGGCCAGCAATATGGCGGGGAAGACGAAAAACCCGGAAAGATGTAGAGTTCCCTGCACTTTTACGCCCATGCGCTGTGAGCTCTTCAGCAATGTTGGAAGCAGCTTGATTGCGGTTTCCACCGTCCCTTTCGTCCAGCGAAACTGCTGCCTGCGCCACACACCAACCGTGTCGGGCAACTCGGCAGGCGCTACGGTTTGGCCGAGATACCGGAATTTCCATCCGAGCATCTGCGCACGATAGCTGAGGTCGAGGTCTTCGGTAAGGGTGTCGTGTTGCCAGCCGCCCGCGTCCTCGATGCAAGCCCGCCGCCAGACGCCCGCCGTGCCATTAAAGTTCATGAACAGCCTGGCCGCGTTTCGCACATCCTGTTCGATTACGAAGTGCGAATCCAGTAGCGCCGACTGCACCCGCGTCAACATCGATGCGTCATCGTTGAGGTGACCCCAGCGAGCTTGCACCAGGCCTAACGCCGGATCTGCCGCCAGGGCTGGAACCGTTTGCTTGAGGAAGTCTGGGTGGGGTAGAAAATCCGCGTCGAAAATGGCTACGAACTCGCCAGTCGCCGTTTGCATGCCGTGTTCGAGTGCACCCGCTTTGTAACCTTTCCGGTTTCTCCGAACGACGTGGTGGATTCGAATGCCCCGCTCCGCCCAGAAGGCTACGCGGTTCGCGGTCAGTCGAAGGGTCTCATCTGTCGAATCGTCCAGGACCTGGATTTCAAGCTTTTCACGTGGATAATCGAACCTGGCCACGGCGTCGATGAGGCGCTCCGCAACGAATCGCTCGTTATATATGGGCAGTTGCACGGTGACCGTGGGCCACTCTTCAGGGGCGTCGACAACTGGATTTCTTCGAAGGCCGCCCTGCTTCCAGTGCCGACCCGCCAGCCAAAGCTGATTCAATCCGAAAACGAAGAGAAGAGCCGTAGCCGAGGCATAGAGCACGGCGAGAACAAGCATGGCGCTGAGGATAGGGAAGCCAGATTCGCTGAACTGAAGGTAGGCAACGGCCCAGGGTGGCAGCGTTCACAAATGCGTCAACTCACGCCGCGCAACGATACCGCTCGTGCGGAAGGTTACCAATTGGACGTTGCCGCCGAAAACACGTCACCCGCCAGTTGTTCGAGTGCGAGAGCCGCTGCTAGGGCCTCGCCTTGTGCACCCTCGACCGGGTCGTAGTCGGCCGAAGCCGTGAACGCGCGCTGGAGCAAATCCTCGTCATGAACGGTGTCGTGGTAAAGGATATCGACGGCAAGGGTCACACGGTTGAGCGATGCCAATTCGTCGCCGGTCACGGCTACGGGCGTGATCGAATACCGCTGAATGGTGGCGCGCAGCACAACGTCGGCAGCCTCTTCGTCTGGTTCAAGGTTGAGGCGCGTTCGGTCGGCGAAACGCTCTATGAGGGCATCCGTCAGTTGTCGATCCAGATCGACTAGTACGCCCTGTGCACGGACTTCCGCGAGCGGAACAGCCACGGTGCGAAGGTGCTCGGGGATGCTCCCGCCGGTGAACGAATACACGCCACAGGAAGAGAAAAAGATGAGTGCGAAAGTGTTGAGGACGAGATTCTGGAGTGCATTCCGGGTAAGCGGCACCACACGCTTCTGCTTCTCCATTTTCCAGATTCCATTTTCAACCATCGTTTCCCCCGTCCTCAAATTCCTTGATTTTGCGGTAGAGCGTCCGTTCCGATATCCCGAGCGCTTCTGCGGTGCGACGTCGATTTCCCTCGAAACGATTAAGGGCTTCGCCGATAAGCGCCTTCTCGGCCGCAGCCATGGTAGGTAAATCGATTCCATCGGCAAGCGCCTGCTGGAATTGATCCCCGAGGTCGGCGGATGCTGGGGGAAGCAGGCCCGCGACGTGGATCTCGCCGCTTGCTGTCGGCGACTCCTCGAGCTGGATATCCGCTATGTCTGTAAACAATGCATCGTCGCTTGGGCCGTCGTCTAGCTCATCGTACGCGCCGCCGAGATCATCGACGAGCGCATCCGCGAACGAGTCGGCAGTGAAGGTGGGAACGGGCAGAGGTTCGGGCGCGCTCGTAGGCGATGCTCCAATCGGATCTCCTTGGCTCACGCGATGAATCAACGATTTCAGCTCGCGCATCTCCACACGCAGTTCGAGAAGCGCGCGGTAGATGAGTTCGCGTTCGCGATGGTCCTCGGTGCCAGAGGCCTCCCTGCTTGCGATTGTGAGACCCTCTCCTGCGGAAACGCCGCGGAGATAGGGCCGGATCGTGTCTTCTGAAATCTCCGCCCCACGGCTCAGAACAACCGTCTGCTCCGCCACGTTGCGCAGCTCCCGGACGTTTCCGGGCCAGTTATATCGGCGCAGCAGGTCGCGCGCGCCAGAGGTCAGCGGCGACCGCGGCGCGCTGTACTGTTGGGCAAACCGATGCCGATAATGCTCGAAAATGGGGAGGATGTCTTCGCGCCGTTGCCGAAGCGAAGGCACCGTCACCACAATGGCGGAGAGCCGATAATACAGATCTTCGCGAAAACGACCGGCGCGAACTTCCGTCGACAGATTCTTGTTCGTGGCGGCAATCACCCGGGCATCCGTCTGTTGCTCTCTGCTCGAACCAACGCGGCTGAACGAGCCGGTTTCGAGGACGCGGAGTAGCCGAACCTGGGCAGACAGCGGGAGTTCGCCGATCTCATCCAGAAAGAGCGTGGCGTTGTCGGCCTCTTCAAAATAGCCTGTGCGGCGTTCCACCGAGCCCGTGTAGGCTCCTTTCTCCGCCCCAAACAATTCGCTCTCGATCAGGCCCTCGGGGATAGCGCCGCAGTTGACCACCACCATGCGTTTATGCTTCCGCTTGCTTAGCCCGTGGACAGCCTCCGCAACGAGTTCCTTGCCAACGCCGCTCTCACCCTCCAACAATATCGTGATGTCGACCGGAGCCACCTGCCGAATCCTTTCGAGGACGCGCATGAACGCGGGCGAATCGCCGAGTAGCCCGAACCTCTCTTGAAAAGCTTGCCGATCCATGCGGAAATCAAGTCCTGCCCGTCCAACATTGTGGCTGCCATGATAGCATCTCAGCGGCTCTCCGGTTCAGCGCAGGGTGATTTCTTCCCCGATCGACGCCGAGCGCTTCAGGATCCTCCGCTCAGCGGTGAACCGCCCTGCAAATCTTGTCTGACCATCGACCCGCATCCGCTCAGCGTGCTCGATGAAGTAGGCCTCCAGCGCGGTACGATTTGCCAAGCGGTACTGGACGCACCATCGGACCCGGGTTGCATCGTCGGATTCAACCTCGAACCACTCAGCCGAAAGAAAGCCGTCGATCTCCAGAATCTCCTTGATGTGCGGCCCCAGCCACGCAGCGTAGTCGTCGGCGATCTCGGCGTCCACGGTGAGGTTGACTTCGTAGATGGTCATTCCTTACGCAAGCAAGTTAGCAACATAGACACACTACGGCGTGGTGCCGAGCTTAGCTGAATTAGGGCCTGTTAACACTTTTCTCGACGGGCCATTGCGGGCCATTCTGGTCCATTTCAGCGTTGCGCTCGTCATCCGGGACCCCACCCCGAACTCCTCGCGCGCCTTGAAACGGCCTCAGAATGACCTGGCACTGACCTCGCGCCCTAAGCGTTAACAGGCCCTAGTCAATTCAGAGATTTCCATTGGCCAGCCACCAAAGACCGGCGCCGAGAGTTCACCCGTACCAAACTTATCAAGGAACGTCTTTACGTCTCCGGCGGTTGGCGCACCGAACAAAGACGATATTCGCTGCAAGTACCGGCCAGAGACTGCTCTGGCAAATAGTTCAAATGGATTGTATACGCTTTCTGAAAAAGGAAGAGTGGATGGGTACCAAGTACGAGAGTAGTTGTCAGTTGTGCTTGCTTGACATTTGGAATTCAAGTACAGAACTAGATCAGCCTGCATGAAATGTAAAAACGGCGTGTCTGCTCGATCCGCGCGTTCCTTGATCATTGCGCCTTCTCGACTAATCCAATTCTCCTTCTTGGCCTCAAAGTAAGGTCCTAGCGTCTGCGGCCATCCAGATCGTTTCCTTCCCCAGACCTGGCGTACGGGCCGTTATCGCTGATAACGGCTCGGCCGTTACGCGGTACTTCGTCGCATCGCCGTCACCGGAGATGTAAACCTCTTCGCCTGCCTTGGCTTAATCAAGAAGCTCGCGAAGGCGTTTCTGAGCTTCCTTCGCCGGAATAGTCATGAGCTACTGAGTTGCAACCGCACGTCATACTACGGCGAGCTTCTGTCGTTCATGCAATGCTTGCTGGACGCTCCCGCGCTTCAAGTACAACCAGCTGATGAACCTCGGTTGGAGGACTCTGCTACCCGCCGCCATCGTAAATATTCTGCTGATGGCGCTAGTTGTTGTGGTGTTTCATCAGTTTGGGTGGGCGTAGTTGACGTCATTACCAGCGAAGTGGAGCGATTTGGCCTGTATAGTTAGAATCCACGGAAACGCACCGCATTATTGGGCTGGTCTGTGCGAAGATTGGATACCGGCTCAAGGAATTAGGGCAGAGGAGCGAGCGCTCGACCTTAGCGCCCGAAGCCTACATGCCTTGGTGGATAAAAATACGAGGACCACTAGCTTTCAGGGTCTGGTGCCCTCTATATTTATTAGTGTCTGATCCCCTATGTATCAGTGATTGCCTGAATTACCATGCGCACGATTCCTTCACTCCTGCTTGCTTCCCTGTTGTTCCTAGCCTTCAACTTGAAGGCAACCGCGCAACCAACGCCGCAACGGCTTACGATGAGTCAAAGTGAGGACTCCAAGCCAGAGTGGCGGCCTGGTGGCGACAATATTGCCTACCGCACCTTCACTCTGTACGATGAAGTGGGTATGGTTAATCAAGATGGAACTGGTGAGATACTTGCGTCGATTCTCTTCGATTTAATGAGGTAACCCTTTCTGCATCTGGCGATGAGGCTTAGTAGAGACGTTACACTCAACGTCTCTACCCAACAAACAGTCACTCCCGCACAGTCGGGAGCCTATTCATCAATTCAGCTTCTAGGCGTCCATAGTCGGCAGTGGGGGTTTGTAAGGCGGTAGCTATGTCGCGTCATGGGTCCCCGCTTTCGCGGGGGTCATTTCACTCGACGAACTGCGGACGCAGGTATGACCGGCAGCTTCTCGCGCAATTTCGAGAAGCGGCTATGTTATGAGCGAGAGGCCGTTGAAAGCAGCCTAGGTGCTGGCGCCAACTTCGGTCGCGCGGACATCCGCTCCCGGCGCTTCGCCTCTTCGAACAGCCGGTCGATATCGTAGTCGAACTCAGCCGCAAACGCATCGCGGATGGCACGGACTTCGGCGATGATCTCGCCTTGCATCGGCTCGCCGGGCCGCGATCTATAGGGTATAGGGTACATGGACAAAGCCATACTTGGCTGGATTGAAGTCCTTCGTATTCCGCGTAGCCAGCTTCAAGCCGTGATGCAAAGCAAGGGCTGCCTGGAAGGCATCAGGGAGCTTCCAGGGCTCGGATCGGCGTAGTTGCGCCTCCCTTTCGTCGATAGCCGAATCAATGTGGTGAACCGGGAACGTCCGCAGGAAATCGACTGTCGCGATGTGCGTTGGGTCATCAACGCCTGCCAACACTTCCGCGAAGGTTACGACAGAAATGGATGCACGCGTTTCCCCGACAAATGCCCGTGCGGCTGGGACCTCGTTGAGGTAGTCGATGAGGATGACGGAATCGAGGAGCACTAGCTCGCGGTGCTCGATCTGTCATCCCACTCCGACCGCACTCGGCGCTGGTAATCAAGGCCTTCTCCACCCGTCCAGTTGATTATCTCTGCCAATTCGCGGCGGCGTTCGTCCACATCGTCTCCTTCCTCAGCCTCTCGTACGGTCGGGGGTTCCGCAGCGCCGTCGCCGCCAGCTTCTTCTGACAGCCGCGCATCAAGCATCCGCCGAAACCGACGCACTTCTTCCAGAGGCACAGCCATCAAAGCGGTTTCTAACTCCTGGATACTCATGGTTCTCACTTCTGCTGAAAAGGCGACCGGGGTTTCTCGGAGGCATTAGCAACGTGCAAGGTGGCCAGAAGATTCCGTAACAGAACCTGACCCGCGGTCTCGTTGGGACCAGAGAACAGCTATTGAATTCCGAACCAGCTATCTTCTGCAACTCTGTGACAACCAGGCTCCAGAACGTATTCCGGCACCTCTCACGCCTACCGCGACGTGAGCAAGATGCTTTGGCGGGAGTGATTGAACTGGAGATGGCTGGCGACGCGAGTTGGGAGCAACTCGTGGCAGCGACTACGGATGAACAGTTGGATCGTCTAGGAGAGGAGATGGATGCACACCGCGAGGAAGGGATCGTTTCACTCGACGAACTGCGGACGCAGGTTTGACCGGCAGCTTCTCGCGCAGCTTCGAGAAGCGGCTACGCTATGAGCGAGAGGCCGTTGAAAGCAGCTTGGGTGCTGGCGCCAACTTCGGTCGTGCGGACATCCGCTCCAGGCGCTTCACCTCATCGAACAGCAATTCGACATCGTAACCGAACTCCGCCGCCATCGAGTCGCGGATGGCGCGGACTTCGGCGATGATCTCGTCTTGTATCTGTTCGCTATTGAGATCTGGTGGGATCATAGCTGGAATAGATGGTCGGGAAAAGAATTTGCGGCCTGGAAACACAAAATAGTCGGTCACTCCCGCGCAGGCTGGAGCCTATTCCACAATTCAGCTTCTAAGCATCCGCAGTCGGCAGCTCTCATTCTATGAGATGGTAGCTAGCGCGGGGAATGGGTCCCCGCCGTCGCGGGGATGACGAGTTGGGGGTTATGCGGATAGTTCGGGAAGCAGTTTTAGCCATCACCAGCGCAATTCACCTCTGCGTATTGAAGCCCCCGAGCCCAACCCGTAGCTTCCGGCACTCAGAACCCGCTCCCGGTTTTCATGGCTGAAACGCTCGTGGCCGAACCCTCCGTCGAAATCACACCGCAGGCCGACGAGGACACCGCCGATCTCGCCGCGCTGGCCGCGCGCACCATTCGCGGCTTGGCGATTGACGCGGTACAAGCGGCGGAGTCCGGGCACCCCGGACTGCCAATGGGCATGGCCGACGTGGCTACTGTGCTCTGGACGAAGTTCCTCAAGCACAACCCGAAAGACCCCCATTGGCCCGACCGCGACCGCTTCGTGCTCTCAGCCGGCCATGGCTCGATGCTGCTTTATAGCCTGCTCCATTTAAGCGGTTACGACCTGCCCCTGACCGAGATCAGGAACTTTCGGCAGCTCAAGAGCAAGACGCCGGGCCACCCGGAGAACTTTGTGACTGTAGGCGTGGAGACGACGACGGGGCCGCTCGGGCAGGGCCTCTCGAACGCCATCGGGATGGCCGTCGCCGAGAAACACCTCGCCGCTGTCTTCAACACGGACGAGCATACGGTCGTGGACCATCACACCTATGTCATCGCGTCCGACGGGGACCTCATGGAGGGCGTCACGAATGAGGCGTCGTCGCTGGCGGGGCACCTCGGCCTCGGCAAGCTCATCGTTTTCTGGGACGACAACAGCATCTCCATCGATGGATCGACCGAACTTGCGTTTACCGAGGACGTCCCAGCTCGATACCGGGCGCTTGGCTGGCACGTCATCGGCCCGATTGACGGGCACGACCGCGCGGCGGTAGAAGACGCGATTCGAGAGGCGCAAGCCGAGACGGACCGCCCCACGCTCATCGACTGCAAGACGACGATAGGCTTTGGGAGTCCGAACCGAGCGGGCACGGCGAAGGCCCACGGCGAGCCGCTGGGCGAGGAGGAAGTCGCCCTGACGAAAGAGAACCTCGGCATTCCGCTGGAGCCGAAGTTCTTCGTCCCCGATGGCGGCGACAGGCTTCTGAAGGAGCAGGCGTTCTCCGGGATGGAAGCGCACTGCAAATGGAGCGGCGTCTTTAACGATTACAAGGAATCCCACCCAGACAAAGCCGCCGAGTTTGAGCGCCGCTTTTCAGGAGAGCTTCCCGACGATTGGGACTCGGGCATCCCCGAATTTGAGGCGGACGCAAAAGGCCTGGCCACGCGCGCCGCGAGCGGTAAAGTGCTGGAGGCCATCACCCAGACCCTGCCGGAACTCATCGGTGGGTCGGCGGATCTCTCGGGCTCGGTCAAAACGGAAACGGCCGCGACGCCGCATCTCACGGTGAGCAATCCAGGCGGACGCTATGTCCACTATGGCGTCCGCGAGCACGCGATGGGTTCGATCATGAACGGCTTCTCGCTGCACGGTGGCGTGCGCGGCTATGGTGGCACATTCCTGATCTTCTACGACTACATGCGTCCGCCCGTCCGCCTCGCTGCGCTGATGCGCATCAACCCGATCTACGTTTTCACGCATGACTCCATCGGCCTCGGCGAGGACGGTCCCACGCACCAACCCGTAGAGCAGCTTGCCGGGCTCCGCTCCGTGCCCAACTGCTGGGTCGTCCGCCCGGCGGACGCCAACGAAACAGCGGAGGCCTGGCGCGTGGCCATCAACAGAACCGACGGTCCGACGGCCCTGGCACTTACGCGTCAGAATGTGCCGACGCTGGACCGCTCGCGCTACGCTTCCGCAGAAGGCGTTCGAAACGGTGGTTATATCCTTTCGGAAGCAGACGGGACACCGGACGTCATCCTCATCGGGACGGGCTCTGAGGTTCACCTTGCGCTCGAAGCACAGAAGACTTTGGTGTCGGAAGGCATCCGGGCTCGCGTTGTTTCCCTGCCTTGCTGGGGGCTGTTCGACCAGCAAGACGTGAGCTATCGGAACGAAGTCCTGCCGGCCGAGATCACCGCTCGGGTTGCTGTTGAGGCGGGGACGCCGTTCGGCTGGGAGCGCTACGTTGGACTGACAGGCAAGATTGTTGGCATCGACCGGTTTGGCGAAAGCGCACCGTATCAGGAGATCTACCAGAGCCTTGGGATCACGGCTGAGGCCGTGGTTGAGGCGGCGAAAATGTTGCTCTAGCCCGGTTCAGTCATGACTCTTTCCGAGCTTGCTTTCGAGGCAGCGAGGGAAATTGGATATGTGCCGTAATGAAACGCCCCAATGGGACCGGATTTCTTATCACGTCGTATCCTACAGACGCCGTAAAAGTAGGTGTTGAAATATGGCCCGCGTAAGTGTATATCATGATCGCGACGGAAATTCTCTCACCGTCTGGCTCGACGACCCGAGTCAGGAATACGTATGCGAAGAAACGGGGGAAGAGGTTGTCCTGATGAAGGATCGCCACGCGCGCGTGATTGGCTTCGAAAAGCTGAACTTCTCAGGAGAAGGCGGCGACCTGATGCGTGTAGCTTTCGAGACCGTGGCCAGTCACTGAATGCCCCGCTTCCACAACCACGCCTACCACGACAGCCCCGTGATTCTCGCCGCATCCATTCTCGGCGCCGACTTTGGCCGCCTTGAGGCGCATTCCCGCGAGGCGCTCGACGCCGGTGCCGAGTGGATTCATGTGGATGTGATGGACGGCCACTTCGTGCCGAACATCTCGCTCGGAGCTCCGGTGATGAAGGATCTCAAGGCGCTGGCCGACGAAAAAGGCGCACTGCTAGACGTCCACCTGATGATTGAGAATCCTGACCGCTATCTGGAGGACTTTGCCAACGCCGGAGCAAACATCATCACGGTACATCAGGAAGCTTGCCCTCACCTCCACCGAGCCATTCAGGCCATCAAGGATCTTGGTTGCAAAGCGGGAGTCGCCGTAAACCCGGGCACGCCGGTCTCGGCGTTGGAAGACGTAGCTGCGGATCTCGATCTGCTTTTGGTGATGTCCGTCAACCCTGGCTTTGCCGGGCAATCGTACATCCCGGCGACGACGGAAAAACTTCGGCGAGCAAAGCAGCTCCTCCGCACATCAAACTCGAACGCCCTCCTGGAAGTAGACGGCGGCATAACACCCGACAACGCCCGAGAAGCAACCGACGCCGGAGCTGATGTGCTCGTGGCGGCGTCAGCTATTTTCCGTGGCGACGTTGCTGAAAACGTCGAGGCCTTCCGCCGCTCGCAGATGCACGTGGTCTGACTTTGGTGATTTTCTGCTGAACAGCGCCGGTGCGGAAGAACACCGGATAGCGGAGCAAGAATCTACCCGCAGCCAAAAGTGTGTAACCGGTTCGTGCGTCTTGCGGGAAGATATGAGGGCTTCAATGCTTCGTCGGGGAGTGCAAACGCGACGAATCCCGCACCAACGCATCGGTCGTCGATCCTTCCGTCTTCTTGGTATTCCGATTGCCGCTGGGCAGTTTCACATGCATCAACAGCACGCCCATACCGACCAATCCGCGCCCTATTCGGCCCTGGGGTTGGACGCGAACGCCGACGAAAATGCGGTTCGGAGTGCTTTTCGCAGGCTGGCTTTCGAGCTCCATCCGGATAGAAACCATCGTCCGGAAGCCAGGGATGAGTTTCTGCGCGTTCGTGAAGCCTACGAGTTACTCATCGACCCGCAGTTCAGGCAGCGTCACGAAGCTGAGATCATCGTCGATCAAATGACGCGGGCCGCTGACGAAGCCACGCGCTCGCGGCCACAGCCAACGCCACTCGGAGCGCACTCGCATGAGGTAGTTCCACCTCCTCCACCGCTGCTCCAGCTCCTTGGGTTGGTCGAAGAAAAAGCACTTCGCGCCACAACTATCGCGGTCCTGGGAGGCGCCGCCCTCATCGTTCTTGCCGGCGTGCTTGCGTCTCTCTGGCTTGCCATAGGCAGCGCCATATTGGTGGCACTTGCGCTGGCCATCTGGTTTTCCAGGGGTAGGGCATCCGACTTACGACTGTATGCACATGGATTCACGGATAGCCGCTGGGAGGAAGCCGGGCGGATCGGTTGGGCCGATGTGCTACGGCTAGACCCTGATCCTCCGTCGGGGATTCTGGATCTCGAACTCTCAGACGAAGTAGCTGGGATCCTGACTGCAACCAAAAACGCCCCCCGGGGTGTTCTCGTTCGACAAGGCGGACGTGTCTTCTATCGCCTGCATCTCGGCGATAGTTTTCAGCATGTCGTAGAAATGATCGCGGCGCGCACGGGGTTGGGCGTCGAACGCACCTGGTAATTTAGGGAACGGACGACCCTGATCGAGGTGGGTGGTGCTCACAACAGGGTAGCTTCACGGCATGCCAAGAGTTGCCGACGTTGTCCCGCTCACGCCTGTCGAAGGAAGGTTTTCGTATACCGTTCCGGCTCCGTTGGAATTGGCGGCCATCGCGGGTTCTCGTGTCGTGGTTCCATTTGGTCGGAGGAGAGTGATGGGCGTAGTGGTGGATGTCACGGATGCCGAAGCGGAGGGGTTGAAGTCAATCGAGGAGGTCCTTGATGATTCGCCGTCACTCCCCGAAGAGCTGCTTGTGCTGACTCGCTGGATCGCCGACTACTACGTCAGTTCGTGGGGAGACGTGCTACGGGCAACACTTCCAAAAGGACTAATCTGGTCGCAGTCTGCCTCTCGAGGCGTGTCGATTCGGGCTAAAATGGTAAGGCATCTCCGAATGGCTGAGGGCGCGAATGTGGAGGCTGTGCTCGTCGATCTGAGAGGTCAAAAGCAGAAAGCCCTGATTGAAGTGCTCGCCGAAGCGCGAGCTTTCATCCCGCAGGTCGCCGCGCTCCGAGCGAGCGGTGCGTCGGGCGCGACAGCGAAGGGCCTGATCGGGATGGGCCTGGTGGAGGCCACGGAACTCGAAGTTGAGCGAAGGCCTGATGGGATGGACGACCGCATAGAACCGCCCAACGATGTAGAACTCCACGCCTCGCAATCCGCCGCGCTGGACGCAATCTCCAGCGCAATCGCGGCAGAGTCCCAGGCGACCTTTCTGCTCCACGGCGTCACGGGGAGCGGGAAGACGGAGGTTTACATCCGGGCATTGAGAGAGACGCTGATGCTCGGCAAAGCTGCCATCGTTTTGGTCCCCGAGATAGCCCTGACGCCGCAGACGGTTCGGCGCTTTCGTGCACACTTCGGCGATCAGGTGACCGTGCTGCATTCCCGCATGAGCGACGGCGAGCGGTTTGATGCATGGCGTGCCATCCGTGAGGGACGCTACCCCATAGTTATCGGCCCGCGCTCGGCGGTACTCGCTCCGCTTCCGAGCATCGGCCTGATCGTGGTGGACGAGGAGCACGAAACGAGTTACAAACAGTTCGACCCCGCTCCGCGCTACCATGCGCGCGATGTGGCCGTAATGCGCGCGTACAACAACGGCGCAGTTTGCGTGCTTGGCTCCGCGACGCCCTCACTCGAAAGTGTTGCGAATGCTCAGGCAGGGAAATACACGCTTCTCCAAATGCTGGAACGTGTACCCGTGAAAGGCCGAGATGCCGCACCGCTGCCTGCTGTGCGCATCGTCAATCTGTTGCGCGAAAAGCAGGTCCGGCGTCTGAAAGGTGCGCTGGCCGATGAACTCCGTGAAGCCATCCACGTACGCCTGGAGCGTGGCGAACAGATCATCCTCCTGCAAAACCGGCGGGGCTACGCGCCGGTCCTCACGTGCGAAGACTGTGGCCACACGCCCGAATGTCGCGACTGCGCCGTGTCGCTCACCTATCACAAGCAGAAGCGCCAACTCCGTTGCCACTATTGCGGACGGACCGAACGAAGGCCAAGCGTCTGCGCCGTTTGCGGATCGTCGGCGCTGGCATTCCTCGGAGTAGGCACGCAGCGGATTGAGGAGGAGCTTGCCGGGATCTTTCCCACCGCGCGGCTTTTGCGTATGGACTTCGACACGACTTCGCGCAAGGGCGCGCATCGCGCGATTCTCGATGCCTTCGGGCGGAGAGAAGCCGATATCCTCCTCGGCACGCAGATGGTAGCCAAGGGGCTTGATTTCCCACACGTGACGCTCGTCGGTGTGGTAGACGCAGACACCGGGATGCTCATGCCCGATTTCCGCGCGACCGAGCGCACCTTTCAATTGCTCGCCCAGGTCTCCGGACGGGCAGGCCGACACGATCTGCCCGGTGAAGTCATCCTCCAAACCCGAAATCCTGACCATCCGGCGATCCGCTTCGCTCTCGCTCACGACTTCGACGGCTTCGCCAAACACGAAATGGAGGAACGCAAAACGTTCGGCTACCCGCCGTTCGGGCGCATGATTGGCATCGAGTTTAAAGGGTCGGACGAAGCGAGCGTACGACGCTTCGCCGAAGTGTGGACGGACGAACTGGCAAGAGACGTCAACGGTGCCGCGATCCTCGGCCCCACGCCCGCCTTCGTTGGTCGGGTCAAGCGGCAGTGGCGCTTTCACACGCTCCTGAAAGCGCCACGGTCAGTTCCGGCGTATGCGTTGGCGGGGTTTGTCCGTGCAACAATTAAGCGCGTTGGTCCTCCAAAGAAAGGGTTCCGCATCCATGTGGATGTGGATCCCGTCGGTTTGTTTTAAGGCATGGCGCTTAGAACTCCTCGACGAGAAAACCCATCTTGCCCATCTGGTAATCGCGCATTGCTTCGAGTATCTCTGTCGTGCTGGACATTACAAATGGGCCGGAGGACACGACGGGCTCGTTTATTGGTTCACCAGCCAGGAGCAGCATTCGGGTTTCTTCCTCCGCCTTGACAAGGATAGCCCCGCCGTCCTGCGCGAAGTGTGCCAGATGCTCCCCGCCAACGCTTTCATGATCGTTGATTTTGACCGCACCATCGAGGAGGTAAACGAAGGCATTGAACGAACGTGGCAAATGGAAGGCGTACGCGCCGCCAGATTGGAAAACGGCGTTCAGGGCCAGAATCGGGCTGTACGTGACAATGGGCCCATCAATCTCTTCGAGACGACCAGCTACGATCTGAATCGATACTTTACCATCGTCGGTCGTGAGGAAAGGAATCTCCTCCCGCTGCAGCCCCTGGTAGCGCGGTTGTACACCCTTGTGCTCCGCTGGCAGATTGATCCATAGTTGGATGATCTCCTGCTTTCCACCCGAATCCGTCAAGGTTTGTGGCGGGCGTTCGCTGTGGATAATGCCCATCCCGGCCGTCATCCATTGCACGCCACTTTCGTTGATCACGTTGTTGTTGCCGCGCGAATCGCGGTGATGGACGCCGCCCTGATAGATAAACGTCACCGGCTCGAAGCCACGATGAGGATGCGGACCGACGCCTTCATCATTGGGCTGGCTACCCGCAATGATGTCGCTACTGGCGTGGTGCAATAACAGAAAGGGATCCACATGTTCGAGGCTCGGATGTGGAAGGGCTTGCTTCACGTGGAGCCCACCCATGTTCAGCGCTTGGGCTGGGATGACGTTGAGGAGCGATCGATATGATGTCATGACGAATGAAATAATGTAGGGGGCCGAATCATTGTACGCCCGCCGGTTCCGGGAATGCCGAGTGGACATTTCCACAACCGCTTCGCACGATCCCGGAACCCACGGGCTATCTTCGGCGCTCGCTGATCGTCCCGCAATGCGGGTTCTATCGGTACCATGAGGGCAAGTCCCGTACGGCTAGCTCCCTCTGAATCCCGTCAGGGCCGGAAGGCAGCAGCGGTAGGAGGTCGATGCAGCGCGATACGGATCGCTTGCCCTCACTTTTGTCTTCGTCCGGCTAGCCCGCCGTCGCAAGGGTCGGCATTTGCCGGGATGCGCTCAGTGGATCATATGTACGACGCCATTATCGTAGGGGCAGGCCCGGGAGGCGCTACGGCCGCGACCGTCATGGCGCGGCGCGGCCTCAAGCCACTGCTTATCGACCGCGATGCCTTCCCGCGCGACAAGGTTTGCGGCGATGCGTTGAGTGGCAAAACGGTCGACGTGATGAAGCGGCTCGGGATGATCGAAGCGCTGCAGGCGGTTTCTCAACTCGACTCCTGGGGCGTCACCTTTTCTGGTCCTCTTGGCGACGAGGTGGCCATTCCATTCACCAAGGCGCTCGATAAACCCATCGCGCCGGGCTTTGTGTGCGACCGCGTGACGTTTGATCACCTGGTTTTTCAGCAAGCGGTTGAGTCCGGTGCCGAGATCTGGACAGAGGCAATGGTTACGGGCCTTCTCCGCGACGGCGAGAAAGTCGTCGGCGTCACGGTGAAACGGAATGGCACCGAACAGGAGGTACGCGCGCCAATCACGGTGGGCGCCGACGGAGCCTATTCGGTCGTCGTTCGCGAACTTGGAATGGACCAGCTCCACGAGGAGCACTATTGCGCAGGACTCCGGTGGTATTGGGAAGGCGTGACCGGTTTCCATGAACTCAACCATATCGAAATCCACTTCGTCGACGAGTCAATCCCGGGCTACTTCTGGATTTTCCCGATGGCGGACGGCAAGGCCAATGTGGGCCTGGGAATGCTATCGAGCGTGGTGAAGAAGAAGGATCTCAAGCTGAAGCCCTTGCTCGAACGCCTCGTCGAACATCCGCGATTCAAGCATCGGTTCGCCAACGCAAAGCCGATCGACAAAATCCGAGGCTGGGGCTTACCGCTGGGTTCGAGGCCGCGCCAGATGTCGGGCGATGGATGGCTGCTTCTTGGCGACGCCGCCAGTCTGATCGATCCGTTCACCGGCGAGGGCATCGGCAACGCGATGGTCTCGGCAGAGAAAGCTGTTGAGTGGGTTGCGAGGGCCAAGGAGGCCAACGATTTCTCCGGGCGGTTTCTGGGTGGCTACGACAAAGACGTGATGGCTTACCTCGGGAACGAACTCAGGATCAGCCATGGCATGCAGAGGCTCGGTAAGTGGAAGTGGCTCCTGAACAAGGTCATTCAGAAAGCGAGCCGATCCGAGGAACTCGCCGACGCCATTTCAATGATGTTTGACGACGAAAGCGAGCGCAAGAAGCTGGTCTCGCCGATGTTCTATCTGCGGGTCTTGACGGCGTAAGGGCGATCCCGACGGCGGAGAAAGAGCGGCCTTGGGGAATTGTGGCGATGGAAGTCCGAAATAGGGAGGAAGCGCCACACGCGTCCAGCCACAAGATCCAAACTCTTCGCGCTCTCCTGACGAACCGAAATGGGCTCGACGGGTAATTTGGAGCCCTCTTCAACCTTCTATTCGCACATGATCGCCTCGACCTTCATCCTTGCGCAGGCAGCGCGCGGCTTCGACCCCTCCTTCTTCATCATGATGGGGTTGATCTTCGTGGTCTTCTACTTTTTCATCATCCGCCCGCAGCGGAAGCGCGAGGATCAGCGGAAGCAGATGATTAGCGCGGTTCAAAAGGGCGACAAAATTGTTACCGCAGGCGGAATCCACGCTACGGTCATCAAGGTCGAAGACACGAGCGTCCTTGCGCAGGTCGACGAGAATGTGAAGCTGCGTTTTGAGAAAAGCGCAATTTCTGCGGTTCCTTCGCAGAGCACGGACGCCTAGCAGGCTGTCGATCTATTCCTTCTATCTGCGGCGGCGGCTCTTGTTCGATCTCAGCGTTGCGAGAATCTCGCCGGATTACCAATACGACTGCGATCTCGCGCCTTGATCTCGACCAACATCCGCTCGCCTCGCCAACGGATGAATAAATCCACAGCCTGCTAGGGAACGCAGTTCGTTTTCACAGACGTTCCCGAACCAGTCGCCCCCAGCGCGGTTTTAGCGCGCACGAATAACACCAACCGGAGCCCGTCATGGCGGATAACCCACAGAAGGAAAGCTTTTTCGATTCGATTGAAGACGCCATCGCCGATGTTCGAGAGGGTCGGCTAGTGATTGTGGTGGACGACGAGGATCGTGAGAACGAAGGCGACTTCATCGGTGCGGCCGAGTGCGTGACACCGGAGCTGGTCAATTTTATGACTAGGCATGGCCGTGGGCTCATGTGTGTTCCGATGACGCGCGAGCGCACGGCGGAACTCGACCTGCCCATGATGGAACAGGTCAACACGTCGCTGTTCGATACGCCGTTCACGATGTCCGTTGATTTTCGAACGGGGACGACCACAGGGATTTCCGCCGCCGATCGGGCCAAAACCGTACGAGCGCTTGCCGACCCTGATGCGCGCGCAGCCGATTTCGCCCGGCCCGGCCACATCTTCCCACTTCGAGCCCAAACCGGCGGCGTACTCCGGCGGACGGGGCATACAGAAGCTGCCGTTGATCTCGCGAAGCTCGCCGGCAAGCAACCCGTGGGGATCCTCATCGAAATCATGAACGACGATGGCTCGATGGCGCGCGTGCCGGACCTCCGCCGCCTCGCCGACGAGTTCGATCTCAAACTTATCACCATCAAAGATCTCGTTGCCTATCGGATGCACTCCGAGAAGCTGGTTCAGCGCCTGATTGATGTGAAGCTGCCGACGCGATATGGGGAGTTCACGCTGGTTGCCTACGAGGAGGTTCTGACCGGTGAAAACCACCTCGCACTGGTCAAGGGTGAGCTTTCTGAAGACGAACCTGTCCTCACCCGGGTGCATAGCCAGTGCGTCACCGGCGATGTCTTTGGCTCCGCCCGCTGCGACTGTGGCGATCAGTTGGCCCGCGCGATGCAACAAGTCGAAAGGGAAGGGAGTGGCGTCATCCTCTACATGAAACAGGAGGGCCGCGGGATTGGACTCGTCAACAAGCTGAAGGCATACAAGCTGCAGGAGGAGGGCATGGATACCGTAGAGGCCAATGAGGCGCTCGGCTTCAAGATGGACCACCGCGACTACGGCATCGGCTGTCAGATTCTGCGGGACCTCGGCGTGCGCAAGCTCCGCCTGATGACCAACAACCCGCAAAAGCGAATTGGCCTCGCGGGTTATGGGCTGGAAGTTGTGGAGCAGGTCCCGATCGAAATCGCGGCTGGTGCGCACAACGAGGGTTATCTCCGAACCAAGCGCGACAAAATGGGCCACGAGCTCACGCTGGATGGCGCTACAGCCCACGACACGACGGTTCTGAGAAAAGTCTTCGGCACGTAGCGACTTAAGCATCCGGGCAAGGCGGCGATATTGAAGGCGAATCCGCCTTCCCGCCATGCGCCCACTCACCCTTGTCCTTGCCGGCGTTTTAACCGTTGCCGCAGCGTACGCGATTTTCTTTTGGAGAAATGCGTCGGAGGTTCGGGAGCAGCTTGAGAACGAGCAGGCAGCCGAGCGAACGGTTGAGGAGCTTCCGGCCGGTGACTCGCGAAGCAGTTTTGGTAGAGGAAATCAAACCCTTCCGCCTCCAAATCGGACGCTTCAGGCACCGCGACTTCCAGGTCCGTCAGATGCTCCGACGGATTCGACAGAAGCTGGCATGCAGGATGATCCATCGGGATCTGCATCTACCTCTCAGGCACAGCAAACCGCAACGGCAATCGACGAAAACCCCGAGATGCATGCACCGAGCGAAGACGCCGAGATAAAAGAGAATAACTACTCGGGGCTTGAGCGGACGGGGCTTCAGATTGCCTCTGCAATCCAGCGCCAGATGCGCGAAGGAGAAATCCTCACGCGTGGGAGAGGAATCGGCGCGGCGCTGTTGCGGTACGTGGGATATCCTGTTGATGCAAACGGAGAGCACACCACATCCGACGGCAACTTCATGGTAGAAATAAAGGGCCCGGACCTCATTGTGGTGACCGCGACGTCTGAGGCGTTCGGCAATCAGATGGAGGTCTCCATTATTGGCCCCCGCGACGTGGACCGGCGGGTTCGGCGGTTGCGGTAGATAGCTTGGCGTCGCAGGCTTTGGAAGGGCCGCGCCGGGATTATTGCAACGGCCGATTCGATGAAGGCGGATGGTCGAATTAAGCTGAGGCGAGGAATAGTTGATACAAGGAGCACAAAAAGTGCCAGCGCCATGAACCGCCTGCTCACGCTGCTCTGCGGATTTCTGTTCGTCCTTTGCGGCATTCTCGCCGGTTTGCTCTTCAAAAAGGCGGACGGCGAATCAGCCGACGTCAACGTCAGCACCAACGTGTCCATTAACACGCCCGGCTCCGAAAGCGGGGATGTGCGCGTAGAGGGTGACTCTGGTGATGCTTCGCGCGTGCGTGTCGAAATCGACCGTGGCTCGAATACGTCGGCCCCAGGTCCTGGCCGTTCCGCCGATGAGGTGCTTCGCGATGTCGGCCGCGAGGACCAGGATAGACGACTCCGCCAGAAACGTGAGAATCTGGATGAGCTGATCCAGCGTGGCGTCCGAGTAGCCGCTGACGCGCAATCGTGGGCACTCCGTCCCGCTCCGTTTGGTGGGGCCGAGGAGGGCGAGACAATCGCAGATGCTCAATTCTCAGACTTGGGTTATCCGAACATCAACATGGGGTACGCCAACGTCCACGGCGGAGTCTTTCAAACGCTGGAGGGAGATTTCCAACTTTCGCGTAGCGATGGTGCGCTGATTATCACCGGAGAGAATCGTGATTGGGACAATCGGATTCGCGTGGTCGTTCGTGGCACCGCACCTGCCGATATCGATACGCAGGTGCTCCCCTAATCCACCCCGTCCGGCGCGCCGAAGTGCAGCCGAACGGCTCGCGAGGCCGCTCCATCCATGGGCGATAGGATGAGCAGGTTGTCGTAGTCGCGTTCGTCGAACTCGGGCATTTCCTCGCCGGTCAGCGCCGAGGCCATCGCGGGAATCGTGTTGCTGTGGCCGGCGATGAGGATGGTCTGCCCAACGAACTCGTCGGCAAGGCCTCGGACAACTTCCCGCGCAGAGGCCCCAACATCCGCCGTATCCAACGGGCGGATCACGATCTCCAACCCCAATGTGTCGGCAAGCGGTTGCAGCGTTTCGGACGTCCGCTTGAACTGCGAGGCCACGAGGACATCCACCCCCGCGCTGATGAGCAGTTCGCGGAGGGCAAGGGCGCGAACGCGACCCTCCTCGCTCAGGGAGGGGTCTGGCCCCGTTTGCTTCTCCGCGTGCCGGACAAGCAACACGATGGTTTCCGACGGGTGCTCTTGCGCCAGCGCAGGCGCGGCGACGAGGAGGACCAGGACAAGGAGAGATCGACGAGTCACAGTGGCTGGTTCACAGATCAACGAGGGTAGAAAAGAGGTCGTCCACCTTTCCACGAAGGAGGTCGAGGCTGCCAGCATTTTCGATAAGGTAGTCGGCGAGGGGCCGCAATACATCCGGAGGCTTTTGATGGCTCATTCGCGCAAGCACTTCCCCGCGCGAGATCCGATTCCGCGCCATCACCCGGGCAATGCGGGTTTCAACAGACGCGTCAACAAGCAGGATGGCATCGAATACTTCAGCCACGTCTGTCTCCGTGATGAGCGCGACCTCATAGATGAACAGAATGATTCCATCGCGTTTTGCCTGCTCGATAGCCCCCATAAGCGCTTCCCGGACGACCGGATGAACCAGCGCATTCAGCGCCTGCACCTCCGCCGGGTTGCCGAAGACTCTTTCAGCCAGCCCAGCCCGGTTGAGTGAGCCGTCATCCAAGATGGTCTCCTCGCCGAACTTCCGAACGAGCGCGGCGCGGAGTTGCGGATCCTCCACCATCAGGCGCTTCGCCTCGTCATCGGCGTTGGCTGCACGAACTCCAGGTTTTTCCGCGAGCATTCGGGCCACCTCCGATTTCCCGCTGCCGATGCCGCCGGTGATGGCGAGAGTCGTCATCTTGGGGGATGGTGAGAGGAGGGATAGGAAGGGATGAAGGTAACCGGTCGGTTGTTGGCTCGCGATGGCGTTCTTCCATTCCCCACACACCCTTTCAGCAACCTTCTGGAACCTCAACCAAACGCATCGGCCATCAGCTGCTCTGCCTGGACAACGGCGTCGCCAGCCGACGTGAGCCGGTTGAACGCGCTTTCGAGCGAGCCTTCGCCTGCATCAGCCATAATCTCTGCCGGGGATCCGTCACGGAGAATATGGCCGTCTCGGATAACGATGACCTGGTCCGCCACTTTCTCTACAGCGTCCAGCAAATGCGAGGAGTAGAAAACCGTTTTGCCGACCTCCGCCAGCGCACGTAGCAAGGCCCGAACCTGAAGCACGGCGTGCGCGTCGAGGCCGTTCAGCGGCTCGTCGAGGAGCAGCACGGCCGGGTCGTGGAGGAGCGAAGCAGCAATGAGGATCTTCTGTTTCATTCCTTTCGAAAACGAAATCATGGCCTGCTGACCGTCGGCCTCAAGGCCCCAGAAGGAGAGAAGTGCAGCCGTCCGATGGCCGATGAGTTGCTCCCGCAGCCCGTGCATCCGCCCGATAAAGGCCAGGTATTCGGTTGGCGTAAAGCTCTCGTAGAGGTGGCCATGTTCGGGTACATACCCGAATCGCCGCTTCGCCTCCAGCGCGTCCACGGCTATCTCAATGCCTCCAACCCAAACCTGCCCGGCATCGGGCTTCAATGTGCCAGTGAGGAGCCGGAGCGTCGTTGTCTTGCCGGCGCCGTTCGGCCCGACGTAGCCCGCCACCGTCCCCGGCGCTACATCGAAAGCGACATCGTGCAAGATCGGCTTGCCGTCGATGGAGACGTGAACGTGCTGGACGGAGATCATGGAGTGGGAGTCGGTGCCGAAAGGGAGTGTTGTGGTCAGAAGGATAGGATCAACCTGGTGGCCAGGCCATTGGGCGACCGCCAAGAAGATGAAGGTGGATGTGGAATACTGATTGGCCGGCTTCCGCGCCGTTGTTCATCACAAGGCGATAGTCGGTGATGCCTTCTTGCTGTGCCACACGTCGGGCGACGGTGAACAGATGGCCGACGAGGGTTTCATCTTCATCGTCGATCAGGTCGGGCCGGGTGATGGGTTTGCGTGGTACGATGAGGAGGTGTTTCGGAGCCGCAGGATTGATATCTCTGAAGGCGATGCAAAGCTCGTCTTCGTAAACCATATCCGATGGGATTTCTCCGTCGGCAATCTTTTGGAAGAGGGTTTTTTCAATCATGGCGCTGGAATTGGAGGTGCCGTGGCAAGGATTGGGCGCGATTCAGTGGGTGCCGCTCGACTACCCACCGACGGAATGGTAGCGCGTCCGCTTGATCGGCTAATGCGCAAGGTATTGCCACGGCTGCGGCAAGTGTTGGAACGGACATAGACTCACCGGGTTCAGACCGTCGCCTCTCGATTAGCACCATGCCGACTGTTTTCGTCACCCGAAAGGTTCACTTCAACGCTGCCCATCGGCTGCACAACCCGGAAAAATCGGATGAATGGAATGCCGCCACTTTTGGCAAATGCAACAATCCGAACTGGCACGGTCACAACTACGAACTGCTCGTCACCGTTTCCGGCGATCCCGACCCCGAGACCGGCTATGTCATCGACTTGTCGGATTTGAAGCAGATCGTCGAGGAGCGGGTTGTTGACAAACTGGACCATCAGAACCTTAACCTCGACGTGGACTTCCTTACGGGTGTGATGCCATCCACGGAAAATGTAGCCGTGGCCATCTGGCAGCAGCTCGTTGGTGCCATCCCCCTGCCAGCGAGCCTACATGAAGTCACCCTCCACGAAACGCCGCGCAACAGCGTCACTTACCGTGGCGACTAGCCAAAACGCAGTTCTATGACTTCCACTAACCATAGCGAAATCTCCGAGCGCCTTTCCTACGAACGCCGCGATTATTACGACGCGGAAACCACGGAGGCGCTCGCCGGGCTCACCGAGCGGCAGCTTGCCCTACTGCAAGAGGATCCGCAGCGGCAAGGGTTGCTAAGAACGCCCGAGCGCGTTGCGAAATCACTTCAGTTCCTCACGCACGGCTATAACCTGGACCCCCGGGCCATCCTGCGCTCGGCGCTATTCGATGAGAAGTACTCGGACATGATCCTTGTCAAGGACATCGAGATCTACTCGCTCTGCGAACATCATATGCTTCCGTTTTTTGGCAAAGCGCACGTGGCCTACATTCCCAACGGCAAGATCGTAGGGCTCAGCAAGATTCCTCGGGTGGTGGATGTCTTCGCCCGCCGCCTGCAAGTCCAGGAGCGGTTGACGCACCAGATCCACGAGCTCATCCAGGACGAACTGAAGCCGCACGGCGTGGCCGTGGTCATCGAAGCCCAGCACCTCTGTATGATGATGCGTGGAGCCGAAAAGCAAAACTCGTGGACAACAACCAGTTCGATGTGCGGCGTCTTCCTTGAACAAGCCGATACGCGCGCTGAGTTCATGCGCTTAATAAGTGGGAGGTAATGTTCTGGAGGCATTCCATCGAATCGACTACCATAACCGCCGCTTTCGCACTGTTGCCAGCACGTCCAACGGCGAGGCGAGTGAGGAGACGGTGTTCAGTTACCGTCAGCGGGGAGATGTCGTTTGGGGCACCTATGAAGGTGGGCCGGTTGTATTTGGGACTCTGGTTGCATCCGTCGATGCTGAGGGCAACCTTGACATGCGCTACAGCCATGTTGCTGTGAGCGGATTGCTTCAAACGGGGACGTGCCTTTCAACGCCGGAGGTGTTGCACGACGGTCGACTTCGCCTCCTCGAGGAATGGCGGTGGACGTGCGGCGATGGTTCCGAGGGCACGTCTGTCATTGAAGAAATCAGCGGATCGTGATGCCTATTGTTTTAGTAACCGGAGCCAGCCAGGGAATCGGCGCAGCAATTGCGGAGGTTTTCGCGGAAGCCTACGGAACGGATGTGACGCTGGCGTTGGTAGCGCGATCGGAGGAGAAGCTGGCAGAGGTTGCCGAGCAGTGCAAGGTATCTGATGCAACGGTCGAACTCTTTCCATGTGACGTAACGGACGAGGCTGCCGTGGACGCGATGGCGGACGCTGTACGGACGAGGTTTGGAACGCCGGATTTGGTGGTGAACAATGCAGGGGCGTTCATTCCGGGACGCTTCTCGGAAACCACAACGGATGCCTTCCGGGAGCAGATCGCCGTCAACCTCACGAGCGCCTTTCTCGTGACGCGGGCGTTTCTCGGAGGCATGGTCGAGCGTGGCAGAGGTGACATCGTCTTCATGGGCTCGGTCGCGGCGATTCGTGGCTATCCGGGCGGCGCGGCCTATTGCGCGGCCAAGCACGGGATGCTGGGGCTGGCGCGTGCGCTCCGCGAAGAGGTGAAGGAGCACGGCATTCGCGTGATGAGCGTCTTGCCTGGAGCCACGCGCACCGGAAGCTGGGAGGGCACGGACCTCCCCGACGAGCGCTTCATCGATCCGAAAGACGTTGCCCTGGCAGTGCTTAACGCCCATCGGGTTTCCTCGCGATCGGTCGTCGAGGAAGTGCTGATTCGCCCGCAACTTGGCGACATTTAGAAATTCAGGCGAACCCGATGCGCGACGACCTCTTTGAATCTGCCGCTTCAACCTTGCTGAAGTCGTCGGCGCCGCTCGCTGACAGATTGCGACCTCGCACGCTCGATGAGTTCGTCGGGCAGGACCACATCCTTGCACCGGGCAAGCTGCTGCGCCGCGCGATCGAAGCCGACAGGGTGACGTCGCTCATCTTCTTCGGCCCGCCGGGGACGGGGAAAACGACGCTGGCTCGCATCATCGCAAACACCACCGAGAGCCATTTCACTACGCTCAACGCCGTGCTAGCGGGAGTGAAGGACATCCGCGAAGCCATCGCGGACGCGAAGGACCGGCAGCGGTACCACGGCCAACGCACCATACTTTTCGTCGATGAGGTCCATCGGTTCAACAAAGCGCAGCAGGATGCGCTGCTGCCGCACGTGGAGAATGGCACGGTCACCTTTGTCGGCGCTACGACGGAGAATCCCTACTTCGAGGTCAACAAAGCGCTCGTCTCGCGCTCGCGGATTTTCGAGTTGACGACGCTCACAGAGGACAATTTGCGCGGGGTCGTCCGGCAGGCGTTGGACGACCCGGATCGAGGCTACGGCCAGATTGCGGTCGAGATCGATGAGAACGCGCTCGATCATCTTGTCAGCACCGCCAACGGCGACGCCCGGAGCTTGCTGAATGCCCTCGAACTCGCCGTGGAGACCACGCAAGGAGAGGGCGGCGTAGTTCAAGTCAATCTGGAAGTAGCCGAGGACTCCATCCAGCAGCGCGCCGTCCTCTACGACAAAGACGGCGATTCGCACTACGACACGATATCCGCATTCATCAAAAGCCTCCGAGGCTCCGACCCGGACGCGGCGCTGTACTGGATGGCGAAGATGCTCTACGCTGGTGAAGATCCACGTTTCATTTTCCGCCGGATGCTCATCTTTGCCGCAGAAGACATTGGCCTTGCCGACCCGCGCGCTCTTGAGGTGGCCGTTTCATGTGCGCGGGCCTTTGACTATGTGGGATTGCCCGAAGGCCGCTTCCATCTGGCCGAGTGCTGCCTGTATCTCTCAACCGCGCCGAAGAGCAACTCGACAATGGCATTCTTCAGCGCCCTTGAGCACGTTGGCAAGGAGCCCTCCGGCGACGCCCCAAACCCGCTGAAAGACGGCAACCGGGACAGAGAAGGCCTTGGGCACGGCCAAGGCTACAAATATCCCCACGCCTTTCAGGACCACTACGTCCCAGAGCAATACCTCCCCGGCGGCATGCAGGGCCTCTATTTCTTCGAGCCAGGCGACCAGGGCTACGAAGCGGGTATCGGAGAGCGCATTGCCGAGTGGCGCGCCCGCGACAAGCAGGAGGCTATCGAGAAGCGGGTTCGGCGGTACATGGACGAGGACTGAGATTCTCGTCGGCCAACACCGGTGCCCTACTTGACGAGCAACATCCTGCGCATTTGGACTTGCCCATCTCCTTCAAGGCGGTAGAGGTAGGTCCCGCTCGGAAGGTTTGCCGCATCAAAGCTCACCGAGTACCGGCCCGGAGCGTACGTCTGGCTTACGACCCCGGCCACTTCGCGGCCAAGCACATCATAACCGGTTATCCGGACGTGAGAGATCTCGCTGACCTCGAAAGGAATCGACGTGCTCAGGCTGAACGGATTCGGGTAGTTCTGGCCGAGTGCTACGGAGCTTGGGAATTCGGATCCGGCTTCACCCGCCGTTGGGAAGTTTCCGGAAATGCGGAAGGAGAGGTCGGGGTCCTCGCCGCCGCCCGCTCCGCATACCGAGGCGCCAGGTTGCCAGGTAACGCACTGAGTAATACCGATCACACCGTCCGGATCTTCCCATGCATAGGGATTGCCGGTAACGACCGTTGCCGTTCTCCAGAACCACTGGCCGTCGGGGGCGAACGGCATGTTAGCCACGACCGATAGCCAGTAGGTGCCCTCTCCCAAACTCGCCGGAGCAGAGAGGTCCATCGCGACGTCTCCATCAAAGACGGAGATAGGGACGAGGGCGGAGTCGGCGAAGGCAACAGCGCCTGGCAGACCGGAGGCGTCCTCATAGAACACGACGTCGAAGCTGGCGGCCGGGCCTCCGCCGGTCGTGTAAGCGCCGTGGGCGAATACCGTCGCGATCTCCCACGTTTCTCCAGTGGGGATGACAAAGTCGTCCGCCGCGAGAACGCGACCGTTCAGATCAATGAAAAACTGCGAAGCCGCGCCCTGAATGCCGACGTTGCTCGTCTGGTCGTACTCAAAGCCTCCACCCGATGTGGCGGGCGGCGCAGACGGCGGCGTTGAAATGATCTGGGAGGCCGTCGGCGACTGAGCGGATACCGCGCGAAGTGAAAGCGGCAGCGCAATCGACAGTGCTGCCAGGCTCAGAATCAGACGAAGTCTATGCACGGGGAGTTGGTTGGAATCGGATTCGCGTAGCTCTCGATCTTTGTCAATCGGGACCGTGCGGCACCGTCCTGTCGAACGAAGATTAACGGCCTGCTAAGAGAAGGCGAAATGGGCCCCAAGTCAAGGCCCGAATCGGCGGCGGTCCGCTTTTCCCCAGCGTTTGCTGTTCCGGCCCGCATTCTATCTACAAAAAACGGGGGCTGCCGATGACAGCCCCCGCCCGATTTTCAGTCAACGAGTGAGTCGTGCTACTTCAGCAGAGACATGGCACGAACCTGAACACCGTCTCCGGACTCCAGGCGGTAGGTATAGGAACCGCTCGGAAGATCGACGGCGTCAAAGTTCACGGTGTAGGATCCTGGTGCGTACGTCTGGTTTACCACCAGAGCGACCTCGCGGCCAAGCACATCGTAAACCGCAATGCGAACATTGGAAGTCTCGCTGACTTCGAAAGGAATCGAGGCGCTCGGGTTGAATGGGTTCGGATAGCTCTGGCCGAGGCTCACCGAGGTTGGGAGCCCGGATCCGGCTTCGTTGAAGACCCCGCCCAAATCATCGCCGTTCACGGTCATGACGATGTGCATGGCAGGGAATCCAATTGCGGCCAGGTCGGTAGGCTCGCCTAGTCCACACGATGCGGCTGCTATGTAGCTGAGGTCGGTTTGGCCATTGGCATTGGACCCTATGAAGAAGGAATTCCCTACGACTTGGCCGTCCGGCGTGAAAACTTCGATGACCAGCATCGAGCCCGCAGGAACGGTCACGCCCGTCACGGGAACGTTTAGAGCAACGAGACCCCCGTCGGCTACCATAACCGGCTCCGTCCCAAGCGTTGTGAGATTGGCAAACGTAAATGCACCGGCGAGTGTGTGGATGCGTAATTCAATAGGTTGCATGCCACCATCACCTGCCGCGGACTCGATTGCGATATCGACGCTGTTCACTTCCAGAGCGCCAAGTACACCAAACGCAGTGAGATCGAAGACGCGCAGGTACGAATTATCGGCGTGCAACCCGCCGGCGTTGCAGGAGACTGAACCTGCGACCGGAGTCTGAGATGCCGAGTGCGTGAACGAAACCGGCGTGCCGCCGCGCAGAGCTTCCGGGCCATGGCCGAGATCGACGTATTCGCGGGCATCCGAGGAGCCATCTGAACGAGTCAGGGATTGCGCCTGGGCGCCGAGACTGGCCAGGCATAGAGCGACGGTGAGTAGCAAGGATCGTTTCATTGTGTCAGGATTCTGGTAGGTGCAGAGGGCGTGTGAGGCGGAAACATAGGAATCATTCTCGCCGATGTCTAGAGGCACGTCAACGTTAGCGCCCATTGTGTGGTTGGTGACGCGTAAAAGCCGAAGAGTACAAAGTCTCCCATCTCTGCACCATAAGCGACGTATATGATCAATAATTAGTTGACAATTTATTAACCACTGCCGTTCTCTCCGAACACACCCGCCGGAATCTCCCCGCCAACGCGCACGCTGTCTATCGTGAGGACATCCTCTTGAATACCCTCGTTCAGGAAGCGTTCGCGGACTGCTATCCGGGCCAGTTCCACAGCCCGCTCGCCGGGTGGCAACTGCTCGGCCTGGGAACGTGCGATAGCCAGGCCTCCATTTTCAACGATGCGCATCTCGTCCGGGATGAGTCCGCGCAACCCCTCCGTCGTTGTGATCACTTTGAAAGGAATGGTCATACCATCGACGGCGCGAAATTGCTCATAGCGCACACGCTGTACGATCATCTCGGTACTTGAGGTGTCGGGCGGCGGCATCTCCATCGTGACGCCCCGCAGATCACCAGTTTCAGCATCGACGTATACAAGCGCTCTGTCAATGTCCGCCGCTGGTCCGTCGCCGCCAACGATGAGTGCTGTCGGGTTGTGGGCCTCAATGACGTTCACACGCCGGCCGTTGAAGGTCTCGTCGTCGATCAATTTCGCGCCGGTTCTGAGGCCGCGTATCAGCTTCGGGATGTCGGGCACGAGATAGGAGACCAGGTGGGCGTTCTCCGGTATTGTGCTGTTGGAATCGCGAAGCGAGATCCCTATGTCAAACGCTGTGAGACTGTCTGCCGTATTCGGGCGAATGTGCACCACCATCTCATCGACAAAAAGAGTATATCCATCCACGCCATTCGTATTGGCCTCAAATCGAGTCTCCAGCGCGTCGATTACCTGGGTCGGGTCGTCTGCGCCGAAGCCGCATCCGGCCCAGATGAGTGGGAGGAACAGGAGGCAGCAAAGCGGGGCAGTGCGAAGTGGCATGGCGATGAAACGTATCGTGGACACGCGGCTAATTTAGCCACCTCCATGGGTGCCTCCGTCGCCTTCCTCAAAGCCACACGAATGCCAGACGTAGCACGCTTTCCGCATTCGGCCTCCGTGGAAATTGACGGACAAACCTACACGGCGCGGAATGTTCTTGAGGTGCTCGGTGCGTTTGTCTCCGATAGACGAAAAGCGCGAATCGCGGAGGTCGTAGTCGGACGAACGTACACCGTAGTGCCTGTCCTGGAAGGCGTCCATGACCCAGGGAATCTCCATGCAGTCTTGAGGAGTGCGGAGGCTCTCGGATACGGGGCGACCTTTGTCGTGCGTCCGGAAGGGGACGCTGCGGCGCTTTTGGAATCTTATCTGGTTGGACAGGACGCTTCAAACGAAGAGATCGGCAGACGCGGTAATTCCCGAGCCACCCAGGGCGCGCACAAGTGGCTGGACCTGTCGGTGTGGCATTCCGCCGATGAGTTCGCCCGATCGGCGCGGACTCGAGGTTATTCCGTCGTGGCCACACATCTCGCTGCCGACGCCATCCCGATTTCCGAGTGGGATTTCACCCAGCCCACGGCGCTTGTCTTCGGCAACGAAAAGGACGGCGTGTCGGACGAACTCCTCGCCCAAGCTGATGCAAACGTCGTGCTTCCAATTGATGGGTTCGTTCAGAGTTACAACGTCTCCGTTGCGGCCGCGCTCACGCTCTATCACGCCCGTCAGGACCGGCTTACTCGTCAGGGCTTTCACGGCGATCTGACCGATGAGGAGCGGGAATTTCTCACCGCGCATTTTTATGTTCGTTCTGTGGCGGCGGCTGATGGGATATTGGCCCGGGCACTCCGGGAAGGCCAGTGAACTATTTCACTCTCCACGCCCTGGCCGCCGAATGGAACAGCTGGTTTTCGGGATCCATCCTGGTCGACTGCTGGACGCAGAGCGCCAGCGAGTTGAGTCTGGCGCTTCAAAACGGAACGGAGGCGAGCACCATCCGAATCCATTGCGATCCGAGGATGGCATTGATGTTTCGTGCGGAGGGGCACGGTCGCGCGCGAAAAAACACAGCGACAAAGTTCGAGAATTCGCACGGCTTGGTGGTCGAGGAGATCGTAACGGCAGATTGGGACCGGTTTGTTTTCATCAAACTGGAGGACGGCTCTTCATTCCAGATTCAGCTCTTCGGATCGCGACCGAACGTCTTCTGGATCCACGGCGATGTGGTGCACGAAGCTTTCTTGACAAACGACGTCTGGGCAGATAAGCCGCCCCCGACCACGCGTCCGGCGCAGCTCGTGGACACCTTCGAGGTTTTCAAGGAACGCTGGCGAACAGATCGAAAAACGCTAGTCCAATGTGTCTCGGCAGCGATTCCGGTCCTGGATGGGCAATTGGCGGAGGAAGTGGTATTCCGCTCAGAACTCGATCCGAGCGCAAGCCCGATAGAGGCGACCGACGGAGATCTGAGGCGATTGTTGAACATCGCTGTGCAATTTCGACTAGAACTGAGGTCGCCTTGCCCTACTGTGTACTGGCGGGGCGTGTTCGTGGAAACGATCGCGCTCATACCCTTGCAGTCCGTGCCGGAAGAATGGACGCCAGAATCTTTCCGTTCGGTTGACGAAGCGTTGGGCGTCTATGCAAAGCGGAAATTGGCCCAGCGCCGGTTTATGGAAACGTTCAAGCCTTTGGAGATGGCGCTTTCCGGGGCACAACGAAAGCTGGCCCGAAGTGCGGCCTCGATGCTGTCCGAACTCCAAAATCAAAGCCGGGCAGACAGCCACGAAGCGCAGGGCCACCTGCTGATGGCGCTGGCCGCCGATCAACCCGCGGGGCGCGACCAGATCTCTCTTCCGGACATCCTGAACGACAGTGCCGATATCTCCATCGAACTGGATCCTGCCCTTACGCCTGTCGAAAACGCCCAACGTTTCTATGCCAAGTCCCGCCAGGCGCGGGAAGCCAGGCGTCACGCAGAAGATCGGTATGGTTCCGTTCAGCTTAGGGCAGTCGAAGTCCAAAGGCTCCTTGACAGGCTTCGTTCGTTGGAGCGCTTCGCAGACCTAGAGACGTTTCGGACCGCCAACAAGGCGGCCCTCACCCAATTCGCCCGCCCCGAAGCGGTCGGCGATGAGCGTCTCCCGTACCGGCGATTTGAAATCCACGGCTGGGAAATTCGCGTCGGCAAGAATGCCAAATCGAATGCGGAGCTGACGACAAAGCAGAGCAGCCCGCACGATCTCTGGCTTCACGCCCGAGGTGTTGCGGGGTCGCACGTCGTGATCCGCCGTCCTAACAAAAAAGCCGATATACCAAAGCGCGTCGTCGAGGCCGCCGCCCGAATCGCCGCCTACTTCAGCGATGCGAAGTCGCAGCCGCTTGCACCCGTCATCGTCACCGACCGCAAGTACGTACGACCTGTTAAAGGGGGTGCGCCGGGCCTCGTTCGCGTCGATCGGGAGGAGGTGGTGATGGTCGAGCCTGGTTTGCCGGAGTGGGAAGGGGGAGATAGGGAGAGAGGGTAGAGCGTGCTCGCCGAGCGCGCCGCGGGATCTAAGAGGTTGAAGGACGGAAAGGACGAACGGGGGAAAGGGAGAGAGGGGGATTGACAAGAGCGTAGCTTTGCGCCTCAATTGAGGGTCTCACCCTCTCACCCGCTCACCCGCTCACCCTCTTCTACCCATGCAATGGTGGGAAGCCGTCATCCTTGGCCTCGTTCAGGGCCTTGCCGAGTTTCTTCCGATCTCTTCCTCAGGCCATCTCGTGCTCGGTCAGTATTTGCTCGGTGTAAATGAGACGGCCGTTGGCGATATAACGTTCGAGGTCTTCGTCCATTTCGGCACGACGCTGTCGATCCTGACGGTTTACCGAAAGCGAATCCTTGGGATCGTGAAAGATCTGTTTGGGGCGCTCGCAGCTCGCGGTTCGATGGGCCAGTCCATTTCAGCTGGCACGGTCGATGCAGAACGCGGAGGGAGGGAGGCGTCCGTGCGCATCTCGGTTTATGTGCTCCTCTCGATGATCCCGACAGGAATTTTATACGTCCTGTTAAAAGACGATCTGGAAGCCGCCTTTGATGATCCTCGTCTAGTCTCCCTGATGCTGATCGTTACTGGCGTGCTCCTCCTCCTGACTCGGCTTCGCCCGAACCCCTCGGGAGTGCTGTCGCCGCTGAAGGCCGTTCTCGTTGGCATAGCGCAATCGGTTGCATTGATTCCGGGCATCTCACGCTCTGGCTCCACCATTTGTACGGCTCTCTACTTGAACGTGGACCGGAAAGAGGCCGCCGATTTCTCGTTCATCATGTTGCTCCCCGTAGTCATCGGGGCGACCCTGCTCAAGGCGCTGGACATGATGGAGACAGGAATGACGGTCGATATCCTGCCACTGTTTCTTGGGACGCTGATGGCCTATGTCTCTGGCATCTTCGCGATCCGAGCGGTCGTAATTCTTGTTCAGCGCCACGCCCTGCAATACTTCGCTTTCTACTGTTTCGCGGTCGGCATACTGGGTCTGATCCTGTTTGCTTGAGATGTCTCGATTGGATGATTACGGCTTAGTGGCAAGGCGCCACATTCTCGGGTAGTCGAAAGCATCGAGTGTGAGGGCTCTCCGGTCTCATATTGAGATATAGGAGGCAGGTCCGTCTGGCCAGCATGGCAGAGGTAGGCGCTGATAAGTGTTTTGGCCGGTGCGGTGCAGCTTGTGCTTCGCGGCAAGGCAGCTTTACGATGAGCCGGCCGCAGCCTTTGCCGCCGTTCTCGTCCCACCTTCCCGCCATCCCTTGATTCATGACCTACCGCTTCTTTGTCGTCGATGACGATCGCCACTACGCCCGGCTTCTTTCTTACCGACTGGACAAAGATTCCGAGCACGATGTTCACGTATTCCATAGCGGCGAGGAAGTACTCGACGCGCTGGACGCAGGAATAGAACCCGACCTGGTTTTGCTCGATATTATGATGCCAGGTATTGGTGGAATGGAGTCCTTGCGAAGGATTCGCCTGCTGCGCCCGGAACTGCCGGTGGTGATGATCTCAGCTCAAGGCACGATTGATGTTGCCATCGAAGCGATGAAGGGGGGAGCAAACGACTACATCACAAAGGGCCAGGACGATCTCGTAAAACT
The DNA here is from genome assembly GCA_041748175.1 of Rubricoccaceae bacterium. Taxonomy (GTDB): domain Bacteria; phylum Bacteroidota; class Rhodothermia; order Rhodothermales; family Rubricoccaceae; genus JAHEJB01. Next base: position 50,406 of record JBGTDU010000087.1, read on the forward strand.
CGATGCTGTTGTGAAGAACCACCGCGAGCGAATCAAGCTCTCGCGTGAGGTAGAAAGTCTCCGCGGCGAGGTCGCGGGCAAATATGGATTGAATGAGATCGTCGGCGACAGCCCGGCGATGGAGGACGTCTACCGGCTGATCCGCAAGACCCTAAGGGGCAATCTGACCGTTGCGATTCAGGGGGAAAGCGGGACAGGAAAGGAGCTCGTCGCCCGCGCGATCCACTTTAATTCATCGCATGCTCCGGATATGGAAGGTCCCGGTCCGTTCGTCGTAGTGAACTGTGCGGCCATCCCGTCTGAACTCATGGAGAGCGAGTTCTTCGGCCACGAGAAAGGTTCGTTCACCGGCGCACACGCTCGCAAAATCGGCAAGTTCGAGCAAGCCGACGGCGGTACGATCTTCCTCGATGAGATCGGCGAGCTCGATCTAGGTCTTCAGGCCAAGCTCCTCCGCGCACTGCAAAACCGCGAAATCACCCGCGTTGGTGGCAACGACACCATCACATTCGAGTGCCGCGTGATCTCGGCTACGAACAAGGACATTATCAAGATGGTCTCGGCGGGCACGTTCCGTGAGGACCTTTACTACCGGCTCTTCCAATTCCCCGTGCAGCTTCCTCCGCTGCGGCTTCGCGACAAGGATGTGCTGGTTCTGGCCCACGACTTCCTCAACAAGTACATCGCAAATCGGTCGGAGTTTGCTGGCAAACGTCTGTCGGCTGAGGCCACGCGCGCCATTGCGGTTTACCCTTGGCCCGGCAACGTGCGCGAGTTGAAGAACGCCGTTGAGCGCGCCGTGCTGATTTCTGACGGCGACGTCATCAACGTTGACGACCTTATGCTGGACGGGCCGCATGCCGTTTCGCCCTGGAATGAGCGGACGCGAAAGGATGCCCCGTCGGCGCAAACGCAACCCGAATCAGGCGGCGATGGTATAGGGCCGGTCGGTGCATCCACCGACGAGCCAACGATGATCATCTCCGCCTCTGCCGGGTCACGTCAGACGAAAGAGGCATCATCTATACGTGATGACAGCGATACGATCGTCTCGCTCGAAGACCTGAAACGCCAGGCCGTCGTGCAGGCGTACGAGCTCTGCGATGGCAGCGTCGACCGCGCCGCCGTTGAGCTGGGCATCGGCCGCGCTACCATGTACAGATTGCTCAAGAAGTACGAGATCAGCGCTGAATGAGTGTTGCGTAGTGCGTAATGCGTATTCTGGCTGCTCGACTTACGCAAGACGAACTAGCTCCCATGCGCCTTTCCGAATACGAACGCAACGCCCAGCGCGATATCGAACGGTGGGAACGCGGTTCCGGCGACAACCTCCTGACCCAGGCTCTGGGTTTCGTCATGCGTCCCGTCGACTGGGCGTTCGATCAGTTCGTCCCGGACTCGGTGGTGGACGCGCTCTCCGATGGACTCAATGCGGCTCTCGGTACGCTCAACGATGCGTCGGAATGGACCTATGACGCCAGCGATTTGCTCAGAAAGGCGGCGGAGCTTGAAATCGAGGCGGAAGCCGTAGTGGATTTGCGTGATGCCGATCTGGAGAAGCTCGACAAGCTTTCTCAGTCGATGGTTTCGCAGAACTCGCTGATGGCCGCGCTCTCAGGCGGAGGGTCCGGCCTCGGCGGTGTTCTGTTCATCGCAGCGGACATCCCGATCCTGTTCACGATCAACTTCCGCCTCATCCAGCAGATTGGCTCGTCCTACGGATTCCCGATGAGCGGTCCCGAGTACAAGCCGCTCGTCATGGCCATTTTCAATGTTGCCGCCTCCGGTAGCCGAGATGCCAAGAGCGACGCTCTCCGCGAGCTGAGTGTAGCCGCAGCGGCGTCGGCGCATGGTTCAGGCTACAAAGGCCGACAGGCGCAGGGCACCTTCCGCGAACAGATCGGCCACATCCCGCGCGAGATCGCCAAAAACCTGGGTGCCCGAAAACTCGCCCAGATGATCCCCGTGGCAGGCGCTGCCGTCGGGGCAGGTGTCAACTACTGGTTCACCGACCAAACGGCGAAGGCGTCGTTCATGCTCTTCCGGGCGCTGTATCTGGAAAGGAAGGAGCGAGTGTAAGGGTTATCTGCGACATTACGCTGCTGTTCAGATGGGAAACCGAATGGTAGCAAACCTGTTGCTTTCACGTTCATCACGATACAGGAGTCATGACCACCATTCTGAAGAAAGCAATCGGCCGCCTGAAGTCTCTTCCGGAGCACGACCAGGAGCTCTACGCCCGCCAATTGCTCAAAGAAATGGACTCCGACGAGCGCTGGGACGAGCTGTTTGATCTCACGACGGACGAGCAGTGGGAAAAGATGGTAGCGGAAGCAAAGCAAGACGCCGCCGAGAACGGCACGCTGTCAATTGACGAGCTAAAGGGCGGTCTGTGACCTCGCGTTTTACGAAGGGGTACGCGAAAAGCCTATCGCGCCTGCCGGACCACGCAAAGAAGCGGACAGTTAAAGCCGTGGCGTTGCTGGAACAAAACCAGCGGCACCCCGGACTCCATTTCAAAGAGATATCGAGCAAAGAAGGCGCGTGGTCGATTCGAGTGAGCAAGGACTATCGAATGGTCGGCTACCGGGCCGGAGACTCAGTAACGTGGTTTTGGGTCGGTAAACACAGTGCCTACGACAAGCTTCTTGCCCGTCTCGGGCCGTAATCATTCAGCGCAATACTGGTTCACCGACCAGACGGCCAAGGCGTCCTTCATGCTTTTCCGAGCGTTGTATCTGGAAAGGAAGGAGAGGGTGTAGTCCCTACTCAAACAACCCCGCATACTCCCGATACCCCTCGGCCTCAAGCTCATCAGCCGGGATAAACCGCATCGCCGCCGAGTTCATGCAGTAGCGCAATCCAGTCGGCGGCGGGCCGTCTTCGAAGACGTGGCCGAGGTGGGAGTTTGCGCGGGTAGAGCGAATCTCGCTGCGCGTTATCCCTAACGAGCGGTCCATGTGGTTTTGCAGGTTGTCGGGCTCCAGCGGCTCCCAGAAGCTCGGCCAGCCCGTGCCGGATTCGTACTTCGTGGTGGAGCTGAACAGCGGTTCGCCTGAGACAACATCCACGTAGATGCCCTCTTCGTGGTTGTCCCAGTAATCGTTGTCGAAGGGGCGCTCGGTGCCGTCCTCCTGCGTAACGTGGTATTGCAATGGCGTGAGCACGGCTCGTAGCGAATCCAGCCGGGCCGGGTCTGGCTCGGACTGCGCGCGTGACGGCGCGCCTGAGACGCAACCGGCCAGGGCGATTAGAGCGATCAGAGCGAAGGTGACGAAGGTGGAATTCATAGGTCTTGCCATGGTTCTTTTAGTGTGGAGTTGAACTCAGTATCCGGCAACGTGAACGGCGTCCTCTGTTTTCTCATCCCCCCAGATTTCCACGAGCCGCGCATCGCGGCGGCAGCCTCTCCGGTAGGAATAGTAGCGATCCGGATCCTTCATGTAGAAGTCCTGGTGGTAGTCCTCCGCATGGTAGAAAGGCGCGGCATCCAGGATTACCGTGCCGATGTGGGCATCAAACCGCTGTTCCACTTCATCGCGCGACGCGTCGGCGGCGGGGCGCTGGTCCGCGGTGGCGAAGATGGCCGACCGATACGAATCGCCTCGGTCGCAGAATTGGCCGCCGATGTCGAACGGATCGACGTTGCGCCAAAACAGATACAGGAGGTCTTCGTAGCTGAGGACATCGGAATCAAAGACAACTTGAATCACCTCGTAATGCCCCGTGCCTCCGCGCGTCACGTCGTTGTATGTGGGGTTTTCAACGTGGCCTCCCGCAAATCCTGAAACCACGCTGACGATGCCTTCGCGCCCCTCAAACGCGGTTTCGGCGCACCAGAAACAGCCCATCGCGAAGACGGCGGTATCGGGATTGGCGACGGGCTCGGTCGATGCAGACTCGGAGGGCTGAGATATTGAGGCGCTCGATCTGGTGCAACCGAGCGCCGTCAATGTGAGCAGGGTGACAACCGCGAGACAGGAAGAGAGAAGGCGATTCATATACGGAGGCATTGTGAGCGATGAAGACGAAACGGAGTCTGCGTCGCCACTGTTTCGTTGATTCGCCCGATTGGCCGTAACGGTTGTATCACAACGAAGTGAACGAACCGCGAAAGCACATCGCGATTGTTCTCCGAGGATTGCCCGAACGTCGCTCGGATGGCACCTACCTTTAACACGTCACACGTCACACTTAAAAGAATGCCCCTTGTCGCCATCGTCGGTCGGCCCAATGTGGGCAAGAGCACGCTGTTCAACCGTTTGACTGAGCGGCGGCAGGCCATCGTCCACGACGAGCCCGGGGTCACGCGCGACAGGATCTACGGCGAGGTCGAGTGGACGGGCGTTGAGTTCGACATCGTCGATACGGGCGGCTTCGTGCCCCGCTCGGAAGAGCGGTTCGAGGCCGCCATACGTGAACAGGTCATGCTCACGTTGGAGGAAGCTGACGTCATTCTTTTCGTGGTGGACACCGAGGTCGGCATTACGGATCTCGACCAGGAAGTGGCCGACAGGCTGCGGAGGGCAAAGCAGCCGGTGTTCGTTGTCGCCAACAAGAGTGACAACACGCCGAGAAAGCTTGAGGCCGCGGAGTTTTACAGCCTCGGTTTCGAGCACGTCTTCCCACTGAGCGCCATCAACGGAACGGGAACGGGCGATTTTCTCGACGCCGTGGTCGGAGCCCTTCCATCGAAGAAGCGGGACCAGGAAGTGGACGACGCGCCACGCATCGCATTCATCGGGAGGCCGAATGTTGGCAAATCATCCCTCACCAACCAACTCCTCGGGAACTTGCGGACCATTGTGACAGAGATTCCGGGGACGACGCGTGATCCGGTGGACGCCAGAATGGAATACAACGAGCAGGAAATCGTGCTGGTCGACACCGCCGGCCTGCGACGCAAAGCCCGCGTTCGCGAAAACATCGAGTTCTATTCGATGCTGCGTACCGAGCGCGCCATCCAACACTGCGATGTGGCGGTGCTTCTTATCGACGCCACGGTTGGCCTTGAAGCGCAAGATGCACGCGTCATCGACGAAGCCGAACAAATGAAAAAGGGCCTTGTCATCGCGGTGAACAAGTGGGATCTCATGGACAAGGAAACGAACACTGCCCGTGATTTCACCAATCAAATCCACGATCGCCTGGGTTTGCTCGCGTATGTACCGGTCGTTTTCATCTCCGCACTGACTGGCCAGCGCGCGACGAAGGTGTTGGACATTGCCCTTGCGGTCCACGCGGAGCGCCTGAAACGAATCGCCACGCCCAGGCTCAACGACGTGATACAGGCTGCGGTCAAGGCCCAGTACCCACCGAGTTACCGCGGCCAGTATGTCAAGATAAATTACGCCGCGCAAGTGCGCGATCGGCCGCCGGTGTTCGCCATCTTCTCGAACTACCCGAAGGGCGTAAACGAATCGTATCGGCGCTATCTGGAAAACCGTATCCGCGATGCGTTCGGGTTCGAGGGAGTCCCACTTACGCTGTCGTTCAAGAAGAAGTGAGCGATTCCCGGGTGCCGAGCGGTCGGCCACGCTCCGTATCTTGCCTCACCAGGAGATCTCACTGAACACCATGGCTGGAACATCCATCAATAGCGCAAAGCCGAACGAACGGACGCTCAATTTTTGGGAGCGCCTTTATTTGCCCGAGATTTTCAAGGGCCTGAAGTACTCGGCGAGCAAGATGAAGCTGCCGACGTACTCCTTCGCGTACCCAGAGGAGCAATTCTATCCGCCCGATTCGTACCGCGGTCGTCCGGTTTTAGTGGAAGAGGAGGGGCGCCCTCGCTGCGTGGCGTGCGGCCTCTGTGCTCGAAGTTGCCCGCCATTGGCGATCTCAATGCAGGCGCACGAAGTAAATGACGACATCAAGGAGCGCGAGCCCGAGTGGTTCGAGATCAACATGCTCCGCTGCATCTACTGCGGATTCTGCGAAGAAGTCTGCCCGGAAGAGGCCATCGTCATGTCGAAAGAATACGACCTCACGTTCCAGCATCGGGACGAGGCGATCTTTGACATGGAGCGATTGATGGTGCCAAAGGAACGGCTCAAGGATCGGCTTGATTTCCTCGAGGCGCGGCGCAACGGCCAGTTCGGTGAAAAGTGGGACCACAAGAAGTCCAACAACATCCACATGCTTCGAAACCGGTTGGACTACGCCAAGGCACTTTCCTTGGAGGGCGCGGACGCGTAAGGCCCCGGTCGTTTTCCGTGTAGCATCGTGCGCCTTGAAAGAAACAGGCAACACACAATAGAATGGATGTCGACCTTAATCAGTATGCTGCCGCCGTCAGCGATCCTGAAACGCTTCGGATTCGTCGTGAGGCGCTGATCGACCAGTTGGGATGGCTGTCCGACGAAGCGAGGGCGCTGGAACCGATGCTTTCGGAATTGCCGGCGTGGGCGGTGGATCAGGCTCCCCTGCCGGGCGATCTCACCGTAAAGCAGACGCTTGCCCACCTGAGCGCTTTGGATGAGGACATCTACCCAAAGTGGATAGAACAGCTCGTTGCAGAAGAGTCGCCGATCATGCCTGAGGCCAACGTCGAGGAGGATCCCGCCGCTAACGCGCGCGACCTCGTGGAGCTACTGAACGCGGTGCGGGAAAGACGGGATGCTCTCGTCACGATGATTCAAGCCGTCCCGGAATCCGAATGGACGCGAAAATCCACGCTGGCCAAAGACGAAGTCGACTTGTTCGATCTTGCCCTGCTCGTCGTTCGCCATGACGCCGACTGCTTGCGAAACCTGGCGTATCGGCTTCATGAAGCCGATTTGGGCGGCGAGTAAAAGCAGACCATTCCCTAACTCAAGCACCGCCCGTTGGCATTTTGTTGACAGTGTGTGCCAGACGGGTGACACTCATAAGGGCTAGATTGACCGCAGCGGATAATCCGTCATAGACCTCGTCACCACGATCCAGGCATGGCTTCAAAGACCGGTGCCACCTACAACGACCTCGCGAGCGCATTTCGGCAAGGCCGATTCCAGCCCCTGTATTTTTTTTGTGGGGACGAAGGTTTTCTGATGGACGAGTTGCAAACGCTGCTCATTGAGCACGCCTTGCAGCCGCATGAGCGGGATTTCAATCTGGAGATCGTCCATGGCCCGGAAGCCACTACCTCGGAGGTGCTCTCGATCTGTTCAGCGCTACCAATGATGGCGGAGCGACGCGTCGTTGTCGTCCGCAACTTTGAGTTGATGGACGAAAGGGACCCTAAGCGCAAACTTCCCTTCAAGGAGTATGCAGAGCGCCCCAATCCAGCGGTCGTCGTTTTGTTGCTGTGCAACGGTAGACCAAACCCCTCCTACAACCCCTATCGTGCCCTGAAAAAGCATGCTGTCTGGGCCGAATTCAAGACGCTATACGACGATAAGCTGCCCGGCTGGATTAATTCGCGATTGAAGGCCCGCGGTTTTCAATCGCAGGGTGGCGCGTCACAGATGATCGCCGAGGCTGTCGGACCCGAACTCCGCACGACAGCGCATGAAGTCGACAAGCTGATCGCTTTCGTCGGTGACCGGAGGATGATTACAGAAGACGATGTTGTTTTTGCGGCGGGTCACTCACGCGAGCACAATGTCTTCGAGCTGCAAAGAGCCATCGGTCTGGGTCAGCTTACGCGTTCGCTTTCCATTGCCACTACATTGCTCGTAGGAGCTTCCAATCGGCCGGGCGAGGCGCTAATGATCGTCTCTGTGCTCGTGAGCTATTTCACCAAGCTTTGGAAACTGACATCCTGTCTGGACAACAGGATGCCCGAGACAGAGATGGCGGGCCACGTTGGAGTGCATCCATACTTCCTGGGCGAGTACTTGCGCGCGTTGCGCGTCGTCAAGCGCAGCGCAATTCAACGTGCCTTTGACGCCCTTCTTGCCGCCGATGTGGAATTGAAAGGAGGCTCAGCCCGAGACGAACGCCTTATCCTGACGCTCGCGTTAAGGCGTCTCAGCATGCATGGTCTGCCCGTTTCTGCAACCCGGACTTGATTCTTTCGTGACGTACTAATCTGCCCAATGCCATTGTTTACCCGATAATTCGGGCACGGTCCTTGACATTTAGGGCCAACCTGACAGAGTTTCGTTTCGGGACGGACGACTCGCAATCTTTCCGCTCCACCTGCCAATTAGAGGTGCCTAGATGCCGACCACGCTGAAAAAGCAAACTTTCACCAAGGCCTCCCACTCACGGTCAAACGCCAACAAACACTACGATGCCCTCGTTCAGATGACCGACGAGGATCTGATGTCGCAGTTTCAGGCGGGCACGGTCGAAGCGTTCGATATCCTTGTCAGCCGGTACAAGGATCCACTGACCAACTATATTTATCGCTTCCTCGGCGATATGAAGGAGTGCGAAGATCTCCTCCAGGAGACCTTCCTTCGCGTGTACCGCAACCGCCACTCGTATCGGCGGATTGCCAAGTTCTCTACGTGGCTCTACACTATCGCGGGCAACCTCGCGCGTTCGGAGTACCGCAAGCGAAAGCGCCGCCGCGTGTACTCACTGCAGTCGGTCAACCGCGACGACGAGGAATACGAGGTGGAGATTCCGGACGAAACGTTCTTGCCGGACACGCACACCGAGAGCACAATCCAGGATCGCCACATCCAGGAGGCGCTCAAGCAGATTCCGGAAGAGTTTCGTGAGGTCGTCGTTTTGCGCGATGTTCAGCAGCTTGCTTACGAGGAGATTGCCGAGATCACCGGCCTGCCAATGGGCACCGTCAAGAGCCGCATTAATCGCGGCCGGACGAAGCTGCAAGGGCTCCTAAAAGACGTCTACACGCCGACCTCGGACTGACCGGCACTACATATCGAGGACTCCGAAACGGCTTCGCTGCAAAGCGGGGCCGTTTCTGCTTGAGAGGAAAGCAGTCCGGTCCGCATCCTTGCGACCGATTGGCGGGGCGCAGTACCTTCTGCTCCCCATTTTGGGCCCTTAGCTCAGCGGTTCAGAGCGCTCGCCTCACACGCGAGAGGTCACAGGTTCGAATCCCGTAGGGCCCACGGTTGGATTTTGGGACGTGGGCATCTTGCGGGGAGGGCGGTGGCGTATCTCCGTCCAGGGATGCCCGTGGGATCGTTCCTGATGCCGCTAGCCCCTGCTCCGTGGCACCGCATTTGCCAAACCGTTGGAGGCGTCTTTGCGGTACCGAACAGCCAATCAACCCCTTTTGGTGGAACACCTGGTTGACGCGCACTGCGCTTGAAGTGTCTCACTTGCGGAGGCGACCTTAGGTCCTGCTATCGACCCGGTCCGCCTTGCAATTAATTCCCCCTTTCCCGCACCCCATGCCGGTCTATGCGTCGGCGTTCAAAGAGGCCAGGCCTCCGGTAGCCGTCGTGGGCGCGGGAGCAATGGGTCGTGCGCTCGCGCTCCGGTTGGTAGATCGGGGTTATTCGGTAAAGGCGGTGCTCAGCCAGACGAAGGGGCACGCCGCCGAGGTGGCCAGGGCAGTCGGTGCGGAAATAGGGTCCGATGATTTTTCAGCGCTTCCGTCTGATGTCCGCCTCGTGGTAATTGCCGTCAGGGATTCAGTGCTGGCCGATGTCGCAGAACTCTTGACCGGTGTGGCTCATGCATGGCGGGAGACGGTTATCGTGCATACATCCGGCGCACTCCCGGCATCCACGCTTGACCCACTCGCGCAAGAAGGCGCCGCGACTGTCTCGTTCCATCCCCTCCAGACGGTGACTCGATTCAGCGGACCGGATGCGTTGGACAATGCCTATGTCGGACTCGAAGGAGACGAACGGTCTGTCGCCGCCGGCATCGAACTTGTCGTGAGCCTGGGGATGCGCTATGTCGTCCTGCCGAAGGACGCCAAGGCACGCTACCATCTCGCGGCAACGATGGCCTCGAACTTTTTCGTGACGCTAATGGGAATGGTGCAGGAGGTGCTCGTGTCTCTTGACATCAACCGGGAGGACGGTTTTGCGATGATGGAACCACTCCTCCGAGGCACGCTGGATAGCCTCGCGTCCTCATCGCCGGAAGAAGCCCTGACTGGCCCGGTTGTTCGTGGCGACTTCCAGACCCTTCGAACGCACGGAGAGGCTCTGCGTCAGCATCTTCCTCAGCTTGTCCCAGCGTACGCCGCGCTAACCGTTGAAGCCATCCGCCTCGCCGTACGAAGCGGTAAGCTCGATCCGAAGCGCGCTGAGGACCTGCTAGGGCTGATGCAGCGCTTGGTTACAACGCCGCTTCCCCAAGGCGTCGCGGACCAGGGACCCATCAACATTTAATCGCGCAGAAATGGGCCGGGCGGTAGTTTGAGGGCCATTCAAACTAGGCCCTTATGTCCCGCGAACTGACCGAGCAGGAGCAACTGCGCCGACAGCACCTCGATGCCCTGCGTGAAGCAGGGGTTGATCCGTTTCCGGCTGAGGAGTGGGCCATTACGAACCACGCGGCTGAGATTGTTGGGTTATACGACGACGCTAAGCACGATCCCGGTGCGGACGACACCGAGCCTTTCCACGTGCGCATCGCCGGCAGGATGATGACGAAGCGGGTCATGGGCAAGGCCGCGTTCTTTCACCTCGCCGACGAATCGGGGCGCATCCAGATCTATATCCGGCGCGATGACCTACCCGACGACTTCTACAACACCGTTTTCAGGAAGCTGCTCGATACGGGCGACTTTGTGGGTGTGGAAGGCGAGGTGTTCCGTACGAAGATGGGCGAAGTCTCTATCCGCGCGGAGGAATTCAAGCTGCTGGCCAAGAGCCTCAAGCCGCTGCCCGTCGAAAAGGAAGTCGTGGACGAGGAGACCGGCGAGAAGCGCGTCTTCAACGAGGTCACCGATCCCGAATTCCGCTACCGCCAGCGCTACGCCGACCTCGCCTTGCATCCCGAGGTCCGCGATGTGTTCAAGAAGCGCGCGCAGATCATCACAGCCATCCGGCGGTTCCTGGACGAGCGCAGCTACGTGGAGGTCGAAACGCCGGCGCTCCAGCCGCTCTACGGCGGCGCAGCGGCGCGGCCCTTCACCACGCACCACAACGCGCTGGACATGGGCCTTTTCCTCCGCATCGCCGACGAGCTCTACCTCAAGCGTCTCATCGTCGGCGGTTTCGAGGGCGTCTACGAAATCGCGAAGGACTTCCGCAACGAGGGCCTCAGCCGCTTCCACAACCCGGAGTTCACGATGCTTGAGCTCTACGTCGCCTACCGCGACTACGACTGGATGATGGACCTCGTCGAGGAAATGCTGGAATCCGTCGTGACGGAGCTTCACGGCTCAACGGAGGTAAAGGTTGGGGGTGAAAGCATCAGCTTTTCTAGCCCGTTCAGGCGGATCCCGCTCTTGGAAGCGATCAAGGAGAAGACCGGCCACGATTTGTATTTGAAGTCGCGCGACGAGATTGCGGCCGTCGCCAAGAGCCTCCACATCGAAGTGGAAGACTCCATGGGCACCGGCAAACTCATCGACGAGATCTTCGGCAAGTTCGTGGAGCCGAACCTCATCCAGCCGACGTTCATCACGGACTACCCAGTCGAACTCTCTCCCCTCGCCAAGCGGCATCGGATGAAGGAAGGGCTGACCGAACGCTTCGAATTGATCTGCAACGGCAAAGAGATCTGCAACGCGTTCTCGGAGCTCAACGACCCGCTCGAGCAGCGAAAGCGCTTTGAGGAGCAGGTCCGTCTCGCACGCGAAGGCGACGACGAGGCCGTGAACATTGTGGACGAGGACTACCTCCGCGCCCTCGAATACGGCATGCCGCCCACCGCAGGCATGGGCATGGGCATCGACCGCCTGACGATGCTCCTCACCAACCATGACTCCATCCGCGATGTGATCCTCTTTCCGTTGTTGAGGCCGGAGCTACTTCCTGCGCAACGTTTCGAGCAAGAAGCTCGTCGTCAGTTGATGGAGGTTTTCGATAACATCGAATGGGACGTGTCCTTTGTTGATGAAACGGTCGAGATTGATTTCAGGGTACCTACAGGATTTCATGATGGATGGATCTGGGGTGAGTTTCTTTACGTGCCTCCGGGGAGAGAAGACGAACGAGGCGTGCACTGGCTGAATCGTCCATCGATCAACGCACTGCGCCGAACTGGAGCTTTCGACTTTGGAATATTGATCGTTAACCGGCCTATTGGACGGGAAGCCGATATGGAGATTGGACAAAATGACGTGCGAGTAATTGTCTTGGGTCAAGATGCCGATGAGACAAGAGATCGCATCGAGATGTATTATTCCACGTCACGATAAGGCGTTACTCTGAACGTCGTGGAGGCTTTTGTTGCGTCTTGCGTGGAGGCCGGTTACGGGCAGATTCCAGATGATGACCATATGTTGGTAGGAGGCTTGCTTGGGGCTTGCGCAAAACGACCCGGCTATGGGGAGCTCATCCACACCAACACCAAACCCCCAATTTGTCATCTTGAGCGAAGCGAAGGATCTAGCATCAACCTTCTCGTAGGCATGTCGTGACTAGATCCTTCGTCGCTGCGCTCCTCAGGATGACATTCTCTGTGTGAAATGCCAGAGTCCTGTGTTCATCCTTGCCGTCAACACCAAACCCCCAAATTGTCATCCTGAACGCAGTGAAGGATCTAGCACCAACCCGCTCGGAGGTATGTCGTGACTAGATCCTTCGTCGCTAAGCTCCTCAGGATGACGTTCTTTATGCAGAAAGCCTGAGTCTTAGTGTTCACTCGCGGCAACGCCAAACCCTGAACTGTCATCCCGAAACGAAGTGAGGGATCTCCCGACCTCCGTCTCTTGTCGAGGCCGTGGAGATCCTTTCCCGACAAGTCGGGACAGGCTGCCGCTGCGCTCCTCAGGATGACATTCTAAAAATGGAAAGCCAGATTCCTGAACCTCAGCGGCAGAAGCATCCACAAACCCACCAACTGTCATCCGAACGCAGTGAAGGATCTAGCATCAACCTACTCGTAGGTATGCCGCGAGTAGATCCTTTCCCGACAAGTCGGGACAGGCTGTCGTTGCACTCCTCAGGATGACATTCTAAAAATGGAAAGCCAGATTCCTGAACCTCAGCGGCAGAAGCATCCACAAACCTACCAATTGTCATCCTGAACGCAGTGAAGGATCCAGCTGCAACCCGCTCAACAGTTCATTGTGAGCAGATCCTTTCCCGACAAGTCGGGACGGGCTGCCGCTACGCTCCTCAGGATGACATCTCAATAGTTTTGTAAATATGAAAACCTACTGGGTCTACATCCTCGCAAGTCGGAACCGAAAGCTGTACATCGGCATGACGAACAGCTTGAAGCGGCGTATTCGAGAGCACAAGGCCGGTATTGGTTCGTCGCACACAGCGAAATACAAGATCAATCAGTTGGTTCACTACGAGCGGTTCAAAGATCCAAACGAAGCGATACGGTGAGAGAAGGAGCTCAAAGGATGGACACGCGAAAAGAAGTTGCAACTTGTTGAGTCAACCAACAAGGGTTGGGCCGATCTTGCGACCGATCTCGATAAGTAGTCAGCAGCACATGCCGCAGAGTAATTCCGCCGATTCGGAAACAGCCCATTCAGGCTACTGGGAGCTCATCCGCACAAACGTCACACTCAGAAATTGTCATCCTGACGACCGGGGGAGGAAGGATCTCCACGCATACGCGTCGGCTCGGGTGTTGGGAGATCCCTCTTCGCTGCGCTCATCGGGATGACAATTTGATAGCGAATATCATTAACACAAAGCAGGTCAGTGTTTGACGCAGGACGTTGAAACTCAATCCGGCTACTGGGAGCTCATCCGCGGCAACGCCAATGTGCGGCGGCTCTGGTTTGGCGTAATCATTTCGCTGTTCGGTGACTGGTTCAACACACTGGCCATCTTCCGGATCGTCCAGGATCAGGCCGGGTCGCCGTTCGCGCTCGCGCTGGCCTTTCTCACCAAGCTGCTGCCGCTGGCGCTCGCGTCCCCGATCGCGGGTGTCCTGGTGGATCGGTGGGACCGGCGGAAAGTGATGATCGGTGCCGACCTTATCCGGGCTGTTATCGTGCTCGGCTTTCTACTCGTTCGCGATTCGGGCGATCTGTGGCTCCTCTATCTGCTCGCGTCTGCGCAGATCGTAGTGAGCTCGGTGTTCATCCCGGCCAAGACGGCCTCGCTGCCCAACATCACGAAACCGCGCGAACTGCTCACGGCGAACGCCTTCCTCTCGGCCACGTGGTCGGTCATGATGGCGCTTGGCACGGCAGCGGGTGGCTTCGCCGTCGATGCCTTCGGGACGGATGCGGTGTTCCTGTTCGACAGCGCCACGTACCTGCTCAGCGCGTTCTTTATCGCGCGGATGGTCATCCCGCAAAAGAAAGACGAAGCCCCGAAAGACATCTCGGTTGTCCGCGCGGGTGCCCGCCAAATCATCGACGGATGGGCCTATCTCCGCGCCAATCCGCCGGTGATGCGGATGACGTGGGCCAAGGCTACGTGGGGGATAGGCGGCGGAGCGTTGGTCCTCTTCCTGGCCCTTCTAGGCGACACACTGTTCCCCGGCGCAGGAACCACAGGCATCGGCGTGCTCTTCGCTGCGCGAGGCCTGGGCACAGGTATAGGGCCGGTTGTCGCGCGGAAGCTTTTCCCGGATGAGACGAGGTGGCCGAGGATTCTTGGACTTTGCATTGTAGCTACCGGCATCGGCTACGTGATTCTGGCATTTACAGGGTGGACGATCTTGATTATCGCGTTGGTAATCTTCGCGCACGCTGCCAGCGGAGCCAACTGGGTGCTTTCGACCACGCTGCTCCAGAAGCGTACGGAGGACCGCTTTCGCGGGCGCGTCTTTGCCACGGACTGGTTCCTCGTAACCCTCATCCAAAGCGGCTCGATTGTCGTCGGCGCAGCACTGCTCGAAGCAGGGCTCTCGCTTCGAACCGTCATCCTGGCATTTGCCGGAGTGCAGGTGCTTTCGGGACTTCTGTGGGTGATGTTGGTGGCGCCAAAAGAAGATAGGGCGACATGACGGAAATAGCGGATCGGCATTTGCGCAGGAGGGGTCGCGCTTTCCCACGAAACCCGCTGAACTCTAACAATCGCCCTGAATCGGCCCCAGAATCCATACAGCATGGCCTCCAGAGCCACCCAGGATCGACCGCCAAGCCCCTTGGATTCGCCGGATGCTACACGTCTACGCCACCGCGTGGAGAATCTGCCCTTTGTGGTTTTCCGCGTCGCGGACGACGGGACGCTAAGGGATGTCGGCGGACGCGCCGAAGAGCTAACAGGTCATGACAGGGCCACGCTTCTCCAACCCGGCTTTGGCTACGAACTCGTTCATCCCGATGATCGGCTCGTTCTAGCGAAGGCACTGCGGCAAGTTGGAGCAGATGGGCGGATAGCCGTGCGCCTTCAACTCGTGGGGGCCGGCGGGTCGGAAAATAGCGTGGAGGTCCATTTGGCCGCCGCCGCCGACGGGTTCGACGGCATCGCCTATGACCTCCGAAGCGAGGTGGATGGCGTGGAGGGAATCCGGGTTCGTTCGCGATACGATGAGGCCGAACCGGCGCTCCAGAATGCCGCCTTGGCAAGCTCTGATATGCTGGCCTTCCTGGAGGCCGCCGTGGCGCACGTCGGCCATGCCGCGCGAGCCGATCGCGCGCACGTGCTTCTGGCGGGCGCGGGCGAGACCATGCTCTCGGTTGCGTTCTGGACCAAGACGCGCGGAAAACGTCCCGAACCGCTCGATCTCAATCCGTTGTGGTGGCCAGAGCTGGCTGCCGGCCGAGTGCTAAGGGTTTCGGCAGATGAAAGTGAGCCAGCCAGAGCGCTTCTCCACGAAATTGGATGCGCCGAAATAATCCTCGCTCCCTTTCGAGACGATTCTGAGCATAATGGCGCGTTTCTGTTGGAATTCGACACGCCGATGGCGTCGTGGGGTTCGTTTGAAGTGGGCTCGCTCGCCAGGGTGGGCCGTCTTTTCGAGACATTGTGGGCGTGGCTCGGAGCCGAGGCGCGCTACCGAAACACGTTGGCGGATCTGGACGATGGTCTGTTCAACTTTGCCTACGATGCAAAAGGAGTGCGGCGGTATGCGCTCGTGACTCCGCAATTCGAATCGATTACGGGATGCGCGGCGGTCGACCTTCTGGCCGAAGGCGACGCGGAGCCGAACAGGAGTTGGAACGAGTTGGTAGTCGATGATGATCGAGAAGCGTTTGCGGCGCACGAGGCCACGTTGCAGTCGGGAGAGAGAAGCCAGCTCGAATACCGTATCACGAACCCCCGTACCAATACCGCGCTTTGGATGCGCGAGAGTGCGACGCCCAGCCTGAGCCCCAGCGGTAGAGCGATCGTCGGCGGATTGGTCTCGGATATAACCGACCGAAAGCGTGCGGAGGCTTCGCTGTTGCAGGCAAAGCACGCCGCCGAACGAGCCAGCCAGGCCAAGACCGCTTTCATGGCAACGATGAGCCACGAAATTCGCTCGCCGCTTGGCGCCATACGTGGCTTCGCGGAACTCCTTGGCGACGAAGTTCGCGAAATGCACGACGTGGGCGATCCGCTCCCCAAACAGGTTGGCGAGTTCGCTGACATAATCGCGGAAAACACCACGCGTGTTCTCCATCTCGTTCACAACCTGTTCGATCTCTCGCGTCTACAGGCTGGTGTGCTCGACCTCCGAAACATCCCCGTCGAGCTTCATCCCGCGATCGACAGCGTTCTTGCGAGGTACTCCGAGCTCGCGGAAGAGCAAGGGCTCCTCGTTGTCTTCGACCGTGCAGAGGGCGAACCGTTTGTCCAGGGCGATCCAGAAAGATTGGAGCAAATCGTCGAACACCTCATCTCCAACGCGGTGAAATTTACCGAGGAGGGGACCATCAGTATCCGGACGCGGATCGATGGGCCGAAAGTGATCCTGCGGGTCGAGGATACGGGGATCGGAATTGCCTCCGAGTATCTCGACAAGCTATTCGAGCCCTTCTCGCAGGAAGATTACAGGCTCAACAGAGCCTACGCTGGCTCCGGACTTGGCCTTGCCATCACCAGCAAGCTTCTGGAAGGGATGGGCGCTACTATCGGCGTCGAGAGCGAGAAAGGACGGGGCAGTTGTTTCGAGATCGTGTTCGAGACGAATCGTGGGCCTGGGCCAATCGTTGGTGATTGAAGGGCAAGAATGACCTTCGACATCCGGCTGCCTACTCCGCCTCATACGACTGCCGATGTCCGGACTTCAGCCAGCAGGACTCAGGTTCTCGATGGCGTTTCGGACGTTTCGCTGAAACCCTTCGAATTTGGCGCGCTTCACGGGGTTGAATCGGAACCGACGCCGGAAGTCATCCAGGTTCAGTTCCGCCCATTCACGGAGGTCGGTATCGGTAACACCGTTGCGGGGCAGAAAGCGAGCGTCCGTGGTCGGCTTTTTATACTTATTCCAGGGGCACACATCCTGGCAGATATCGCAGCCGAAAATCCACGTTCCGAAATCCTTGGCCAGGTTTTCCGGAAGGTCATCGCCCCGATGTTCGATGGTCCAATACGAGATGCATCGGTTGGAATCCACGGAGTACGGGCTATCAATCGCATCCGTCGGGCATGCATCAATGCATCGTGTGCAAGAGCCACAGTGGTCGGCTGAGAACGGGTCATCGGGAGCAAGAGGCACGTCAACGATCATCTCACCAATGAAGAAATACGAGCCGATTTCGCGGCTAATCAGATTCGAGTGCTTGCCGATCCAACCGAGGCCTGCCCGCTGAGCCCAGGCTTTTTCGAGAATGGGCGCGGAGTCTACAAACACGCGTCCTCCGATTCCGCCCGCGTATTCGTCGAGCCAGTTGAAGAGTTCGGCCAGCTTTTCCTTGAGCACGGCGTGGTAGTCATCACCCCATGCGTAGCGGCTGATCCGGCCAATTTCCGGACGCGCGGCCGGTGCTTCGGGCTGGTAGTAACTATGGATAACCGATACGACGGACCGGGCGTCAGGTACGAGTTTCCGCGGGTCCACACGCTTCTCGAAGTGGCTTTCCATCCAGCCCATTGAGGCGTGGCGCCCACCGTTCAACCACCGCTCCAGTTTTTCGGCTTCGTCATCCAGCCTCTCCGCACGCGCGATCCCGCATGAATCGAATCCAATCCGGCGTGCCTCGGCTTTCAGGGCCGACGCCATGCGTTCCTGAGCTTGTCCGTCAAATCCCGGCACGTTGAATGGGGCAGGCGTTCGACGCACAACCTACGTCCAGACGCGGCACGGATCATAAAAAACGGCCTCGCCCAGGTGGGCGAGGCCGTCTGTTTCGACTCGGGGTGAAGAGCCCAGTTTGCGGCATATCAGTTGCCGATCATCTCCCGGAAGCGATTGCAGTCCATCGGCAGCGATTCGACGCGGCGTCCGCGGCGGCATCCTTCTTCAGGGTCCTCCTTGTCGCACGGTGGGTATGAAGCGCCCCGGTTTCGAATGTGCATTCGGGTTCGAGAGATACCGCGATCCACGTAGTAGTCGTTCACGGTCTGCGCGCGGCGTCCGGCGAGCGGCATACCGTACTGGTCGTATTCCGATGTGTCGGTGTAGCCGTCGATGAACAGGCAGCACTCGGGGTTCTCGCGGAGAAGTTGAATGTTCTCGTCAAGAAGGTCGCGCGCGAGCGGGCTCAGATCCGTCGAGCCGTGCTCGAAGTATATCGTGTTGAGTTCAACCAGATCGCAGACGACCCTCGGCGGCGGAGGTGGTGGTGGTGGAGGAGGTGGTGGTGGTGGCGGCGGCGGCGGCGGCGGAGGTGGGGGTGGTGGAGGGGGTGCTCCGCCGAATCCGAAGTTCAAACCCGCCGTGAACAGTGTGCTGTGGAAGCGGGTATCGAAGTTCACGCCCGTGTCAGGATCGACGTCGGGATCAGGCTCGGGCTCGGGTTCCTTGCATTCAGGAATGTCGGGGAACTTCTTGCACTTGCATTCCAAGCTGTCCGGATCCTCCTCGCACGGATCGCCGCCGAAATTCGCCGTTCTGCTCGAAATCGCTTCCCCAAGTTTATTCAGCAGGAAGCGATAGCTGCCTTCGACGTAGAACGAGACGTTGCGCGACAAGGCAAAATCAACCCCGACGCCCGCAGGGATGAAGTACGCGGTCCGCTCACGGTTTGACGAGCTGATTGCGTCGTCCTGCCCAAACGGATCAGCGATGAGAGCCCCAAAGCCGGAGAAGATGTACGGAACAACCGTGCTGCGCCGATGCGAGGCGGTGAGTATCAGATCGCCTTCGGCGAGCAGCAGCTCATTTGTCAGGAAGGGGTTTTGGCCGGGTCCAACGCCGTCGACATCACTCGCCCCGATATTGAGCAAGCCGCCAACGGCCCGGAAATACGCCTTGTCGCGAACGATGGGGAACGACACAAAGGCCGTAACTCCAAGACGTGTCCTGTTGATATTCTCCTGATCGTCTACCGATCCGTAGAGAATGTTGGGGCCGAAATAGCTGGATGGGCCGACACCGATGCCGAGGCGTACGCCCGGGGCGGTGTCCTGGGCCTGATCCAGCGTGCGGTACGGCGTCTGCGCTTGAGCGGTCGACACGAGCGCAAACGCGAGGCCGAGCGCTAGGATGAGCGTACGGGATGACATGCGATTCGGGGGAGATAGTGAAAGGGTTCTGTCCTGCACCCTGATCCTAACCGAAGCCAGAAAGATGCGACGGCAGACTTAACAAAAACCGGCGCACGTCGATTGGGGACGATACACTTCAGCCGGTGGGGTTCCCCGCGTTACCTGCCCTCGGTCTATAGCGATCAAACGTCGTGTTTCGTATCAGTTCGGAGGGTGTCGGAAGGAGGACGGGAGGCCACTGGCGCTTAGAGTAGGCGAATCTGGCTACAAAAACAAAGGGCGGCCCCGCATAAATGCGAGGCCGCCCTTGAGTTCTCCGAACCACGAGGGTCCGGTTTGCCGACTTAGCGGAAGCTGTCCAGGCGTGAACAGTCAACCGGGATGGAATCGGCACGGCGCGCGTTGCGGTCGCCCGGTCCCGGATCTTCCTTCGAGTTGGCGTCCGGATGCTCACCGAGGCCGCGAGCCACGATCCTGCTCTCATCGACACCGTTGGCGACGTAGTACGCTTGTACTTCGTCGGCACGGCGCTCGGAGAGGCGCAGCTTGTCGCGTTCCTGATCATCGGCGTAGCCGTTGATCACCACGCAGACGTTCGGGCAGCGTGTGAGAACCTCGATGTTCTCGTCGAGGCGGCTACGGGCCTCGCTGCTGAGCGAGCTCATCTCGTAATCGAAGTAGGCCGTGTTGAGTTCGGTCACTTCGTCACAGAAGGCATCGCCGACCGTCACCGTACACGTCGAGCTGTCGCTGCCGTATGCGTTGGTCGCGGAAACCGTGACGGTATACGTGCCTGGGTCGTCGTAGCTATGCGTAGCAGGCAGGCTGCTGGCCGATTCGCCATCGCCGAAGTCGACGCTTACCGTGTAAGGCTCGGAGCCCGAGATCGTCCCGGCG
>JBGTDU010000088.1:0-6571 GCA_041748175.1 Rubricoccaceae bacterium
CGCCACACGAAGATGCTTTCCCGGAATGGCTCGGCGGCTTCCCGCGACCGGAAGATCTCCCCGTCCGGAATATTCTGGCTGAGGATCGTTCCCGTGTCGACATCTCGCATGTCCTGGATGGTTCCGTCAATCGTGTCCGCCATCATGTACCTCGCTAGTGTTGGCTAGTGCTGAGTATGGGATTTGGAAATCCGGGCCTCTCATTTTCACTTGACCCCGGCTTCGGCCAGCCCTATCGTTTGCTCAAACAAAACCATGCAGGGCATCTTGTAAATGAAAAAAGAACTGCACTTACGTTCAGGCTGTTGGAGACGTACACTCAAGATTTGCTTGCTCGGTCTATGCTGTAATTTTAGCAGCAAGATTGTTGCCCAGCCGGTAGCCTTGGATACGCTGTTTGCGCCATCGCCCTGCACGTTTTGTAATTTCGGATTTGATGTGGATGTAGCAGCCGATCCTGGCGTTCTTGATGATGGGGAAATACGTCTTGCTGTCTTACAATTCGGGCCTCAGTCCGATCAGGCAGTTTTCGTATTTACGCGAGATCCCATTCAGGAGGTGTGGGTGCGAGAGGATTCGCTAGGTCATGTCACGCCAAATGCTGGCAATCTTGGATACGTGAGCCTCTTTCCGAGCGAGGGGGGGAGTGTTGCAATGGTTGCAGATGCTGGGGATGTTGCACTGTGGAGGCGGAATCAGGCTGCGGATATGTGGGAGGTCGAAGCCATACTGCAAGGCATTCAAAAACCTGGCCCAGGCTCTGCAAACCTTGGTTTTGCTAGCCAAGGTGCGCTACTCCAAAGCGGCGAAGAACTCGTCTTCATCGGCGCGCCAAACGGCGGTGACGATCCGACGGGCGGCGTCCGGGAGGGCAGCGCGTATGCTTTCGTCCGGCCTGCTGGGGAGCCGCCTGGCCCGAATGCATGGACCATGGAGGCCCGCATTCTGGCCCCGGACGGCGAGCAGGGTGATTTTTTCGGGGTGTCCGTGGCTATGCTCCCAACACCCGGCCTGAGCGGTGGCGACGCTGGTGACGCGCTCGTCCTGGTGGGCGCCAGTTCCCATCCCAACTCCACCTCGAGAACGGGCGTGGTTTATGTCCTGCTTCGAGATGGCAAGACGAGGACCTGGTCGTTAGAAACCGAGCTTGTCGCGCACGACGGCGACGCGTTCGACATATTTGGGGCGACGGCCGCCATCCTGCCGTTGCCAGGCGGTGTTCCCGGCGAAGCGCTCGCCCTCATCGGTGCCGGTGGCGACGACGACCTGATTGGAAACGCCGGCGCAGCCTATGCCTTCCGGCGGGAATACGTGGCCGTCGCCGATACCTTTCGATGGGTTGAGGAAATCAAGCTCTATCCGGCGGGCGTTGTCGAGGGTCTTTTTTTTGGTGCAGGAGCTATTGCACTGACGGTTGACACGCTCGAATCCGGCACGCCCGTCGTGCTGGCCCTCATCGGCGCCGACCCCGATGAGTTTCAGGACGACCAGGGCCACCCGAGTGAAGCGAACCTGTTTGTGCGCTCCACCGCAACGGGCTCGCCCGTCTGGATCCGCCGCGCCACGTACTCCACCGGCGCGCAAGGCGTCGAGTCCGATTGGTTTGGAAGCGCCGTGGCGTTTGCGCCATCCGAGAATGGCCCGCTGGCCTTGGTGGGTGCCTACCGCTCGAACGCCGCACTGGAGCAAGGTTACCCCAGCGGCATCGAAGCCGGGGCCGTGTTCATTTACGATTCGAGCGTGTTCGTGGCGGCGGAGCCTGATCTGCCCGTACCACAGAATGGGTTGTCGCTGTCGGTTTATCCGAATCCGGCGCGGGGAGAGGCCACAATCCGGCTACGGATGACAGAGCCTGGGCACATCCGCGCCGTTCTTTATGATGTGCTGGGTCGTGAGGTGGCGGTGGTATTTGACGGGGAGGTTGTCTCAGGCCTCCTCGCGTTTTCCATCCCTACGCAAAGGCTCGCGGCGGGTACCTACGCGCTACAAGTTGCCACCAAATGGGAGTCGCAAACGGCCCTCCATACGGTTCTGCGCTGAGACCAGGTGTTGAGCGATCCCCCATCAAAAAGCTCTTCATAAGAAGTTTGCGTCGCTCTGGCGCGCGCCTATATTAGCGCCCCCCAAAGCGACGCCTGCCGGTTTCCACTGCGTACCACAGCGTCGCTAACGTGCGCCACCGGGCGCTTCCCGGTCATCGCAAACGGCCTCCCTACCGTATGCACCTTGCCACCGCGTCACGTTTTATCCGTCAGACGAGTCCGTTGAAGCTTACGGACTTCGACTACGACTATCCGAAGCGTTTGATTGCCGACTATCCGGCTGAACCGCGAGAGGCCGCGCGGCTCATGGTTGTCGACAGGCAAACAGGCGCGATTGAGCACCGAACGGTGGCCGACCTGCCGGAGTATTTCAACGCGGGGGATGTGCTCGTCGCCAACGACACGAAAGTTTTTCCCGCGCGCATGTTCGGGACGAAGGAGAAGACCGGCGCACGCGTTGAGGTTTTTCTACTGCGCGAACTCAACACCGAAACACGCCTTTGGGATGTGATCGTTGAGCCCGCGCGCAAAGTCCGCGTGGGAAATCGAATCTATTTCGAGGAGGACCTGTCGGTGGAAGTGATCGACAACACGACAAGCCGAGGTCGCACCATCCGGTTTCTTTATGACGACAGCCCCGACGCTCTCTATGCAGTCATAGACCGGGTTGGGTTTACCCCAATCCCCAGGTATATTCATCGCGATGCTGAGCCGGAGGATAAGACCCGATATCAATCGATTTTTGCGCAACACCGAGGCGCGGTTGCGGCTCCAGCGGCGTGCCTGCACTTTACGGAAGGAATGGTCAAAACACTCACAGATAAAGGCGTCGGAGTAGCCCCTGTTACCTTGCATACGGGCCTCGGCACGTTCCGGCCGGTGGAGGTGGAAGACCTCACGAAGCATCGCATGGACTCCGAGAACTTCTCGATCTGTGCCGAGAGCGCCGAGATTGTGAATCGCGCCCTGACCTCACGTGAAAACACGGTTACGGTCTGTTCAACAACGTGCGTCCGTGCCGTCGAATCGAGCCTCTCGGCGGATAAAACCCTCAAGGCTGGCTCCGGCTGGACGGACAAATTTATCCACCCGCCGTATGATTTCAAGATCACGGAGCGCTTGCTGACAAACTTCCAGATGCCGCGCTCGACCGTCCTGATGATGGTCTCGGCATTCGCTGGCGTCGATCTAATACAGGGTGCATACAAGGAGGCGCTAAAGCACGGGTACAGGCTCTTCGCATTCGGCGACGCGATGCTTATTCTATAGCGGCGTTTATTTAGCGTGTATTTACTGGCTTGGTTGTATGGACGAGGCTCGACGCGCATCGCGGAATTCGCAAGAGGTAGCCGTAGTCATTCCCGCCGCTGGCTCAGGTTCGCGCATGGGCGGGGCAGCCAAGCAGTTCCGCATGCTGGGAGACGCGCCCGTGTTGATTCAGACGCTTCGCGCGTTCAACCGCGTCAGCGAGATCACCACGCTGGTGGTTGTTGTACCGGAAGGCGCCTCGGGGGAAGTCGAAGGTTTGATCGTGGAGTATGGACTCAAGGTGACGGCAGTTGTGGGTGGCGCTACCCGGCAGGCATCGGTGGCGAACGGAATCGCCGCAATTCCAGATCTCGTAGGGATCGTGCTGGTCCACGATGCGGTCCGCCCTTTCGTCTCTGGACAACAAATTCGAGAAGTTATTGCGGCCATTCATGAACACGGAGCCGCCGCCGTTGCCGTGCCCATCGCCGACACCTTGCGGCGTGCTTCGGGCGACCGATTTGGCGACACCGTGGATCGGCAAGATCTCTTCAGAATGCTGACGCCGCAGGGAGCGAGGACAGAGCTGCTCGGCCATGCCTGCAGACAAGCGGCGGAAGACGGATTCGAGGCAACCGATGAAGTCGAAGTCCTTCAGCGTTCAGGCACAGAAGTTCGTCTCGTAATTGGCGACGAGCGCAACATCAAACTCACGCGACCGTCGGATTGGGCATTGGCAAATGCACTATGGTCCGATTGGAAGAAGTCCGAGGAATGAGGGTGTGGCGTGAGGCCAGTGTAGCTTGTTTCCCGTCAACATTCGGAGTTCATCCTTCATCATTTTGCAATGCGCATCGGGTTCGGCTATGACGTTCACCGCCTGGCAACGGGTCGACCGCTAATTCTGGGCGGAGTCACGATACCATCGCCCGTGGGTCTGGATGGTCATTCTGATGCGGATGTGCTCACCCACGCGATCATCGATGCGCTTCTCGGGGCGGCAGCTCTTGGCGACATCGGTCTCCATTTTCCCGACACCGGCGAGGCGTGGCGTGATGCCGACAGTATTGAGCTCCTCCGGGTCGTCACGGGGCGGGTAGCAGACGCTGGTTATACGGTAGGCAACGTCGATTCCACGATCGTCCTTCAGCGCCCCAGGTTGAGGGCATTCATAGATGAGATGCGATCAAACCTTGCCGAGGCGATTGGTGTAGGCATCGGGCAGGTTTCCGTCAAGGCTACGACGAGTGAAACGATTGGCTTCGTCGGCAGGGAGGAGGGCTGTGCCGCCTATGCCGTCTCCTTTCTCGTCCCGACCCCCTCCGAAACCTGAGAGTACGTGGATGTAGCCGAGCTCATGCGTGATTTCGCCGGATGGTTGCAGACGCTTCCACCGTTCGGGATTTATGCGACGCTGTTCTTTGTGGCGTACGTCGAAAATCTGGTGCCGCCGTTTCCGGGCGATGTGAACGTCGTAGTTGGCGGCTATCTGGTGGGGCTGGGGATTATCGGGTTCGTTCCGGTCGTGCTGGTCGTCTCGGTGGGAAGCGCGCTTGGCTTCATGACGATGTACGCGCTTGGCACGGTTCTCGGCGATGCCGTCGAGGATCCAAACCGTATGCGCTGGATTCCGAAGGCACCCATGCAGACTGGCAAAAAGTGGCTGCAACGGTGGGGGTATGGGGTGGTGGCGGTCAATCGCTTTCTCAGTGGCACGCGCGCCGTGATAACCTTGCTGGCAGGCGCGTCGGATCTCAAACCATTCCGCACCGCAATCCTGGCGCTGGTGAGCGCGCTCGCTTGGTACACCCTGCTCGTTTACGCGGGCTATTCCGTGGGCGCCAACTGGGAAGCCATTTTGCCTCTTCTCGCGCTGTACGGTCGGGTCATCATGGGCATTCTCATGGGGGTAGCCGGCATCCTCGTGGCGCGGTGGTGGATTCGCACGCGAAGGGCGAAAGCAGTGCCCCCAAGAAACGGCGAAGACCCCAACAGCTAGCCGTTCCTCCCTGTCTTTTCGTTGACTGCGGACTGCCGCCCGCCGTAATTTCGCGGCATCGTCCGGGCTATTTCTGCGTTCTGCTTACAGTGGGACATTGATTCTGACCGTTCCGCTGGTGTAGCTCAATGGTAGAGCAGCTGATTTGTAATCAGCAGGTTGGGGGTTCGAGTCCCTCCACCAGCTCTTCCGCGGGTTCTTCGCCGTGTTCTTTACATGTTGGGCAGGTGGCCGAGTGGTTAAAGGCGACAGACTGTAAATCTGTTCTCAGACGAGTACGGAGGTTCGAATCCTTCCCTGCCCACAAAGATGACGTTCCGCCTCTTCGGAGGCGGGATTCTACCAGCGGGAGTAGCTCAGTTGGTAGAGCATCAGCCTTCCAAGCTGAGGGTCGCGAGTTCGAGTCTCGTCTCCCGCTCGACAGTTCTTTTACCGCACCGACGATCGCAAGCTTCGCGCAACGGCCTCGTGTTTGCCTGCGCCGCCACGCTACGCGTTCGCAGTTCGAGTCTCGTCTCCCGCTTAAAATTGATCGTACTGGCTGGCACCAATCCGGTGATTATTGATTTTGGATTGATCCTGCGCTTGCGGCTTCTCTACGAATCGTCATCGGGGTAAACTACCCTGCTCTTCCATTCGCCTCCTTAGCTCAGTGGTAGAGCACTTCCATGGTAAGGAAGGGGTCCCCGGTTCAAATCCGGGAGGAGGCTCACGCGCCGCTGTCGGCCCCTCAGGTCTGCTGTGGCGTGCTTTTCTTTTTCTGACATCCAACCGAACGCCAAAACAAAACCATGGCTAAGGAGACTTTTCAGCGCACGAAGCCCCACGTCAACGTGGGCACGATTGGGCACGTAGACCACGGCAAGACGACGCTGACGGCGGCGAACACGATGGCGCTGGCCAAGGCGAGCGTCGGCAAGGCGATGAACTACGCCGACATCGACGCGGCCCCGGAAGAGAAGGCCCGCGGCATCACCATCAACACCGCGCACGTGGAGTATGAGACGCCCAACCGTCACTACGCCCACGTCGACTGCCCCGGCCACGCCGACTATGTGAAGAACATGATCACGGGCGCCGCGCAGATGGACGGTGCCATCCTGGTGGTGTCGGCCGCCGACGGCCCGATGCCGCAGACCCGCGAGCACATCCTGCTGGCCCGTCAGGTCGGCGTGCCGGCGCTGGTGGTGTTCATGAACAAGGTCGATCTGGTCGACGACGCCGAGCTGCTGGAGCTGGTCGAGATGGAAGTGCGCGAGCTGCTGAGCTCGTACCAGTTCCC
>JBGTDU010000089.1:0-8868 GCA_041748175.1 Rubricoccaceae bacterium
ACAACCGATCATGCCGATGCCTTAGCAGGCTGTTGAACTATTCCTCCTATCTGCGGCGGCGGCTCTTGTTCGATCTCAGCGTTGCGAGAATCTCGCCGGATCACCAATACGACTGCGATCTCGCGCCTTGATCTCGACCAAGATCCGCTCGCCTCGCCAACGGATGAATAAATCAACAGCCTGTTAGGTGGCAACCAGACTTGGCTCCATCTGCCCTCTCTTCAGCAGAACCATCAGGACGGAAATGTCGGCGGGACTGACGCCGGAGATGCGTGAAGCCTGGCCCAGGGTTTCAGGACGGATCTTGGAGAGCTTCTCACGGGCCTCCATCGAAATGGCCTGCACGGAGGCGAAGTCGAACGAGCCGGGCACGCGCCACCGTTCAAGCCCTTTCATCTTTTCGACCATCTCCATCTCTCGCTCGAGGTAGCCCGCGTACTTCAGTTCAACTTCGGCCAGTTCTTCGACGGGCTCGACGCCTTCGATTGGAACTGCGAGGTCGTTGAGACCAGCGGCGTCCAGCAGGTCGCAGAGTTTCACTTCGGGCCGCAATGCCAGCTTCGCCAGCCGCGTGCTCTCTTCGATGGGCTGCGTCCCAACCGATTCGAAATAACCGTTGATCTGCCCCGGCTTGACGGATGTGCTTCCAAGCCGTTGATGCGTTTCAGCGAGAGCTGCTTCCTTGGTTTCGAGGCGCTCCAACCGTTCGCGCTTGGCAAGACCGAGATTACAACTCAAGCGCGTGAGGCGGCGGTCGGCGTTGTCCTGGCGCAAAAGGAGTCGATGCTCGGCGCGGGACGTGAACATGCGATACGGTTCATCCGTGCCCTTCGCGACGAGGTCGTCAATCAGCACGCCGATGTATGCCTGATCACGGCCCAGGACGAGCGGATTTGTTGCCCTCAGCTTTTGGACGGCGTTGATGCCAGCAATGAGGCCCTGCGCGGCCGCTTCCTCGTAGCCGGTCGTTCCATTGATCTGGCCTGCGAAAAACAGGCCGTCGACCTTCTTCGTTTCGAGGCTGTATCGCACCTGGTGCGGCGGGAAGTAATCGTACTCGATGGCGTAGCCAGGTCTGAGCAAGTGGACGTTCTCGAGTCCGACGACCCGGCGAAGCGCCGCCAGCTGCACCTCCTCCGTCAGCGACGTCGAAAAGCCGTTGACGTAGAACTCGTAGGTGTTCAGCCCCTCCGGTTCGAGGAAGAGCTGGTGCCGGTCCTTATCGGCAAACCGGTCGATCTTGTCCTCAATGGACGGGCAATAACGCGGCCCTTGCCCCTTGATCCGCCCGGCGAACATGGGGCTATCGGCAAAACCGGCCCGGAGGGTCTCGTGCACCGCGTCATTTGTGTAGGTCAGCCAGCACGAGACGGTATCCGTAGGCAGCGCGTCCGTCATGAACGAAAACGGGCGAGGTTCAACATCGCCGGGTTGCTCCTCGCACAGGCTGTAATCAATCGTGCGCCCATCTATGCGTGGCGGGGTCCCGGTCTTAAGCCGCCCAACCTCGAATCCCAGCTTCACCAGGCTCGCCGTGATTCCGACTGCCGCGCGTTCGCCCGCTCGTCCGCCGCCATACGTGCGATGCCCGATGTGGATGGTCCCGTTCAGAAACGTTCCGTTTGTTAGGACGACGCTTGGGGCCGTGAAGGTCTGCTCGGTCTGGGTTCGAATGCCCGTTACGCGTCCGTCCATGGCGAGGACCTCCGTCGCCATATCCTGGCGCAAGAAAAGACTGGGGATGGACTCCAACTCTTCTCGGACAGCAGCGGCGTACGCCATGCGGTCGCTCTGGCATCGCGGGCTCCAGACGGCAGGCCCCTTTCGACGGTTGAGCATCCGAAACTGGATGCCCGTCCGATCCGAGACTTTTCCCATCAACCCGCCCAGTGCATCGATCTCTCGGACGATCTGACCTTTCCCGATCCCGCCAATAGCCGGGTTGCACGACATCTGCCCAATCGCCTGCAAGCTCATCGTGACGAGCAGCGTCTTCGCGCCCAGCTGCGCCGCCGCATGAGCGGCCTCCGCGCCAGCATGACCGCCGCCGACGACGATGACGTCGAACGTGTTGGATGATTGGGCCACAGAAAAATGTGTAAGGAGGAATGGTGGATGACAGGATAGCCGAGCGACAGTCTGAATAGATTGGATTCTACACAAAATTCAGCCGTCCGGCTGCAGTGGTGTAGAAAGCCACCCGAACCCACTTCGCAAAAAGCCTCGTCCCGAAAGATGGAACTCGAAACGACAAAATGGGACTACTTCAACAACGTCACGTGCCGGGTGTCCAGGAACTGCTCGCCCTCGACACGCACGATGTAGACACCACTTGGGAATTGGCCAGCCTCAAATGTAAACGTCCGCTCCTGGTTTGCCGGGAGCACCCCCTTGTGGAGCGTGACAACGCGCTGGCCAAGCAGGTTGAGCACGCTGACAACGACATTCTGCGACCGGGCAACGGCGAGCGTAAACGAGGTCCGCGCATGAAAGGGGTTCGGGTGAAGTCCACTCAAGGCGTGGGTGCCTGGGATGCCGCCTGTCGGGTCCTCATTGGCAACGAAACCCGACCCGTTGATGGTTAGCGAAACCGTGTCGAACGTACCCTCATCCTCAAGCTCGCCATCTCCCACGCAAATTTGCCAGACACCGTCGGCCTTTTCGCCGACAAACCCGGCGAAGACGTTCACATAGTCGGGATGGCCGGCGGCGACATCCGGGTTCGGGAAGTAATCGCAGAGCCCGTCGTCGAGGCACACGGCTGCATCGCCGTTGATCGCTATGCCCATCACTTCCGGATCAGTTTCCCCGGCGTCTCTGAAAGTGAGTGGTGCAGCACGGTCCAGGTTCGAGCCGTCGCCGAGATTCGTCGCATCTCCCGTATCGTTGGTTGGGTTGGAATTGATGCCGGCTGGCCGAACCATGACGGGAAGGGTAGAACCATCAGGACTCGTGAGCTTGACGGTTATATCGCCCAGCCACGAGTGGGAAATACCGATTTCCATTTCAGCACCGACAACAAGAGACGATGGTTGTGCAGAGAAATCCAGCTCGGCGCAAACCATCCCGGCATCAACCCCGGTCCCATCGTTTCCGTCGTCTATTCCTATGTACCCGTCGTCGGGAATTGCGAGCCCCGGGTCGTTGCTAACGGTAACCGGGCCTTGCGCCGGAACGGATCTCACGAGGAGAAGCCCGGTGCATAAGAAAAGGGAAAGTCGGAGGAAAGAATTCACAGCGCTATTCGAGGGGGCCGAGGAGGAGCACCGGACGCACGTGCCAGCCACGCCATACGATAGCCAGCAGATCGGAAATCTTCAAGGGCCTCCTGAGACGGATTCAGACCCTCTCGCTTTTGCCAACCGTTGAGTATCCGATGGGACAATCAGGCTTCTCCTCACTGCTGGCCCTGTGCAAGCGCCCCTGTCTGTCCGGTCGCCTTTCGCATCTAGCGCTCTGGCCGCTCGGGAGTAGCGCCTTGTTCTCCCGTTCACTTCCCAATACAGAACTGCGAAAAAATCGCATCCAGCACATCCTCGTTGGTGATAGCGCCGGTTATGGATCCGAGCTCGTACAGGGCGGCGCGGAGGTCGAAGGCGAGCGCGTCGCCGCTCGCAGCGGAACGCATGACATGCTCTGCGCGACGCACGGCTTCACGAGCACTCGTGAGGTGCTGGTGATGCCGCTGGTTGACGACGATTGTGGAACTGTCGGCAGACGTCATGTTTGCTGAGACGGCGGAAAGCAACGTTTCTCGAAGGACGTCAAGAGTGGCGGGATCGTCGATGCTGTTTCTGGCCGACAGAGATATCGCCTCTCCGCTCTCGAAAGGCTGTATATCCGTTTTATTGGCGATGCGAAGCACGGGGAGATCCGGCCTCTCGGCAGCCAGTTGGGCGAGGAAAGTCGCTTCCTGCGCGGAAAGCCCTTCCGTTACATCAAAAACGTAAAGGAGGGCGTCGGCACGCTTGATGGCCTGATGGGTTCGTCGGACGCCCTCGGCCTCAATCTGGTCGGCGGTGTCGCGGAGGCCCGCCGTATCCACAAATCGAAAGAGCAATCCGCCGATCTCTTTCTCGGCTTCCACTTCGTCGCGCGTGGTGCCGGGGATGTCGCTGACGATGGCGCGGTCGCGCTCGGCAAGCGCATTGAGCAGGGTCGATTTCCCTGCATTCGGCCGCCCACCGATCACAACGCGTACGCCATCTCGAACCAATGCACCCAGTCGATAGGAATCGAGGAGTTCAGTGATGCGGTTCTCGACCTCCCGAAGCAGACGTTCAAGCTCCGTTCGATCAGCGAACTCTACGTCTTCCTCGGAGAAGTCGAGCTCCAATTCTATGAGCGCCGCTGTCTGAATAAGCGAGCCCCGAATGACATCGATGGAATTGGCAACGCGGCCATCCAACTGGCCCAGCGACACGTGGTGCGCAAGCCGCGATTCAGCGTGGATCAGATCGGCAACGGCTTCTGCCTGGGTCAGGTCGAGTTTGCCATTCAGGAAAGCCCGTTGGGTGAACTCGCCGGGCTCAGCGAGGCGCGCGCCAGCCTCCATCAGACTTCTCAACACGAGCTGCGGCGCGAGATCGCCTCCGTGACACGTCACCTCCACGATGTCCTCTCCCGTAGCAGATCGCGGAGCACGGAAGACGGTTACTACCACCTGGTCGAGCTGCGTCCCCTCGCCGCTCAGCACATAACCAAAATGTGCCGTGTGGCTTCCGGCCTCGTCCAGGTTAGGCTTGGAAAATCTGCTCGCTACGATGTGCAAGGCATCTGGCCCCGACAGTCGAACAATTGCCAACGCGGCGCGCCCACGGGCAGTTGCCAATGCGACGATGGTATCGGGCTGGGACATCGCAATTTGATGGGCGGATTCGGCTAGCCCGGGCATGTTTGGGCACCATAATCCAGCTTACCTCTTCGTCGCCTTCCGGGCCTTGGCCTGTCCGTTCGTCATCGAGCGACCATTGCGGGCAGCTTTTGCAGACGGCTTCTTCTGCTCTTTCGCGTCGTCGGCATCATGATCGTGCAGATGCCGGTTGATGTATCGCTGCTGCATCACCGTGAAAATGTTGAAGCCCAGATAGTACAGGCTCAGCCCCGATGGGAAGCGGTTGAAGAACAGGAAGAAGAAGGCCGGCATCCTGTACATGATCATCTTCTGCTGTCCGGAAACCGACGTGCCTGTAGGGCTCGCGATCTTCATCTGGAAGATCATCGAGATGCCCATCAGCAGCGTGAAGCCCGCTACGAAGTTGCCGTAGAGCGGGATGGAAAACGGCAGATGCAGGATAGGATCTGGCGCGGACAGGTCGGCTGCCCAGAGGAAGCTGTGCTGCCGCAACACGAGTGTGCTTTGAAAGAAGCCCCACATCGTTACGAGGATGGGGTACTGGAGCAGCATCG
Source organism: Rubricoccaceae bacterium (assembly GCA_041748175.1). Classification (GTDB taxonomy): domain Bacteria; phylum Bacteroidota; class Rhodothermia; order Rhodothermales; family Rubricoccaceae; genus JAHEJB01. Next base: position 5,410 of record JBGTDU010000089.1, read on the forward strand.
GCAGGCAGCCGCCCAGGGGATTGACTCCGCGCTCCTTGTACATCTTCATCATCGCCTCCTGCTGCTTCTGCGGGCTATCCGCATACTTCTCCTTGATGGCCTCCATCTCCGGCTGCACGTCGCGCATCTTTGCCATGCTCGTGTAGCTCGACTTTGTTAGCGGGTACAGCACCAGCTTCACGAGGAACGAAAACAGCAGAATCACAATCCCAAAATTCGGGATAAACCGGGCCAGCAGCTCGAAGGTTGGTGCGATGATGTACCGCGCCAGCGGTCTCGTCATGAAAGCGCCAAAGCCGAATTCAACCATGTCATACAACTTGAGGTCGTACGATGTGAGGCGCTGCAACTCCATGGGCCCCAGATACAGGCGGAACGAAGCGGCCTCTCCAGGTTCTGGCCGGGGAATGCCGAGTCGAGCCTTATAATTCTGCGAGAAGCCGTCGGGTGCGTCAGCTTCACCTGTTTGCAGCCCGACCAGCTCCGCGCCGTCGGTTTCCCCATCGGGGATGAGAATCGCTGTAAAAAACTTGTTCTTTACCGAGACCCAATCAACTTGCCCGGTAGCCGTGGTGCTTCCAGGTTCATCAGGCTTGGATAAACGAAGCTCATTCGTGTCGCCTCCCCAGTGAACGTACGCTCCGGCCTGTTGGACTTCCTGCTTCGGATCGTCCTCGGCCAGAGGAATGGCGCCATCCCAGACGACCTCATAACCGCCCGACTGCGAAAGCACGTTTGTGTTCTCTTCTTCCACACGGAACGTCACCTCGTACGTCCCGGGGGTAAATCCATAGACAAGCCGGAGCACGCCTTCGCCAACTGGAGCTTCGAAGGCGAGCTCGAATGGCCCGTTCGAAACGATGAGCGAATCGACGGTGCTTGAAGGATTGAAAAACAACGACCGGGTATCGACGAGCGAACCCTGTGGCGGGGCGAAAACAAGGCCTAGCGCGCCGTCTTCCCTATTCGAAACCAACTCGACAGGCTCCTCGCTGTGGGCCTGCGCGAATTCCAGCAACTGGAAGGATCGGAACGTGGCACCCTGTGTCGAGAAGGTGGCACGATATAGATCCGTCTCTACAACAATTGACCGTGCCGTTCCCGAAAGTGCAGCTACGAAGCTCGAATCCGTCGGCGCGACGAGGCTGTCTCCTTCGGCAATTTCCAGGTCCGGAGTCTCGGAGTCAGCCGAGTCGCCAACCAATTCTCCCTGCCCTTCAGCGACTGGCTCAGGTTCTGGGCGTGGTGCCAGGAAAAGCATCCATACGCCCAGAATGACCGAAATGAGCAGGATGCCGATGATCGAGTTGCGATCGACGCCTTGTTCCACTGGGCTTAGGTTTCTGGGGAAAGGTCAGGCGGTACGGTACGGAAATTCCTCAGTTCCAGCCGTGCAGATTGTTCAAAGGGTGCTCAGTAGGCGCTCCTCGAGGCGCTTCAGGGCGTCAAGGAAATCGCGTTTGAGATCGTCTACCGCCGATTCTTCCTTGCCGCGAAAGAGCACCATCATGGCGATGCAGTCGTCCCGATTAGTGAAAAGCTCGGCGACGCCGTGTTGGTTCTGCCGGAATATTTCCAGCATCACGCGGCGGACTTTATTTCGCCCAACCTTGGTCCGTGTTCGGCCACCTGGGGCGAATCCGACTTGATAGGGAACGTCCGCGCCGACGTTTGCACGCTGAACGACGGCATAGCGAATCTGGACGACGCCGTTGTTGATAACCGAGGTGATGTCCTGGCTTCTGTCAAAGAGCGGTCGGATCAGCCGCCGACGTTTGAGCCTACTCGTTCGAGGGAACTGGTTTCCGGCCACAGTTCTATGGGGTGGCGTTTCAGGCTCTCGAATGCCTACTTGCTGGGCTTGGAGTCGCTGATGGAGAGCTCGACGCGGCCTTTTGCACGTCGGCGGGCAAGGACTCTCCGGCCATTCTTGGATGCCATCCGGGAGCGGAAACCGTGCTTGTTGGCGCGCTTGCGGCGGCTCGGTTGATACGTTCTTTTCATGGCAACTTTCGAGCGTTGAGCGAGGCAGAGTGCTACGTTGGACTCCGTGCCCCAAGGCTGAGGAAGAGCCCTCGGCAGTGAGGTGGGCAGAGCGTAGAAATATAGGTAAAGGGGCTCGTCACGTGGGTCGGCCGATTGACTTTCGCAGAGAATGCGATTAAGTTGGCGATCCTTTGGTGGGGGTTTCCCACCACGGCGAGACGCGGGAATAGCTCAGTTGGTAGAGCATCAGCTTCCCAAGCTGAGGGTCGCGGGTTCGAATCCCGTTTCCCGCTCCAGGAGTGGCGAGCGTCGGCAATGGTCGCTCGCCGCTCGCGTTTCCGGGCGGTTAGCTCAGTTGGTTTAGAGCACCTCGTTTACACCGAGGGGGTCGGGGGTTCGAGTCCCTCACTGCCCACCCTGTTTCTCTTCATCGCTCGCGGCGGTAGAGCGCCATCGCTAAGGGAGCACACAGGGCCGTGACGACGGCCGGGGCCAGCAGACCGAGACCGATCTGCCCTGCGGTCACGGTGCCGTCGAGGATCCCACGCACCGCCGTCACTACGAGCGCCACCGGGTTGACGGCGACGAACGCCTGCAGCCATCCTGGCATCGTCGCCGGGTCGACGTAGATGTTGGAGGCGAACGTGAGCGGCATCAGCACCATCCAGCTCAGCGTCATCACCGTCGAGGGCGTCCGCACCCACAGCGCGACCGTCGTGAACACCCACCCGATCCCGAAGGCGAACACGTCGAGCAGCGCGACGGCCAGGACGATGCCGCCGAGGCCCGTCTCGGGGCGGTAGCCCAGCACGAACCCGATCACGACGACGATCAGCGACGACACGGTGTAGCGGACGGTGTCGCCCGCCATTGCACCGACGAGAGGTGCGGGCTGCCAGAGTGGCATCGAGCGGAAGCGGTCGAAGATCCCCTTCGAGATGTCCGTGTTGAGCGTGAAGCCGGTGTAGACCGTGGTGAAGGTCACGGTCTGCACGAGGATGCCCGGCAGCAGGAACTGGAGATAGGCCCCAGGAGAGCCGGCGAGAGCCCCGCCAAACATGTACGTGAACAGTACCGTGAACATGATCGGTGTCACGACGACGTCGAACAACTGCTCGGGTGTGTGCTTGATCTTCAACAGGGCGCGCCAGCCGAAGGTGAGGGTGTGGGCGACGAAGCCCGGTCGGCTCGGCGTGTGGCGCGACGCCAGGGTCGCCCGCAGCGCGGGGTCGACGGTGGGGCGTGTGGCCCGAACGGAAGTGCTCACGGGTAGGGTTCGGCTAGGGCCGCGACGCCGTCGTCCGAGTCGACGGTGGGGTGGCCGGTGAGGGCGAAGAAGACTTCATCGAGGCTCGGCTGGCCGAGCGAGAAGTCGGTGACGGGAATGCCGGCGTTTGCCAGCGAGGCGAGGGCCGGGGCGGCGCGGTTGGGGTCGGCGAGCTGCGCCGCGAGAGCGCGTGGATCGGCGTCGAG
>JBGTDU010000090.1:0-7928 GCA_041748175.1 Rubricoccaceae bacterium
CCTGGTCGAGATCAAGGCGCGAGATCGCAGTCGTAATGGTGATCCGGCGAGATTCTCGCAACGCTGAGATCGAACAAGAACCGCCGCCGCAGATAGGAGGAATAGCTCAACAACCCGTTAGGGGATGGCCCCAAAACAGAAGCGACCGGTCCTTACGGGGACCGGTCGCCGCGTCTGCTCAATCGTCTCGACAACTAGTTGCCCTGGCAGACCACGTAATCGTTGTGGGTATCACGGTGGCCGTTCTCCCATCCGTTGATGGAGACGCAGATCAGCCGCTCGTTGCCTTCGTTGCCGGGAGGCCGGTGCATGATCTGCACCGTCTTATTGTTATTGCCATTCCCTGGGCAAGCGCATGCCACTGGTGGTGGTGGAACCGGATCTGGATCTGGAACTGGATCCGGCGGGGGTGGAATCGGATCTGGATCAGGAACTGGATCCGGCGGAGGCGGGATCGGATCTGGATCCGGTGGAGGAGGAAGTGGCGGCTCACCTCCACCTGGCGGCGGCTCGGGTAGTGTGATGGTGCAGATGTCCGGCGCCGTGGCTGGATCGATTTCGGTAAGCCATACCTCAACCACCTGGTCGCTGAAGTCCGGCCGGTAAGCACGGGAAGTGCCGTCGTTCGGATAGGTGCTTCTGTAGTAGTCACGAAGAGCACGGTACCCGTTGATGTCTGTTTGAGGCCAGCCTCTGCCCTCATAGCCAAAGCGCTTCAAGGCCTGCAAGCTCTGCTGGGGGTCTGTAATCGCGGGTGCATTCCATTCGGGGTAATGAAGATCTTCCCAGGCAATGCGCCATTTCTGGACATTCGCCGGGTTTTGCTCGACAAAGCCCCAGACAGATTCCGACATCAACTCGGGAGAACCTGCTGGAATATCGAGGGCGTGATGCACGTGATCGTAGTCGCCAGCACTGAAAACATGGCTATCCACATCGTAATTGCGAGGACCACTCGTCCCGGGTGCCCGCGTCGAGCAATCCTTATCGACGCCGATGAAAAAGTCCATCTGTGTGCCTTGGGCGATGATCTTGTTCACGTCAACAAGGTTATTGTCGCCATTGTGGCCTGCCGCGAAGATCATTTCCGGTGCAGGCAGGTCGGCGGCTTCAGCGCCAGCCGGATGCCGCTGAAGGTAGATGGCCGAGCAATATCCAGCCTGCGATTCCAGGAAACGCGCATCGAGCTGGCTGCATCGCTGCGCTAGAAGGACCGGCATTGCGTACTTGTCGAGCATGACATATTCGGCTCCGCCATACGTGCCGGTAGACTCGATGGTGATGGAGAATCCGTCACTCAGCCACGCCTCTACGCTGTACGTGCCGCCCTGGTGCTCGCCTGTCATCGCGCTGCGGCCATTGCGAATGTCATTGACCGCTCCACTGAGGTTCGCCCCGTTCCGACGAGCGATACCCATGGCCATATTGAAGCCCGAGCGCGCAATTTCGCGCGCCAAAACCTCTTCTTCATATTCTGCCTGCTCCGAAGTGGTTTTGAAAAGCGTTTCCTGCGTGCCCATCTGTCCGATGGAGATGTACAGGCCAACGCCCATGACCATGATGAGAAGTGCCTTACCCATTGCGGTGTCCGGATGGTGTGTGGTTTAGTTTGATAATGATTGGCCACTCAATTGTAGAACCGAGCTGCCTTTCCTGTTTGCGTTGGCGGCTTTTTCAGGTACCTGGTGGAGGATCCCAGAACGGGCGGACCTTCAGGGTCGAACTCCAGTAAAGTTCTCGGAGGTACTCTGGTTCAACTGGAAACTGCGGGAGCATGTTAAAAGCGACGTGGATGTAATCTCCCCGCTCAACATCCGTGGTTATCCGGCCATCCCGGTCCAGCATGGATATTTCGAAGCGCGAAAGGGTCGAGAAGCTGCGTCCGTCGGACACCCACGTCGCGGGCGGAGGGGCCGTGCCATTCGTCACCGGTGATTCTCCGGTATCGCGGTTCATCTGAAAAACTGGCGTCGTGACGGTATCGCGCTCGACGTAGCCGACAAGTTCTAACTGATATCGCGTTGTGAGCCGTGTGGTATCGTCGGCAACCGGGTCATACTCATCGCTATAGAAAGCGAACTCAGTTGTGTTACCCAGCGAGTCCGATACCGGCACTTCAAACCGGAATCGATTGGTTCCGAAGTTTTCGCCCAGAGAAAGAATGTCGTTCTCAAGCCATGCGCCAAACGAAAGTGCCTTGGTCTTGGTGGCGTAGGCGGCCGTTTGCTCAATGTTGGAGCGCTGCGCGTAGATCTGGGTCGCTGCCAGGATCAGGATGACCGCTGCACTAACGATGATGGCCGAGAGATGGTCAAAGATTGCCTGCATGATGCGTGGAGTTGAGTAGTGCGCCCCGAATGGCGACGTGAGTGTGGCGGTGACTGACGTACCCTATCCACAGAAGACTTCCTGGCAGGTGTCGCCATCGCCACCGGATCCCCATGGCTGTCCGCCGCCATCAAGCACCCCGTGAACCGACTCATAGTCCAATTCGGCTTTCACGGGATCGTATGAAACGACGCGTTGTATCGATACTTCGCCTTGCGGCAGGTAGTCGCTGTGCGCCGTCACCGTGACCAACTTGTGCAAGGTCGATTCGTCGGACGATTGGGTGGCCTCACGGTCCATCACGTACTCAACGTCAATGTCAACGGTGAAGGGAAGCGATTGCCCCGTCGATAATTCGGCATTCACCGGCACGGCACGAAGCCCGTCCAGATCGTCGACATCGTTGCATTGTGCTGTTTGGAAGGGTTGCATCAGGTCACACCCGCTCCCGCCCCTGTCCGCGGCGCCAAAAGCGTCCAGCGCAACAAAGTCGTCGTCGTACTTCGGCAGGTAATTCCGCGAGTACATCACGCCCGGGGTCGAATGGTCGTCGTAGGACCGCGAGCCAGCGAATTCCAGAATGTGCATGATGGTACCTGCGGCGGCCATCTCAATTTCATTCTGGACCATATTCTCGTAGTTCGAGATGGAATTGCGCTGCTGATTAAACGACACCAGCGAAGCCAGTACGAGGGCGAGAATGGCGAGGAGAGTCTGTCCCATAACGAGAGGTGATTGTTGAGCGGAGGTATCCGGTCTGGAACCTCATAGCCGGAATGATGCCACTCCACTCGAATCCGGCGTGCCCCGGTTTCCGCTAGTCGATTGTCACGCAGCCATACCCGGCGCTATACCTCTCACCAGAATCCTTGCACGAGCGCGTGTCTGCGCCAGTCGTCCGGTCGGTAATTTCTGCGCCGGCAGCGTTTCGATGCGTCCGTTTCGTTACCGAGGCGACGCCGCGAATCAGTCGTCTCCGGCAGTCACGCGGAGCATTTCAACAAGGCTTGTCTCGCCGCGCGCAACCAGCACCCGGGCAGAGGCCTGGAGCGTCAGCATTCCTTCACCCTCCGCGATTCTCCGCAAGCCGTCCTCATCGATCACATCTCCCGCGCCGACAATGGCTCCGCGAATGGCTGCTGTGAAATACAGAGCCTCCGCAATTGCGCGACGCCCTTTGAAGCCGCGCCCTTTGCACATCGGGCACGAACTACTCGAGTTGGGGAGATAAAACGTCTCGCTCGCGATCTGCTCCTCCGTAAACCCAAGCTGCTCGGCGAGCACATGGTCGACCGACTGATCGACCTTTTTGCAATCGGGGCAAAGGGTTCGAATCAGCCGCTGGGCGACGACGAGGTTGATGGCGTAGGCGATCAAGAAGGGCTCAAGGCCCATTTTGAACAGCCGGGATACCGCGCTCGGCGCATCGTTGGTGTGCAACGTTGAGAACGTGAGGTGGCCCGTATTCGCGAGCTTGATGGCAAGCTCTGCGGTGTCCTTGTCACGCATTTCACCCACCATAACGATGTCGGGGTCGTGGCGGAGGATGGACCGAAGCGCTCCCTCGAAGTTGAGCTTGTGGCTCAATTTGATCTGGCGGACTCCAGGAATGATGTACTCGACGGGGTCCTCCACGGTCAGGACGTTGACGTCCGTCGTTACAACCTGGCTCAGCGCAGCGACGAGGGTTGTCGATTTACCGGAGCCCGTCGGTCCTGTGAGGATCACCATACCGTGGGGCTGGCGAATGGCTTTTTCAAATTGGGCGCGGGCCTCTTCGAGCAAGCCAAGCTTCTCCAGGTCCGTAATGACCTTGCGATCATCAAGCACCCGGATAACGATGCTCTCAGCTCGAATCTCGGCATTCGCGGTGGAGATGGGGAGCACGGAAACACGATAGCGAATCAGTGTGTCGTCGATGCGGCGCTGGATGAAGCCATCCTGGGCCGTATCGCGCTCGAACCGGTCGACGCCGCCGGCTGAGTCCTTCAGGACGGCCAGCAGCGCCTCCGGATGACCTTTCTCTTCCGTATGCCATAGCTGCAACTTGCCATCGATGCGAAAGTGGACTTCTGTGTGGCGGCGGACATTGGGAAAGACGTGAATGTCCGACGCGCCCATGCGAACCGACTCGACCAGAATCGCTTCGACCAGGTTGATCAGCGACGAACGGGAGATCTCGGCCTCCAAAGCCTCCTCATCGACGAGGCCGCTCTCATGCGTCTCGAAACTCATCCCGAAGTCAAAATCGGGACCCGTCGTGTCTTGCAGCCGCTCAAGGAACTCGTTCTTTCGCGGGAACGCTTCCGTGAGGACACGCTTGACGACATCGCCCGGCGCATAGCAGAGCTCGAACCTCTCCAGCTCCAGCGAATGCATCGTGCGCTGGAGCTCCTGCCGCATAGGGTCTTCGGTAATGAAGACCAGCTTCAAAATTCCGCTGGGCTGATCCTGCGCGTATGCGTACGGAGCCACCCAAAGATCAAGCAGCCTGTTCCGGTTGGTTTCTGTAAAAGACTCCAGAACAGTTTTTACGAACTCCGATTCTGGCTCGCGCTCGGCGACAGGGGCAATCCGGAAGGCATACGTGACCGCTGCCTGCTCGAAAACCACGTCTCTTCCAACCGATTTGAGTTCGGCGAGGACACGCCACAGGGGTCCTTTCCCGTGCTGGCTCTTGTGCGACGCACTCGCTTCGCTTACCTGATTCGAGGTAACGACGCCTTTTCGCAAAAGCGCCTGCACAACCCGATCCTGAATGTTTGAGTATGCATTCGATTGGGTAGTGACAAGTTGCGTCTCTGCAGAGCCGTTCTGCTGCGGCGTACTCAGCTCCGGCTCGCTCTCTGCGCCAATGGTGACCGCGAGGTCAATCGCAACCCCGTCGCCCGACGGCGGCTCGGACGCTTTTGCGGCGTCCGGGCCGGAATCAGGCGAGCTGAAGAAGCGGGTGTTCGACATTCCGTGAAAAGCGAAGGAAGGAGAGTCCGGCAACGGGGCCCACTGGGGCCATTAGTTGTTGCCTGGCATAAACTCGGCGGCGGACGGGCGGATCAGGGCGGTCTCGGCCGACAGCACCGTCAGGAATGCGACCATGATGCCAATGAAAAGGCTCACGACAGTCTGGATGGACTGGATGGCCACTTCCAGCTTCAGCGTCGTTTCCTTCTCATAATAGTCGGCCATTTGCTGCGCGCTCTTGCGCACCGCGCCCGTCTCCGAGCCCGATCGATACCGAGCGAGTGACATGTCCGTAAACACTTCGGAGGCCTCCATCGCCTTCACGAGATCGACGCCCTGGGCGACCATCATCGGCACCGTGATCGTCTTGATCCGGTGCTCCATGTAGGTGTTGCCACAGGCTTCAGCGGCAACCTTGATCACTTCGATGTTTTCACCGGATCCCGAGTACAGAATCGCGAACACGCGGCTAAACACTTCAATGTTCAGCTTGTGAAGCAGGCTGCCGATGAGCGGGAGGCGGATCATGTACTTGTGCGCCAGAAACTTGCCTCTCGGCGATCGCAGAAACATGACCGCCGCGACGACCGACGCAAGCACGAAGAGGATCAACCACAGCATGTTTCTGTCCAGCCACTCCGATAGCGCGATGGACATCGTGGTCAGCGGAGGCAGCTCGATGCCTTCAAAGTTCTTGAACAGGCCGGCCGTTTGCGGAACGATATACCAGACGTACCAGATGAACACGCCGATGGTGGCCAGAATGGTAACGGCGGGCATGATCATGGACGACTTCACGCTCTTTCGGAATTCGTCCTTGCGCTCCAGGAAGCGGGCAGTGGCTTCGTAGATCTCCGCCATGTTACCCGACTGGCTCGCCACACCCAGCATGTAGGCGGTGAACTTGCCAATCTTGTCCTGGTGCTTCATGAAAGCGGCTTTCGCTTCCATGCCCGTCTTCAGGTCCGAGTTGATATCGCGGATGACCTGCTTGAGCGAGTTCGACGAGATATCGGCCACGAGGAGGTTCAGCACCTCGTTGAATTGCATCTTCTCGCTCAGAAGGTTGGCAGCGAGCCGGACGAACATGATGACGTCGCCGACGGGTGGCTTCATCTTCATGTTCATCAACTTCTTCTGGATGGACACGACCTCCATCCCCATGCGTTCGAGCGCTTGCCGGATCTCGGTGGCGTTGTAGGCCTTCTGCTCGCCCTTTACCACCTTTCCGCTCGGGTTCCGAACCTTGTAGCGGAAGATCATCCGCTCTTCCAACTCCCGAAGCTGGAAGCTGTGTTGCTCAGAGAGGCTGCGGATCTTTTTCTGCGCCGTGCGCTTGTTCGGCGCGTAGACGGTGCCCTGGACAGATTGCCCGGTCGGAGAAACGCCGTTAAATCGGAACTCGCTCATGGTGGTTGGCGGTGTCGGTGCAGGTGAGCCTTGCCTGGAATGTCCGGCGTGGTATCGGCGGACGCGATGTAATTCCTAAGTGACACCGCTCGACGTTGGATCAAATCTTATAGTGAAAGACTACCGTCAAACCGGACCAGACTTGAGTCGATGGCATAGTCCTGCACAAACACGCGGATGCCGACTTCCGGGTAACGGTCGCTGACGCCGGTAATCTCCAGTGTGCTAACGGTTGCGGCGGTGATGGCAAAGGTTCCGCGAATGGTGGTTTCCTCAAGCGCCAGGGCATCGATACCAAGCGTTCCAAGCTCTTCGTACGATTGGTTGCCGCCGGCGAACGGGTCGCTTCTTGTCTTCCAGTACACGGCGTGCGTGGCAATCGTCAGTCCGCGATCAAGCAGCCCGTCCGCCTCGTCTTTCCGCTGAGCCTGCTGAAAAGCCTCGAGACCTGCCATCACAGCCAGGCCGACGAGGATGACGCCGATGACAAGAAGAAGAAGCTGTTGCTGGCCCATGGCTTGGAAGGTGTTGTAGGAATGGAACTGGCACGCGCGAAATCGTACGCCGAACGGTCGGTTTTCCGCCGATTCAGAGGTCGAGCGCTGTTTTACTCACAACGGCAAGTGCCCTGCCAATGGGCCACGGAAGTGCGGTCGCCTGGTACTCCGCGCGTAATTGACCAGCCTTTGCAACCGTCCAGAAAGTTGTCTGAAAGGCGCCCGGGAGTTTCGATCAGGGCGTCGTTGCCTACCTGAGTCGTTACCCCTCGCACAGGGCTGAGGGAGCGCGAATATCCTGAAACTGAAATTCGTTGACTACATGCTAGCGCTGACAAGGATGCTTAGTCCGATGATATTCCCCTTGTGCCTAGCCTTTACCCCGAAGAGAGGACGCTGGGTGGTCCCCCTTCGAAGGGGGTGCCCCGAGCGAGAATGTCGGTTGGGTCCACGGAGCCTCACCGAGGGGCGGGGGATGTCGGGCGTGAGGTGGTCTTTGGGATGACTTAGGAGTTAGCTCGCCACGGCCAAATCGTTCTCCAAAGCCCAGGCAGCAGATTGTAACTCTCTCGACACCCTCCGCCTCGCAAGCTCGGCACCTCCCTGAAGGGAGGACTTATGAAGGGAGGACCTCTGAGTTCTCCCTTGGGAGAGCGCTGGGGTGAGGATGGGTCAGGAAGAAGCAGCAGAACCTGTGCGACTCAAACCAGACGAACTACTGATTCAGGACAT
>JBGTDU010000091.1:0-8870 GCA_041748175.1 Rubricoccaceae bacterium
TCGTACTGCCACGGGGTGAGGCGGTTCTGTTTGGGTGGTACCACGGGCCTGAACCCCAGCTCTAGGGCCAATTGCCGCGTTTCGTCGCCTTCATACGCCCGGTCCATAATCAGGGGCGTATTTGCGGCGAGCCCCCTGAGCGCAAGGAGCAACTGCCGACCTTCAGGCGCGTCATGAGCCTGCCCTGGTGACAAGGAGAAGCTTATCGCTGTCCGATCATCTGCGGCAACCAAATGAATCTTTGTGGTCCATCTTCCTCGTGATCGGCCGATGGCTTGCGGTCCGTTTTTTTTAACGCGCCTGTACCATCAGGGTGCACCTTGACGATGGTGCTATCGAGAGAAAGGGCTTCGATCCTCAGTCGTATTATCTGCCGCTCCTGGAGCGCCGCAAACACTCGATCCAGAACACCCGCCTTGGCCCAGCGGCTCATGCGCGTGTAGATCGTATGCCAGCTTCCAAAGCGTTGTTTAGGGAGGCCGCGCCACTTGCAACCGTTCTCCGCCACATACAAAATCGCGTTCAGAACATCGAGATTATTGATGCTGACATTACCGCGTTGCCTGGGTAGGCATTCTTCTATGCGGCGATACTGGGCGGGTGTGAGTTCCATAACTGACGGCGGTAAGTGGAGTGACAGAAAATACCACCTTTCCCAGCATTAGTGTTAACAGGCCCTATTCGCATTCCGGCTCGACGCCCGATGTCTGATGAACGCGCGGTGTGGACTCCGCTCAAGGACATCGCCGACTAATGCAAGCATCGCCTCAGCGTCGAGAGCAGCAGTCCGGTTCAATAGCCCGTAGTTTTCCGGCCCATAGCTCAACGCCCAAACCCCATCCATGCGCGAAGCCGTCTTTGTCCGCCGCCATGCCGCCGACTGGGAAGCGTTCGAGAAGCGCCTCGAAGCGAAGGAGGGTGTTGACCCCGACGAAGCCGCCGAAGGCTACGTGCGCGTCACGGATGACCTGGCCTACGCGCGAACCTTCTATCCCGGCTCGGCAACCGGCGCGTATCTGAACGGACTCGCCGGTGAGGTCCACCACCAGATCTACCGCAATCGCCGGGAGGAGCGGGGGAGACTCCTGAAATTCTGGACGGAAGAAATCCCGAGAACCGTTTACGCCGAGCGAAGGGCGCTCTTCTGGGCGTTTGCCACCTTTGCCATCTCCGTCGCCATCGGCGCGATCTCGGCGGCCTCGGACGCTTTTTTTGTACGGCTCATCCTCGGCGACGGCTACGTTAACATGACGCTGGCGAATATCGAAGGAGGCGATCCCATGGCGGTTTACAAGGAAATGTATCAGGTGGACATGTTCTCTATGATCGCCCTGAATAACATCCTGGTGTCGTTTTTAACATTCATCGGTCTCTTTCAAGGGGGCGGGATGGTGCTGCCTGCGTTCTCGTTTGGCTCGGCCTATCACCTTTTCAACAACGGCGTCATGCTCGGCTCTTTCCAGTACTTCTTCTTCGAGCAAGGCGTGTTCTGGGAGTCTGTCCGGACGATCTGGATCCACGGCACGCTGGAGATTTCCGCCATTGTCATCGCTGGCGGCGCAGGGCTTGCGATGGGCAACTCGCTGCTCTTCCCGGGGACATACCCACGCCTCGTTTCTTTTCGCCGCGGCGCAATTCGTGGTCTGAAGATCGTCATCGGGCTCATTCCGATTTTCGTCGCCGCGGCGCTGCTGGAGGGATTCGTAACCCGATACACGGAGATGCCCGTGGCTCTTAGCCTGCTCATTATTTTGGGGTCCCTCGCCTTCATTCTGTGGTACTTCGTGTGGCTGCCGCGTGCGATTTCTCGTCGCGACGCCGATGCGACTGATTCCCCGTCCTTCATGGCCGTGCCCGCAAATTTGCCCTCACCCGCATGATTGACGACTTCGGAAGGGCCGGTGCCCTCCTCAATCATCCGGATTCGTCCGATGACCTTGGCACCATTCGTTTTCGCGAAGAGCGGGACGTCGGCGACATCATCAACACCACGTTCCGGTTTCTGCGCGACAATCTGAGAGAGATCGCCGCAGGGATGCTCTACATCGTCGGCCCCATTGCGTTACTGGCTGCGGTCCTTTCGTTCTTCGTCCAGAGCCAGATGCAGGCATTGACGTTCGAATTCACCAACCCCGGCGCCAATCCTTTCGATATCCTCGGGTCGATCTTTACGCCTGCCTATCTCGTCTACATTGGTCTCCTTTTGGTCGTACAGTTCCTGGTTACGGCCGTGGTGTTGGGGTACGTCAGATTGTACCGCGAGGGTTATGCCGGTGGCATCACGCCTGGAGTCCTTTGGGCCGAGGCCAGTCACCATATTTGGCCGATACTCGCCCTTTCCCTTCTCGTAGGGCTGTTCCTGATGCTGAGCGTGCTGGTTTGGATTGTCCCGTGTTTGGGGGCGCTCGTCTGGCTCGCAGCGTTCGTCTACCTGTCCCCCTCACTCTCCATGGCGACGGTATCGCGCGTCCTCGATGAGGATTCCGCAATGGACGCGCTCAAGCGGCCATACGAATTGGTGAAAGGGCAGTGGGGAATGTCGTTTGGGGTCATGGCGATCGCGCTTGTCGCCTTCATGGTCTTCGCCATGGTCCTTTCCGTTCCGGGGGCGATTGCCGGGTTTGGATCGGCGATGGGAACATTGACCGGCGACAACCCCGGAGGCGGCAGCCGCGTTCTTCTGGCCGTTGGTTCCGTTCTCAGTACGCTTACCTATCTCGGGTATACCATCCCGCTCGTCGCCGGGTCGTTCCTCTATTTCAACCTCATCGAGCGGAAAGAAGGCGTCGGTCTTTTTTCGGAGATCGACCGGATTGATGCCGCGCCTACCGCGCTCGACGATCCCGTTGAATTGGAGACGCGTGGCGAACGGGAGCCCCTCGACGACGGATTGGCGAACCAGGGTTTTGAAAACCGTGGTTTTCGCGGCGGCGGGTTCGGCGATGGAGAAGGCACGTGAGCAAATTGCTGCTCAAATATGGGTTTGTGGTTGCGCTCTATCTGGTCGGAGGAGAGGTTCTGGCACAAGGCGGCGAAGTTGTGAGTGCGCCGACCGCGGCCCAGGCGGAGAAGCCGAAGAGTGCCGCCCCCGACTCGCTGGAAGATTCAGCCGAGTCCCTTCCCGACATCGGCGAAAACGACGTCCAGACTCTCGAAGGTGATGCCACTTTGCTCAACGACGGCGCCTATGCGGCCTACCGTGATTCGAGCCCGGTCGCCGCACGGGCGATTCCGACAGACGCGCTGGATGACTTCCGCAACAACCCGAACTTCCAGTACGACCGCGTCGAAACGGATGGGCCTACGCTCATGGAGCTGTTCTGGCAATGGCTGGTTGATGTCCTTTTTGGCCCAATCCGCAACAACACGACGCCACAATTCTGGTCATGGTTTTGGCTCATCGCGGGAATCCTGGCCATCGCCTTTGTCGTTTCGCAAGCGCTTCGGGCGGATTCCGGATGGTTTTTCCGGAAGAAGGACAACCAGGTCGAGCCACACGGCATTGTACTTCTTGACACCGAGGACATCGAATCCATCAACCTCGATGCCCTTTTGGACGCCGCGCTAAGCGACCGGCGCTACCGCGACGCGACGCGCTACACTTATCTCCTCGCGTTGCAGGCGCTGACCGAACAGGGGCTCATCGACTGGGACAAGCACAAGACGAACAGGGAGTACGTGGCTGAGGTCGAGCGGGCAAACCAGCCTGCACTTACCCGGCCGTTCGCAGAAATCACACGCCTGTTCGAGTGGATCTGGTACGGCGAGTTTGCGATGGATGAGCAGCGCTTCGGGCTCGCCCGAGGCCGTTTCGATTTATTCGCCGAGGCCCTTCGCGGGGTGCGCCGATGAAGGCAAAGCTCCCGCTCGTCGTCATCGGCGTGCTAACCGTGATCTTTGTGATCCTGCTGGCCGTCCAGCCGCGTCCGGTCGACTGGCGGCCTGATCTCCGCGAGGATTCCGACAACGCCCTGGGCGCCGAGATCCTCGCCCAGCTTCTTCCGCGTTGGCTCGCCGATACGATGGGCAATGACGTGGAAATGTTTACCATTCTCGAGCCACCCTTCCTTCATCTTGCCGACGAATCGTTGACCGGCACGACGTACTTCTTCCTCACCAATGATTTTAGTCCGGATGAGGCGGAGACGAGGCGGCTCGTCGAATACGCAGAGCGCGGAAACACGGTCTTCATTGCGGCGGAGTCCGTGAAGGGTGCCCTGGCCGATACTCTGGGAGTTTCAGCCGACTCGGTGGAGAAGTTTGTGGGCGGACTGGACTATGGCTACCGGAGTTTCCTCGAAGGCGGCGACAGCACCCTGTTCCTCGCCAATCCGGCTCTTGAAAGGGATGTGGGATTCTCGTTCTCTTTCGATGTGGGTGCGTGGGTGATAGATGGGCTCGATACGACGAGGACGGCGGTGCTCGGCACGAATCGTAGCGGTGAGCCAACCCTCGTACGGATTGACGCCGGGGAGGGGGCGTTCATCCTTTCGTCTACGCCCTACGCCTTCGGTAACGCGGCATTCACCGGGGAAGGCGACGGGGCCGAGTACGTCGCCGGAGTCCTGGGCTACGTTCCATCGCAGCCGGTTTTTTGGGATACCTATTACAAGCCTTTCGCCAATCAGGCGCAGACGCCACTCCGTTACATCCTCCGCGAACCACCGCTGAAGTGGGCGTTTCGGCTCATGCTCCTGGGCGTGCTGCTCTTCATTGTTTTCAGAGGACGCCGCTGGCAGCGCGCCGTGCCCGTGGTGACCGCACCCGCCAACGCGACGCTGGACTTTGTGCGGACGGTCGGACGATTGTATTTCCAGCATGCAGACCACTCCGCGCTGGTGGAGAGGAAGCTCCGCTACTTCTTCGACCGCATCCGGGCCAGGCTGGCGCTGACGGACGTAGACCTTTCCGAAGAAACCGAGCGCCGTGTAGCGGCCCGTGCGGGCATCGCGGATGAGCACATTGCGATGCTCTTCACTCGCTTCCGCCGACTTCGTCGGTCGCGTTCCATCGAACCCGAGCAGCTCGTCGACCTCGACCGCTCGCTTGATCGGTTTTACGATGCCGTCGGACGGTGAGAGATTGTGTTATGCATTGCACTCCGTTTCTCCGGCGCGATAACGCCAAAGACGGGGGTGCCTGAACACCGCGCTTCCGTTCCTGATCTTCCAACCCTCGCCACGCACTCACCCCAATGACCGAGATCCCTGAGAACAACCCGGCATCCATGCCTGCTATACCGCTGGCTTCCGAATCCGTCGGGGCCGATGCAGAACAGCCCATCTTCGAGCCGCGCACGGATCTATCTGGCCTGGCGGCTTCCGTGGATGCACTCCGGCTAGAAGTTGCCAAGCTGATCGTTGGGCAACATGGTCTGGTCGATGAGCTGATCGCTGCGTTGCTGGCGGGCGGGCACGTACTCATCGAAGGTGTGCCGGGCGTAGCCAAGACGCTCACCGCCAAGCTGCTCGCAAAAGCGACAGGGCTTCCCTTCAGCCGGATCCAGTTCACGCCGGATTTGATGCCGTCGGATGTGATCGGGACGAACGTGTTCAGCCCCAAGACGAGCGAGTTCGAGTTCCACAAAGGCCCCATTTTCTCATCGGCCATTCTGATCGACGAAATCAACCGGGCGCCCGCCAAGACGCAGGCCGCGCTGTTCGAAGTGATGGAGGAGCACCAGATCACGGTTGATGGAACCACCTACAAGATGGAGGAGCCGTTCATCGTGTTCGCCACGCAAAACCCGATCGAGCACGAGGGCACCTATCGTCTTCCCGAGGCCCAACTCGACCGCTTCCTGTTCAAGGTTCGCGTTGGCTATCCGACGCTTGAGGAAGAGACGCAGATTCTTGAACGATTTCAGGGCCTGGGCGGCTTCGTGGATGTCGACAAAGTCGAGCCCGTCCTTGATGCATCGAGAATCCGCGAGGCGCAGGCGGTTGTCCGCAGGGTGCGCGTTGAGCCCAGGATTTCGAGCTACGTCGCCCAGATTGTCTCGGCGACGAGGAACCATCCGGCATTATATCTCGGAGGAAGCCCACGCGCCTCGCTGGCCATTCTCATTGGAGCCAAGGCTGTCGCCGCCATGAGCGGCCGCGACTTCACGACGCCGGAGGACGTTCGGGCAGTTGTTGCTCCCGCGCTCCGGCACCGCATCATCCTCACGCCGGAAAAGGAAGTCGAAGGCATCCGTCCGGGCGTTGTGCTTAAGCGGATTGTCGAGGAGATCGAGGTGCCTCGTTAAAAAATGGGGGAGTGGGAGAAAGGGAGAAAGGGGGATGTGGAGAATGGGGGATTGGGAGAGAGGAGGAAGAGAGACAATGATCTTCTTCCTCGCACCCTCTCACCGTCTCGCCCTCTCATCCTTGAATTGAGGGTCTACAACGAGTACGACCAACTCCCACCGTCTCGCCCTCTCACCCGCTCGCCTCGTCTCACGCATGCTTGCTTTCCTGAAATCCTTCTACCTCACCAAACGCTTCTTCGCCATTCTGGTGGCGCTGATCGTGCTGTGCGTGGCGGGATACTATTTGGAGCCGCTGTTTCAGGCTGCCCGGATCGGCCTGAGTTTGTTTGCCGCGGTGCTTCTGGCCGACGGGCTACTGCTTTGGCGCACTCAGAAGGGAATTCGCGGCGGCCTCGAAGCCGAGCGAAACGTACCACCTCAGCTATCCAACGGCGATCTGAACGTCATCGCGTTAACCGTTCGCAATGCATACCGGTTTAGAGTTAGTGCGCGGGTCATCGACGAAGTCCCCGTACAGTTCCAGGTCCGTGACAATGGGTTTGAGGTCCATCTAAATCCTAAAGAAGAACGTATCCTGCGGTATTCGTTGCGCCCGACTGAGCGCGGAGCCTACGCGTTTGGCCATGTCAACCTGTTTGCAGAATCGCCGATCGGGCTGCTTCTGAGGCGGTTTCGTGTGGGCTCGGAGGCTGAGGCCGCTGTGTATCCGTCGATCATTCAGATGCACCGCTACGCGTTCCTGGCCACGACCAATCGCTTGCAGGAGGTTGGCGTCAGGAAAGTCCGACGGCTGGGGCACACGATGGAGTTCGACCAGATCCGCGACTACGTACCCGGCGATGACCGCCGCAGCGTCAACTGGAAAGCTACGGCGCGGCGCGGTGGGCACCTGATGGTCAACCAGTACGAAGAGGAGCGCTCGCAGCCGATCTACGCAGCCCTCGACATGGGCAGGACGATGCGCTCACCGTTCGACGGCCTCACGCTGCTCGACCACTCCATCAACGCGGCGCTTGTGATGCTGAACATCGCGTTGCTGAAATCCGATAAGGCCGGGTTAGTGGCCTTCAGCGATGAGGTACGGGCCGTGCTGCCAGCGGATCGCCGCCAATCCCAGCTCCCGCGAATTCTTGAGTCGCTGTATAAGCTGGAAACCGGTTTCAAGGACCCGTCCTACGAGGCGCTGCTGGCTACCATAGAGCGGTCGTTGAACAAGCGCGGCCTGATGCTGCTGTTCACCAACTTCGAGACTCGCAGTGGGCTGCGAAGACAGTTACCCTATCTCCGACGGATCGGACGGATGCACCGTCTCGTTGTCGTTTTCTTTGAGAACTCGGGCCTCCGCGAGATGCTTGCCCAGGAGTCCGAGCGCGTGGAAGACGTCTATGCAAAATCTTTTGCGGAGGGGCTTGCTGTCGAGAAGCGGGAGATTGCTCGCGAGCTCGAACGCAATGGCATCGGTGCGTTGCTCACAAAACCGGAAACCTTGACCGTGGACGCGATCAACAAATACCTGGAGATCAAGGCGCAGGGGATGATTTAGAGGAATAGGGGGCAACCAATTCCTCAGTTTGTCATCCTGAGCGAGCGAGCTCGCGAGCGAGTCGAAGGATCTACGCAGAGTGGGCATCGAGCACCCACGGAGGCACCAAGCTGCATTGCAACTCGATCCTTCGACTCCGCTACACTCCGCTCTGTTAGACTTGGGCCGAGGTCGTCTGACCTCCCGAAGCCGGAGACGCTCACGGTCGATTTACGCAGGCAACTGCTAAGCTCCGAACCGCTCTGGATGCAAGGCGAGATCCGGGAATTCGCGCAGCACTCCCTTTTCGGTCGTGATGAGCTGGACACCCACCGACCTTGCAAGGGCGACGTATTCGCAGTCGTAGGCCGTGCATCCTGAAGTTGCCGCGAGGGCCAACACCTCTGCCGACGAGACGTCATGGGCGCGGCCTCGCATCAGCAATTCCGCGGCATCCATAAACAAGGAGGCCTTTTCGAGCGAAAGAAGTCCACCAACGATGTAATTGCGGAGGACATTTCGAAATTCGCTGATCCACAGGGGAGGAGCCACCCAGTCCGAATCCAGACCACGCACGCGCTCCGCCTCGTCCGTGTATTCGCCGGGAATGATCAGGTAGCTGATCAGCGCATTGTCGGCAACGATCATGCTCGTCCTTCGTTGACGGCACGCGTCCGTTGTTCTTCCGTCAATTGGCTTGGGAATTCCGCGCGCAGGTTGCGTATCCGCGCCATCAGAGCTTCCTCATCGTGCTGCACATGGTTCAATGCCCGCTTGAGACAAACGATGGTTTCGCTATTGATGCTCCGACTATGCGCGCGGGCTGTGTGCTTGAGTTGCTCGTACAACTCGTTGGGGACGTTTTTGATGGTCAGTGTTGCCATGGCTGCGAAGGATGGTTCCAAGATGGAAGCAAAACGAAAGCAAGATTGCACGGTTCCTCCTCCGACCGCTACAAACCGCGCGGTGCTGAGACATATTCGCGTCCACTCGCCGTTCGCAACGGAATCGGCGCGCTACTCACAAAGCCGGAAACGCTGACCGTGGACGCCATCAACAAGTATTTGGAGATCAAGGCGCGGGGGATGATTTAGAGGA
>JBGTDU010000092.1:0-2241 GCA_041748175.1 Rubricoccaceae bacterium
CGAAGATCTTCACCAACTGCACATCTGGAGGTGGTGGCTCATCCTCCGGTCTCGGCAGAAGGTCGACGTCGCAATCCGCGCATCGGGCAAAGCCTTCGCGGTACTCGCTACCACAACTCGGGCAGATCATCTCCATGGGGCGACGTTCTCCTGCTGATTCTGATCTTGAGGCCGTCTAACGCCCCAGTTAACCGGCAGCAACGTGCGCAGCACGTTGTTGTCCGGTTGAACGCCGAGTTAGGCGGGTGACAGATGCCTGAATGCATGAGCTACTCACAGTGTTGCACCGGTTTTGTGAATATGCCCCGCGCTTTGCCCGAGCGCGACCAAAGAGAACCTGTGGAAGCAACCAATATACGTTCCCTCCAATGCCGCGTATTCGATGACGTACTTGCCAGGAGCCAGGCGAACCTCCATGAACTCGTCTGCGCGTAGACCCGCAGCACCGTCAGCGGCTGAGTTGATGAGCAAGAAGTCCGTGTCTTGAACATGCCAAGACAACGGGTCTTCCCATGATGCCGCCGCAAGTTCAGCTTCAGTTGGCAACCAACTGCCGCAAGCCACAAGATTGTTGGGTGCATGCCAGGTGTGCTCGTCGTACTCTGTGTATAGGACGAGCGCTGATGCGTTGGCGATTGGCAGGACTCCGCGACCGGGCCAAGCGGAAGCGCATGCACGGTCATAGTCAGTTAGGGGGGCCTTCGTGTTTAGGTCGGAGTACTTGCCGGTTGCAGGATTGATCCCGCCTCGCCATTGCGACACGAGGCGAGTCGGAATCAGCAGTGGCGGTGCGCCAGAGAAGTCGAGCCAGCGAGTCATCGTCGTAGTTTGTGCGGCCTAACGTTCGAGCTAACCGGGCGCCAACGGCGGGACGCCAGGCCCGGACTGGCGAAAATGTACCGCGTACCGCCAGGCCGGGCCTGGTGGCCCGCCCTTGGTGCTCCGGTTGAGCGAGGGGTTAGGCCTCATCGCGCTGCGCATGTGCAAAGTATTCTCGTAACTTCGATTGATTGACGCCAATCCGCCCGCTCCACCAGCACGCTGGATACTCCATGTCTACGAAGTGGCGATCCGGGAGGTGCCTTTCACGCGCAGGAACGAACGCATCGCTATAGCCCGGATGCTCTGGTGTAGCAAGGATCCCGCAGAACCCAAGAATCGCAATGATTGTGTCTCGTTCGGCCTTGTTTGATTTGAGTGCGCTGGCAAAGTGAGATTGAAGCGTGGCACTCGTAACCGACGGCTGAGCTGCCGATATTGCCCCCACCACTGTTTGGAAGATTTCGAAGTCCTGCTGCGTGGGCTTCGGTGCGCCAGCTCCGAGAAACTGTTCTAAATCGAGGACGGCGTACTCGACGTGATCGTGTCGAACGCCACCCCATTTATGCCGCTCGAAATTCATGACGTTGAAGTCATGTTCAGTGGCCTTCAAGTAGAACCCGCAACTACTGCATTGTGTTGTTGAGTCCGTGGCGTCGTGCAGTGGCATTCGCTGGAAGACGGCATAGCTTCCGAGTGGAGACCGCCAGTCAAGCCGGCGCGTGGAAAGGCTTGCCAGAAAGGCGTCTGCGACTTGACGTTTGCTGACTTGCTTGATCAGGCGCGTCAGTTTAACTACAGCAGCCCTGTGATCCATGACAACGGGGTCAAACATCGTTCCCTTCGACTTGGCGTATTCGAAGTCGTCGCCTTTCAGCCCTTGAGAATGAGACTGCTTCCATCCGGCCGGGGACCAGAACGTGTCGAACAGGATTTTGAGTGCTCGCCGATCCATGGTGCTGATTCAATGAGGCCTAACCTTAGTTTCGCCAACATCCCCTTTCCGGGATGGGACCCAGTTTCTTCCACCCTTACCCGGAGCACTTCGCAATATCGCCAAAATTCGATAGACCGCCAACATTGAGTCTACTTAAGCTACGCCACTTTGATGATGGTCGTCAATTCTCCACTGGCCGACCGCCTAATCAATCCTAGAGCCGGCTACGGCTACGGGTGCCAGCCAACGCGTCGGCCGTCGGCCGTCGGCCGTCGGCCGGCCAAGGCGCTGAGTACGGGAACGAGGGGCGATCTCGAGCAGACCACCACGATTCTGCGCGATTTCGTCGAGGAAATCCGTCTTCCCTCGTTCATGAGAAATTTACGCCACTTTCCCCCAGGAAGCCTCGTCGAAGTCACCACCCGGACCGTCCAGGGCCGCCGCCTCCTGGCTCCGAGCCGGCTGCTCAACCAGATCATCGTGGG
>JBGTDU010000093.1:0-9291 GCA_041748175.1 Rubricoccaceae bacterium
CACCGTAACGGGCCGCCTCGTCCCGCGTAGGCGCGGTTGGTTGCAAAGACGAAACATCGGCCATGGAAGACGGGGAGAGAAGAGGTGGGCCGCGTAGTTTACCAACCCACGCCCGTCTCGGCGAACACCGGCCGGCGTCTCTGATCGACTCATCCAACCTCACCTACGATGGCTTCTCCTCTGGATCGAATCAAACCACCTCGCAACAGTCGTCTTGGAATTATTGGCATTCTCGCCGTTGTTCTGCTCATTATGATTCCCGCCTGCATGACGAAGTCAATCGGCTCGGGCGAGCAGGGCGTGAAGTACAGCAGCTTCAGCGGCACGAACCTGAGCACGGTGTATGGCGAAGGCCTGAACATCTTCTTTCCTTGGGAGCGGATGGTGGTGTACGACGTGCGGGTGAAATCGGAGGACGAGCAGCTATCAGCGCTTTCGTCGAACGGCGCTACTATTACGATGGAGGTGACGGTGCGCTACCGACCCACCACGAACAACCTTCCGTATCTCCATACGACGTTTGGTCAGGAGTATTACGAGAGTCTCATTCGTCCCGAATTGAGAAGCGCGGCTCGCGAGATCGTTGGCCGATACACGCCGGAGGAATTGTATTCCACACGCCGAAATGAACTGCAGGACCGGATCCACCAGCAAGTGGCTGATGCGGCAGCCGAGCAGTTTGTCGAGATCGATGCCGTGCTCATCCGCGACGTGGTGCTCCCCGATCAGGTGCGCCGCGCCATTGAGAACAAGCTCGAGGAGGAACAACTCGTGCAGCAGGCCGCGCTCTCGGTAAGCCGCGCCGAGCAAGAGGCCGCCCGCAAGCGCGTCGAGGCGCAGGGCGACGCCGACCGCGCGAGCATCGTGACGCAGAGCCTCACGCCGCAATACATCCGCTGGCAAGCCATCCAGGCCACGCTTCAACTCGCGGAATCCGACAACGCCAAAGTGGTCATCATCGGGGGCGATGGTGATGGGCTGCCGGTGATACTTGGGGAGTGAGTGGCTGAGCTGGTTCGTAATGCGTAATGCGTAATTGGATCTAAAAAACACGCAATACGGATTACGCAGTACGAGATGCTCCAGGGTTCTATGAGCAGGTCTGACTACAAGAACAGTTCAATCGGCGACCACGATTTCTTCTCCCGCGTTCTCGATGTGGTCGCGCAGATCCCGCACGGGCGCGTGACCACGTATGGGCACATCGCGGAGTATCTGGGAACGCGGAGCGCTTCACGGGCCGTGGGTTGGGCGCTGAACGGCGTAAGCACGGCCGAGCCTGCGCCGGATCCCCTGGACTTGCCGTGTCACCGTGTGGTGAACCGATTCGGTGGATTATCCGGCAAACATCATTTCGCCACACCAGACCTGATGGAGGAGCGCCTCCGAGGCGAGGGCGTCGAGTTTGATGAGGATGGATGCGTGGTCATCGCGGAGCATCTATGGGTGCCGGGGGACGAGACGCACTAGCGCACAGTGGGATTTCGGATGTGGGATGTGGGATGTGGGATATCGGATGTGGGATATCGGATTTCGGACCACAAATTCCGTCCACCGTCCACCGTCCACCGTCCACCGTCAGCCGTCCACCGTCCCGACAATCCCTCCACCCGCGCTGCCATCCAGTTCGTCCCAGAATGTGGGGAAAGAAACAGCTGTACAATCTGCGTTGTGGATGGTTGTTGGGCTGGTGGCCACCAAGGCCGCGATGCCCGCCGCCATCGCGATGCGATGATCGCCATGCGAATCGACGGTTGCGCCATGCAGTGAATGGCCGCCTTCGATGACGAGGCCATCTTCCGTTTCCTTCACGCGACCACCCATTGCGTTCAGGAACTCGGCGGTTGCTGCGAGGCGGTCGGATTCCTTTACCCGCAGCTCGCCCGCATTGCGGATTGTTGTTCTGCCCCGGGCGCATGCCGCCGCCACCGCAAGGATGGGGATTTCGTCGATCAGTTTGGGGATGAGATCTCCGCCCACCTCAACGCCATGAAGGCCGTGTTCTGGCGCAGCGACTCGGATGTCTCCGATGGACTCGTAGGCTCGCGTTCGCTCATCGGAAACGTCAACGCGCCCCCCCATCGCGCGGAGAACATCGAGCAATGCCGCGCGCGAGGGGTTCAGGCCGACTTGCCGCATCTCCAGCGTCGAGTTCTCAACAATCGAGCCCGCCACTATGAAAAACGCTGCGGCAGAAAAATCGCGCGGCACAACCCAGATGCGGGGTGGCAGCGCCATCATCGGATCGATGGTGATGTGACGCGTTCCCCCAAAATCGAGTGTGGAGAGCCCCAGCATTCTTTCCGTGTGGTCGCGGGAAGGAGATGGCTCGATTACCGTCGTCGGGGCATCCGCCATCAACCCCGCAAGCAGCACACACGACTTCACTTGGGCCGACGCGACGGGAAGTGTGTAGAAAATACCACGCAGCGAACCGCCTCGAATGTGAATCGGGGCGTGGCCGTGTTCGAGTTCAACAGAGGCGCGCATTTGGCGCAGCGGCTCGGCAACGCGGTCCATGGGTCGCGCCGAGAGCGATTCGTCGCCGGTCAGCGTTGATGAGAACGGCTGCCCCGCCAAGACGCCTGCCATCAGCCGCATCGTCGTGCCCGAATTTCCACAGTCCAACGGAGTATGAGGCGCTTGAAATCCATTCCGGCCGACACCCTGCACAAACAGGCTGTCCTCCCGCACTTCCATCTCTACGCCGAGTGCCCGCAGCACAGCGAGCGTCGATTGCGGATCGGCGGCATCCGGGTAACCGACAATCTGATTTTCGCCCTCGGAGAGCGCGGCCAGAATCGCCGCACGGTGGGCGATGGACTTATCCGGTGGAATCGCGATTCGGCCTGCAATTGCCGCGACAGGCTCGACAATGACGGTCCGGGGCATCACTTCCCGGTATAGACGATTGGCCACGTCCGCGGATCGAGGCATTCTTCGTTCTCGCATTGAGCGTCGCAGTCCTGCGCTTGTGCCTGAACGGGCTCTACAGCGGTGTCGTCAATCTGGTACGTCACGTAGGTTCCGCATCCACCGATGCCGCGACCTCGCTCGTACACGCTAAAAGTATCCCGGCCTCCTTCCTCAAAATTCGCGTCGCCGCTGTGAATTGCCGCGTGCGAAGGCAACAGTTCACCGTCGACGCCGACGTCGGGATATCGAAGGAGGACCGCTTCGTTGCCAGCTATCAGTACCAGCGCAAAGTTGCCCTGATACGCTCCAAAACTACACGTCACCTCGATCAGAACGCGGTCATTCCCGAGGAGATGTCTCGACATCATGCCCGTCTCGTCGTCCTCGAACGAAGGATCTTCCCACCATTCCCTGCACGCTTCGAGCCAGCCGCTGGCTTCATTCAGCTCCCAGGCAAGTTCACGCGAGATGGCGTTTGCCACGTCATAGTCCGCCAACCAGATCGAATCCGCCCACAGGATTTCCGCGACATTCATCCACGCGTTCGCAGCGAAATCATCCTGCGCAAAAACCGGTGTGATTCCGGCGACGATGATGAGGAGGGTTAGGGTCTTGATCATTCTCCAGGTACGAGATTCCGAGGCGCGACCTCTTCCAGCAACTCCATTTTCCGCGCGTAGGGGAGGAAGGCGTGGCGGAAGCCGTTGAGGACTATGTTGTGGATGTCGTCGGCCGGAATGCCGCACCTTGTATGGGCAAGGTATAACTCGTCCGTAACCGTCGTGCGCGAAAAGAGGCGGTTGTCGGTGTTGATGGTGACGGGAACGCCCGCGCGAACATACTCTGCAACCGGATGCGCTTCATAGCTGGCTACGACGCGGGTCTGGACATTACTCGTCGGACAGACCTCCAGTGGAATCTGGCGGTCGACGAAATAGCGCAGGAGATCGGGGTCCTGTCCGAGCGTCACGCCGTGGCCGATCCGGTGAGCGCCGCACTTGAAGAGTGCTTGTCGAATTGATGCGGGCCCGAACGATTCGCCGGCGTGGATGGTGATATTGAGGAGGTGCTTCCGGGCATGATAGAAGGCGGCACCGTGCATCTCGGCGGGGTTTCCCTGCTCGCCTCCGGCGAGGTCGAAGCCCACGACACCCTGATCGCGGTGCGCCGCCGCCAGTTCCGCCTGCGCGAGCGACGCGCTTTCAAAACGATCCCGCAACCCACAGATGATGACACCTGTTCTGATTCCAAAGTCCTGCTCGGCTTCGCGGAGCCCAGCGAGCACAGCGTCGTTCACCTGCCAGAGCGTAAGGCCGTGCTCCGTGTGCAGCGTCGGGCCGTAGCGGATTTCGAGATACCGGACGTTTTCCTTCGCATTGTCCTCCGCGAGCTCGTAGGCAACTCGGTGGAGAACCTCTCGCGATTGCATCAAAGGTATCGTGTACCCGAACCACGCGAGATACTCTTCCAGCGTTGCAGAGCCGTCTATCTTCTTGAGTTCCTCGGCCAGTGATTCCGGTTCAGCAGCAGGGAGGAGCTCGACCTGGTTTTGGCGGCGCGCCAGATCAAGTAGCGTGGTCAGGCGCAGCGAGCCATCGAGGTGGCAATGGAGCTCGGCCTTTGGCCAATCGAAAATGGTCTCGCGCGAAAGCGGGGCGTCGCGTTCCATCGTGGCTTGTTTTCGCGCCAAACTAGCCTCGCCTGCATGCAGCGGCAACGCGCAGGATGTTCGGGCGAGGATGGTGCGGGCTTGGCGCACTCGCTGGGCGGCGCTAGATTCTCAGCGCACATCCGCCGCGAACCGGATCTGGCCAAACAAGTAGCAACCGCACATCACTCGACCGAAACCATCATGGGCAGCATTGGAACTACCGAGATCATTCTCATCTTTCTTGCCGTCTTGCTGCTTTTTGGTGCCAAGCGAATCCCCGAGATCGCACGCGGCCTTGGAAAAGGTATCCGCGAGTTCAAGGACGCGTCGAACGATATCAAGCGGGAATTGACAATCACCGACGCGCCGCCGCAACAGATCCAACAACCCGCACAACAACCGACGCCCACCGTGCCTCCGGTTCAGCAGCAGGCGCCGGCCCCGGTAGAGATTCCGCCGCAGGAGGCACCCCCGGCGGAGGGTGGAGCATAGTCTTGCCAGATTTTTTGGCTACCGCGATGAATCTTTAACGGTGGTTTCGAGGCTTTGGAGTGGGCGCGGTAGCTTCGGGGGACTGCATTAACCGCGCAAACCACGTCCCATGTCCATTCTAATCAACAAGGACTCCCGCGTCGTCGTTCAGGGTATAACCGGCAAGGAAGGGTCTTTCCACGCCGAGCAGATGATTGAGTATGGGACGACCGTCGTCGGTGGCGTGACACCCGGAAAAGGCGGAACGACGCACCTCGATCTTCCTGTCTTCAACACAGTGAAGGAGTCGGTTGAGCGAGGCGGAGCCAACGTGGCGTGCATCTTTGTGCCGCCGGCTTTTGCCGCGGACGCTGTGATGGAAGCAGCCGACGCGGGCGTGAAGGTGATCGTCTGCATAACCGAGGGCATTCCGGTTCGCGACATGATCGCCGTCGCGCCCTATGTCAAGAAGCGCGGCGCCCGGCTCATCGGTCCGAACTGTCCGGGCGTTCTCACGCCAGGTGAGGCGAAGGTCGGCATCATGCCCACCATGATATTTTCGGAGGGCTCCGTCGGCGTGATTTCGCGCTCGGGAACGCTCACCTACGAGGCCGTCGACCAGCTCACGCGCGCCGGACTTGGCCAGACGACAGCTGTCGGCATTGGCGGCGACCCGATCATAGGGACGCAGTTTGTGGATGCGCTGGAGCTGTTCGAAGCAGACCCGGCCACCGAGGCCGTCGTGATGATTGGCGAGATCGGCGGGTCGGCTGAGGAAGAGGCCGCCGAGTTCGTCAAGACCAGCATGACGAAGCCTGTCTTCGGCTTCATCGCCGGCCGCACAGCGCCTCCTGGACGCCGGATGGGCCACGCCGGTGCGATCATCTCCGGCGGCAAAGGCACGGCCGACGAAAAGCTCAAGGCCATGCGCGAAGCTGGCATCACGACCGTCGAGAGCCCTGCCGCCATTGGCGAGACCGTGGCGGCGCACTTCGCGCAGGTGGCATAGAGGCGGTTCTAAATTCCATTGGTATTGTAAGGGCACGGCATGCGGTGCGCATGTGCATATTCGGCCATGAGAGTACAAACCGTCGAATTTGTTCGCTCGGCCCCAAACTGGGCGACCATGCCAACTGACAGGAAGGCGGAGATCGCGTTCGTTGGTCGGTCGAACGTAGGGAAGTCGTCGTTGCTGAACGCGCTGATTGGCCGGAAGAACCTGGCCCGCACTAGCTCCACGCCGGGCAAAACGCAAGCGCTGAACTACTACCTCGTCAACGGTCCGGCGGGTTTCTATCTGGTCGATCTCCCAGGATTCGGCTACGCGAAGGTGCCCCTGAAAATGCGAGCAGCGTGGCAGCAACTCATCGGTACCTACGTGACGCAGCGGGAGGAGCTTCGACTGATCTTCCACCTCATCGACAGCCGCCACGAGCCCACAAAGCTCGACGACGAGCTTACTGAAATCATGCGCGGAAGCCCCGTGCCGCGGGTCATTCTGCTAACCAAAGCCGATAAGCTTGGGAAGAACCAGCAACGAAATCGGGTCACCCAAATCGCAAATCGAATGGCCGAAATCGGCATTGAAGTTCCGGTCATCCTAACCTCCGCCGAGAAGAAAACCGGCATGGACGAGGTCTGGAGATGGGTCGAGACGCTTCTGTAGGGGAGCGGCCTGCCGCGCCCTATCGTTGCCGCGCGTACTGCTGGACGACACCTTCGTCGGAGCGCAGGATCATCGTATCGCCGATTACGTGCGCGATGAATTGCTCGGAGCCGCGCGCATCGGAGAGTGTGAGGACGCTGTCCCACTGTATGTGGTAGTTGGCAACGAGGACGGTATCGGGCTGAAGGGGCCGGGACCAGGCGATATTCAGGGTTTCGTCGCCGCCAAAGGTGTAGACAAGTGACATACCGCTGCTGTCCATTTCGGCAGAAGACACGCGCTCCCATGTGCCGGCCAAGGGATCGTGCGCGTCATTTCCGCAGCCGCCCAACATCGCCATGCCCAGACAGATGGTCGGCAAAGTAAAGAGATGGGGGGCGAGCAAGAACGTGCGCGTGGACAGGCTAGAGCGGGCCGTAAGTTATCGGTTCTCGTCTCTTCGATCTCTGTTTCCGAATTCCTTGATGCTCTACGCTGCGCCCGTCACATTTCTGCTCCTCATCGCTAATGTCCTGATCGGTGTCATCACGATGTTTGTCGATCAATCGCTGGTAGGGAAGTGGGCGTTTCGGCCAAAGCTGGTGAAGGAAGGCGAATGGTGGAGGTTTCTGACGGCCGGATTTGTGCACGTCGGTTTTGCACACCTCGCGTTCAACATGATCACGCTGTATTTCTTCGGGCCGTTTCTCGAAGGGATACTCGGGCCGGTGAACTTCTTCATCGTGTACTTCGGCTCGGAGCTGGCAGCGAACGCCCTCACATTCTGGCGCCATAAAGACAACGCTCAGTATTCCGCGGTGGGTGCTTCGGGAGCGGTTTCCGGAGTTTTGTTCGGGTTCATCCTCTTCGAGCCTTTTGAGATGCTGTATATCTTCGCCGCCATCCCAATCCCAGCGATCCTGTTTGCTGTTTTGTACATCGCCATGTCCATTTATTCGGCGAAGCAGGGCGGAGGGCAGATCGCACACGAAGCGCATCTCGGCGGCGCGCTGGGCGGGGTGGTGCTCACATTACTGCTCTATCCCGCTGCATTGGGGATTTTTCTGCAGCAGTTGGGGGTGGGGTAGGAAGGGCTGGCACCAATGCAGGCTTCAGCGGCCAAGCAACTCGTCAATCGTAATACCGATGTCCCGTGCGATCTTTCGGAGCAGCGAAGGTGCGATATCGCGCCCTTTATGAAAGGGAACGGTTGTCGCCCGGCCGTCGGCGTGGCGGAATTGTTTATGAGACCCTCGCTGGCGTACCTCTGCGAATCCAAGCGCCTCGAGCCGCCGGATGACCTGCTGCGGGGAGAGAACCGGAACGTCACCCACAACTACGCCGCGACGGAGACGAGCTGAGTCCCCACGAATTCACCATCGAACCGTGGCTCGCCGTCTTCGAGGAGCATCTCGATCACCTCCCGCATGTTGCCCTGCAATTCGTCCAGTGTGGAGGCTTGGGAGTGGGCACCGGGGAAGCCAGGAACGTACCCGACAAGGAGCGACGTGTCAGCGTCGCGCTCAACGACGAAAGTGTAGGTTCGCATCGGAAGGGGGGCGTTTTTGTTCGAACGTCGGAGGAGCTACGAGGTTGCCGACGAAACTGTGCGTCATAATAGCACGTGGCTACCCCTCTGTCGGTCAAATTCGTACCCAGCTTCGCCAATGCTTTCACTACGTCACGGGCTGAAACGACGGGAAGACCTGCCACGCTTATACCTCTACCAGTTCCTCAGTGATCGGAGGCGGAACCGGGTCGCCATGTTCTTCCAGACTTTCCAGATAAAGCGCGATGGCATCCTTGACATTGGCGAGGGCATCGCTGCGTGTCGGGCCGTCTGCGATGCAGCCTGGGAGGCTCGGGACTGTGGCGACAAAAACGCCGTCCTCGTCCGTTTCTATTAGTACGCGGTACTTCATGTGAGAACGTGGAGTGGATTACGACGAATACTAACTCCATCCGGCCGTTTCTGTTCGGGGCCATGGGAATCAGTTGCCAGTCACTTGCTGATGACGGTCCCACCACTCATGAAGCGGATCTTGGCGGGGCATTGGGCGGGGCACTCCTTACGCTTTTGTTCTATTCGGCTGCTTTTGGCATCTTTTTGCAGTTGTTGGGAGTGGGGTAGAGAATACATCTCGGGCAATTTTAGTAGCTGATACTAAATATCTGGAATCGACTAGACATCGTTTTCGCACTCCCGCAGCGTTTCCTGGGCAGCGGCGAGGTTGGGCGAGTCGAGTTTCGTGAAGATTTCCACGGCACGGAGGGCATAGGGCAGGGCCTCGACAACTTTACCCTGACGAATTAAGGCGACGGCTAGGCGGAGGCTGTTGCTGGCTACTAACTCCTGTCGACCCAATCCTTCGGACAGTGCGAGGGCCTCGCGGGCTAGGGGCTCTGCTCGTTCCCAGTCCGCCCGATCAAGCTCGAAATGAATTAGGGCCTGTTAACGCTTAGGGCGCGAGGTCAGTGCGAGGTCATTCTGAGGCCGTTTCAAGACGCGCGAGGAGTTCGGGGCGGGGTCCCGGATGACGAGCGCAACGCGGAAACGGACCAGAATGGCCCGCAATGGCCCGTCGAGAAAAGTGTTAACAGGCCCTAG
>JBGTDU010000094.1:0-43461 GCA_041748175.1 Rubricoccaceae bacterium
TCCTGGGTGCTCCGCTGACGATCACCTTGCCGGTGGGCGACAATCACTTTGTTGTCGCGTATCGAACGGGTGAAAACGCCGATGCCGTGCAGTGGCTCGGCCCCGCGCAGACAAGCAGCGGAAAGCCGTTTCTCTTTACCCAGGGGCAGGCCATCCTTACGCGCACATGGATTCCAACGCAGGACAGTCCAGGTATCCGCCAGACGTACGAAGCGGAAATCACGGTGCCTGAAGGGCTCACTGCGGTAATGAGCGCGGATGGCAATTCCTCGGAAGGCGCGCCGACCGGAGACGGACGGACGGCATTCACATTCACCATGGACAAGCCAATCCCGCCCTACCTCATAGCACTGGCGATCGGCGACCTGGAGTTTCGCGAGCTGGGCCCACGCTCCGGCGTATGGGCGGAACCGCAGATGGTGGAAGCCGCCGCCAACGAGTTCGTCGATGTCGAAGCTATGATGGACGCCGCCGAGGAGCTCTACGGGCCGTATCGTTGGGGCCGGTACGACATCCTCGTCTTGCCGCCGTCGTTCCCGTTTGGCGGGATGGAGAACCCGCGCCTCACTTTCGCCACACCGACGATTCTGGCCGGGGATCGCTCGCTGGTCTCGCTCGTCGCGCACGAACTCGCACACTCCTGGAGCGGCAATCTCGTCACAAACGCGACCTGGGATGACTTCTGGCTGAACGAAGGCTTCACCAGCTACTTCGAGAACCGCATCATGGAAGCGGTCTCTGGCCCCGAGTACGCTGCGATGCTGATGTCGCTAAGCCGTGATGGGCTGGTCTCCGAACTCGAAGATCTTGATGAGGCCGATACCCACCTCCACCTCAATCTGGAAGGGCGCGACCCTGACGATGGAATGACGGCCATCGCCTACGACAAGGGCGCGGCGTTCCTCCACACGACCGAAGTGATTGTCGGGCGACAGCGGTTCGATGCCTTCCTCCGAGGCTACTTCGATGCACACGCCTTCCAACCGATGACGACAGAGCGCTTCCTCGCCTACATGGACGAAAAACTATTCGCCGGCGACGATTCGCTCCGGGCGCAGGTGAATCCCGAGGTGTGGATATACGGCCCGGGCCTGCCTGACAACGCAGCAGGCGTAGTGTCGGAAGCCTTTGAGCGTGTCGAGGCTCAGGCCGATTCGTTTGCTATGGGAACGGCGCCGGGTCTGCTGAACACCAACGAGTGGTCCACGCACGAGTGGCTGCACTTCCTCAAGTCGCTACCCGAGGAACTCTCTGCCGAGCAACTGGCCGCTCTCGATGGCGCGTTTGGATTTACCGATACCGGAAACAGCGAGGTGCGTTTTGCGTGGTTGCGGATCGCCATCCGCAACCGCTACGAACCTGCCTTTGCCTCGCTGGAAGACTTCCTGACTACCCAGGGCCGTCGCAAGTTCATCCTCCCGCTTTACACAGAACTCGCCGCAACCGACTGGGGCCGTGCGATGGCCGAGCGTATCTACGCCGACGCCCGGCCCGGTTACCACGCCATCACTTCGAACAGCGTGGATGAGGTGTTGGCACCGCCGTTGAACACTCCGTAGAGACGACCCGGCGGGGCGTCTCTACGGCGGCGTGGTTTTGCGGGAAGGCGTCATCGCAGCAACGTCACGCGGCGTGTCTGTGTAAACCCTTCAGCCGCCATCCGCACGAGGTAGATCCCGCTCGCCAGGCCCGCCCCGTTGAGCACGGCTTCGTGACGGCCTGCCGGGCGCTCGCCATCCACAAGCACCGCTACCTCGCGGCCGAGCAGGTCGTAGACGGCCAGGCGGATGCGCCCCGCCTCGGCCACGTCGAAGGGCACGATGGCCTGCGGGTTGAACGGGTTGGGGTAGGCTGCGTGGAGGGCGAACACTTCCGGAAGCCCGGCTTCGGGCTCAATCGCCACCGTCACCTTCCCGATGACCAGCTCGACGCCCTCAATCGTGGTCTCAACGAAGGCGTCCAGGCCGGTGGGCAGGTCGAGCGTCGCAAACGCGCCGGTCACGGCACCACCCGCCGGGATGATTAGGAAGCGATCGTCCTCGGTTGGCACAAAGCCGTTTATGAGGAGCACGCGAAGGGTGCCGCCGAGCGTTGCCGTGCCCGTGACGGCGAGCTGGTCGTACTCGGTGCCGGGGGTATAGCCGCCAACCTCCATCTCCAGCACCCCACTCCCGGCGGGGTAGGTGCTCGCGATGGTGAGCCCGCCCGGCGAGGCCCCCGGCTTCCACGACGCCCCGTTCGTGAGCGGGCCGGTGGCGACGACCGTGCCGCTCCCAGCGACCTCGGCCGTCTCGGTGAGCGTCCGGTTGCCGCCGGAGAACTCCAGGTGGGCGCCCCCGGCCACGGTGTAGGCCCCCGTGTCAGTGCCGCCGGTGGCGTTGAACCCCTGAAGCGCCAGGGTCCCGCCGTCCACGTGGACTTCGCCGAGGTTGTCGAAGCCGCTGATGAAGCGGAGCAGGCCGTCGTCGTGAACGAGCAGGCCCTCGTTGCGGAAAACGCCGGCGAACAGGAACCGCTCGCCGGGGCCCGTCGAAAGCACCGTGCCCGCGTTGACGACGGTGACCTCCGTGGTTCCATTGCTGATGTCCACCTCGCCCGACCACGTGGTGGTGCCTTCGAGGTAGAGTGTCCGCGTGTCGCCCAGCCCGACGTTTGCCACGTTGAGGTCGAAGTCGGGCTGGATCACGGTCGTGCCACCGCCGTCCATGTCGCCGTCGGTCCACGTGAGGGCGTCTGTGACGGTGATAGTCCCGCTGCCGCCCAGGAATCCACTGGTCATCTCCAGCACGGGCAACGTGACGTCGACGTTTAGGTTGAAGCGGGGGCTCGACGGGCCGAGCAGCCGCGTCGTCGCCACGTCGTAGCCGCCCGCGTGCGATACGGAGTGTATGTTACCGGTTGTCTGGGCTTCGACAGTTCCTGCGCCTGTGATGGAGGCCGCCGCGGTCAGCGTGCGGTTGCCGCCGCCGAAGCGGAGCGTGGCCCCGGCCTCGACCTCGTAGGCGCCGGTGTCGGTGCCGCCGTTGCCGTTGAAGCCGCGCTGCTCGAACGCCCCTTGCTCCACGCGCACGGTGCCGTCGTTGTTGAAGCCGCAAGAGAATTGGACCGTGCCGGGGCCCGTCCGCCGGACCAACCCACCCGCTGCGTTGGTGATGGCGGGGTTCTCGTTGCTGAAACAAAGCTGGATCGGGTCCGCCGCTTCGAGTGGGATCTCGATCTCGCCCTCGTTAATGAGCCTGCCGACGTCCCCCCAGGAGCGAGGACTCTCCCACACCATCCGCCCGCGGTTGACTAGCACGCCGCCGGTGCCCATCCGCAAGATGGCGGTTCCACGTACGCGGAAGGTGGCTGCCGACCCAACCGTGAGCGTTCCGGTCATGTTGGACTGGCCGGCCTCCCACCGCAGCGTGTCGGTCACTGCGAGCGCGGACGCTCCGGCGAGCACACTGTGAATGACCGGCGGGAAAATCAACACGGCCACGGTCGCGTCGGTGTCGAGCGTTACCGTTCGGCCGCCCAAATCGGCGGTGTCGCTGGGGCCGGGGACACCGCTGGGGCTCCAACCGGCGTCGTCGGTCCAGTTGCCGTTGGTGGTGCGGAGGTAGGTGGTCTGGGCCGCGGCCGGGAGGGTCAGACTCCCGAAGGGAAGGACGACAAGGAGCAGGGTGTAACCGCGAAGGAAGTAGCGAAGCGCGTTCATGGCATCATGGGAAAGTGAGAGATGGGAAAGTGAGGGATTCACTTCCGTATCGGGAAACTGGTGTCCAGGGGATCACGTCCTCTGGAAAAAACGTGGATGCCCGTAGAGACGCCCAGAAGGGCGTCTAGTACATATCCACGTGCCACATTCCAGAACCGGAGACCCCTCACCGAGGCGTCTCTACGGGAAGGCGTCTTTACCGTAGCAGCGTCACGCGGCGTGTTTGGACGAAATCGCTGGCCGCCATCCGCACGAGGTAGATCCCGCTCGCCAGGCCATGCGCCTCGAACACGGCTTCGTGGCGCCCTGCCGGGAGTTCGGCGTCCACCAGCACGGCCACCTCGCGGCCGAGCAGGTCGTAGACGGCCAGGCGCACGTGGCCACCCTGCGGCAATTCGTACGGAATTACAGCATGGGGATTGAACGGGTTGGGATAGGCCAAGTGGAGCGCGAAGGCCTCGGGCAGGGCCGTGCCAGGCTCGTTGGCTACGGGGATCGCCGTCACGGTCGCGGTCACGCTCGTCTGCTCATAGCGTAGATCGAAGGCATACCCGGCCGGTGCCTGCATCACCGCAAACGTGCCCACGACGTCCGTGGCGGTGAGAAACTCGAAGGCATCGTCGACGGCCGGCGCGAAGCCGTCCACGAGCAGGAGGCGGAGCGTGCCTCCGAGGGTGGCCGCGCCCGCGACGGCGAGCACGTCGTGCTCCTCGACCGCCACGAGGCCGCCGAGCTCAACGTCGAGGTAGGCGTTGCTCGTCATGCCGAACGCGCCCTCGACAGCGAGCAGCCCGGGCGAGTTGCCGGGCGCGAACGTGCCGTGGTTGACGACCGCGTTCGCGGTGGTGACGTCGAGCGTGCCCTCACCCAGGACGATCCCGTAGTGGTTGGTGAAGCTGCTGTCGGCCCGCAGGAGGCTTCCTGCCGCGAGCGCGACCGGGGCGCTGTTGGAGATGTAGACCGTAGCGATGGCGGCGGTCGCGCCCGCCTCGACGGTGAGGGTCGAAGGCTGGTACACGTTCAGCGTGCCCTCGCCCGTCAGCGACGAGCCAGCCCGGAGGGTATGCGCCCCGCCGCTGAAACTCAGCGCGGTCTGTTCCTCGACGAGGATCGTCCCGTTGTTCTCCCCCCCGGCCACCACCATCGACACGCCGAAGGCGGGGGTGGTCCGGATGCCAATCTGGCCGTTGTTCGTGAGGGTCGTGCCGGGCTGCATGTAGAAGCCCGCCTGGTTGTCCACCTCGATGTTTCCATCGTTGAGGAGGTCGCCGAAGAAATTGATGCCGTTGGGGAGCGAGGACGCACGCACGGTGCCGCCCGCCGCGTTGGTGATGTCCGGGTAGAAATAGCGCCCGGCGAAGATCACCCCGGTCGGGGTGGCGTGGAACAGGGCACCGTCCTGGTTGGCGAGCACGCCGTCACCGAAATACGAGCCCTGCTCGCGGAGGTAGACGGTGCCGCTGTTACGGAGCGTGCGGTCGAGGGTGGTGCCGACCTGGAGCGTGAGCGTGAGCCCCGGCGGGATGACGAGCGCGCCGGTGCCGGCCAGCGTGCCGCCGGTCCATGAGATCACGTCGGTGACCGTGACGTCGGCGGTGCCGTCGAGGGTGCCCGAGGCGAGCGTGACGACAGTGCCGTTGTCGATCAGGACAGAGTCGGTCGGTGTGGGGACGTGGGCGCAGCTCCAGTTCGCGGCGACCTCCCAGGCACCGTCGGAGGCGGCCCAGGTGCAGAGTGCCTGGGCGTGGACGGCGGAGGCGCCGAGAAGGAAGGCGAAGGAAAGGCCGGCAAGGAGCAAAGTGGTACCGCGAAGGAAGTAGCGAAGCGCGTTCATGGCATCATGGGAAGGTGAGAGAATAAGAAGGTGAGGGATTCACTTCCGTATCGAAAGAACGGGGTCCAGGGGATCACGTCGTTGCTTAAAGCACTCCAATGGATACCTTTCCTCCCGAAAGCGAGGACCTGGCCTGCCAATGGATGCACGATCCGATACCGCGCAGCTCCTCCGCGCTGCCCGGGCGGGCGACACCGCCGCGAGGGACCAGCTCTGGCCGCCCCTCTACGGCGAGCTCCGCCGAATCGCGCACGCACGCCTGCAGAAGCACCGGCCCGGCGAGACGCTCAACACGACCGCGCTTGTTCACGAGGCGTACCTGAAGCTCGTCGATGGTTCCTCCGTGACGGCAAATGATCAGACTCACTTTCTTTCCCTCGCGGCCCGAGCCATGCGGCTGATTCTGATTGATTACGCGCGGACGCAGACCGCGCAGAAACGAGGAGGCCAGGAAGCGAACCTGCGCCTTGAAGGGCTCCAGATCGCCGCAGATGACAACGTTGCCCAACGCGCTGCGGACCTGCTGACACTCGACCGTGGTCTTGATCGGTTGGCCGAGGCCAGCGAGCGTCTCGCCGAGGTCGTCGAACTTCACTTCTTTGGGGGAATGACGCTCCGCGAGATCGCCGAGGCCACGGGGCACTCGGAACCAACCATCAAACGAGACTGGCGGCGCGCGCGGACGTGGCTCTACCGCGCCATGCAGGACGACGACACCCCTCCCAATCCACCACCCCCGTAGAGACGCCCAGAAGGGCGTCTCAGAAGGGCGTCTACGAAAAATCAACGTGCCGCATTCCGGAACGAGAGACGCCTCACCGAAGCGTCTCTACGACCG
This sequence comes from Rubricoccaceae bacterium, assembly GCA_041748175.1. Classification (GTDB taxonomy): domain Bacteria; phylum Bacteroidota; class Rhodothermia; order Rhodothermales; family Rubricoccaceae; genus JAHEJB01. Next base: position 6,373 of record JBGTDU010000094.1, read on the forward strand.
CATTCCGGTCAAATCACAATCCCCGTAGAGACGCCCAGAAGGGCGTCTCTGAAATCCCCCATTCAATACACCATTTGTTAGACACCCAGGGCGGCGTCGAGGATTTCCCCATTCAATACACCGTTTGTGAGACGCCCCAGCGGGGCGTCTCTACGGTTGAACCCATGGCACTATTTCAGGGACGCTACAGAATCGAAAGCACGCGCCTGCCCGACTACGACTACGCGTCGTCCGGTTGGTACCATGTGGTGGTCTGCACCAAACACCGCGCGTGCTGGTTCGGCGAGATCGTGGATGGGATCATGGGGCTTTCTTCTTCCGGATGCATCGTCGCGGACGAATGGTTGCAAACGCCGCACATCCGCCCATACGTCGTGCTCGATGCGTGGATCGTGATGCCAAATCACGTGCACGGCATCCCGGGCATTGTCGATAGAAACGTAGAGACGCCCCGCCGGGGCGTCTCAGAAACTTCGGCTAGCCACAATCCGGAACGGGAGACGCCTCGGCTGGGCGTCTCCGAAAAATCTTCTAGCCGCAATCCGGAACGGGAGACGCTTCGGCGGGCCGTCTCTGAAACATCATCTAGCCGCAATCCGGAACGGGAGACGCCTCGGCTGGGCGTCTCCGAAAAATCATCTAGTCGCAATCCGCAACGGGAGACGCCTCACCGAGGCGTCTCTACGGGAGCGGCGGACGAGCTGGCGCGTCAGCCCCTGGGTGTGATCCTCGGGCAGATCAAGAGCGCGTGCACCAAACGGATCCGGGAGGCGGGAATAGGGGATTTCGCGTGGCAGCCGCGCTTCTACGACCGCGTAATCCGCGACGAGCGGGAGTTGAACGCCACGCGCCGTTACATCCTCGACAACCCGCTGAATTGGGAGGCAGACCGTTATCATCCCGACCATCCCACGTAGAGACGCCCAGAAGGGCGTCTAGTGCCTATCCCAGAAGGGCGTCTAGTAAAGAACAACGTGCCGCATTTCAGAACGGGAGACGCCCCGCCGGGGCGTCTCTACGGTAGAAATTGAAGCGCTTTGATCCTTCGCCGGGCCTCTCTCCGATACGTAGCTAAACATACGTACCTCCTACATGGACATCTTCCACCCCGAGAACTGGCAAACGCTTGATGCGCTCTTCGACGAAGCCCTCGCTCGTCCGCCTGACGAGCGAACCGCCTTGCTGCGCGCACGCTGTGGCGACGACGTTGTGCTCTACGAAGCCGTCGAGGCACTCCTAGTGCAGGAGGCAGAGGCCGAAAAGGCCCTTGGCAACTCGGCTACGGACTTCGCCGCGCCACTCATGCCGGGCCTGAGCGACGCCCTGGCCTCGCAACTGTCGGCGGTGGAAGAAGAGGACCTGCCAGCGGGCACACTCGTCGGGCCGTACCGGATTGTGGCCGAAATCGGGCGCGGAGGTATGGGCGCTGTCTACCGCGCCGCGCGCGCCGATGGCGCGTTCGAGAAAGAAGTCGCGCTCAAGCTCGTCAAGCGCGGCATGGACACAGACGAAGCGTTGCGCCGCTTTCGCTACGAACGGCAGATCCTCGCCGGACTCGACCATCCGAACATCGCACGGCTGCTCGACGCTGGCGTCGCCGAAGATGGCCGGCCCTTCCTCGTAATGGAACTCGCCGAAGGCGAGTCAATCACGGCCTACCGTAAGAATAACAGCCTTGCTCTAGACGCACGGCTGGCGCTTTTCGAGCAGGTTTGCGAAGCCGTGGCGTACGCGCATCGCCACCTCGTCGTCCACCGCGACCTCAAGCCGTCGAACATCCTCGTCACCGACACCGGGGAGGTCAAACTGCTCGACTTCGGCATCGCAAAGTTGCTCGGAGACGACGACGGCGGGCTTACCCGTCTCGGCACACCCATGACGCCCGAGTACGCGGCGCCGGAGCAACGCAATGGCGGCGCCATCACAACGGCCACGGATGTGTACGCCCTCGGCGTTGTGCTCTACGAAATGCTGACGGGCGTTCGGCCCGAGGCCTCGCTGAAACCACCGAGTGCTGTCGTTGCCGACGACCGTCTCCGCCGAAGCCTCCGAGGCGACCTCGACACGCTCACACTGGCCGCGTTGCACACCGACCCCCCGCGCCGATACTCCTCAGCTGAGGCGCTGCTAGACGACCTCCGCCGACTCCGAAACAACCTGCCTCTGCACGCCAAAACAGACTCTAGCGGCTACCGGCTGCGGAAGTTTGTCGCGCGGCACCGCGTGGGTGTCGGCCTCGCTGTCGTCGGTTTCGCAGTCTCGATTGCCTTCGTCTCGGCGCTTGCAATGCAACAGCGCCGAACCGCCACTGCGCTCGACGAATCGGAGGCCACGGCCTCTTTCCTCGAAAGCCTTTTCGCAGCGGCTGACCCGTATGCGGCAGAGCGCCTCGACACGCTTCGGGCCGCAGACCTGCTTGCACGCGGCGTGGAACGCGCGCAACGGGACCTCGGGGACCAGCCCACGCTGAGAGCCAGACTTCTATCGCTTATAGGCGAAACCTACGCCCGTCTCAACCTGCATGAGGAAGCCCGCCCTCTGCTCGAGGATGCGCTCAAGATCCGTCTTCAACTCTTCGGACCCGGTCACGAATCCACGGCTGAGACGCAGCATGAATTGGGCATCCTTGAAGGGCGCCTGGGCAGCTACGAAGAGGCCGAAGCCCACCTCTCCGCCGCTCTCGCGACCTACCAAAGAGAGCTGGGGCCCGAGCACGAGGTCACACTGAGAGCGCTTAAAGACCTTGCCGTCCTTTACGAAGATCTCTCTCGCTACGACGAGGCGGAAACGATACTTCGCGAGCTGCAGGCCACCCAGCGCCGACGTCTCGGAAGCGAAGACCCAGAGCTGGCGGCCACGCTCTATACGCTCGCCCTCGTCCTTCGCGACCAGGAGCGCTTCGACGAAGCCGAGCCGATTGCTCGTGAGGCACTCGCCATCCAGCACTCATCGTACGGGGAAGAGCACCCCACCATCGCGACGACGCTCAACGAACTTGGCGCCATCCTTCGCGGACAGGGGAATCTCGAAGCGGCGGAAGAAGCGTATCGCATGTCACTATCGATGTTTCGGCGTCTCCTCGGCAACGAACACCGAGAGACGGAAATTGGGCGGACCCACCTCGCCGAGCTATTGCGGGACAAGGGGCAGTACGCGGAGTCGGCGGCGCTTTATAGCGAGGTCCTCGAACACGCTCGCCAAAACGTCGGAGAGGACCACCCCGGCGTGGGGATCATCACCGCTCTGCTCGCAGGAGTTCTTCTCGATGCAGAGAGGTTGGAGGAGGCAGAGGCGACATATCGGGAGGCTCTCACGCGTATGGCTCGTTCACTGCCGCCCGGCCACGTCCGCATCGCCCGAGCAACGGCCGGGTTGGGCGCGACGCTTACAGCCCAAGGGCGCCTTTCCGAGGCCGAGGCCGCGCTTCTTGAATCCGTTCGACTATTTGAGGCCGGCGAGCACGACCCCAGCCGCGCGCACGAACATCTTGCCAGCCTATACGATAGGTGGGAACGTCCTGTCGAAGTTGCGCGATGGCGCGATGCTGTGGCTATTGGCACGGAATGACCTGGTAGCCGACGCGCTACTCCAGCGATTCCTCGTTCCCAATCAGCTCCTGCCGCGGGTTTCGCCCGAGCACCCACACGTAAAATTCCGCTCCGAGCACGCCGTGATAAAGGCCGATCGGCCAGAGATTTTCGTGCCGTTGGTAGAGGCCCGTGTAGGCCGCACCAAGGACCGTGGTCGCGGCCGTCAAATGCCAATCGGGGATGTGGACGGAGCCGAAGGACACGGCCGAAACAGGCGTGATTGCGTTCGCTGAGAGCCCCGCATCTATCAGATTTCTTGTGACCAGCCCCTGAACCAGGAACTGCTGCGTCAATGCCAAGCCGGATAAAGGACGAGCAACGGTAGCATATCGGCATCGAGGCGGGGGTTTCCGGTGGCCGCACCAATCGCTGCCATCCCTGCCGTAGCAACACCGGCAAAGATCGAGGCGTCGCGGAAGGCCGGGCCGAGGTTTTCGTTCGTGAATCCTGCCTCGCGTAGGAAGCCGGGCTCGGTCGCCGTGCGATCGCCTACAGATCCGCTCCAACTTCCGATGGCTAGCAATATGAAGTAGGCCGCGGCGTCGTTCGCTGCGAAAGCCAGATGACCGACACCCGTCAGCGCCACGGCGCCCATCTCGGCGATCTGCCGGGGAGTGAAGCGGGGTGCGCCCTCCGACCTGTTTATGGGGATGGCAATGGAAAAAGAAACCTCCGGCAACAACCCCGGAAATGCAGCTGGCTCGCCGCTCGTGGGCTGGCATAGGACACGCAACCCAAGGAGAAAGAGAAGTGAGCGACACATGGACATGGAAGATAGAGAGCGTGCGCGCAGAGCGGACTTCGCCAATCCCCATCCGAAAACGGAAGATCCGAAAACCCGACCCTCGTATGCAGGATTGTGACTCTTCACGCGGACGGGGAGATCTGATCTTCCAGAGTTCCAATCTCTCATCTCCGCTATCCGATATCCGCTATCCCAACCCGGCCTCCGTAGTTTCCCCTATCCCAGCCCACCTGCATGAGCACCACGACGCCGAAACGAGCCACGCAGACCCCCTCCGCCTCGAGCGAGCAGGACAGGGAGTTAGTTACCAAGGCGCTGGCGGGCGATCAGCTTGCTTTCCGCGATCTGGAGAATAAGTACCGCGACGCGCTGACCCGACACGTGGGCAAGATGGTTCGCGATTCCCGGCAAGTGGAGGACCTCGTGCAGGAGGCGATCATCAAGGCGTTTACGTCGCTCAGCTCCTACTCCGCCGACTACGCCTTCTCGACGTGGCTCTACAAGATTGCCACGAACCACACCATCGACTACCTCCGCAAGAAAAAGCTCCAGACGCTCTCGATCGACACGCCCCTTCAAACAAAGGACGGCGAGCTCAGAATGGAGCTCCCCGATACGACGTGGCGACCCGACAAGCACATCGTAGCCGATCAGCGAAATGAGCTCATCAACGCAGCCATCGCCGAGCTGCCAGAGAAATACCACAAGGTCATCATGATGCGGCATGTGGAAGACCTGAGCTACGAGGAAATCGCGACGGAACTGGATCTGCCACTGGGCACCGTGAAGGCCCACATCTTCCGCGCCCGCGCCCTGCTTTACAAATACCTGAAGGACAAGCGCGACGACCTCTAGCGACACCGCCGCGGCCACTTAATTTTTTTTCGAGTGATCGAAACCCTTTGCACTTTGCACTGTAAAGTACTTCACAACGATTCAAAATCACCATGCTAGACCGTCCGGCCGTGCGCCGCTCCAACACCCCGCCTGGCGCGCCGACCTCGGCCGCACATGCGCACTTGCGATTTATCCGCGAGGCCATGGAGCGCACGGTGGAGTTCACAGCCGTGCCCGGTTGGGGGTGGCGTAATCATGGGAATCACGGCCATCATTGCCGCTTTTGTCGCCCACCAGCAGCCTACCGTTGTTGGGTGGATGAGCGTTTGGGCGGCCGAGGCGCTGATCGGGTTTGCTATCGGCGCGGGCGCAACGTCCTTCAAAGCGCGCAAGCATGGCGTGCCGCTGCTCAGCGGCCAGGGACGGAAATTCCTGCTCGGCCTTCTCCCAGCCGTGCTCGCTGGCGTCGCACTCACGATTGCCATTTTCGGATACGACGCAGGCCCAACGGGAGAGTACTTCGTTGGGCAGGATGTGCTGGACTCGAAGGCGAGTATGCGACTGCTCCCAGGCCTATGGCTGATGATTTATGGTGCGGGCGTCATTGCTGCGGGGATGTTTTCCATCCGCCTGATCCCCCAGATGGGCAGTTTGTTTATGCTGGTCGGTGCGCTGGCGCTCATTGGCCCGGCAGTATGGGGCAACCTGTTTATGGGGATCGGATTCGGTGGCCTCCACATCGCGTTCGGCGCGTACATCGTGCAGAAATACGGCGGATGATTTTCAACGCACTGCGGATTGAGAACCGAGAGCGACGTCACCAATGGCCAAAGATTCAACCACAATCCCACCAGCCGCAACAAGGCCAGCTCCGTTCATTCCGGAGTTTGACCCTGTGCTGCATCAGCGTGTGCGCCTCGGGATCATCAGTGCGCTCGGAGCAGGTGGGACGATGAGCTTTGGCGATCTCAAGACCGTGCTTGACCTTACCGATGGCAATCTCTCGGTTCACGCCCGCAAGCTGGAGGACGCCGGATACATCTCCTGCCGCAAGTTCTTCGACGACCGGACGCCTCGAACGGATTACGCGCTGACCTCTGCGGGGCGGGCGGCGCTTGACAATTACCTCAATCAAATGGAGGCCGTCATTGAAGCCTCCAGAACCCAATAGCTCTCAACGAATCCAGACAACGCGGGACGCTCCTTTTTTTTGACTATTCGACTTTACCATGCAAAGTAGTTTGAACCCACTCGAATTTCCTGGCCTGCACGTGGCCTGCATCATGGATGGCAACGGGCGTTGGGCGGAACAACGTGGCCGTCCGCGAACCGCCGGACACCACGCCGGGGTTGAAGCTCTCCGGCGATTTGTGGAAGCCTCGCCAGGCCTGGGCGTCGGCACGCTCTCGGTCTACGCCTTTTCAGCCGACAACTGGAAGCGCCCGGATGCCGAGGTGGGTGCGCTGATGATGCTTTTTCGGACGTACCTCCGGGCTGAGATCGGCAGACTAAAACGCGCCCGCGTTCGGCTGACGGTGTTTGGGAGGAGGGACCGCCTCCCGGAAGCCGTCTGTTCGTCAATCGTCCGCGCTGAGTGGGAAACGCGCAAAGGCGACCGGTTGAACCTTCGCATCGCAGTGGACTACGCCGGTCGCGACGCCATCCGAATGGCCGCTGCGCGTTGGGCCACCGAAGCGCAAAATCCCGCGACGGTTCCTCCTCGTAAGGAATTCAGCCCCTTCCTCGCTGCCGCCTCGAATTGCGGAGAAACACCGCCGGTGGACCTCCTCATTCGGACGGGTGGCGAACAGCGTCTGAGCGACTTCCTTCTGTGGGAGTCTGCGTACGCCGAGCTGCTCTTCCTGAAAACCCTCTGGCCCGATGTCACCGCACAAACGCTGGCGGATTCCATCGATGCCTTCCATGGCCGCGAACGCCGCTTCGGTGGCCTGCTCGCTCCGGCCGCTTGAATCAAGTCACAACATCGACCAACTCATCCATCTAACCCCCCATTTCCATGTCCAGGAAAATCTTCTCCATCGCCTTCATCTATTGCTGTTGTTGTTTTGCCTGGATGATCCTTGGCGGCACCGTCACCCAGCGCACGCAACAACAGGACGGACTCATGCGCTCAGCCGTCGGCAGCTTGTGGGGCGGCGAGCAGGTCCAGTTTGCTCCAACGCTCGACCTCATCCGGGAGGTTGAAGAATCCACAACGCGCACCCTTACTGAAGGTACCGTCACCGAAACGCAGACGCGCACCGTGTTCGATCCGCAGCCCTTGGAGAAGACCGATCTCGCTGTCAACCTCGCGCTGGAACACCGCCGGAAGGGGCTTCTCTGGTACCCGACCTATCGCTCGGAGCTGGACGGTCGGTACACGATCGCCAACGAAACGGATGAGGCCGCCAGCTATCGGCTCGTCTACCGCTTCCCCCAGGAGGCCTCCGTCTTCGACAGTCTGCGGATTCTCGTTGACGGCGTGCCCGTCGAGAACGCCGCGGTTGAGGGTGGGCAGTTGGTTCAACTGTTCGAGTTGGATCCGGGCGAGTCGCGCGTGCTTCGCGTTGCTTATGGCAGCCAGGGTGTGGGTTCGTGGCGCTATCGATTCGGCGATCAAGCCACGCAGGTGCGGGATTTCTCGCTGGCGATGACAACCGACTTCGCCGACATCGACTACCCCGAAGGTTCTCTCTCGCCGACATCCGCGAAAAAGACAGACACAGGATGGGCGCTTGACTGGGAGTACGTCACGCTCGTAGCCGATGCAGGTGCAGGAATGACGATGCCGCAGAAACTCAACCCGGGCCCCTGGGTCAGCCGCGTCACATTCTTCGCTCCGGTCTCGCTGTTCCTCTTCTTCTTTGTGCTCTTCGTGGTCACGCTGCTGAAAGGCGTTCGGTTGCATCCGATGCACTACTTTTTCCTGGGCTGCTCCTTCTTTGCCTTCCACCTGCTTTTGGCCTACCTGGTCGATGTTGTATCCGTGCAACTTGCGCTGGCGGTCGCGTCGGTGGTCTCCGTTGGTCTCGTGATCTCGTACATGCGTTTGGTTGCCGGGATGCGCTTCGCGCTCGTCGAGGTCGGCATTGCGCAGGCCGTCTACCTCGTGCTGTTTGCCTACACGTTCTTCTTGGAAGGCTTCACGGGCCTGGCCGTAACGGGACTTTCGGTTGCCACGCTGTTTGTCGTGATGCAGGCGACGGGGAAGGTGGATTGGGAGCAGTTGCTCGGTCGACCGGACAGAGCGACGCTCGGCGAGAATCCAACTGCAACGGGCGTGCTCTCGCCGACATCTTCTGCGTAAGTCGATGGCTCCACCGTACGGGCACCGTTCGGACCTGCTTGCGTTGTCGGCCTTCTCTTCCGGATTAAATGGGGCGGATGTCCGCGACTGTCGCGTAACGCACCGGAAGTAATCTTGCCTCCGTCCACGGGCCATTGGGCCGGTGAAGGATGAATGAAAGAGAGCCTAGGGCGAACCTCATCGGCGGTGTCTCGCTTCGTTGTTAGCCGATTCGGCGACATCGGCGAAAACCGGATTTGCTAGGTCCTTGATTTTCGCCTCTCTGTGACGTTCCTTATGCACCTTGCGCGGCCTCGTGTGCGCCGTCCCTCATCACTTTCTTTCTGGCCCAATGAAAACCCGCTACAGTGTTTTTAGCCTTGCCTTGTTTGTCTGGTTCACGCCCGCATCCGCGCAGGTAGACGCCGCGATCGCGTCCGTCAAGCAACATTTCGTTCAGAACGAGGCGCGGTATGGCGCATCAGCTACTGATCTGGCTGAGCTCATCGTAACCGACGCCTACACCAGTCGCCGGACGAATGCGACCTACGTTTACCTGCGACAGGCGTACAACGGCATTGAGGTCTACAATGCGACCGCACAAGCCGTCGTCACCTCCGATAACCAGATTGTGGCGCCGCATGCACGGTTTGTGGCTGATCTCGGCGACCGCGTCAATACGGACACGCCAAGCATGGGTGCCGGAGGAGCGGCGTCTTCCGCCGCTGGCTACCTCCGCTCGATTGCATCTACGTGGTTTGTTGATAGCCGCCTGGAGACAGATGGGCCGGAAGCTCCTCCTGTGGGAATGGACTATTTCGTCCTCATCCCCGAGTCCGCCAAGCTCGTTTATGTTGCACAGGAGAATGGGGATGTTCGCCTGGCTTGGGATATTTCCCTAGATACGCGCGATAAACAACACCTCTTCAGCGTGCGCGTCGACGCCGTTACCGGAAGGGTTCTGGACTATGTTGACCTGGTTGTTCACGACCGTTGGGAAACCCTACGCTCACGAGGTACCAGAACACTTCGCGATTTTCGACCTGTCGAAACAAACCTCCGTGTTGGCGCCGGTGCACCCGAATACCGCGTCTACGCACTCCCGTGTGAGGACCCGACCCACTGCGGTCGCACCCTGGAGATCGACCCGGCTGACCCGATTGCTTCGTCCCTGGGATGGCACGACGACAACTCGTTGTCCTACACGACTACGCAGGGAAACAACACCCACGCCTACACGGATACAGACGCCAACAACGTCCCTGACCCAGGCAGTTCTCCGGATGGCGGCGGTGCTCTTCATTTCGACTTTCCTATCAACATAATTGCGGATCCTACCACATGGACGCCGGCAAGTGTTACGAACCTGTTTTACTGGAACAACATCACTCACGACGTTCTCTACCAGTATGGCTTCGATGAGGCGTCGGGAAATTTCCAGGAACACAATCTTGGAAATGGTGGAGCCGGAAGCGATTACGTGTTTGCGGAGGGCCGAGATGGGTCGGGGACATGTAATGCCAACTTCTCGACACCGGCAGATGGTGGAAACGGACGGATGCAGATGTTCCTATGCCCCTCGGGCGTAGACACGCTCAACGTATCGTTCCCTCCGAGCATCGCGGGTAACTACCTCGCCGCCGTTGCAGGCTTCGGCCCCATGGATGCACCCGCTAGCGACATTGACGGCGACGTCGAACTTGTGGACGGAGGCGGCGCTGATCCTACACACGGTTGCGGAGCGCTCGTCGGCTTTACGCCAGGCAAGGTTGCCCTTATCCAACGCGGTGATTGCGAGTTTGGCACCAAGGTGCTGAATGCTGAAAATGCGGGGGCTATCGGTGCCATCATCTACAACTGCACCCCCGGTGCCCCACTATGCAGCACAAACAGCCCGGGTGAAAATGTCATTACCATGGGTGCTGGTGTCGATGGCGGTTCCGTCACGATTCCCTCTTATATGGTATATGAGAGCACCGGGCTGGCGATGATCGACGAAATGCCAGGTACCGTCACGGTTTCGGCTTTCAGGGGCACGTCCTTTTTTGCTGACACCAGTATTGATAATGGCATTGTCGTACACGAATATATTCACGGCCTTTCGAACCGGCTGACCGGTGGTCCGGCGGCGGCGGGCTGCCTCGGCAACGCTGAGCAAATGGGCGAAGGCTGGAGCGATTACTACGCCATGGTGTTTACCATTGAACCAGGTGATTCAGGTACGGACTCTCGCCCGGTTGGCGTGTACGGATTGGCATCGCCAAGTGGGATTCGAGCTGCGCCATACTCAACAGATTTCGGGATCAACAGCTTTACGTACCAGGACAGCCGGACGGCGGTAGTGCCGCACGGAGTTGGCCACGTTTGGGGTACGGCTATCTGGGAGATGACGTGGGAGTTGATCGATGCTCATGGGTTTGACCCTGATGTCTATGACGCAACCGGTACGGCTGGCAATCAAATCGCCTTAAGCCTCGTCACGGAAGCCATGAAGCTGCAGCCTTGTTCGCCAGGTTTCGTGGACGGCCGGGATGCTATCATAGAAGCAGATCAGTTGCTCTATGGCGGTGCCAACACGGACCTCCTGTGGGCTGCGTTCGCGCGGCGTGGCCTCGGCGTTTTCGCGGACCAGGGCTCATCGGGCACAAACGCTGACAACACCGAGGACTTCACCGTGCCCGTTTCTGATCCGGCTCCTGTTCTGGACCCTACTTTTGTGACGCTGGATGTTCAGGAGGGCGAGACAGAGGTCGCGCCCGTTTTGATCTCCAACGTAGGAGGATCCGAGCTAACCTGGAGTCTCAGCACGCCCCCAAGTTGGCTGTCGTACAGTTCGTCAGGTGGATCCATCTCGCCCGGTGGGAGCGTCAACGTCAACTTCACTCTTGACGCTGATGGGTTCTTGGCCGGTGCTTCCGAGATGGCTACGGTAACCATGACGACAAACGCACCGGGTGGGAACGCCTCGATTGACATCGATGTGACGATGAACGTCATCATGTTCGTGGCCAACGAAGCCGGGATGGACTTCCCAGGGACGCACCTTCTTTCAGAGGTCTATCCCAATCCATTCAACCCGACGACGACGTTTACGCTTGCTGTCGCGGACCCCCAAGACGTGCAGATCGCGCTATTCGATGTCCTCGGGCGTCATATCACGATGCTGAACAACGGGCCGCTCTCCGGTCGGACGAACTACCAGTTCACGATCGACGGGCGCGGGCTGACTAGCGGGACGTACTTCATCCGTATCGCAGGCGAGACGTTCGCGGATAGCCACCGCATCACGCTGCTGAAATGATTGAGCGGAGCGAAATCATCCTGAACCCCGCGTAGCGGTGTGAGGGATCTCGTCGCCCGAGAGCAATCCTGGAACGAAGAAGCCCCCGGTGAGCACGCTCGCCGGGGGCTTTTCTATGCCATCAACGTGCTTTCGTGCTTTCTGAAACGCGCCACGAAGAACGCCTCGAAAGCACGGTCCGGCAGGACGCGGCGGGCGTTCGAAACCTGTGGGCTGAAGGCTCGGCCTTTCCACAATGGCAAAGCCGGTTGAATCACATCACCAACCAGCTCAGCCAGTCCGGTATCGACGAGTTCGACGGCGTCGCCGAACGTCCGCAGCGCCTTTTGGAGTACCGCCTCGTTTTCCTCCGGCGCAAACGTGCAGGTCGAGTAAACCAGGGTGCCTCCCGGCCTCAGCGCCTGAATGCCTCCAAATAGTAATCGCTGCTGCTTGGTTCGCATCTCCTTGATCTTCCGCAGGCTCCAGTAGCGCGTCGTTTCGGGATCATCTTCCCGGAAGCGGCCCTCGCTGGAGCACGGCGCATCCACCAACACGCGGTCGAAGGACTCCGACTCGCGGTGCCAGTACGCCGTCCCTGAACCGAGGACGGGTCGGACGATGGAACTCCCCTGCCGGGCGAGATTTGCCGTGAGCTTGAAGAAGCGTTTCCGCACTTTTTCGACGGCCACGATTTCTCCCTGATCCTGCATGAGGCAAGCCATTTGGCGGGTCTTGCTTCCGGGCGCGGCGCACAGGTCAAGAATGCGCTCGCCAGGCTGCGGGTTCAGGACGAGTGGGGGAAGCTGGCTCGAGACGTTCTGGAGGTAGATGGCTTCGTTGATGGCAGGTTGCGAAGTGAGAAGCCGTGCGCGCTCCTCAAACGGAACGGTGTGGGCACCGGGAACACCAGGGACAGGTTGTGGCGAAAGCCCCACGGCGCGTAAGTCCGCCAAAACATCCTCTGGCTGCGCCATGAGCGTGTTGACGCGGAAGCCCACGGCCGAAGGCGTGGAGAACGATGCCAGCGCCTGATTGAACCGCTCCGGGGGAACGATTTGTCGGAGCCGCTCAAGAAATTGATCGGGGAGTGGCATAGTGGTGTGGCCTAGTCGGTGCGGCAGGCAACCTAGGGGTCTATCGGACTTAGCAGGCTGTTGATTTATTCATCCGTTGGCGAGGCGAGCGGATGTTGGTCGAGATCAAGGCGCGAGATCGCAGTCGTATTGGTGATCCGGTTAGATTCTCGCAACGCTGAGATCGAACAAGAGCCGCCGCCGCAGATAGGAGGAATAGATCAACAGCCTGTGAGGCAGATTCTACTGCGGCGGCGGTTAATCGGCCCATTTCTCCGCTCTTTTTCGTTACATAGTCCCACTATGCGCTTCAAAAGAGCGAATAACTGGTCTCGATTACCCACTCGCCTCGCAACGAACCCCTCAGTCCGATGGACCCCTAGTCACCGCGGAAAGGCGGAGGAGGAATCGTACCCGAGATTCAAGGAATCGTTGTATAATGGCAGCGCATCTGACGACATAGCCGGTCCAACCCACAGCGCATCATGGAAACCACAGGCGGAGACGACGTTATCCGTTGTTCATTCTGCGAAAAGACGGCCCACGAAGTGGCATCGATGGTTGCGGGCCCGGATCCGTCCGACGTCTACATCTGCGACGTCTGCATCAAGCACGCGTCGGGCATCGTGCAGAGCGAGGCACCGATGCAACTTGCGGCAAAGCGCCATTCCGGAGGTCTGCGGCACCATCGGCTGACTCCACCGGAGATTAAAGGTGCGCTGGACGAGCACGTCATAGGGCAAGAGCACGCCAAGAGGGCATTGGCCGTCGCCGTCTACAATCACTACAAAAGAATTGAGGCCGAGGACTTTCTCCATGAGTACGACGACGTGGAGTTGGAGAAAAGCAACATCCTGCTTATCGGGCCAACGGGGACAGGAAAGACGCTCCTCGCGAAGACGCTGGCGCGCATTCTCGACGTGCCGTTCTCGATAGCCGACGCGACCGCGCTCACGGAGGCCGGTTATGTAGGCGAGGACGTGGAGAGCATCCTGAGCCACATTCTGCAATCGGCCGATTACAACGTGGAGCGTGCCGAGCGCGGCATTATTTACATTGACGAGATCGACAAGCTGGCGCGGAAGAGCGACAACGCTTCCATCACGCGCGATGTCTCGGGCGAGGGCGTCCAACAGGCCCTCCTGAAAATGCTGGAAGGGACCGTGGCGGGTGTTCCTCCGAAGGGCGGCCGCAAGCATCCTGAGCAAAGCCTCATCTCGTTTGACACGCGAAACGTCCTGTTCATCTGTGGCGGCGCGTTCGACGGGCTCGGAGAGCTGGTAGCGCACCGTCTTTCCTCCAGCCCAATCGGGTTCTCGGTCGACGGCAAGGCTTCACGGTTGGACAAACGAGACCCCGCCATCTTCCAGCACGTCCGGCCAGACGATTTGCTCGGGTACGGCCTCATCCCCGAACTCATCGGGCGCCTGCCGCTTGTCGCGGCGCTGCACGGCCTTTCGCCCGAGGAGCTGCGTCGCATCCTCATCGAGCCAAAAAACGCGCTCACCAAGCAGTACCGCAAGCTTTTTGCGATGGATGGTGTAGATCTCAGCTTCGACGACGAGGCACTGGACGCCGTCGTCGAGAAAGCGGAAACACTGGGCACAGGGGCGCGCGGCCTCCGTTCGGTTTTGGAGGAATCCATGCTCGACCTCATGTATGATATGCCGTCGCTCACTGGAATGGCGCGGTGCCACATCACGTCCGCCGTTGTTAGAGACGGCGCTGCACCCATTTACGAGGAGCGTAAGGCGTCCGCGTGATGCCGCGGCCCTGCAACGCGCGCTGAATTGAACTGGCCCTTGTCGACAAGGCCGCATCGCCTATGCTCAGCCAAGCCAGTCGGCATCTGACAACGATCCTCAGTTCGCCCCGCTACTACGTGGGCGGGCTTGTTCGTAAGCTGACCAGCAACCCGGTACCCATCTGGTGCCAGGCCATCGCGTTCAAAGTGCTGGTCACGGTGGCGCCCCTGATCCTTCTGGGCACGGGCATTTTTGGTCTGGTTCTCCGGCAGGAGAACCCCTACGAACGCGTCGCGGTGTATTTCAGGAGCTTCCTTCCCTCGGCCCAATCGGGGCCGCTGATCGAGCTAATGCAGGATCTTCAGCGGGCTTCCGGAGCACTCACTGTCTTCGGCGCATTCGCGTTTGTGATTACGGTGGTAACGCTTTTCGGAACGCTGCGGTTTGTCATCTCGAGCGCGATGGGGACAGATCGGCACGAGACCCGGTCGCGAATACAAGGCTTCGTCTTCGACACACGCATGGCGGCGCAAGTCGGGATGCTGTTTCTTCTGTCCTTTGGCCTGACGTTCGCGGTCAACACGTTGCAGATGGAGACGACGGCTCTGGGCACGAATGTGGGCCTCGATCCTGAAACGCTACAGCGCGGATGGCGATTCATCCTCCGTATGACGACGCTTCTGGTGCCGTGGGCGATCTCGCTCGCCATGTTTACCCAGCTCTTCTTCTTCATTCCCCGCCCAAAGCCGCCGCTTCGAAGCGCGTTGTTCGGCGCATTCGTGACCGCCGTCCTGTTCGAAGGCGCAAAAAACGGCTTTACGATTTATGCGCGATACTCCGGTCGTTCATTTCGCGCCGACAGCGTTGAGGGCACCGACGCACTTGGCGGTTTGCAAGGCGTCTTTTTGCTGATTCTGGTTTTCGTGGCCTGGGCCTACATCTCGGCCCTCATTCTGATAGTGGGGGCAATGGTCGCCACGCTGCACGAGCATCGGCATCAACCCCGGAGATCGGCCGCCCGGCGTCTGTGGCGGACGATTCGGCAACGACGGCCCAAGGGCGGCGAGACCGGGGAATCGACGAATTCGATGGAGGCGATTGCGGAGGAGCCGCCGGTTTCGAGGGTGTCCTCGATTGGCACCGATGGCCCCGCTTCCGAATCCGACGCGAGGAGTGGACTGCCGTAGCTTAAGGGTTCCCCAAGCCACAAAGGCCACGTGACGTTCGCCGGAAAATTGATCCTCGCTGGTGGGTTAATCCTGTTTGCCGTTCTTGGAGGCGAAGCCCCGCGGGCTCAGGATCCGCTCTATCTCCTCAACGACACAACGTCTGTAGGGCGCATAGATTTTCGGTTCGCGAGCACGCAAACCTTTTCACCCTCGGCATTAAAAACACAGATTGCAACCACGGCTCCCGGCTATTTCCAGCGTGGTTGGCGGGCCTCGGTGCTTTCGGCGCTTCCCGTCATTCCTGAGCCCGGCACCTTTCCGTTTAGCCCGATCGAGCTTCAAAAGGATGTCATCCGCCTGGCGCGGTACTACGATCGCAACGGATTTCCCGCTGCGCTAGTGGATTACGAAGTGGAGCTGGATACCTCGCGCAACGATGTCGACATTGTCTTTGCGATTGATGAGGGTGAACCGCTGCGGATAGACTCGCTGTGGTTTGCCGCCTCGGGCGGACGGGCTGCCGTCGACCTCCTCGACGAGGACCTCAGGCAAGAGTGGCGGGATTTTCGGGACGGGATTGCGCTTCAAAAAGGAGAACGTCTCGACGAATACCGCCTGTCCAACCTGCGAGACCAGGCCATCGGATGGTTGCAGGAGCGCGGCTATGCTTTCGCAGATGCATCGACTGAGATACTCGTGGACTCGACAGCTCTCCTGGCAACCGTGCGTGTCAAGGTCAGCACCGGACCGCGCGGCTATTTTTCGGGAATCGAGGTGGATGGTGCGGAGTCCGTTAGTCCGGTCGTTGTGACGCGCGAACTTCCCTTTCAGCCGGGCGATCTTTTCAATCGGCGAGAGCTTACAGAGGGGCAGCGACAAGTATTCGGCCTGAATCTGTTCCAACTCGCCGCCGTTGATATCGCGCCTGACCAGCCGCAGGATTCTACGGTAGACGTCATCGTTCGCGTGCGAGAAGGCCCCGCTCGATACATCAATGCCTTATCCGGCTACTATTCGGATGGAGGCGTCACCGCGAGCGCCCAATGGACGCACCGCAATTTTTTTGGTGCCGCCCGCTCGTTCACCGCTTCAATCAACGCCCAAACGGGAATCGGCGCGGTCGGATCGTATCCGGTGGTGGACTACGAGGCGCGCTTGTCTCTTCGCCAGCCGTACGTCTTGCATCGAAGATTTTCGGGAGGAATTGAGCCGTTCGTCCGCTATCGGGACGACGTGGTAGAAGTGGCGACGCAGTATGGCGTGACCACATCGCTCCTCTATGAACTGGGCATACTCCGGACGGCAACGTTGTCGAGTACTCTTTCAGCCCGGACCGTAGGTTCCGATGCGCCCAGTCTGCTTGATCCGTCTACCTTGCTTCCGGGCGATGCCTTTACAATTTCGCATAGCCAACTCGGCTTCTCGATTGTCTATGGAAGGGTAGACAATCCGCTGAGCCCACGAAGTGGCTTTGTTATCCGGCCTTCTGCAACCGCTGCTGGCCTCTTGTTTACAGATGTCACGTTCGGCACGCTCAACCTTTCCGCCACCGGCTATGTGCCATTGGGGCGCAAGATCGGGCTCGTTTTGAGGGGCTCGGGCGGCGCCCTGTTCTCAGTCGGTTCCACCGATCCGAACAATGAGCGTGACTATCTCGCCCTCCGGAATCAGTTGTTTTTCGCCGGCGGCACCAATGATGTGCGCGGATGGGCCGGCAACTTGCTCGGACCCAAGTTCCTCGATTTCACACGCGTTGATTCAACCGTCGTCTTTGTTCCTGGAGACGAAGTTGGAGCGTATTACACAAGTCGTTACGG
This sequence comes from Rubricoccaceae bacterium, assembly GCA_041748175.1. GTDB lineage: Bacteria > Bacteroidota > Rhodothermia > Rhodothermales > Rubricoccaceae > JAHEJB01. Next base: position 23,918 of record JBGTDU010000094.1, read on the forward strand.
TGTGCGCTACCGCCCTGTGGGCTCCCAATCCAAGGCTTCCGCAGCCATCCAGCTAAATGTGCCGCTCCCACTGGGTGAAAATTGGGGAGCGAGCCTCTTCATGGATGCCGGACGCGTGTGGCGAACGGCGGAAGGTTTGTACGACCTCTTCGGAAATGCAGCGGGCGAATTCCCAAACCTCCCCGCGCTCATAAGCCGGTTTCGAACGGAAGGCGAGACTATCCGGTACGGGGCCGGTGCCGGGATTCAATACTTGACCCCGGTTGGCTACGTGACGTTGGCCGTCGGAGCCAAGCTAAACCCCTCCTACCTGGACCTCCGCGACCCGCGCGAGATTCTCGTCGCCGCCGACATTGAAGCGCTTTCCGCCGCCCCTCCCGACTTCGATGCCGTGCCTGAAGATTGGCTCCGTCGCTTGCAGTTTCATTTTGTGATCGCACAACAATTCTAACCGTTGATCGAAAAACCAGACCATACTCCAGAGGGCAACGACACAAATTCGGCCACGACCGCGCAAAAACGCGGGTATGGCGGGTCCTTTCTTCGCGTGGTGGCTTTCTTCGTCGTAGCGTTGCTGGCTCTCTGCATCGGCCTGGTCGTCGTCCTTCAAACGGGGTTTGGGCGAAACGCCGCGCGGGGCATAGCCGTTGGCCAGCTTCAAAACCTGCTCGCGGACGGGGCGACGATCGAGATCGACCGCCTTGGCGGGAGTATTCTAAAGAGTGCCGAACTAACCGGAATCGTCATCCGCCAGGATGGCGACACCACAGCGACGATCGACACGCTTCGTGTGCGGTACAACCTGTTGACGCTACTCCGTCGCACATTCTCGGCCGACTATCTGGAGATCGTCGAGCCAATGGTATGGGTGCGTCAGCGCGCGGATTCGACGTACAACATTCAACATCTGTTCAGAGCCACGGACGAGTCTGAGACCGATTCCACGGCCTCATCATTTGTCGTAATCCTCGATTCGACGTTGGTACGCGATGGCCGGATTGAAACCCGCTTCTACCCGCCCGAAATGGATTCCGTACTCGTCATCGACGACGTAGCTCTTGCGGCAACGGATTTCTACTCCAGCAAAGATCGGCTGGAGGCGAGACTCAATCGGTTTGTCGCGAAGGCGATTTCGCCGGACGGCACAGGCCGTGTAGACATCACCACATCAGGTTTCCTTTCACAAGACGCGGTCTCGCTGGAACATCTCCGGCTGACCTCCGAGGCAGGCACGGACTTTTCGGGCACGGCGCGGCTGGCGTTTGGCGGAGGTGCCCTTCCCGATCTCACCGCCGACCTCATCGCTGAGCCCATCGCCTTGTCCGACGTTCGGGCGTTCACGAACCTCGATCTGTACGGAGACCCCCGCATCCGGCTGACCGCGCGTAGTGAGGACGACCGGCTAACATTTACCGTTCAGGGAGCGCCGCATGACGGGGCGACCATTGCCCTCGACGGCACTCTGGAAGACAAAGACGGTCTCCGCTATCAGGTGGAGGGCCAGCTCAGGGGCGTCAACCCAGCTGAGCTCACGCGCAACGAAAACCACACGGCCAACCTCACTGGCGACCTGCAGATCGACCTGACAGGTACGTCCGCGCAAACACTTGACGGGCCATTCTCAGTCAACCTTACCGATGCGCAGATAGGAAATCAGCCGATCGACCACCTGCGGGTCGACGGTGCTTTTCGCACCGGACGGCTGGAGTTTGGTCTCGATGCCAACATCCCGGGTGCGCGCTTCCACGCTGAAGGAAACGCCCGACCCTTCGAAGAGACGCCTAGCTATGACATCAGTGGTGAGGCCGACGAAGTAAATCTCGCCCGAATCCTTCGCGACCCAAGCCAGCGTACAAGTTTCAGCGGCTCGTTTGCCTTGAGCGGCGTGGGATTCGACGCAGAGACGATGCGAGCAGACGCAACAGTTGATCTACAGGACGTTCATTTTGCGGGTCGTCGATTGGATTATCTGGATGGCTTTGCCGAGATCCGACAGGGAGGTGTCCACTTCATAGCCGAAACGAATCTGGCCGACGGCGGCGGCATTATCGAAGCCATCGGAGATTTCCGGCCCTTCGATGAAACGCTGACATACCGCGTTACAGAAGGGCGTGCGAGTCACTTCAATCTCGCTGCGCTCACCGGCAAGCCGGGTCAGGAAAGTGATCTGACAGGCACCTTTACACTGGACGGTAGGGGAACAGACCTGGCCTCCGCGGTGGCCGATTTTACGGCTTCGTTCGAGGATTCGAGATTCGGCGACTTCGAACTCGTAGAAGGACGCGTCAGTGGCGCGCTCGAAGGTGGACTTGTTTCTCTTGACGGCGCCGGAGATTTCGGGCGTGTGGGCTCGGCTGAGTTTGCGGGTACGCTGCGGCCCTTTGAATCCGTGTTTTCGTACGACCTGAACGGTCGCGTGGAGCATCTCGACCTGGCAGAACTCCTCGATGACCCCGATCGCCGTAGCGATATCTCGTCCGCGTTCACCGCTACAGGGAGGGGTTTGGATCCGGCGACACTCACGCTGGACGCGGTCATGGACCTTGACTATTCCAATTATGGCGCGCAGGAGGTAAACGGTGGATTCGTCAACCTTCACGTTGCACAGGGGGGAGTGACGGTTGCCGGCTCGCTTGAAACGCCCGAAGGAGTGTTCGCACTCGACGCCTCCGGACGCCCGTTTGACGCCGATCCGACCCTTGATTTTGGCGAAGGAATGTGCTTTAGTGGGATTGATCTCGCCAAGCTCACAGGCAATCCGGACATCCGAACGCGCCTGAATGGCTGCTTCAGAGGCAATCTCCGGGGGTTTGATCTTACGACGTTGACAGCCGAAGGACACGTCTCATTGCAGTCGTCAACCCTTAACGACGCCGAAATCGAATCCGGCTCCATCGAACTCTCGGTGCGCGAAGGTCTCGTTGTCGCGGACGTGGATGCACAGTTGAACGACCGTTCTGGCTTGGAGAGCACGCTGGCCTTTCATTTCACTGGTCGCCCGTTCGATGCCACGTCCACCTACGCTACCAATGGAAGCCTCGCCAACGTAGATATCGTCGCGCTCGGCGGGTTCGAAGCGGATCAGCCTGCACCCTTGTCGCTCGAATTCGATCTGGAAGGGAGGGGGCTCGCCTTCGAAACTATGGCCCTTCGCGGCCAGATCGCGGGAGGCCGGTCAAAACTCGGCGCGGCAACACTCGACACGCTGCAAGCACGCTTCGACCTCGACCGCGGCCGCCTCGCGCTCGACACGCTGCTGCTGCGATCCGACATTGCCGACATAGACGGCGGTGGCCGTATCACACTCACCGACGAAGCGGCCTCAGATGGTTCGGAGCTGACCATTGACGTTACACTCTACGACCTCTCGCCGCTGAACGCCTTCACGGCCAAGCCGCTGGCATTGGCTGAAGGCGAGTTGACAGTCGAAGTCACAGGCGAGCCCGGCGCACCACTTTGCATCGACACGAAGCTCGCCGCCCAGCGCTTTACCTACGGCTCAACGGCGCTCAGCGCGCTCACCAGCCACCTTTCCGGCACATTCGACCCGGCTACCGGTGCCTTCAACCTGCGCAATCAGCTCGACTTCAAGTTTCTCTCGCAGCCCGCACTGCTCGTCGAGCGCGGACGGATAGACATGAGCTACGACGGTTCGAGCTTCGTCGCCGAGGGCGACATTCGCGTTGACCGACGGAGATCGTTCGACTTCGTATCGCAATTTGAGTTTGGACAAGAGGAACGCGCCGCGAGCATCGAGCGCCTGAATCTTAACCTGGACAACGACGTGTGGGCGCTTGCCCAACCGGCTCGCATCTCGATCGGCGAGGGCTATCGGTTCCAGAACTTTCTCCTGCAATCGGAAGACGGTTCTCAGCAGATCGCTATTGACGGCGTCGTCGACCCTGAAGGCGAGCAGGCGTTTATTTTCACCATGGAGGATTTCAACGCCGCGTCCGTCGCCGATTTGGTGGGCTTTCAGGGTTTGGGTGGTCGGCTTTCCACGACCTTGCTGATGACGGGCTCGGCACGAAACCCCGAGATCGCAGGCTCGGCATCCCTCCTCGATTTTACAACCGAAGGCGACCCTGTGGGATCTGTCGATATTCGTCTCGATTACGCCAACAGAAGGCTCGACCTCGATGCGCGCCTAACCCACATCGATGGAAAATCGCTCATCGCGCGAGGCCACCTTCCGCTCAACTTTTCCCTGGCCGGTGTCGGCGACGACGGCATCTCTTCGTTCACAGAGGCTGCAGACGCCGATGAACTGAGCCTCGCCATCCGTGCCGATTCGTTCGAGGTTGCGTGGATCAGGCCGTTCCTGAATCCTCGATCCTACACAGTGCTTTCCGGGATTCTCAACGCAGACCTCACGGCGGATGGAACCCAGGCCAATCCGCAACTGAAAGGCCGCGCTCGGCTGGAGAACGGACGTATCGGGCTCGCCTTTACAGGCCGCGTGTTCGAGACATTGTCTGCTTCGTTGCGATTCATTGGGAATCAGGCCATAATCCAGCGAGCGGCGCTGACCGACGACGACGGGACGGAGCGCCTGAACGCGGAAGGCACGATCACACTTCAGAAGCTCTCCCTTGGTGAGCTCGACATTCGTCTCGCGCCACATCGGTTGCTGGCCATGGCTACGCCCACGTACGATGGCCTCGTAATCGACCGGGGGGCGGATTCGTTGCGCATCAGCGGCACGATTGCACATCCCATTGTTCGCGGATCAGCCGTGCTCGCCGGCGGATCCATCAACATGACCGATGAGCTGGTCGCTCGCCAATTGGAAGACGTACATCTTTCCACGGACGATTTGCGCCTTCTCGAGAGCAGATTCGGCCGGCGGATTACGGCGCGAGATACATCCGTTTCGCGGTTCTACAAGCTGCTCGATCTGGACGTGGACGTTGAGATCGGGCGAGATGTCTGGCTTCGCTCGCCAGGCGGCCTGCTGCCCTTTGCTGCCGAATTCAGCGGAACCGTCCAGGCCGTAAAAGCACCGTTGGCCGAGCAAACAAGCATGTTCGGCACCGTGGATGTAACGCGGGGCTGGGTGGAAACGCTCAACCGCAGGTTCGATATACAGCGGGGCAACCTTGTCTTCAACGGAGTGATGGATGAAACCCTCGTCGACCTCGAAGCCAAACTGGATATTCGAACGGATCCGCGGGTTGGCACAACGGCTGTCGAGATCAATCTGTTGGTGAATGGCAGGCTAGGCGACGATCTCAGCATTACACTTACGTCAAGCCCACAACTGGACAATGCGGACATAGTCTCACTGATCGTGACCGGTCAACTGGCGCAGGATGCGATCGGTGGCGGAGCGCTCGCCGGGGTGGGCGAGGGATTTTTGCTCGGGCAGGCTTCAGGCATCCTGGAGGGCTTTGGCACTGGGCTCGGGGAGAGCGTTGGCTTCAGTCTCGACGTAGTTCAGATCGACCAAACGCCGGACGGCCTCGTTATTCACCTTGGGAAGTATGTCACAAACAAGGCGTTCGTCTCGCTTGGTCTGCCCATCAACACGACCGGCAATAATCTTTCGAATGAAAACACGCCCGAATTAAGATTGGAATACTCGCTGCTGCGTTGGCTTCTCCTCCAACTTGAGTACCAGAATGGAGTCGGCGGTGGTCTGCTGTACCAGTATGCGTACTAGGGGTCTGTCGGACTTAGGCAGATTCTACTGCGGCGGTGGTTAATCGGCTCATTTCTCCGCTCTTTTTCGTTTCATAGTCCCGCTATGCGCCTCAAAAGAGCGAACAACTGGTCTCGATTTCCCACTCGCCTCGTAACGAACCCCGAAGTCGGACAGACCCCTAGCTGGCCGTGGAACTATTCCTCCTACCTGCGGCGGCGGCTCTTGATCGATCTCAGCGTTGCGAGATTCTCGCCGCTGTGCGGGGTGGGCTGCCGGATCACCAATACGACTGCGATCTCGCGCCTTGATCTCGACCAAGATTCGCTCGCCTCGCTCACGGATGAATGAATCCACAGCCTGCCAAGGGCCTGGAAGTTTACCAAGCGGTAGCAATCAGTAGGCAAACGCCTCGAAACCGGCATCCGGCGACAGTCGGAAAGCAGGCGCGGGGAAGTGAACCAATTGAAGCCATGGCACAATGGCATCCCACACCTTTCCCTTGAGAGGCAGGCCAGCAGGTTCAAAGTCGAGCCCGACGTAAACCGCGCTATCGTCGTAGCCGAACTGAACGTCGCCATTTCGGGCCCCATATCCGACTGCGAGATTCAGCCACGGCGGCAGGTATCGCCGGGCGGATGTCGGCGCGAGGCCGTGCGGGTTAGCCGTCACCCACGCCGTCTGCCCCTCGTAATCGCATGTGTAGTCGCAGGTGTCGCCCGAGGGCCAGTAGCTGATTTTGACGCGGATGTGTTCAAGCGCCGGCATGTATGCCCGGCCCGCGAAGAGCCCGGCCCCGATACTGTTCGCTGCTACATCGATGGGCGAGAAGCTCTCGACCCTCCCGAATCCATCCAGCACCTCGTAGTACAGCATCCCGGTAAACCCGGACGCGGCCCCGAGCACGGCGGCTTCGCGATCATCGTAACCCGCCCATCGATAACCGAGCGCGAAAGTCTGGGCCATGTATTGCGTAAAGAATACGTGCCCGAATTTATCCGCCGAACGAGCGTACGACCAATCGTTCTCCACGGTGAACGGGCCAGTCAGCCGCCGGTTGTCTTGCGTGCGACGAAAGAGTTCGCCAACGGCAAAGCCAGCGCCGATGCCAAAGATGGCGGTTGTCCGGAGGAGTTCAGGTTCCTCAGCCGCGCGGGTCCACGAAAGCGCAGGCGTCGCGCGTTCCGTGCTCGTCTGAGCCAAATCGATTTGAGCCGGAAGTTCGAGAAGCGGCACCTCGCTGGTGTCTGGCAGAGCTTCCTGAGCGCTCGCGGATGCCGCGAGAAGACCCGTGGTTAGCACAAAGATTCGGCAGGGAGCAAACACTAGTGCGCGAACAGGACGATTGTTGGGTTCGGCGTTAGCCGGATCGCAGGCATGGGAACGTGAATGTATCTAAGCCATCGGGCGGCCGCGTTCCAAACAGGATGGTCAATTGGCATTGCAGCAAGGTCCACGTCTATCCCCAGGTAGGCAACACTTGATGTCAAAAATCCGAACTCATCAGGCTCACGGGCTGCGTATCCCGCAGCCAGGTTCATCCAGGCAGGAATTTTTCGCCCGACATTGGTGGGTAAGGCGGTGTGCAGATTAGCCGTGACCCACCAGGTAATGCCTGCGTAGTCGGCCGTGACAATTTCGTCCTCGCCACTCGGCCAGTAACTCACCTTGAGCGTGTACGCGGTGAGTCCGGGGATCTGCCACTGAGCGTAGGTGAGCCCGACGCCGAGCGTATTGAAAAAGAGATCTCCCGAGGAAAAGCCCCAGGTCGGTCCGAACCCATCAAGAATCTCATAGTAGAGCATGCTGGCCCAGGCCATCCCTGCTCCCCAGGCTTTCGCTTTTGGCGTTTGAAGTCCGGCCCAAGTGAGCGACGTTGCATAGTAGCGGGTCAGAAACGAGGACGAGAAGTAGTGCCCGAATTTGTCGGTCCAGCGCGAGTAGCTCCAGTTGTCGTGGAAACGGAACTGCACGTTGCGGTCCTCCCACCAGACCCGTCGGTGAATCTCCATCACCCCAAAGCCAATACCAAGGGAAAGTCCTCCAACCGCGGCAACTCGTGAAGTGTTTATCGTTGGAGAGCCATCTGGGACGTCGGAGTCGAGCGTATCCGGCCAGCGCTGGGTCTCTTCAGCTAGTGCCTGCCGCTGTCGTTCGCCTGTTGCGAGGCCTTCTATCACCTCATCGGTTTCCGTCAACTCATCGAAAAGTGCAAGATCAAGCCCCCCCATTCGGTACCCGACGCCAACATTTTGCGCAACGAGCGTGGCAGGAAGAAATGCCAGGCCCAAGAGCAGCGATATGAAGGGCAAAGACTTGCCGCGTAGACACATACTTTCGGAGAAAGAGTCGAATGTACAGAGACGCCGGGGTACGACAATACGATTCTCAGAGCCCCGGCCGATCCGCACCAAGGTATCTTTCTGCTCTGTCCCAATAAGCTGATTCCATGACTCAGAAGGTTCGCCGCCGCACAAAAATAGTCTGCACGCTGGGTCCGGCATCGTCGTCTCGCGGGGCCATCAGGGCGCTTATCGCGGCGGGAATGGACGTTGCCCGGCTCAACTTTTCGCACGGAAGCCACAACGATCACGAAAAGCTGATGGGCATCGTGCGCGAGGAGGCGCAAGCGGTCTTCAAAGTCGTGCCCATCCTCCAGGACTTGCAGGGGCCGAAGATTCGAATCGGCGAAATAAAGAAGGGTGGCGTGCTTCTCCACAAAGGGCAAACGCTTTCGCTGACGGCGGAGCCGATGGATTTCGGCACAAGGAAGCGGGTTTATGTGTCGTACCCGCCCCTGGCGACGGCGGTCGAGATTGGTGGGCGCATTCTAGTGGACGACGGAAATATTGAACTGCGGGTTGTTGAGGTTGATGGACTCGACGTCAGGACGGAGGTGGTTGTGGGCGGCGTGCTTCGTTCCCGGAAAGGCGTCAACCTGCCGCAGATCCGATCCTCCAGTCCCTCGCTGACAGAAAAGGATCTTGTCGATCTCCAGTTTGGCCTCGCGAACGATGTCGACTTTGTGGGGTTGTCGTTCGTACGCAGCGCCGCGGACGTCCGCGAGCTTACTCGCAAAATCAGCGAAAGCGGGAAAATCGCGCATGTCATCGCCAAGATCGAGAAGCCGGAGGCCGTTGACGATTTCGACGCAATCCTCGCGTGTTCGGACGGGATCATGGTGGCTCGTGGTGATCTTGGTATCGAGATCCCTATGCAGGAGGTGCCGATTGTCCAGAAACGCCTTATTCGGCGGTGCCTGCGCGCATCCACGCCATGCATTACGGCCACACAAATGTTGGAGAGCATGATCGACAATCCAAGGCCGACTCGCGCGGAGGCCAGCGATGTGGCCAATGCGGTTCTGGATGGCTCGGATGCCGTGATGCTCTCGGGCGAAACAGCTGCCGGCAAATATCCCGTCCGCGCTGTAGAAGTCATGGACGAGATCATCCGAAGCGTCGAGGGCCACCGGCGTCACCTTGGCGGACAGGAAGCCGAAATCGATGGGACACGTTCAAACGAGCGCATCACCGAGGCCATATCCTTCACGGCGGTCAAATTGGCGGAGGATGTTGAAGCGAACGCGTTGTGTTGCCTGACGCATTCGGGAGCCACGGCCCGTTCTATCGCCCGCCATCGCCCTGAGATGCCGATTTACGCGTTTACCGACGACGCTCGCGTTGTCGGGCAGCTGGCGTTGATTTGGGGGACCGAGGGCATTGTCATCCCGGTTCAGGACCACACGGATGACGGCATCAGCGCTGTCCATCTGGGCCTGCTCCGTCGGGGTCTGGCCGAGCCCGGCGACCGAATTGTTGTCACGGCTGGCCTCCCGCTTCCTGCCAAGGGCCTCACGAATATGGTTCACGTTAGTACGCTGGGCAGCGAGCTGCGCTGACGCCGCAACGAAACTGGAGGCTGGTGGTCCGAGGTAAAGCGGCGTGAGCATAGCCCTCGGTCGGTCTTTGCGTTGTCGCGGCGGCCGTTCTCTCTTGCCGTTCCAACTACCGCCGCGTTCTGCCTTTCGGCCTCAACGGCAATTCCGTATCATCCGTGACGTTCTGGCCCGGACTGCTTGGATAACAAGGCAACCAGCATATCGAGATTGATACCCGACCAAGAGATTTCGCTTCGCCTCCCCAATCATGCATCGCGCATTCAGGGTTTCCATCGGGCTGTGTGTTGGCCTGAGTTCAATCGTCCTTCTGCCGGGGTGCGGACAGGGTTCGATCCTCGGGAATAGATATAATAATTTCCGAGCGTATTACAATACATTCTACAATGCGCGTAAAGCGTTTGACGCGGGCGAAGAAGCCCTCCAGCAGTCTGAGGGCCAGATTGATCGGAGTCGATTCATCTCCATTTTTCCCGCTACACAAAGCGGCGCGGCGACGACGAGCACCCAATTCGAGCAGGCGATAGAAAAGAGTGCGGACCTGCTTCGAGAACGCCCGGATTCCAAATGGGCCGACGACGCGTTGCTGCTTATTGGGAAAGCCTATTTCTATGAGAACAATGTGGTCGGAGCGGAAGGGAAGTTCCGGGAGACTATCGAGACCGCGTTGGAGCGCGAGCAGCCCGAACTGGCCGACGAGGCGCGTTTCTGGCTGGGGCGCACGTTGGTTGCGGGCGAGCGCTACGAAGAGGCCACTGCGGTCCTCGAAGAAGGCTTGTCTCGGCCGGAAATCCGCTCGAAATGGCGTTCCAAGATGCTGTTGGCAATCGGTGAGCTGTACGTGCAGCAGCGAAGATGGCCTGATGCAGCCGAGGCACTGAGGGCGGGTATTCCTGAAACGAAAGAAAACGAACTCTCAGGGCGAGCGCAGTTCCTTTTGGGTCAGGTATTGGAGGCAGACGGCAGGTACGAAGAGGCCGCCTCGGCCTATGCAGGAGTTGCCGGCCATCGGCCCGTTTACGAGTTGGCATACGCGGCGCAACTCAGCGAAGCGTTGGTACTCGGCACGGATGGCGTAGATGTAGAACAGGCATTGGAATTAGTGCGGCGCATGCGTCGCGACGACAAGAACTTCCAGAATCGAGCGGAAGTCGAGCTGGCCTATACGCGATTACTCGCCGCATCCGAACAGCTCGATGAGGCGGATGAGCGTTTTAATCGGCTTTTATATGACGAAGAATTCAGGTCGAGCAACGTGCGCGGTGAGGCCTATTACAGGTACGCCGAGTTCTTCCGTGACAAAGCCAACGACTACGTCCGCGCGGCCGCATATTTCGACACCGCAGCAACGAATGTGCGGGTCGAACCGGGGCGGGAAGAGTTGGTGACACGGGTCGCTTTGAGAGACGTTCGTCGAAGCGCTGAAGTGTATCGTTCGTACGCATCCATAGCTGCCGAACTTGCCGAGGCCGATTCGCTGCTCCATTTGGGAGGTCTGAGCCCTGAAGACTTTCGTGCGGCGATCGTCGCGATAGAGCAAGAGCGTCTGCGTCGGTGGGAGGCGGAACAACAGCTTCTGGCAGCTCGCCGTGCCGAGCAAGGGTTTGGAAATGCGCCCCGAACGGGAGGCGGCGAATTCCCCGTAGAAGATGAGGGCCGAGGCGCGGTGGGCGACGGCGGACTGCCTGCCAGCGATGCTGGATTTCTCAACTATCGCGACCTCGCTCGCCGCCAGGACGCGATGTTGGCCTTCGAGCGAGTTTGGGGAGATCGCCCACTTGGCCCAAATTGGCGCCGTCTGGACGCACTTCGATCGTCGTTCGTCGCGGGCAACGGGCCAAACGAAGGTGGCGATCGGGGAGCAAACAACCCAGCGAGCAGCGGTGGGCCGCCGCCGCTTAATCTTTCCAACGTGCCCAGAACGGAAGAAGCGCAAGCACGACTGCGGACTGAACGCGCCGAACTGCGCTATGAGTTGGGGAACGTATTCTTCCTTTCGTTGGCCAAGCCCGATTCTGCGGCGCATTGGTATGGCCTTGTCCTGTCCGATGACGCAGATCAACCGGTGGTCGCCCGGGCGCGGTATGCGTTGGCCGAAGTTCGTGGGGGGCAGGGCCGAGACGCCGAGGCCGAAGAACTTTACCGCCAGATAATTGATGAGGAACCACAGTCGCTACAGGCAGCACAAGCCCGTGAACGTCTCGGATTACCGCCGCTGGAAGAGAATGCCCTTGCAAATGTCCGTGCCGATGCCCTGGCTGAATACGGCCGAGCCTACAGCCTCTGGGAAGGCGGCTCGTACAGGCTGGCCATCGCCAGAATGCTGGACCTGGGAGCGGCGGCATCGGACGAAAATGTTTCGCCTCGCGCCTTGCTCGTGTCGGGTCTCATTTTTACGGAGTGGGCGAGGGCCGATGGTTTTGTGCCAGATCTCGGCATCCCGGGTGAGATCGTTCCCGGCGTGCTTCTTGATGAAGCTCGCGCGTTTGACGGCGGGGGTCGACCCCCTGAACAAGCTGGCGACGTCCTTCAAGCCGAACCGCTCGGTGAGCCCGATGAAGAGACAGACGATGCTCCATCCGACGACGACGAGCTGGGCAAATCCGAGCGCATACTGCGGGGCATCGAACAGCAGAACTCGGGAGATGCTCCGCCAACGGATGCCGATTCACCAACCGATTCCCTCGCCTCTAAAATGTCGGCTGAGGAGGCACTCCACGCCGACTCGGTAACCGTGGATGGTCGAGAGGGCATACCTGTGGAAGCCGACCCACTGACGAATGAATCGGCGGACATCAACATGGAGCGGGCGCAGACCGGCCTCGTCGGAGACTCCACATCTGCGGTTTTAGCCGGGCCTCGTTTCGAGTCATCGGCTGATTCATCGGGCATACCATCCGAAGTTCTCGGCCTGACCGATTTATATCGCATCATCGAGACGCGTTATCCATCAACAGAATATGCCGCGCGGGCAAGTGCCCGGCGAGCAGCGTACGATGCGGTCTATGCGCCGCAGAGCGACGTTTTCGAGGCAGTAGAAGACAGCGTGGAGGTTGAGAGAGATGTCATGGCTTCGCTTCCTCAAGAAGTAGTGGATGCCGCCGCTGAGGGAACGTTTGCGCTAACCGGAGAAGTTCCACTGGATACGAACCTCGGTGGATTCAGCTGGAAGGTGGCGTCGGTTCCGAGCCCATTTGCGGCAGGGGCGATGCTTCGCAACTTCGCGGAAAGAGGCCTTCGAGCGGCGGTTTTTCAGGAGACAACAGACAACCGCGTCCTCTACGTCCTACTGCTGGGTCAGTTTGCCTCGGTAGCTGATGCCGAGGCTTCATCCGGCGACCTTCCAACAACTGGAGTTGGACGGGATGTAGAGATAGTTCCCATCTTTGAACTTGCGCTCCTTAGTGCGGAAGACCTCGACAGGCTTCGGCCCGATTGACGAAGGCTAGGTGGAGACGGAACCTGCCCGGCGGAGTGGCTGTTTGGCTCCTCTCTGTCGGAGTAGCCGCAGGCGGCTGCCACAACGTCTACCATTAGTATATGGCGCAGCCCGAGCGCGATTTCCTCAACCCACGCGATGGCGATGAAAAGCCCGGCGTGCGCCCCAGTGGAAAGAAACCCCGCTTCTCGCTGAGCGGCTTCTATATCCTCGTCTTCGTCCTGCTGGGCTTGTTAGCGCTGCAGACGTTTTTCTGGACGGGGGGAGGACGGGAGGTCGACTATTCAGAGTTCCTGGAGCAAGTAGAAGCGGGCTATGTGGCCGAGCTTACCATCTCGGATGATGTGAATGTCAAGGGTTTCTATACCGCAGAGGCAATCGCTGAAGGTCATATAGAGGCTGCGGATCCGCCACGCTCGTTCCGCTCGGATGACACCGGTAAAGCGGAGAGGCAGTTCACGACGACCAAGCCGACGGATCACGACCTCACCCAGTTTCTGACTGAGTTCAACACACGTCGTGAGGCTGAGGGGCAGCCGACCATTGATTTCAAGGCACGCTTCGCGGATGCGTGGCTGAGCAATCTGCTGTCGTGGCTGTTCTTCCTCGGCCTGATTGTCATTTTCTGGGTGTTCATTCTTCGCCGAATGGGTGGCCCGGGTCAGCAAGTCCTGAATATTGGAAAGAACAAAGCCGTTCTCTTCGATGCCATGGACGGGAAGCAGCTCTCCTTCAAGGATGTCGCGGGCCTGGACGAGGCCAAAGACGAAGTAGAGGAAGTTGTCGAGTTCCTCCAGAGCCCGAAGAAGTTTACACGGCTCGGTGGCAAGTTGCCGAAGGGTGTGCTGCTCGTAGGGCCTCCGGGAACCGGTAAAACATTGCTCGCGAAGGCGGTTGCCGGAGAAGCCGGTGTCCCATTTTTCTCCCTCTCTGGCTCAGACTTTGTCGAGATGTTTGTTGGCGTAGGAGCCGCCCGTGTCCGCGACCTGTTTAAGCAAGCCAAAGAGAAAGCGCCATGTATCATTTTCATAGACGAGATAGACGCAATCGGACGAACGCGCGGGCGCGGCGCGATGGTAGGTGGAAACGACGAGCGGGAGAACACGCTTAACCAGCTCCTGGTGGAGATGGATGGCTTTAACACCGACAAGGGTGTAATAATCATGGCCGCCACCAACCGTCCGGACGTGCTGGACTCGGCGCTGCTTCGGCCCGGGCGGTTCGATCGGCAGATCATGATCGACGCGCCCGATCGCATCCAGCGCGCTGCCATCTTCGGCGTCCATACCAGAAATCTTACAATCGCGGAGGGAACGGATCTGGAGCTGCTCGCCAATATGACTCCGGGTTTTGCCGGCGCAGAGATTGCAAACGTCTGCAACGAAGCGGCGCTGCTCGCGGCCAGAGAAGGCAAGGAATCCATCGAGGCCATCGATTTTGAGAAAGCAATAGACCGTGTCATCGGTGGGCTGGAAAAGAAGAACAAACTGATATCTCCGGAGGAGAAGCAGATCGTTGCGTACCACGAGGCTGGTCACGCAACGCTTGGCTGGTTCCTAGAGCACACGGACCCCGTCATAAAGGTGTCAATCGTTCCTCGTGGGCTCGCGGCGCTCGGCTTTGCCCAGATGCTGCCGGATGAACGATATATCACCACCGAGCAGACCTTTCTCGACCGGATGACGATGGCAATGGGAGGCCGCGCTGCCGAAGAGATCATCTTTGACCACCTGTCAACAGGGGCCCAGAGCGATCTGGAACTTGTCACGGGAGTCGCCTATGCGATGGTTGTCCAGTTCGGTATGAGTGAGTCGGTTGGCCACATCAATTTTAATCTGTCGAAGCGGCAGGAGATGCAATTCTATAAGCCCTACTCCGAAAAGACTGCCGAGCTGGTCGACGTGGAAGTGAAGCGGATCATCAGCGAGGTACACGCGCGGGCTCACCGGATTCTGGAAGAGAAGATGGAAGTATTCAAGGCGGTTGCCGAGGCGCTTCTTGAGCGCGAGGTGCTAAACGAAACCGACCTCAAGGCAATCCTAGGAGAGAGGCCATTCAGGCGACCGATCTATGATAAACCGGAGGTTCAGCCAGCCGTCGAGGACGTGGGTGCCCCGGCAGACCCCATAGCCGACGACCTCTTCCCGGCAAATGGCACAACACCTGTCGGTGGGGATGGAGCTGCTGAAGCAGGATCGCTGGCGAAGGACGAGGGCGCGTAGCGAGAACATCAACCTCGCCCACAAACGGGCCTGCAACAATTGGGCGATCGTTCTATACCAATTTTGTTCGTTCGCGGAAGCTTTACACCAAAACGGCCAAACTAGGCTGCTTCGCAGGATCTTGATGGTGTGGCATCGTTGAGTTTGACTAGCGTCGCTCCGTATCTTGCAGGTCTGTGCGTTCGGTATCTCGGTGATTCGGCGACGCAGCTTTACCCACGAATTCGCGTTGACCCGTGCCCACAATACAACAACTTGTCCGCAAAGGCCGCTCGGCCAAGCAGAAAACTTCGAAGTCGGTTGCCCTTCAGGGAAATCCACAAAGAAGGGGTGTCTGCACCCGCGTTTACACAACTACGCCAAAGAAGCCGAATTCGGCACTTCGTAAAGTTGCGAAGGTGCGCCTGACGAATGGCTACGAGATCATCGCATACATACCTGGCGAGGGACACAATCTTCAGGAGCACTCCATCGTGCTAGTCCGAGGTGGTCGTGTGAAGGACCTCCCCGGCGTGAAGTACCACATTGTCCGTGGTGCCCTCGATACGGCAGGTGTCAATGATCGGCGTCAGAGTCGTTCCAAGTACGGCGCGAAGCGCCCCAAGAATTAGAGCGCGCGGCTACCCGTCGCTCTGATTCCGACCACAGGTCCCAATTACAGGCTCATGCGCAGAAAGCAAGCAGAAAAGCGGATCCCTGTTGCCGATCCGATCTACGGCGACGTAACCGTTGCCAAGTTCATCGCAGCAATTATGCGCGATGGCAAGAAAAGTGTTGCCCAGAAACTCGTCTACGGTTCTTTCGACTCGATCGAAGAGCGATCGGGTGAGCCGGGTGTTGAGGTCTTTCGAAAAGCGCTTAGCAATGTGGCGCCACTTCTTGAGGTGCGCAGCCGCCGCGTTGGCGGAGCGACCTATCAAGTGCCAATTGAAGTCCGGCCTGAGCGTCGGACCAGCCTTGCGTTTCGATGGCTGATCCAGTATGCCCGGCAACGCGGCGACAAAAGCATGTCGAATCGCCTGGCTGCTGAGCTAATGGCCGCCTCCAAAGGCGAGGGCGGAGCCGTCAAGAAGAAAGATGACACCCACCGTATGGCAGAAGCCAACAAGGCCTTCGCGCATTTCCGACTTTAGAGAGTCAAAAGCTTGGATCCTAGAGTTCCAGGCACGATAGACAATGAGCATCCACGGACAAAAATTTCCGCTTGACAAGACCCGTAACATCGGCATTTCGGCTCACATTGACGCCGGGAAGACGACGACGACCGAGCGCATCCTGTTTTACACAGGCCGCACGCATCGCATTGGTGAGGTGCACGACGGTGGTGCGACGATGGACTGGATGGAGCAGGAGAAGGAGCGTGGCATTACAATCACGTCGGCTGCTACGACGGCTGAATGGCATGGGCATCGAATCAACATTATCGACACCCCTGGCCACGTTGATTTCACCGTTGAAGTTGAGCGTTCCCTTCGTGTGCTCGATGGCGCGGTCGCCTTGTTCTGTTCGGTAGGGGGCGTGGAGCCACAATCGGAAACGGTCTGGCGCCAGATGGACAAGTACGGCGTCCCGCGCATTGCGTTCGTCAACAAGATGGACCGAACGGGCGCCGATTTTGCCGATGCCGTCCAAGCGATGAAGGACCGATTGAAAGCGAACGCGGTCCCGGTCCAGATTCCAATTGGCGAAGGTGAGATGTTCCGCGGCGTCATCGACTTGATTGAAGCGAAGGCTATCGTATGGGATGACGCAACGCAAGGTTCAACCTGGGATGAGATCCCGATTCCTGAAGACCTCAAGAGCGCCGCCCGGCATTGGCGAATTAATCTTCTCGAAGCCGTCGCAGAACACGACGACGCGCTGTTGATGAAATATCTGGAGGGTGAGGAGATCGCGCCCAGTGAGATCAAAAAAATCGTTCGTGAAGCGACGATCAGCCTCGACATCACGCCTGTTTTCTGTGGCTCGGCATTTAAGAACAAGGGCGTTCAGCGTTTGCTTGATGGCGTGATCGACTTCCTTCCCAGCCCACTCGATGTTCCGCCGCTTGAAGGACACACGCCGCGCACGGACGACGTCGTATTGCGTGAGCCCGACTCCGAAGCGCCTTTTTCGGCCATCGCGTTCAAGATTGCCACCGATCCCTACGTTGGTAAGCTCACATTCGCGCGCATCTATTCGGGCACGCTTGAAAAAGGGGCTCAGATGCTCAACGCCAACTCTGAGAAGAAGGAACGCGCTGGACGCCTGCTGTTCATGCACGCAAACTCGCGCGAAGATGTTGACCAGGTACGCGCAGGCGACATCTGTGCAATTGTTGGCCTGAAGGCTACCCGCACGGGCGATACGCTCTGCGACCCCGACAAGCCTGTCGTGCTTGAGACGATGGATTTCCCCGAGCCGGTGATTCGAATCGCAATCGAGCCGAAAACGAAGGCCGACATCGACAAGCTCGGCACCGGCCTTCAAAAACTGGCGGAGGAGGACCCGACGTTCAAGGTCACTGGCGACGAGGAAACAGGCCAGACTATCATAGCGGGCATGGGCGAGTTGCACCTCGAGATCATCGTCGACCGCCTCAAGCGCGAATTTGGTGTCGAGGCCAACGTCGGCGCGCCGCAGGTAAGCTATCGTGAAGCCATCCGAGGCAGCGCGGACATCCGATACACACACAAGAAGCAGTCGGGTGGTCGTGGTCAGTTCGCCCTTGTGGAGATCGAATTTTCACCACTCGATGGCGGCACAGGATTCGAGTTTGTCGACGAAGTAAAGGGCGGCAACATCCCGCGCGAGTTCATCCCAAGCGTCGAGAAAGGCATCAGGAACGCGCTTGACCGTGGCCCTATTGCCGGTTATCCGGTGGAAGGAATACGCGCCAGGCTCTACGACGGCAAGTACCACAACGTCGACTCCGACCAACTTTCTTTCGAAATAGCGGGCCGCATGGCATTCCGCGAAGCGGCACGCAAGGCCAAGCCGGTCCTGATGGAGCCAATCATGGACGTCGAGGTGACGACGCCCGAAGAGTATATGGGCGACGTCATCGGGGACCTCAATAGCCGCCGTGGGCGGATCGAGGGAATGGGCCAGCGCGGTACAGCGCAACTTATCAAGGCGCACGTGCCTCTCTCGGAGATGTTCGGCTACAGCACGGACCTCCGTTCGAACACGCAAGGCCGTGCCATCTACACCATGCAGTTCGATCACTACTCCGAAGTACCCAAGTCCATTGCGGACGAGATTATCGACAGTCAGGGCGGCTCAGCAATAGCCGCCTGATTTCCTCACTCACCTTGAACACGACTACCAGGAATGGCTAAGGAGACTTTTCAGCGCACGAAGCCCCACGTCAACGTGGGCACGATTGGGCACGTAGACCACGGCAAGACGACGCTGACGGCGGCGATCACGAAGGTTTTGGCCGAGAAGTCGGGCGGCGAGGTCCGCACGTTCGACTCGATCGACAACGCCCCCGAGGAGCGCGAGCGCGGCATCACGATCGCGACGGCGCACGTCGAGTACGAGACGGAAGAGCGCCACTACGCGCACGTCGACTGCCCGGGCCACGCGGACTACGTCAAGAACATGGTGACGGGCGCGGCCCAGATGGACGGCGCGATTCTGGTGGTGGCGGCCACGGACGGCCCGATGCCTCAGACGCGCGAGCACATTCTTTTGGCCCGCCAGGTCGGCGTTCCGTACCTGGTCGTGTTCATGAACAAGGCCGACCTCGTTGACGACGAGGAGCTCCTTGAGCTCGTCGAGATGGAAGTCCGCGAGCTCCTGAGCGTCTACGAGTTCCCCGGCGACGACATCCCGGTCATCCAGGGCTCGGCCCTCGGCGCCCTCAACGGCGAAGACCAGTGGGTAGCGAAGGTGGACGAGCTGATGGCGGCCGTCGACAGCTACATCCCGACGCCAGTTCGCGAAGTGGACAGGCCGTTTCTGATGCCGGTTGAGGACGTGTTCTCGATCACGGGCCGCGGTACGGTGGTGACGGGCCGCGTCGAGCGCGGAGCGATCAAGGTAGGAGAGCCGGTGGATATCATCGGGATGCAGGAGGAGAAGCAGAGCTCGACGGTGACGGGCGTTGAGATGTTCAGGAAGCTTCTGGACTCGGCGCAGGCGGGCGACAACGCAGGCATTCTGCTTCGTGGCATCGACAAGGACGCGGTAGAGCGGGGCATGGTGCTGATCAAGCCCGGCAGCGTGTTGCCCCACAAGGAGTTTGAGTGCGAGGTCTACATTCTGAGCAAGGACGAAGGTGGCCGACACACCCCATTTTTCAAGGGCTACCGCCCGCAGTTCTACTTCCGCACGACGGACGTGACGGGCGACATCGAG
>JBGTDU010000095.1:0-39347 GCA_041748175.1 Rubricoccaceae bacterium
GCCGGCAAGCCACATGAAGGGGATCTGCTCGCGCAGAGCCTTGGCGATTTGACGCGCCGAGTAGATCCGTTGCGAGTAGGCATAGATGACCACCTTCAGCAGCATCTTCGGATGAAAGGCGCTCGCGCCGCCGCCCTTGTAAGTCGCCACGATCGGCGTCACATCCATCCGATCAATGGCATGACTCACCAGACGAACCAGGTGATCGGGCGCGATCAACTCGTCGAGCGACGGTGGCAGAAAAGTCGGCTGATGGGGCTGGTACTCCTTGAAGGTGACCTTGCCCGAGGATCCAAGAGTTTGCATGGCTAAATTTAACCAAACCAACCCCTTTACATGCACAAAACGCCCACCCAGGCGCGGACTTTTTGGTCAGCCCCGGTTGAAAGCCAACCCGGGTATTGTGGAAAGGAGTTATGATGCGTCATGACAAAAACTCACAAATCCCAGCCGCTGCGACTTTCCCTTCCTGAACCGCGTCTACAATCTCAGCGCCTTTGCTGATACAGTCGCCTCCTGCGAAGACGCCCAGCGCTCCTGTTGCTCCGGTTAGCGGATCGACTTGAAGGCGACCATTCTCGACGAGCAGGCCATCGACATTTGCCACGACGTCAAGGATGGGTGTCTGCCCGAGCGCCTTGATCGCCATGTCGCAGTCGAGAACGAACGTGCTGCCTTCGATGGCTTCGAGCGCCGACGAGCGACCGTCGTCATTCCGCTGAACCCGCTGAAGTTCCAGACCAACAAGTCGGCCATCCTCCTCGACAAATCGGAGCGGTTGCGCTTGCCAGAGAAACTTGACGGCGTCGGACTTCGCTAGCTCGTACTCGTACGTGAACGCGGACATGTCATCGGAAGTACGCCTGTAAACAATGGTCACTTTCTCGGCACCGAGGCGCACGGCCTCCGTCGCCACGTCAACAGCCGTATTGCCGGCCCCGATCACGACCACCTCGCGACCGACGCGACACTCCGAAAGCGGACCCGTGTGCGTTTGAAGGATGAAATCGAGAGCCTCCCAGACGCCGTCGGCATCCTCGCCTTCGATATCTAGCCGGGCGGTCTCACCGAGCCCGACACCGACAAAGACGGCGTCGTAGTCGCGAAGAAGGGTGTCCAACATCGCGCCATCAACCGGCGAGTTGTAGCGGATATCGATGCCCATATCGAGGATTGGCTGCACTTCCGCCAAGGCGAACTCGGTCGTGATTTTGTATGCCGCGATTCCCAATGTATTGAGTCCGCCGGGCACGTCCCGCGCCTCGAAAACCGTGACGGCGTGGCCATGCTTCCGTAACTCGTGCGCGCATGTGAGCCCTGCCGGACCCGAGCCGATTACCGCGACGCGTTTGCCGGTGTCCGGGCCGGGTTCGAAAAACCGAAGATCGTGGGCCAGCGCGTGGTCGGTGGCAAATCGCTGAAGTCGTCCAATCTGGACCGGCTCTTTCAACAGCGTTCGATCCACGCAAGCGCCTTCGCAGAGCACCTCGGTGGGGCATGCGCGGGCACATGAGCCACCGAAGATATTCTCGGAAAAGATGGTTTCCGCAGCGCCTTGGGGATTGTCGTGCAGGATTTGGCGGATGAAGCGCGGCACGTCGATGTGCGTCGGGCAAGCGCGCATGCACGGCGCGTCGTAACAGAACAGGCACCGCGACGCCTCGACGACCGCTTCATCGCGGTCGAATGCTGGATGCAAATCCGCGAAGTTCTCCGCGAGTTGCTCGGGGCTGAGTCGGGTTTTTTCCGTCATGTCAATGACTGCATGGACGAGCGGCTTGGGATGGTCGCAAAGCATGGTTCGTCTCAAGCGGACGGCGACAGCGCTACGCCGTTGTCATCCCGGACCCCGATCCGGGATCTCATGGAGTTTACGGCATCCCTTTGAGATCCTGAAACGATTTCAGGATGACACCAAGGAGGGGCTCCAAGCAAGGCTCAACTCATCCAGTTGGAGCGGTGCTGGTCCGACCACTTGGTCGTGATCTTCTTGGCCTTGGTCCAGAAGTCGATCGCACCCGGCCCGGTGATGTCGCGCCCGCCGAAGTTGCTGTCGTTCCATCCGCCGAATGCAAACGGCTCGCGGGGCACCGGCACGCCGATGTTCACGCCAATCATCCCGGCGCTCGCTTCGTTGGTGAAGTACTCAGCTATCGCTCCGGACGAAGTATAGATGGCCGCTGCGTTGCCATACGGGTTGGCGCTTTCAATGGCAATGGCCTCATCCAACGTCTTGCAGCGGATAATCGTGAGCGTAGGACCAAAAATCTCATCACACGAGGCCTCGTGGTCGGGCGTCGCATGGTCGATGATGCTCGGCCCCAGGAATCGGCCACCTTCCGGCGCACTTTCCGCCACGGCTCCGCGTCCGTCAAGCGTGAGTTTTGCTCCATTGGATTCCGCTCGGTCGATGTAGCCAGTGATGCGGTCGAAGGCCTCCTCGCTGATGATCGCGCCCAGTTCGCGACCTCCTTGCATCACCGCCATCTTTTCGCGGATGCGTTCGAGGATGGGATCGACATCGCCGACGGCCAACAGAACGCTTGCGGCCATGCAGCGCTGACCGGCGCAGCCGGTTACGGAGGCCACGACGTTTGTCGCGGTCATTTCAGGGTCGGCATCGGGAACTACGACGAGGTGGTTTTTCGCGCCACCGAGCGCGCAGACGCTCTTTCCATTCAGCACGCCGCGTTCGTAGACGGCCTTCGCCACCCGCGTTGAGCCGACGAAGCCGATGGCGGCGATCCCCGGGTGGTCGCAAATGGCCTCAACGATTTCCCTATCGCCGTGAACGACGGAGAAGACGCCGTCAGGCAGACCCGACTTCTTGAGCAGCCTGGTAATCTCCATCGCGCTCAGCGGCGTGAGCGGCGAAGGCTTCAGGATGAAGGCATTCCCCAGCGCAATCGACATCGGGATCATCCACAGCGGCACCATGAACGGGAAGTTGAAAGGCGTGATGCCTGCCACGACGCCGAGCGGCTGCCGAATCGTTTTGCACTCAACGCCGCGACTGACCTCCAGCACATCTCCGAGCGCCGTTTGGGGAAGCGACGCCGCGAATTCGATGCACTCGACCGCGCGCGCAATCTCGCCCGCCGACTCGCCGAGCGTTTTTCCGTTCTCGCGGGTGATGACGTCGGCGAGATGACCTTTCTCTTCTTCCACCATCGCCTTCAGATGATAGAAGACCTGCACGCGGTCTTTGAGCGGCATTCGCGCCCAGCCGATCTGCGCGGCCTTGGCGGCCTGAACGGCTGCGTCGAGATCTGAGGCGTCAGACAGCGGGACTTCTGCAATCACCTCTCCGGTGGCCGGAGCCTCGACGGGCATCGTGCGGGTTGAGAGGCTGGCGCGCTCTTCCCCGCCGATCACGTTGGCGAGGAGTTGTTCGGTTAAGATGGCTTCCATTGGATTTTCCTCAAATTGTAATCAAATGGTTCTTGCACGAGGACGATCAAAGTTAGCGGTCATCTGGCGAAGTATGGCAGTTCACCCCAGATCGCACCGGCCAATGATTCTCCCTTAAACGTCGCGTCAACTGGCTTGGCGAAGACGCTCCACCACAAACTGGTTGAGGCTTTTACCCTCCCTCTTGGCCCCGACGAATACGTCGCGGTGGAGGTCCTTCGGTAGCCGCAGCATCAGCCGCCCCGAGAACGGCTTGTCTGGCTCTTCCTGCCGCTCGTTGCAGAAGGCGAGGTAGTCCTCTACCGATTCGCGAAAAGCCGCTTCGATTTCTTCCACGGTTCGGCCTTGAAATGTGATCACGTCGCGCGTGTCAAGCACCTCGCCGTGAAACAGGCCGGCCTCGTCGTCAAACTCGACGTGCCCGGTGTATCCCTTGTGCGTCAGCATGGCGTTACTATGGTTGAATTCCCGCTTCACGAAGGAAACGGCGCACGGATTTCAGCGCGCCTTTGTCGGTTTCGCGGCGGGGGTGAGGTCTATGAAACACGGCGCGGATGCCGCCGAGCGCAAAACGGATGCGGGAGCCACTGCCTTCTGTGATCTCGGCACCCAGCGCAGCAACCAAGGTCTCAACGGCTGCCCAGGGCACATCGGAGCGAACCGGGTCTTCGAAGACGGCCTTGAGCGTTTTGCGCTGTTTGCTGTTCACACTCATGGTGTCAATATACGACACCACGCACGTCATTCTGTTCCAAGGCGGCGAATGCCACGACCGGCATGGTGCGGGTCGAGGCGCTGATTCGTTATTCGCCGTCGATGACGTTTGTCAGGAGTTGTTCGGTTGCGATGGCTTCCATGGGATATTCCTCAAGCTGTAATCAAGCGATTCCAAGGTAGGCATGCCTCGACAGCCTATGAAATGATTCGGCCATACTCGGCGTGTGGTCCGATCCAGAACTAGAACACCACACTGTCCCTCTCTAAAGCCAGCGCTCGGTAGTCTCGACCGACGCGAACCGACCATAGCGGCGGCGACGTGCCAGCCAGTTTCTTGAAGTGGAGCGACGGGTGGCGCGGATCGGCTTCGAGGAGTCGATGATTCTTGCGACCCAACCGCTGAACCGGCTCCGGAAGCCGTTCGAACCGCCGCCAGAAGCCGGCGGTTGCACGGTGCGTCATGGGAGCGGGCGAACGCGGCCGGCTGCGATGTCTTCTTCAGCTTCACGGATGAGGCCGTCAAGGCGTCCAGCTTCCGCATCGGCTTGAATCTGGCGGTCCCACTCGTCGGCCTTGTACGCCTCGAACCATTCAGCGAACCGAGCGAGTTCGTCTGGAGAAAGCTCAGAGACGGCGGATTCTAGTTCTTGGACGCTCATGGTTGCTCGAGTCGGTATTCGGAAGTCCCCCTCATACATGAAACACGGCGACCAGTTCTCGCAGGCTGCATAACAGGTTTGGCTTCAGCCGCCAAACGTGGCGGCACACCGCTTCGACGAGGCAAAGAAGGCGCTGGCACGTTCTTCCCCACCGATGACGTTGTCGAGGCGTTGTTCGGTTGTGATGGGTTCCATTGGAATAACCTGAGACGACGATTCGCTTGCCGCGAAGCGTTCAAGGGGAGTGACCGGTATAGGCTTCCGATTCTCCGAGGCAATGTAAATGTAGCCGTGCTTCGTGATACTCGCTCTGCCCAAAGACCTACCCTTCAAGCAGCGAGACGACGGCGGCGACCAATACCCGAATCGCGGTGGGAGCGAGGGCGCCTACTTCCTTTGCGATTAAGGAGTCGTTCGCGGTGAAGAGCTTTCCCGGCCGCGCATAGCTCGTTCGGTCCAGCCCGCCGCTCTCGAAGCTGTCGTCGGTCAACTCCACAGCGCGGTGGTCGGCGTACGATTTACTCGTCACCTGCACCAAGACGTGGTCTCCACTGCCCACATCGGCATTCACTACGGCAGGACGCAGCTTCGACGCCGAGAGGTCCGAGAACGGGAACCGAACCAGAACGACAGCGCCAGGCCTCATTGGAGGTGCGCCCACGCTTCGTCCTCTTCCTTCCGCTCCCAATCCGGGGCGAGCGCGGGCTGGCTCAGAAGCGCCGTCTCATTCGAGTCGTTCTCGTCGAGCAGCGTGACGAGGGCGCGATCGCCCGCCTTCAACTCAACTCGTCCAAGAGGCCGAAGGCTCCCGTCATTCTCAACGACGGCCTGGAAAGTGCGGGACATAGCAGTTTAAGTCACGTGTTCGCTTCGAACGCCACACCAGCGAACAGGTTGCCTGGCAATCACCTCGCCGGTGGCCGGGGCCTCGGCGAGACATCCGCTGGAAAGACTGCCAACGCAAGCGGCGCTCTATCCGGTCATCAGGCGGCACTGGCAACCTTGACGTACTCCACATGTGCACTCGGCTCTGGAACAACATCGCCATCTTCACGCATTCCTTCCACATGAAAGGCGATGGCGTCACGGATGAGATTGCGCACCTCGGCCTCACTCTCGCCCACGGCGACACACCCGGGCAGATCCGGAACGTAGGCCCCGAAGCTGGTCTCCCCTCGTTCGATGACAACGGCGTACTGCATGGTTACTTCAATCCGGCTTGCTTGAGGATGCTGTTGAGGGTTCCCGGTGGGATGTCGAGACCAAGTTTGCCTGCAACTGTGACTTTGCCCAGTTTGTTCGCGTGTTTGAACTGGCGGTGGCTACCCTTCATCCTGACGTGCCGCCGCCCTTCCTTCTCGACCAGTTTGATGACCTCGTGGACTTTCATGCACTCAAGTTACTGCAGGGGCTGGCTTCGAGATGCGGAGAGCGGGACCTCGCCGGTGGCGGGAGCCTGAACCGGAAGCGTCTCCGTGGAGGCGCTCGCTCGTTCTTCTCCTCCGATCACGTTGGCGAGAAGTTGTTCGGTTAAAATGACTTCCATTCGATATGCCTATGTTGGTAGCGGCACACATGTGGGTCATCCTTCTGTCGTCTGGGTTCGACTTAGAAACTGCTCGGCATTGTGAAACACATTGCGTCGAGGCAAGGTGGAAGCATTGATCTTGTAGTCGCTCCCGGACAGGCCCCAAGCACCACGCCTGACGTTCGCGTTAATCTCGTCCTTGTCGAACAGATAGCCAGAACTGCTCGATTCGAGAAGGACTAGGAAGTAATTCGCGACCAAGTCGTTTAGGAAGTCAACGTGTTTCTTACCGAGCCCCCAAAACGGCTTTGGAGAGCGGCTGAGTTTTACGATCATAAAGCCATTTGCGTGTACGAAGTAGTTACCTCGTCTAGGAACTACTGAAAACAGGGCGTATTCCTTGTCCTTCCAACGCGGAAACCTCGCTCCTATGGCGTCCACAAACTCCTGAATTTCGGTTTCTACTTTCGGCATAGTGGCAGAGAATGAAGAATGATTATGCAGAAGCAGCTGTTGCGGCCTCCGATTCCAAATCAGTGGATGATATAGCACCCCGCAGCCCCGCCGTCTTCCTCGGCAGCCACTGCCCACGTCCCTCCTGCCCTACAACCTTGTAGTCGTCCACGATGACCTCGCCGCGCGAAATGGTCGTGCGGGCGAATCCGGCCAGCTCCCAGCCTTCGAAGGGCGACCAGTCGGCGTTGGTTTCCATCGTGGCTGGGTCCACTTTGATGGTTTTCGTCGGATGGATAATCGCGATGTCAGCGTCCCCGCCAACTTCGATAGCCCCCTTCTTTGGAGCGAGCCCCATGATCCGCGCGGGGTCGGTAGAGAGTTTGCGGCACATCTCGTCGAGCGAGATTCGGTTCTTCAGCACGCCGTGCGTGTAGACGAGCGGCATCAGCGTTTCGAGGCCCGGCATTCCCATCGGGATCTTCGTCCAGTCGCCCTCCCACATGGCCTTCTGCTCGCGTGTGAACGTGCACGTGTCGGTCGAGACGACCGAGACTGTTCCTTCCTTCAAGCCCTGCCAGAGCCGCTCGACGTCCGCTGGTTTCTTGAGCTGCGGGCAGCAAGCGAAGAGATGGCCGTCCTCGCGGTCGAAGACGGAATCATCCAAAACCAGGTACTGCGCGCAGGTTTCGGCGAGGACCGGCACGCCGCGTTCCTTCGCGGCCTTGATGATCTCGGTGCCTTCGGCAGTCGACATATGGACGATGTACAACTGCCCACCTGTCACCTCGCTCCATGTGACGGCCCGCTGAATGGCCTCCGCTTCGATGAAGTTGGGCCGTGTCATTCGGTGGAGTCGCGCGCCGTACTTCTCCATCAACTCGGGTGTGTGGTGGCGCGCGATCAGTTCATCCAGCACGCGCGAAGACTCGGCGTGGACGAGCAACATCGTGCCGAGTTCGTTCATCAACTCCAGCGTCCCGAACATCGCTCGGTCGTCGGACTGCCAGCCCTCCGACTCGTAGATCATGAACTCCTTGAACGTCGAGAAGCCGCGGTCCACCATCCCGCGGATCTGCTCCTTGTGCTCGTCCCAGCGCGTGATGCAGATGTGGAAGGTGTAGTCGATGAGCGCCTTGCCCTCGGCCTTCTTCATCCAGTTGTCGGCGGCGTCGTTGAGGGAGTCGCCTTCGTACGGGATGGCGAAATCGATGAGCGTGGTGACGCCGCCGCGGGCACCCGCTCGTGTGCCTGTCCGGTAGTCGTCGGACGAGACGGTGCCGCAAAAAGGCAACTCAAGGTGGACGTGGACGTCGAGCACGCCGGGGATGACGTGATGCCCGGTCGCGTCGATGACGGTGGCGCCGTTGGTTTCGAGCCCCTCGCAGATGGCGGCGATTGTTTCGCCGACGATGCCGATGTCGACGTTGATGGTGCCCGTCGGCGTAACGACGCTTCCGCCTCGGATGATGGTGTCGAATGAATTCAGGTTGCCTTGCATAGTGTTCATCCTCAGAGGAGGCTGTCGAAAGGTACGGAGGCCAAACCCTCCGCCTCGCACGCTCGGCACGATGGTCCCCGCGCATGCCTGGCAGCGGCGCTGAGCGGCACCCCTAAATAGTAAATAGGGATGAGTCTATTAGCTCCCCTCCTTGGACAATGAGGGGTTGGGGTGGCCGAGCTGTAGGCTCCCCCAGGCTTCCCTGAACGCGGCCCACTCGAAACTAGAGACGCAGCCCTAGATTCGAGCCATGAGCAAGTCCTGATTTAGCGAAGCGAACGTGTGTACTGTCAGCATCACTTACCTTGTCGAGATCGAAAACCGACCTTCCCCACGATTCACTAGCTGTAGAGCCCCCGATGCCAACCAACGCCTTTGCCGCCCAATCCGCAACCTCGCCCCTCGCCCCGTTCTCGATCAACCGGCGTGAACCGCTCGTCGGCGACGTGGAAATCGATATCCTCTTCTGCGGCGTTTGCCACAGCGACCTTCATTTCGTCCGCGATGAGTGGGGCATGACGAGCTTCCCCGTCGTGCCCGGCCACGAGATTCTCGGCCGGGTCACGCGCGTTGGCTCGGATGTGACCAAGTTTAACGTTGGCGATTTGGCCGCGGTGGGCTGCTTGGTGGATTCCTGCCGCACGTGTCCGAGTTGCTCGCAAGGGCTGGAGCAGTTCTGTGAGAACGGGTCCGTCTTCTCGTACAACGGTCCGGACAAGCATTCGGGAGGCATGACCTTCGGCGGGTATTCCGAAAAAATCGTCACCACGGAGGACTTCGTTCTCAAGGTGCCGGAGAACCTTGACCCCGCAGGCGCGGCCCCGTTGCTGTGCGCCGGCATCACGACGTATTCCCCGCTGCGCAAGTGGGGAGCAGGTCCCGGCAAGAAGGTTGGAGTCGTCGGGCTCGGCGGGCTCGGACACATGGGCGTGAAGTTCGCCCACGCCTTTGGGGCGCACACCGTCCTGTTCACGACCTCAGAGAGCAAGGTCGCAGATGGCAAGCGGCTCGGTGCCGATGAAGTCGTGATCTCCAAGGACGCCGATGCGATGGCCGCACACGCAGGCAGCTTCGACATGATCCTCGATACTGTTTCGGCGGATCACGACATGAACGCCTATCTCGGCCTGCTCAAACTCGACGGCACAATGGTCGTTGTAGGCGCTCCACCCAATCCGCAGGCCGTGAGCGTATTCAGCCTGCTGTTCCCACGTCGCCAGCTTGCCGGTTCGCTCATCGGCGGGCTGCCCGAGACGCAAGAGATGCTCGATTTCTGCGGCGAGCACAACATCGTCTGCGACATCGAACTCATCAAAATGCAGGAGATCAACGAAGCCTACGAGCGGATGCTCAACAGCGACGTGAAATATCGCTTTGTGATCGATATGGCCTCATTGAAGAATTGACGGCCCGTCAACAACGCGGTATCCAGTCAGAGATTCCGAAGACTAAAAAGGTCTTATCCTGCCCAGCAACGCTTCGGGTGTGCTCTATCTCGAACATTGAGGATGGGCAGACGCTCTATGCGGGAGTGAATGATCCGCGTGGTCGACGGACAAGGCGGGACAAGCCGACTGGCGTGTCATCCACGGATACACTGTCCCGGTTTTCTTCTACCCTTTCGGCCGCAATGGCCGCATCGCGACTTCGGAAATCAGATAATTGTCGGGGCCTTCGAGCACGTGGATGACCGTGGCCGCCACGTCTTCAGGCTGCATAGGGTTTGTCGACTCGCCGCCGCCGCTGGAGGATGCGAACTGCGTGGCCACCGAGCCGGGATAAATGCACGACACCTTGATGCCGTCCTCACGCAACTCCTTCATGAGTGCCTCGCTGTAGCCACGAAGCGCGAACTTCGTCGCGTTGTATGCGCTGAGGTTTGGGTTTCCAATCAGTCCGGCAACGGACGCGATGTTTATGATGTGTCCGCCAAAGCCGGTCCGTTCGTTCTGCTTCTGCATGATGGGCACGACCTCGCGCGCGCAGTAGTGCGCGCCATTCAGGTTCACGTCAATCTGCAAATTCCAGTCGTCCAGCGACAAGGTTGAGATCCCACCAAAACGACCCAGCCCAGCGTTGTTGATGAGGACATCCAGCGAATCCGTGGAATCCTGAACGAAGGCGAAAGCCCGCTTGACGGCGTCCGGGTCAGTCACGTCGCAGACGATGGCCTGAAAGCGGTCGCCCAGTTCCTCGCCGACTCCCTTCAGGTCAGCTTCGCTGCGCGCGAGCCCGAAAACCGTTGCGCCTTTCATGATGAGTTGCCGTGAGAAGTGTTCGCCGAGCCCACGACTGGCCCCAGTTACGACGGCTACTTTGTTCTGGAGGTCCATGGCTGTTTCGGGTGGTATCCGGATTGTTCGATCGACTGACCTACGGTACGAAATCCAGCGGGAATTCCCCACACGTGACGTGTCTGATCGTCGCTATCCTTCCGCCGATCGCAACGACCCAGAAGAATGACTGAGACCGAATCCGACTGGTGGGACTTTTCCCTTGACCCGGACGTGCGCCAAAGCCCCGACACGGCGCGATTGACCGACCAGCAGGGGATGCCCCGTGTCAATCCGCCCGACGAGAACGATCGCCGCTTCATTGAGTACGGGCACTACCTGGGTTTGGATCGCCTGCTTGACGCTCAAAAGCCGTCCTCGGTCATTCCCGACGAGCGCATCTTTATCGTCATCCACCAGATGTTTGAGCTGGTTTTCAAGCAGATGACGTTTGACCTCGGCGTCGTCGCCCAGACGCTGCATCAACTGCTCGGGCTCGACAACGCGACGTTCGACGCACTCTGCCAGGAGAATCTGCCCACGGAATCCGGACCTTCTTCTTTCTGGCGGCCGGCCATGACTGCCGTGGCGCGTCTCAGGCATTCGGCGCGATCCGTACTTCCGACGGTCATGGCCTTCGTCGGCAAAGGCGAAGACGACGATGTGCTCTTTTCGAGCCTGGAATACGCGCTGTTCAGGGATTTTCTGACACCCGCCAGCGGCTTCCAGTCCGCCCAGTTGCGGTTGATTCAACGTGCGTTCGGCAAGACACCCTACCTTGGGCTGCGCGTTTTTCCGGGCGCTTCGTTCGGCCAGAACTACACAGGCTGCCCGGTCAACCACTTAGGCGTTGCCGATCCACTGGTTCTCCGAAGTGGTCACGAGCGCACGTACCCCGAAGAAGGACATCCCGCGCGAATCGTTGCCGAACTGGACGACATCGCACACGCCGTGCTCTCGCGGTTGGGGTCAACGTTCCAGGATGTGGACCGCGTCATCGGCATTCGCCAGATAAAGGGGGACGACGTGGATCGCGCCGTGACTCGGGTTCAAACGACGATGGGCGATCAGTCAGACGCCGAGGCGGCGACCGAGCGCTTCCGCGCGGACCTGTTCGCCGTCGTTGCAAAGGAGAACGAGCGGCGGCGCTCACTCTCGGCCGCCCGACGAGCCGCTACCAAGCTGCACGACCACAAAACCTGCCTCACCTTTGTCCTCGACCGCATCTCAGCCACTGACACGGCACTCCACTCAACGAATCCCGACAGTTTCCTGACCATCCACCGCAAAACGGTCAAGCGGCACGTCCCGGATGATTCGGGGACGGGCGGTGGCGGCCTGCCGTACCTCGTAACGAGCCAGCGCTTCCTCCTTCCGTTCTTCCCTGCCCTCGTCGCATACTCAGACCTGCGGACCTCCGGGACGGAAGATCATCGCGAAGGGTGGTAAGGGTTAGCGGTCAGGAATCTCCTTTAGCCCTCGTGAGGTCAATCGTCTCAACGGCATGCCGGAGATGAGGGATGACGATGCTTCCGCCAACGACTAGCGCCACGTTCATCGCATCGTCCAGCTCGTCGTCGGAGAAACCCGCTTCGACGCATTGGCCGATGTGGTAGTCGATGCAGTCGTTGCAACGGAGTACCATCGAAGCGACCAGGCCCAGCAGCTCCTTCGTTCGCGAGTCCAGGGCACCGTCCCTGTACGCTGCCGTGTCGAGGTTGAAAAACCGCTTGATGCCTCGGTGGTCCTTCTCCTCCAGAATCCTGTGGTTCATGCGTTCGCGGTATGCCGCGAAAGCGTCGATACGGTTGGACGTCTCCGACATTGGAGGTAGCGGTTTGTGGGCGAGGAGGGAATTGGACGAATCTACGGGATGACAACAGATGACGGAGGACGGCGGCCGACGAACCGAGGACGGATTGCAGATTTCGGCTAACGAAACGACAGATGTCCTCAACCTCTCACGCTTTTCGCATTTCACCTCCCTCTTTCGCGTCGCCCTTCCCCTTCGCCGTTCTCACTTTTCCCTTTCCCCCCCTCACTTTTACCTTCCCCCTTAACCCTATCCTCCCGCAACCTCTCCCTGCCTTGACCGTACTTTTCGCCTCTCACCCCAAAGCGACGGAGCATGGCCACTCGCCAACGCACTCAACCTCAACAAGGCGACGGACAGGAAGAGCAGGACGGACTGCTTGCGTACGAGTCGATGTTCGGTCTCGACAATGACATCACGGAGGACGATGTCGAGGATTTTCTGGAGGACCAGGAGGTTGAGGAGCAGCTGAAGGAGAAAAAGGAAGGCTTCCTGAATCTCCAAACAGGTTCGGGGCTCGCGATCATCGCGATCGGCACGATCTATCTCCTCCAGAATCTCGGCTTTTTCCCGCTGCCATTCAGTTTGGGCGCGTTCGTGTCGCTGCTTCCATGGCTCGCGGGCATTCTTATCATCATGACGGGCTTCGGCGTTTTGTCCTGGAGTCCGTCGCGCCGTCGACTCAAGGCCCGGCGCAAGGCGCGCGAGCGGAGGGCTCGGACTGCACGAATGCAGAAGACCATGGGCCACGTCGGGCCCACGCAACAGCGCACCGCCACGACGGCATTCGAACAGGCCAGAATGACGGCACAACGAGCAGCGAGGGAGGCCGGTCGCAGCGCCGAGCGAGCCCGAGCGAGGGTCGGTCAACGCAGATCTGGGACACGGAAACGCCTGGCAAAATCGCGCGAGCACAAGGTAGTCGCGGGAGTCGCAGGAGGGATCGCGAGCTACCTCGGAATCGACCCTGTGCTCGTTCGAATCGCCTTCGTTATCGGCACCATCGTCGGAAGTGGTGCCACCATCCCGCTCTACATAATCCTCGCGTTCGTCCTCCCCAAAGCAGATATCTTCGACGAGCAGGATGACGACGACCCCTTTGTGACGATCGTCAAGGACTAGCGCCTACGCGGCAGGCAACGACCCGGCAACAGCCACGCTCAGCGCCTCCGGATCGAAGTGTTTCCGGATCGCCGTGTTGGCTTCGTCAAGTGAAATCGCTTTCACGAGCTGCGGATACTCGTCGAGATAGGAAACGGGAAATCCGCGCTCGGCATTGACCAGCAGGCGCGCAGCAAGGCTGCCTGTCGTGGCAAGGCCGATCACATGGTTTCCGGCAATCGTCATCTTTTTCTCCTCCAACTCGTCGGCGGTGATGCCCGCGGCAGCGAAATCCCGCACGACACTAAGCGTTGCGTCCACACCCCGCGTGAGATTCTCGGACGAGAGTGATACATCGATGTGCCAATATCCACCGTGCTCAATGTTGACGCCAGCGAGCGCCGAGCCGATTCCGTAGGTGAGGCCCATTTGGTCGCGAACGATCTGCATCAGGCGGGCGGAAAAGTTTCCGCCGAGCACATTGTTGCCGACGTACAAGGGGAGAAAATCGTCATCGTCGCGGCGGAGACTTAGCGCGTGCCCGAACCGAACATCGAGGTTCTGCTTCTCTGCCATCGCGACATTCTCGCGAGCCGGGGCGACCGTCTCCGCGTCCTTTGAGTACTGCCCGGTCAATCCGTGAGTGGGCCAATCTCCCAGACAGGCTCGCACGCTCTCGCCCACGACGCCCATATCGAGATCTCCGGCGAACGCGATGTGGAAGCCGTCCGAGCCAAAGTGGCCCTTATGGTAAGCGGCGACCTCATCAATGGTCAACTTTTCTAGTGCGTCAATTTCGTCGGCGAACGAACGCACGTGGTTCGGATGATCCGTTTTAAAAAGCATTCGCTTCAACGCACCGGACGCCTGCGCGGTGGTGGAGTCCATGGCATTCCGTACCCCCGCGATGGCCTTCGCGCGCTCCTTGGCGAATTCGTCAGGGTCCAGGAGAGGCTCCCGTAATTGTTCTGCCACAATGGCTAGAATTTCCGTGACGTCTTCCTTCAACACTTTGCCCGAAAAACCTACGCGAAGGGTGTCGGGGTAAAACGAAAGCTGCGCGCCGCGGCCTTCGATGGCCTCGGCGATAGCAAAGCGATCTCGGTGCCGCGTGCCTTTGTCGAGAAGATCTACAACGAGGTGTTGGGCAAGATCGTCGGCCCCCGTCAGATCCGGCGCGGTTTCGAAGGAGCCACGAAACGAAACGACATCACGCACCTTACTCGGGATCATCCAAAGCGAGGCGCCCCCCGCTCGTGTCACCACCGTGCGTGCAGCAAGCGTGTCTGTTTCGGCCACGAGTTCCTCCTTAAAATCGGGACTGGTGGACGTCATTTGGTCGGGGGCATCGAATACTTGGGTAGCCCCGGGATCGGCGCTTGCGGTTCTCTACGCGCCGTTAGTCCAAAACCCACAAAGCCGACAATCATCAAGCCAATCGCGATGAGTTGTGCCTGGGTAAGCCCGAACGCATTCTCCGGATTTAGCCGGATGAATTCAACCAGAAACCGCTCGACGCCGTTGAAAATGAGGTAAATCGAAAACAACCACCCGGCCTTGAAGGGATGTTTGCGGATGCTCCAAAGGACGGCACCGAAGGCAAAGGCCATGAGCGTCTCGTACAGCATCGTCGGATAAACGCCGGACACGAGCTCGGCGGGCAGCGCGCACACACGGCCTCCCTCGGGCACCCAGGTTGAGACATCAACCTGAAGGATGTTTCGTGGGAAAGTTTCGCTCCACGCGAAGTCCGGTAGCCAGCCCGGCTTTTGCGAGAGTGAGGAACACGTCCCCCAGTCGCCGTCGCCCGCGAGATAGCAGCCGATCCGACCGATGCCGTACCCCAGCATGAGGCTCGGAGCTACAGCGTCCGCAACGCGCGAAAAGGAAAGGCCCTTGCTCCTGACATACAAGCCAAGCACAATCGTCGCGCTGATCAAGCCGCCGTAGAACGTGAGGCCCGCCGGGTTGAACACAAGGCCAAGTGGATCGGCGGTGAAGCGATCCCAATGATCGATAATGTGAAAGAGTTTGGAACCAGCAATGCCAACGCCTGCCGCGATAAGCATCATCGTCCAGACGATGGCGGAGGGGCTCGCGCTCTTAGTTTTCTCGCGCCCTTTCTTGTCTTTCTCCCTGACCTGCACGGAGCTCAATTGTCCCAGACCGTGCATCCGGTCTAATTCGCGCTTCAAAAGAATTGCGGCGATCACGATGGCAGTTGCCACCATGAAACCAAACGAATAGATTGGCAATGGCAGGTTGATGCCAAAAAGGTCCTGAAGAATATCGGTTAAGCGGGGGTACATGATAAGTGATTGCGTGATGGACGCGATTACGTAAACGGTGATGATATTTTGTACTTGTTACTCACGTATTCACTTAGTCACGTATTCATTGTCTGCAGATGCGCTGAATGACTGTAAAACGCTCGCAATCTCGTCAAAATAGACCTCGTGTTGCTCCGATGAATCCAGATCGCGGACGGTTGCCCTGCCAGAGCTGAGTTCGTTCTCGCCAACGATCACCGCAAAGTGCGCTCGTTTCCGGTCGGCTTCTTTCATCTGAGCTTTCATCGACCGACCCGAAAGATCGAATTCAACGCAGAGCCCGCTGGCGCGAAGCCGCTGCGCCTCGGAAAAGGCCCAGTTCTGAGCCTCCGCTCCGAGCGCAATGAGAAACGCGTGGGGCCGCTCAAGCTCAGGGAATTCGTAGCCATTCGCCTGGAGAGCGAGGAAGAGCCGCTCGAACCCGGCAGCCCAACCGACGGCGGGAACGGAAAGCTTCCCCCCCAGCGCCTCGGCCAACCCATCGTAGCGCCCGCCTGCGACAAGCGCGCGTTGCGAGCCCAGGTCATCCGATTCGAGTTCGAACACAACACCCGTGTAATAGTCGAGGCCACGTACCAGCAGCGGATCCTCGATGTACGAAATGTTCAGCGAGTCGAGAAACCGCTTGACGGCACCGAAATGTGCGCGCGCATTGTCGCTGAGGTACTCGCTGATGCGGGGCGCGTCGGTGAGGAGCGCGCGCTCGTCCTCACTCTTTGTGTCCAGGATTCG
Source organism: Rubricoccaceae bacterium (assembly GCA_041748175.1). Taxonomy (GTDB): domain Bacteria; phylum Bacteroidota; class Rhodothermia; order Rhodothermales; family Rubricoccaceae; genus JAHEJB01. Next base: position 16,519 of record JBGTDU010000095.1, read on the forward strand.
TAGCGGGTTCGCGTCGAGACGCTGCCGACTGGTCTCGGAAAGTTGACTGCGAAGGGGCTCGAAGTATGCCTGGAGCGCCTCGCGATATTGCGGACGCGATTCCGCGTCGCCGAGCGAATTGATGCGCAACCGGGTTTCCGTGACTCCGAACGAATCGTAGATCGTCAGCATGCACGCGATGGCCTCGGCGTCGGCCATCGGGCTCTCGGCGCCGAGGAGTTCAATTCCGAACTGATGAAACTGCCGAAACCTGCCTTTTTGTGGCCGTTCTGCACGAAAACACGGCCCGAAGTAGTAGAGTCGCTGCGTTCCACCGCGCTGACCGAGGCTGTGCTGGAGGAAAGAACGCATGACGGGCGCCGTCACCTCCGGGCGCAGGACATACTCCTCGTCCCGGCGCCGAACAACAAACATTTCTTTCTGAACGATGTCCGTCGTCTGCCCAACGCCGCGCGCGATGAGCCCGAGCGGCTCCAAGATCGGCGTACGGATTTCCTCGAATCCGAATCGTTCCATGGTCACGCGAATGCGCGCTTCAACGTGCCGCCAGATCGCACTTCCGGGCACGAACTGCTCGCCCGAATTCTGCGTGTCGGGGAGGACGTCGAACGTGCCGCGGATGGTTTGGAACATGGGCGATACTCGCTGGCGGCTCGAAGACCTGCGGCGTCGGGCGAAGGTCTTCCGACGACCAGTGCAAAGGGCCGCCGAAGATACGGGGACGGAGGCCGTGATGACGCCATTACGTATTGACGTGAGGCGGCGGGCCGCGGTCGGCGCACAGAAGACGGCGGACGGCAAACGGCATTGATGCGAATCAACGTCCCTGTTGCCTTCGCCGTTCACCCAATTCCTCAGCCCTCCACCGCTCTCAGCCTGTCCAACACAAACCCCATGTCCTCCGGAAGCGGAGCCCCGAAATCGAGGGCGCCTCCCGTTTTTGGATGACGGAAGCCGAGCGTGTGTGCGTGGAGTGCTTGACGCGGCATCCGCTTGAAGAGGTTCTTGAAAAACTGCTTGCGCTTCGTCGTCTCTGGACCGGCCCGGATCGTGTCGCCGCCGTAGGTCGTATCTCCCAGTATCGGATGCCCGATGTGCCGAGCGTGGACCCGGATCTGATGCGTCCGGCCGGTTTCGAGTTTGAAACCAAGCAGCGCCGCGTGCTGGAAAACCTCGATGGTTTCGTAATTCGTGGCCGCCCACTTCCCATGGTCTTCCCTTACCACGGCCACCTTCTTTCGATCTTTTGAACTTCGTCCGAGCCACGTCTCAATGCGATCAGCAGGAGGCGCCGGAGTTCCCCAAACCACGGCGAGGTAGCGCCGACGGATGGATCGATCGATGAATTGCTTCGCCAGCTCCGAGTGTGTGAAGTCGTCTTTGGCCACGACGAGCAAGCCGGATGTGTCTTTGTCGAGCCGATGTACGAGACCGGGCCGAATCGTGAGGTCGCCTTCGAAGTGGGGCGCGGCAGTGGCAGTGGAAAGCCCGAAATCGTCATCGTCATCGTCGAGTTCCTCCGCAGAAATCGCAGCGGCACCTACGTGGTGTAGTAATGCATTCACCAGCGTCCCGGATCTGTGGCCAAACGCCGGATGCACCACCATTCCCGCAGCTTTGTTGACAACGAGCAGCCATTCGTCCTCGAAAACGATATCGAGCGGGATATCTTCCGGAACTACCTCGATCGGCGGCGGACGCATGATCCGACAGACAATATGGTCGCCGGGCTGAACGGGATGCGAGACTTTCTTCCGCGCGATCCCGTTCACATCCACGTTTCCATCCCGAATACCGCGCTGAACCTTGGCCCGCGTCACGTTGGCCATCTTCGACGTCAGGTAAATATCCAACCGCGTGCCCCCCTCCTGTCCAGGCGGCACGTCAATCTCGACAATGGTTTCGATTTTGGGTTCGTGCACGGGGGCGTACTCACATGATCGCGGGGATGCGTCATCGAAGCCATCTCACGTAATCACGCTGAGCACGTAATCACGGCAGGCATCAAGTGTGCGGTCGATCTCCTCGCCTGAATTGTACGCATGGGCCGCGAACCGCAGCTTTCGGTCGCGCACGGCGATGTGGATCCCGCACTTCTCGAGGTGGGCGAACATGGCTTCCGGCTCGGGCACCTCAACCGTGACAATGCCCGACGCGTGGTTGGCGTCGCGCGAACCAAAGCGTTTCATGCCGATGGCATCGAGGCCGTCCGCCATCTTTCGAGCGTTCGCGAGAACGCGTTCCTCAACCCAGGCGGGGCCAGCTTCGAGATACAACCCGAGGGCCGCATCGAGCGCCACGCAGCCAACGGAATTGATCGTGCCGACGCGGAATCGCGTGGCATTCGGATGGAGTTTGTCCGTGAAGGCCCCGAAATCGTCCCAGTCCACCGGGCCATTCATCCAGCCGCGCACGGGCAGTAGTCGATCTTGTATTTCTTCGGAGACGTAGACGAATGCACTCCCCTGGGTCGCGAGCATCCACTTCTGCCCACCCGAGGCGAGAAAATCAACACCGGTGTCCTGGACGTTCAATTGAAGGGCTCCGAGCCCTTGGATCGCATCCACCGCGAGAAGGGTTCCGTTCGCGTGGGCGAGGCCGACCAATGCGCTAAGGTCGCAGCGAAATCCTGATAGGAACTGCACCCAGGAAACGGCGAGCACTCTGGTCTCCGGACGGAGTTTTTGCTCCACATCCGCGATGGTGAAAGCGCCATCCCGAGTTGAAATGAAATCCACTTCGACGCCGTAGCGCTCAAGGAGGCCCAGCCACGGTTGCACATTTCCTGGAAACTCGCAATCGGGCACGGCGACGCGATCGCCCGCCTTCCACGGAAAGCCGAGTGCGAGCACATTCAGCCCATACGACGTGTTTGGAGCGTACTCGATGCGCTCACGATCGCAACCGAGCAGCGTGGCAATCCGCGTTCTCCCTCTGTTGATAGTCGGAAGGAGATCAAAAAAGTTGTTGGGTTTTGTTCGATGCCGTTGCTCCAGATAGGCCTGAATGGCCTCCATCACAGGAGTGCTCAACGGCCCCGTCGACGCGTGGTCGAGGTAGACCATTCCCTCGGCGTGAGGGAAGTTGGCGCGGTAGGCGGAGTGGGTCATGAATGGTGCAAATGTGGTGGGGCAAGATCGCACACATGCCAAGCCCAAACCGATGAGCTCCGGCGCACGCTTGTGGCCCGTCGAACCCGCCAGACCGCCGAAATCCCACTACCCATAATCCCGAAATCCGAAATCTGAAATCTTTCTAAACCCGGTAAAACTGCTTCCCCGCGAGCTGCCGGACGAGCCCGCGAAACTCCAGATTCAGCAAATACACAAGCGCCGAGGGCGCGTCCAGTTCCGTTGCCAAGCAAAGGGCATCAAGATGCACGGGCTCCGAGCCCAGCGCTCCATACAGTTTCGACTCGGCCCGATTCAAATCTGATGGAGGAGCCAGTGCCTCGGAAACGCCGCTTTCCGCACCGACTTCCGCGAAGCCGCCCAGCGCTGCTAGTACATCATCGGCGTTTGCTACGAGTGCGGCATGACCCTTCTGGATGAGATGATTCGTGCCAACCATCTCCGAGTGAAACGGGGCAGGCACAGCGAAAACCTCGCGGTTCTGTTCGAGCGCCTCGAAGGCGGTGATCAGCGCGCCGCCCGATCCGCTAGATTCAGCAACGAGCGTACCGAGGGACATCCCGGCGATGATCCGGTTGCGGCGCGGGAAATTGCTGGCGTCAGGTTTTGCTCCCATCGGAAACTCCGAAATGATGGCACCCCGATCTTCTTCGATGATCCGTCGAACGACGTCCTGGTGCGTCGCGGGGTAAATCCGATCTACGCCCGAACCCAATACGGCAATGGTCCGTCCGCCCGTGTCGAGCGCGGCCCGATGCGCCACGATGTCGACGCCGTAGGCGAGCCCGCTGACGATCGTGAACGACCGCTGGACAAGCTCGCAGGCGAAGTGCTCGGCGGCTCTCCGGCCGTATTCCGAAGCTTTGCGTGTCCCGACAATGGCTATCGCCCGATCATCCTCCGGCGCGAGCCTACCGCGAACCCAGAGAAAGGGCGGCGGGTCATAAATCTGTTTCAGAAGGGCTGGAAAGCGCGCATCGTGAAGTGTGATCAACTCCGCCCCGACCCTGCGCGCCGCCTCCAGTTGCCGATCTGCTGAGCCATCCTCCTCAAATTGTGAGATGGCCTCTGCGGTCTGCCGACCAACACCATCCACTTTTTCCAGTCGCCAGATTGGGGCATCCAGAACTGCGCGCCCCGACCCTAGCTCGGCCACGAGCGACCGAATCCGCCCCGATCCTATTCCGGGAACTGCGGATAGAGCGAGGAGGGCACGCTGCTCGTCCGGATCGGATGAATCGACGGTGGGCAACGGGGCCGGTGGGAAGAGATGCATGGCAGAAAGTAGCAACGGCGGCTGACATCCCTCGTCACATCGCCGCCCTCTTCTCAGCGTCGATAGCCGACCATAGCTGCTCTTTCAATGCTTCAAGGCCTTGATGCGCGACCGCCGAGATTGGCAAAACCTGGACGTTCGCCGGGAATCCGGCGTGGATCTCCGCCAACCACTCTTCCATCAGGCCCGGTGGCAGCAGGTCCGTTTTGGAAAGGGCAACGATGCGCGGCTTGGCCAATAGCTCGGGCTCGAACGCTTCAAGCTCGCCGAGCAGCGTCGCATAATGGGCCGCGGGCTCGTCCTCGTCGGCTGGGATAACAAAGAGCAACAGCGCGTTTCGCTCGATGTGCGTGAGGAAACGGATTCCTAGGCCTCTTCCTTCGCTCGCACCTTCTATTATTCCCGGAATGTCTGCCATTACAAACGAGCGGTAGTCGCCGACGTAAACCATGCCGAGGTTGGGCTCCAGCGTCGTGAACGGATAGTCGGCTACCTTCGGTTTCGCGGCGGAAATCGCGGAGATCAGCGTGCTCTTGCCCGCGTTGGGGAAACCTACAAGACCGACATCGGCAAGCAGTTTCAGCTCAAGTGTCACTTCGCGCTCTTCGCCAGCCTGGCCGGGCTGTGCGTACTGCGGAGCTTGCCGTGTTGCGCTCTTGAAGTGTGTATTCCCGAGCCCACCCATGCCGCCCTGCACCAAAACCGTTTGTTGCCCGGGCTCCGTTATCTCGCCGATGCGCTCGCCCGTCTCCGTCTCGCGCGAAATCGTCCCAAGAGGAACCCTGAGAACGATGTCCTCGGCGCTCTTGCCCGACTTCATCGCGCCCAGCCCGGGCTTGCCGCTCTCGGCAAAGTGGTGGCGGTTGTAACGAAGGTCCAGCAGCGTATAAAGATTGGCGTCTCCCTCCAGGATCACGGAGCCACCCGCCCCCCCGTCGCCGCCATCGGGCCCACCGCGTGGCTCGTACTTCGCCCGGCGGAACGAGCGTGAGCCGGCTCCGCCTTTGCCGCTCCGCACCGAGATTGTTACGTAGTCGACGAACTTCAAAGCTATCGCGTGATGCGTATTCCGTAGGGCACGAACGGGGCGGCTAACTTAGGCGCGGCCCACATTCATTACGCAATCCGAAATACGCGATAGTGCAGAAGAACGTCACCATCTACACCGACGGCGCGTGCAGCGGAAATCCCGGACCCGGTGGCTGGGGAGCGATTCTCCTGTTCGGCGAACACGAGCGGGTCATAACAGGATACGAGAAACACACGACCAATAACCGCATGGAGCTCATGGCGGTGATCGAGGCGCTGTCCGTGATGAAGGAGCCCGTACACGCGTCCATCCACACGGACAGCGCATACATCGTCAACGCCTGCAATCAGGACTGGCTTAGCGGCTGGATTCAGCGCGGATGGAAAACGGCCGACAAAAAGCCGGTCAAGAACCAGGATCTCTGGGAGCGGCTCGTCGAACTCACAAAGAAGCATTCCGTGGCGTTCGTAAAAGTGAAAGGCCATGCCGACGACGATCTCAACAACCGGGTGGATGGGCTGGCCGTCATGGCGTTGGAGAATGGGCGGAGAGGCTAGCGCCCCGCCCAAACCGTAAATCGGGACATTCGCTTTTCTTGAGCGCTCCGCTTGCGCAAATGCGCCACGAGAGTGCATTTTGCAGCGTTCTAGCCTCTACGCCAATGTCGACCCGACTATCCCTTCTTGCTCTCGTCACCACACTATTCGCGTGCGCGGATGCACAATCCCCGGACGACCTCTCGACCGCCGCCGACGCAATCGAAATCGCGGATGGCCGAACCGGGAATCGGGGCGAGGACCTTTCCACCTGGGCCTCCCGGCCCGTCTTCACCGAAATCGCTGCTGCCGCGCGCGCATACTGGCAGGCAAACGATCCGGCATATGAGGAGGACATCCGCATTATGGGCGTCGCGGAAGGCGCCTTCACGCTGCCCGGATCGTCTCAAGTGGCTGTCCTCTATGTCATGAGCGTCTGGCCACGTTGCTGCCCGAAATCGGGGCTCGCTGTGATCGAAGGGGACCAGTTGGTCTACAACGCAGTGTTCACCGGCATTGCTCAGGCCCTCTCGGCCATTCCCGACATCGATGACGACGGGCTGGATGAGCTGGTACTGACAGGCTTTTTCGGGATGGGAGGCCAGGAATCCGGAAGCGTGACGCTCGCCCATTTTCTTGCCGATGGCTTCACCGACCGCGGAAGCACGGCGATGTACGACGGAGCTTGCGCTGCCGGGCATGCGGGGAGTACCGCCGCGCGCATTACCGCTGGGCCCGGCCCCTCGTTTACGGTGGAGCGGTTCATCCAGCCGTCGTGCGAGGTGGAGGAGTGGACGCCGGTGGGCGATCCCGAGCCGCTTACGTTCGAGCCGCCCGCTGAATCGCGCTACATCTCGTTGCCGGTTAACTAGCAGGTGTTTGGGTTGGAGGCCTCCCGGCCTGGTCCATAGTTTCGGCCCACCCAACGCGCTGACCATGCCCACCCTCCTCCGATTCTCCCGCACCATCGACCGTTTGAATGGGTGGATCGGCCAGTTCACGGGTTGGCTGCTTCTGGCGATGATTGGGGCCGGCGCACTTGGAGCGATTCTCAGGTACGTCGGCCAGCCACTGGGTCTTTCCGTTTCCCTGAACGCGATCGGCGAGGCGCAGTGGTATCTCTTCAGCTCTGTCTTTTTGCTTGGTGCCGCCTGGACACTCCGCGAGGACGCGCACGTACGGGTTGATGTTTGGTTTGGCCGCCTGTCTCCGAGAAGCAGGGCAGCGATTGATCTGGCCGGGACGCTGCTCTTCCTTCTCCCCTTTTGTGTGTTGATGGTCTGGGCAACATTGCCTGCGGTAATGGATTCGTGGGCCGTCCGGGAGGTCTCGCCCGACCCCGGCGGCCTCCCCCGCTACCCCATAAAGGCGCTCGTTCCCGTCGCGTTCGTACTGCTGTTTCTGCAAGGAATATCGCAGGCGATAAAGTCGGTGGTTGCGCTGCAGCCGGGCGCAAGAGTTTGAGGGCATGAGTGATATCCAGCGAGCCAAAACGGTCTCACCTTGTCATAGCAGATGAGCGGCGACCACCTCGGCCCTCTGATGTTCGTCGCGGCGTTGGCCCTGATTTTTTCAGGCTATCCTGTCGCTTTTGCGCTCGGTGGGACGGCGCTGATCTTTGCCGTCGTCGGCATTCAGGCAGGGTATTTCGACTGGCCCTATTTGTTCGCCATGGCCGACCGGACGTTTGGCGTCATGAGCAATTCCATTCTGCTCGCCATCCCGTTTTTCATTTTTATGGGGATGATGCTGGAGAAGTCGCGGCTGGCTGAGGACCTGCTTACGACCATCGGGGCGCTGTTTGGACCTGTTCGTGGCGGTCTCGCGTTTGCCGTCGTTTTCGTCGGGGCGCTGCTCGCGGCAGCAACCGGCGTCGTTGGGGCAAGCGTGGTGGCGATGGGGTTGATTTCACTGCCTGTGATGCTCCGCTACGGTTACTCCAAGGAACTCTCGGCAGGCGTGATCGCCGCGTCGGGCACGCTCGGACAGATCATCCCGCCGTCGGTCGTACTGATCGTGCTGGCCGATCAACTCGGCGTGAGCGTCGGCGATCTCTTTGTGGGGTCACTCATTCCCGGCCTGCTCCTCGCCGGGCTTTACGCGGCCTACGTGGGCTTCGTCGCCTTTCGGAGCCCGAACGCCGCGCCCGCCCTGCCTCCGGAGGCGCGGGCGGGAAGTCGCCGAGAGTTGATGGGCAAGGTGGTCAAGGTCCTCCTGCCGCCGCTCGCGCTTATCCTGATCGTGCTGGGGAGCATCTTCGGGGGCATCGCCACGCCCACAGAGGCGGGCGCTCTCGGGGCCGTCGGCGCGATTATTCTGGCAGCGATCAACCGGCGCATGACGAGAACCGCGCTCACGGAATCGATGGAAGGCACCGCCAAGCTGACCTCGATGGTCGTCTTCCTCCTCATCGGCTCAACGGCGTTCGCGCTCGTATTCCGCGGCCTCTACGGCGACATCTGGATCGAGGGCCTGCTTACGAACCTGCCGGGAGGACTGATCGGGTTTCTCATCCTTGCCAACCTCGCCATCTTCGTGCTGGGCTTCTTCATCGACTTCTTCGAGATCGCGTTCATCATCATTCCGCTGCTCGCACCCGCCGCGCTGGCATTGGGCGTTGACCTCGTGTGGTTCGGCGTAATGATCGGGATGAACCTCCAGACGTCGTTCCTGACGCCGCCCTTCGGGTTTGCGCTCTTCTATCTGCGCGGCGTGGCCCCACCGGAGGTCACAACCACCGACATCTATCGCGGCGTCGTGCCGTTCATCATCATCCAGCTCATCGGACTTGGGTTGCTCATGTTTTTCCCGCAGATGGTGACAAGCCTCCCGTAGCGACGTTGCAGGCAACGTCGTGGCCCCTCAATCGGCGTTGCATCCAACGTCTCCAAGGGATTCAATTCAATCCGAGTTGCTCCCGATACTGCGCGTCCGTTGTGCTATTGAGGTTCCAGTACGGCAGCATCCCGCGAGCTTTCATGGCCGCCCTTGTCGTCAGCGGCTGCCGCCCTTCACCGAAGCCGGACATCCGCGTTTCCTCCCATCCTGAAATCGTATGGGGGAAATCGGCAGCGAAGAAGATGGACAGCGTTCGATCAAGGTCGGGGTAGGTGATGGTGTAGGTGCGGAGCGAATCGGCTGCCGTCAGTGAGGCCGTCGCGGCGTAGGGTTGGAGGTCAAGGTGGCTCATCCGCTGGTAGACCGCACTGGGGATGAGTTGCAGTTCGCCGGTCGGTAGCGCATCCGGGTTGATGCGGATAAGTGTCCAGAGTCCGTCTTCCGCCATAACCTCCGGAAGCTCGCCGTCCTGGTCGCCCTCGCTTTCGAAATAGGAGAACAGCCGCGCTCGGAAGCCGCCGTCCGCCCGGTTGAGTTGTGTGAATGTGTGGCCGCACCACTCCTGCGATGTGCTGGTAATCTTCAGCGGCATCGGACCTTCGCTGATGGGCGTGAAGACCGAGGTCATCATCGAGTAAGGATAAATGCCGGTCACGAAATTGCGGGTGTGGTTGAGTTTCAAGACCGTCACCTCGTCCTCGCCAGCCTCCCCAGCGTTGTCCAGCTTCACTTGCTTCGAGCGCGAGAAGGGCTCGGTGACGAAGATCAGCACGGCCTCGCCAGGGTGAATCTCGCCGTAGCGTGCCTGTTCAAGGTCGTAGGATGTGATCTCGGCCAAACCCCTGTACCAGTAGCCCCCAAAATCGTTGGAGGCGGGGCCTACCTGGCCAATCGGCTCGGTTTGGATCGCGTTTGGTTCCTGCCCGGGTGCCTCGGAGGCGCAGGCGAAGAGGGCAGCGAGCGGGGCGAGAAAAAGTAGACGCATTTCCTGAAGCGAGTGAACTCACCACTCTACGCAAAGTGGCCTCTGCTGATCCTCACGAATTCTAGTAAGAGAAGATCCTCTCAGACAGTTCGGCGGACAGGAGGCCGCAGGTCCCAGCGATTCATGAAGGCCGCTTCCAGAAACCTCTGGGATTTCCGATCTCCCAATCGGCAGGAAGGAGTTGCAGGATGCATCGGAAAGGATTTCCACGATTATGGAAGCGAGGACGCGGTCACTGGATGCGTCCGTTGCCCGAAGTAAGGCTACGCCGTAGGGCGAGCTGCCTGAGCGAACACAAAATCCGCATACGCCCTCTCCGCCGTCGAAAACCAGCGGTCGCTCTGGTCCTGGAAGGCGCGGTAGCTGGAAAGGATGGTCCGATATCCCGCATCGGCAGATGCCGTTTCCTCATACATCGACTGCGCTGCATCACGCGCCGCTATCATCACATCATTCGGAAAAGGCGCCAGCCGTACTCCACCGTCTACCAGTCGCTGCAACGCGGGAGGATTCTTGGCATCATACTCGGCCAGCATTCGCTGGTTGACCTCCAGCGACGCCACCTCCAGGATCTGCTGGTATTCCGTTGGAAGCCCATCCCATTCCTGCCGATTGATATAGAAGGAGAGCAGCGCGCCGGGCTCCCACCAACCTGGGTAGAGATAATTCTTGACGATCCGTTGGAAACCCAGCTTCTCGTCGTCGTACGGGCCGATCCACTCGGTCGCATCAATGGCGCCGCGTTCGAGGGCCTGGTAGATCTCACCGCCGGGAAGCGTCAAAGCATTCACGCCGAGCCGATCCATGACCTGTGCGCCGAGCCCCGGAATGCGCATTTTGAGCCCACGCATCTCTGTGAGCGAGCCAATGGGCCGACGAAACCAGCCGCCCATCTGCGTGCCCGTATTTCCACCAACGAGGTTGATGACGCCAAAATCGGCGAACAAGCCGCGAGTGAGCTCCAGCCCGTCGCCATCAAGCATCCACGCATTCTGTTGGCGGGCGGTCATCCCAAACGGAACGCCCGTGTCAAATGCCAACGCCGGATTTTTCCCCGTGAAATAGTAGCTGGCAGAGTGGCCCATCGCCACGGAGCGGTTTTGGACGGCGTCCAGGACCTGGAACGGGGGCACGATTTCTCCGGCAGGCGAGGGGACGATCTCAAACCGGCCGCCCGTCAACGCGCCAACGCGCTCGGCGAATACCTCGGCGCCGTGATAAATGATCTCCGCGGAACGCGGAAAACTCGACGCGAGCCGCCAACGGATTTGCCGTCCGGCCTGTATGGCGGGAGCGCCGTTGCTCATTGGCTCGGAGCCACAGCCTACGATCGCAACACTGCCTACGGCCCCGAGCGCGGCGTCGCTGATGAACCGGCGTCGATGCATGCTACCCTCGTCCCGCCGAGTCAGCTTCTGCAGGAACGTCCGACGCGGCGTCGCCCATGGCCCGCATGACTTCCTGAAGCGATTCCGCAAAACCCAGCACGGCCTGGCGCTGCCCCGCCAGGTCCTCGGCAACACTGAGATCCATTGACGTCACCGACGATTGGAGACTCTCCATCTCCGTTCCCGCGACCCCAACGCGGTCCAATACGGCCGCAGCCTCATCCAGTCTGTCGTTGGCGGTCCCAAAGTTTCGCGCGTCCAGATCCAGCGCGGTTCGATAGAGCAACAGGGCTGCCTCTGTCATGTACTGATGGTCTTGCATCAGCGCCAAGCTGGTCTCGGCTTGCTCAGCTCGGTCCCGCAACGAGCCAACAGGGCCTTTGCCCACAAACCAGCCAACAAGAAAAACGGCGAGTGCAATTCCAAGGGCAATGCCTGCCCTTATTGCCATGCTCTGAAAATTGCCTGGCGATTTTGCTTCCTGAGACGGAATGTGCGGAGGTGCTGCGGGATCGGACATGGCTGATGGTTAGACGAGATAGGAAGATAGCGGTCTTACCCTACATCGAATCCGGTTTAGTCGGTCAGGCCACGATGCCCACAGGCTCCGACAGAAGAATCCTTGAACGGCTCGATCTCTGACTTCCTCCGGCACGGAAGCATCGCCGCCCATACCCGCCGCCGAACATCTCTGAGTCGTTCCAAGGACTCCTCCAATACCCTCGAAAGGAAACGCGTTGGCAGTGAAATGCGACCACCTGGATCCTCAACAGTCAGTTCAGGCTCGACCAGCGATTATTTCGTCAACGCTCGACAGCAATCGGGCAAATCTGGAGGCATCTTCCCGGCTTGACTTCACTTGGCTAATATTTTAGCATTATGTGCAACAACGGCCTTTCGGGCTCGTCCCGAAGGCATCGCACCGCCTCCAAAACTTTGCAGCTTCGACACGCCCTCATTATTGTCGCTTGCGCGCTCTCTGTGGCCGTCCAGGCGCAGGACAACCAGCACATGTTTCTCGCGTCGGCGCATACGTCCGGCGTTCGAATTGACGGCATCCTGGACGAAGCAGATTGGGCATTGGTCGAACCCGCGACCGACTTCATCCAATTCAACCCGACGGAGGGCGAACCCGCTACACAGCGAACAGAAGTCCGCGTATTGTATGGCGCGAACGCGATCTATGTTGGCGCGATGATGTTCGACGACAATCCGGGGGGCATACGGAAGTATCTGGCTCGCCGCGATGAGATAAACGGAGCAGACTTTTTCCTGGTCGTATTCGACTCTTACAACGACCTGCAAACAGGGTACGAGTTCATGGTAACTGCGGCGGGCGTCCAATGGGACGCGCTCGCCACCCCGAACAACGAGGATAGTTCGTGGGATGCGGTATGGTCGTCGGAAGCCCGGATAACTCCAGACGGTTGGATTGCTGAGATGGAGATCCCTTATTCGCAACTAAGGTTTTCAGAGGGAGAGACCTCGTGGGGCATCAACTTCGTCCGCGAAATCCAACGAAATGGTGAGAAGGATTTCTGGGCGCCGATCACGCGAGAAAACGCGAACTTCGGCTTCGTTCAGTTCTCAGGGCGGCTCACAGGGCTGGAGGGCATTTCCCCTCGCCGGACGATGCAAATCACGCCTTACTCACTGGCCCGAGCCAATACGTTTGAGCACGCCGAGATCCCCGGCGATACCGACGCTGATTTCACCGGCGACATCGGCGCGGATTTCCGGGTCGGCCTCTCCTCCAATGTGACCGTCGACGCGACGTTCAACCCGGACTTCGGCCAGGTGGACGCCGATCCTGCCGAGTTGAACCTCTCCACCTTCGAGACCTTCTTCTCGGAACGTCGTCCGTTTTTCCTTGAGGGCACACAGATTTTCGATTATACCTATGGAAGCGGCGACGGAGCGCTCCTCTACACGCGGCGGATCGGGTCGGCCGCCCCGATCGTCGGCGCGACGAAGATATCCGGCCGCCTTCCGGGAGGAACGTCATTTGGCGTCTTGGCTGCGGCTACCGGCGAGGATTTCGACCCGAACCGGTGGTATGGTGTGGCTCGCGTCAAGCAAGACCTCGGTGGCCAGGACTATATCGGCGGCGGAGTGACGGCGTTCGATGGACAAATCGGTTTGGGAAGTGAATTGCGCTCTCTCGTCGGCGGGATGGATTGGCGGTGGCGTGTCGGCCAGAGTGAAAGTTGGCAATTTGAGGGAACGCTCACCGGATCCACTCAGACGACCACTTTCAACAACGACAATCTTGAGTTGCCTTCAAGCGAGACGGAGAGAGGCTATGCGCTGTATCTGGGCTTCGATAAGGTGCGGGGGTTCTTCACCCCCGGCAGCGGCTTCCGGATCTACTCCGACGAGTTCCAGATGAACGACGTGGGTCGATTCCGCCAGAACAACCTGATCCAGGCGCGACTAGGTAGCAACCTCCTCTGGAATAGCGGGAATCCCATCGGGCCGTTTCGGAGGATAAACACCGGCGGCTTTGTTGATCAGAACTGGAGCTACAACGATGGATTGAACCGGGGCCTGGGTGTCAACTTTTTTAGCGGCGGAGAGCTGCTGAACTTTCAACAAATAGAGTTCGACGCGTGGGCTGACGGCGTGGGCGGCTACGACGTGCGTGAGACGAGAGGGCTTGGCCCGTTCAGAAATCTTTTCACCACAGGATTTGGCTTTGATTTCAGCTCGGATAGCCGAAGACGACTTGTCTTCTCGCCAGAGGTTGACTTTCGTTTTAGCGAAGACGGCGGCAGCGGCATCGCCCTCGGAGGCGGCATCGATTGGAGCGTAAGTGACCGCGTCAGATTCTCCGTTAACGCCGACGTAGGCTTTGAGAATGATTTTACAGCGTGGGCCGCAAATGAGGGGTTCGTTCGACGGGCCGATGGCTTTTTCGTAGGTAGGGAGGCCAACACGCCCGATGCTCTAGGCGAAAACGATCTGTTCCGCCTCGATCTTACTGAAAACGAGGTCGATGCCTTGGTGAACGGCGTTAATGAATATGCCGGAGGAGCCCTCGTGCCCGGAGCGACGGGCTATTACGCCCCCGTTTTCGGATCTCGCGATACCCGGTCGTTCGATATCTCAACGCGTTCCAATATCATCTTCAGTCCCAAACTCTCGCTACAATTTTACGGGCAGCTCTTCGCTGCGCGGGGACAATTCGACAACTTCCGGCTTCTTGCATCTCCGGATGAATTGCGCCCACTCGACGCTTACCCTAAACGCCGGGATTTCTCCTTTCAGTCGCTCAATGCCAACGTCGTGCTGCGATGGGAGTATCGCCCCGGGTCCACGCTTTTTGTCGTCTGGACGCAGGCCCGCAACGACGGAACGGGCGAAGAACTTCTTCTGGAGGGAGGTCTCATCCCGCCGTCACCGTATGACGTGAGCACGACCGACCAGGTGTCGGACACGTTCTCGATTTTCCCCCAGAACGCTGTTCTGATAAAGTTGAGTTATTTGTTGATGCGTTGAGCTATTGCATATGTCGTATTGCGTAAAGTTTGCGTATTTCATTATTGTTAGCAATACGCAATACGAACTACGCAATAGGTGCCTACCCTTCTATCTCCGTCACCAGCTGTATTTCCCGCAGCACGCCCTGGACGCGGAAGCACTCGAAGAACTCGCCCTGGTAAACGAGGTCTTTGCCCTGCGTGTGGACGGTCCAGGCGTGCTTCTCCCCTTGCTGCTCCGTGCAGCCCGTGGCTTTCATCAGCTGAAGAATGACGTCCTCGAAGGTGTGAATGTCGTCGTCGAACAGGAGGACTCGCCACGGCGTTTGAATAGCCGTTTCGTCTGTCGTCTCCGTTAAAACATCTGGCTCAGCTACGGCCAGATCGGCGTCAGCGAAGATCGAGGCGGGGTCAGCCATGGCACGGTAACGCGGCGACACAGGAAAGTTTCTACAAAGCCGGAGCGTTTTCCAGTTCCGCGAGGTCAACGACGAAGTCCTCCATCACTGAATTAGCGAGAAGTTGCCGACACGCCAAACCGGCCACTTCTTCCGCGTCCTCACGCGACGCCGCGTCAATCAGCATTTCGACGTGCTTACCTGCGCGGACCTGGGCTACGGAGCCGTGCCCGAGATCGTGAAGGGCCCTTTGCATTGCCTTGCCTTGCGGGTCAAGGATCGATGGTCGGAGCGTGATAGTTATGTTGGCTTTGAACATACGAATCGTGTGGGAACGTCTAGTTAGTCGTCGTCGGCGAGGTCCGTATCGGTTTCGTTTTCCCTACCCACAACCACGCCCAACGCCCACCGAATCGCACCGCCGATACCTAGAAAAAGATACACGACCGCGCTAATCAGCAAGCCAACTTCCTTTAGAAACAACACGAGAAGCAACCCGAGCAAAAATGCAGCGAACCGCCAGGGATGTTTCCGAAGCGATTGGCGGTTGGGCTGAGGAGGTGTGGCGAACCGAACAGGTGAAACCATCAGTGCGGCCAAAAGAACAGTTAGAGGGATGACGATGGAAAGTCTTCCCCGTTCGAGCCACGAAAACCAGGAATCGTCGTGAAAGGTGAGGATGAACGCTACGATGGTTCCGGCCATGGCAGGAATAGGCAAGCCGATGAAATAGTCGGGCTTGCCCACGTGCTGGATGGTATTGAAACGCGCCAGGCGGACGGCGCCCGTGATGGCGGGCAACGCTGCCAGAAAGGCCCCAAAGGGGAATTCGTTCAACCCAAATTGGTACAGGAGGAACGAAGGTGCCACGCCAAAGGAGACGATATCGCACAGCGAGTCGAGCTCGACGCCGAACGAGGAGTCGACGCCGGCAAGCCGAGCCATCATGCCGTCCAGAAGATCGAAGAACCCGGCAAAAACGATGAGCCACGCCGCGAACTCCAGATTGCCTTGGCTCGCCTGTATGATTGAAAAGAACCCGCTCAGCAGGTTGCCTAGCGTAAAAAACGATGGCACGACAACACGCGGAATGGGCGGTGGCCTCCTGCGGCGGCGGCGCTTCCGACCGCGGCTCGGCGCAGATTCGACGGCGATGGGATCTGTCCACTCCATTATCCCAAAGGTACGGCGTCGGGCTTTGCTGCATCCGACGACGAGGGCACCGTTGACATACTACCGATAACCGTTACCCCTCCGCGCACCGTCTGGCCTATTTCGACGTCGAACTCGATGTGAGGTGGCACCAGCACATCCATCCGCGAGCCAAACTTGACGATTCCAAAACGGTCGCCGGCTTTTACCTGATCGCCTGGCCGTGAGTAGTACACGATTCGCCGGGCCACCGCACCTGCGATCTGTTTGAAAAGCACGGGCGTCCCATTCGGGTGCCGGAGGCCGATCTCGCTGCGCTCGTTTTTCTCGCTGGCTTTGGGGTGCCAGGCGACGAGATACTCGCCGGGCACGTATCGGTCGAATTCCACGATTCCGTCGGCGGGAATCCGATTCACATGGACGTTCAGCGGCGACAAAAAGATAGAGAGGCGACGTGCCGGGCCTTTAATGTAGAGCGGTTCGAATTCGTCTACAACTTCCAGCACTTTGCCGTCGGCGGGCGCAAGAAGCAGCTCCGACGTGTCTTCCGGCGGCACCCTAATCGGATCGCGAAAGAACCAGACGGTGAAGCCAAGGACGAACACGCCAATGACGACAAGAACCAACCCGAGGCCGCCCAGAACAATACCGCCGACCGAGAGGAGGACCGCGATGGAAGTGGCGGTGCCAATGAGCGGATATCCTTCAGGTGCCAAGCTAACCGTCTGAGCGTTTGTGACCCGAGCATCGACCCTCACTGCCCACCGGCGTTCCCTCTCCCCCATAAACGCAAAAAGGACCAAAGAAAAAAAGGAAGCCCACCGGAGTGAGCTTCCTCTTTGCAGCCTTGACGCCAGGAAGCGTCTTTGCCAATTGATCGCGGCCGGGCGACCGCGTAGCGTGATCGATCACCCGAAACCAACCGGCGGTTTCGCTTCCGTTCTCAACATTCGGGCAGATGCCTCCCTGCTTGTAGCCTGTTACGTGTCCCAAACGGCGTATGCCGAAGCACATGCCGGTTTACGGGCTTTCGCAGCTTCAGCTTCTGAACGACAACCGGGTTCCCCCAACCATCGTCCTCCACTGAGGCACTACACAGACCGTACTTTCATCCTCATAGCACCATCCATGTTCTTCCGATGCGGGATCGGTCGAACCAGAATGGCTTGCAGACTTGCGTCTGCGTGGACCTTGGTGCTCAACGAGCGCCACGTCTGCCAAGGCAGACATCACACGTCGGAGCACACACGAGGTTCATGACACGTCTCTGTCGGTTCCGAAGAACCTCCTTCCGAAGAAGAGGATGCTCCGAAGAGTTTCTACAGAGGAAGCCAATCGCCCTGGTTTCTCCCGGAAGAGAACAAGACCCTGCTTGAGGAGACCTCATGCAGCCTGGAAAACTCAGTCGCGTCAAGGAGCGGTGTCCGCAAGACCGAAGTCTCTTGGACGGTGTCCGCAAGACCGAAGTCTCTTGGACGGTGTCTTCCAGAACCGAAGTTCCTTCCGACGGTGTCTTCCAGAACCGAAGTTCCTTCCGACGAAGCGCTGACTGCGTTGCCGCCGTCGAACGCTGACGCAATTAACGAGAGGCGGACGCGTGAAGTCAAGCCAGGCCGCTACTTTGTTGTCCACTTATCCACCCGTATCCACAAATGGTCGTGAAACGTCCGGCCGACGCGCTATTCGAAACCCCGTCCCAAACAAGGAAAGGCCCGTCTTACGGGACGGGCCTTTCGTAGCGCGACTGAGTTGCTGGCGGGACTCTCGACCCGTCCAACTACAGGCGGCATGAGGTGACACAAAGGTAGAGATCGGGTGATCGAGAGTCAACGCTGCGATCTACTACAATAACAGCTATTACTGAATATTCATGATATGGAAGGCGTATCGCAATGGTATCCAATAACGGCTTACGCCGCCTGCCTCCCCTCCTTAATTTGCACGCCGTCCTGCAAACGCCGCCATGCGCTTCGCCCTATTCGCCAGTCTGATGAGCCTGATGGTTGCCTGTGAGAAGGCGCCAGATACTCTCCCCGAAACAATCCTGCCTTCCCTGTTCTCTGCCGCCGACTCGCTGGCCTTCCTCATTACCGAATCTGCCGGAGGCCTCTCCGCTTGGGAAGCCCTGCCAGTTCTGCGTTTTGACTTTGTTTCGGAGCGTGACTCGGAAGAGGTCTTTCGTGCCCGACACCTCTGGGACCGCCAGTCGGGGGCCTACCGCCTCGAGTATGAGGTCGGCGAGGACTCTCTCATCGTTGCCATGTTCTCTGCCTCCGACTTTGACATGGCTGCGCCGACAGGCAGAGCGTATCTCAATTCCGTTCCCGTCGACTCGACCGATATGCCTGCGCGGCTCAAGGACGCCTACGAACGCTTTGTCAACGACTCGTACTGGCTGCTCGCGCCGTTCAAACTTTTTGACCCTGGCGTGCATCGAACGCTAGCCCCTGATTCCTCCGATGCAACGTCGGAGGTATTGCATCTCACCTTCGAGAATGTGGGCCTCACGCCCGGCGACCAGTACTGGCTTCGCGCAGATTCGACGGGAAAGCTGCTCAGCTGGTCGTTCCTGCTCGAGGACGGCGGTGAAGGCCACTACACCTGGACGAACTACACGTACGTCGCTACGCCCGGTCGTTCGCTACATCTTGCGACGCGAAAACAGCGTGGTGGACGAGCGATCCTGACACAGATCCTACCTACCGGGCTGCTCGATCGCGACGTTTTCCTCGATCCTAGTCCGCGGCTATGAGGCGGTCGGAAATCCCTAAATCCACTGGCGCAAGCACCCTCCTCCGGGACGGAGCCCTGTGCGTCAAGTGGTTCGCCACCACCAGGCAGCCAGCCGTTGGGCGCTCTGCGGACGCCAAATCCGAAACCGATCTTTCCGATGTCCTAGGAACATGAAGCGACTCCACGTCGGACTTATCTACGGAGGGCTCTCGTCCGAACACGAGGTGTCGGTCAACTCGGCGCGGAACGTGTTTGAGGCTCTTGATCCGCAGCGATACGACGTTACCCCGATCTGGATTGACCGCGCGGGCGGCTGGAATGTGGAAACCTCCCCGGAACACCTTCTTGGGAAGGCTGCTGAGATAGCTGCGAGCCACACGCTATTCTCGCCGATGGATGACGCGGGCACCGTCCTCACCTCGACAGATGAGGCACCGCACCTACAAGACATCCACTTCGACGTGGCCTTCCCGATGCTCCACGGGCAAAACGGTGAAGACGGCCGGGTTCAGGGATTTCTGCACACGCTCGGCATTCCGTACGTCGGGCCCGATGTGCTGGGCTCTGCGGTCTGCATGGACAAGGAAATGACCAAGCGTTTGCTCCGTGATGCCGGTCTTTCCGTCACTCCTTTTGTCGTTGCTCATCGCTTCGACACACGGATGCCGACGTTCGCGGAGATCGCCGACGCTTTCGGAGTGCCGTTCTTTGTTAAACCCGCCAACTCTGGCTCTTCGGTTGGTATCACAAAGGTGGGGGATGCGGACAGTTACGATGACGCTCTCACCTACGCATTCAACTACGACCGCAAGATTCTCATCGAGAAAGGCATCTCGGGTCGGGAGATCGAGTGCGCCGTGCTCGGCAATGAAGAGCCAAAAGCGTCGGTCCTCGGGGAGATCGTTTCAACGGCTGAGTTCTACACCTACGATGCCAAGTACATCGACGCGGACGCATCGCGCATGGAGGTACCTGCGGATTTGCCATCCGATGTCGCTGACAGGATGCGAGCGATGGCCGAACAGGCGTGCCGCGTTCTCGGTTGCGAAGGAATGGCCCGTGTCGATTTTTTCTATGCGGATGACGGCGAAATCTTGCTCAACGAAGTCAACACAATCCCTGGTTTCACATCCCGCAGTATGTACCCGGTGATGTGGGAGCACACGGGGCTCCCGTTTGGCAAACTCGTGGATCGGCTCATCGAGCTTGCGCTCGAACGCCACGCACGGGATTCAAAAATCAAGACGAGCCGCTGATGGCTTTCTCGACGGACACGCGCACGCTCCATATGGGCGATATTTACGTGGCAATTCGTGGTGACGTATACGACGGCCACGACTTCATCCCTCAAGCCATTGAGAGAGGCGCGTCCGGAGTTGTTACGGAGGTCGATGTAAAAGCGCCCGGGCCTATTGAAATCATCCGCGTTGACTCGTCATTGGACTACCTCATCGGCGAAGCTCGCGATAAAGTTCGACGCATCCGGCCCGATGTCGTGGCGATTACGGGCTCCGTTGGTAAGACCTCGACAAAGGCGGCTATCGTAGCTGTCCTGCAAGAAGCCTTCGATGTTGTCGCGTCCGAGGGCAACAAGAACACGCCTTTGGGCCTTTCGCTGACGCTCCTCAACGCTGAGTTTGATTCCGACGCCAAGCTCGTCCTCGAGATGGGCGCGCGTTTGAAAGGCGATATCAAAGAACTATGCACGTACTTCCCTCCGAGCATTTCTATAGTGACAAACGTGAAAGGGGTGCATCTGGAGACGTTTGGAAGCATCGACGGCGTCCAGCGCGAGAAGTCGGAGATTGTCCGGGCTTTGAGCGAGGGCGGCATCGCCTGTTTGAACGGTGACGACCCGCGCGTTCGGTCCATGGTGGATCTACACGTCGGACGGACCCTGCTCTACGGAACAAGCGAGGGATGCGAAATCCGCCCCGAGCACATCACGGCCAACCTTCCCATCCTCGGCGACCACGCCATTTACACAGCGCTCGCGGCGTGCGCAGCAGGTCGGGCGCTGGGGATGTCGTTCGAGGAGATCAATCGTGGGCTGGAGAACATCCGACCCGAAAAAGGGCGGCTCGCAAAGCTACGCGGAAGAAACGAGAGCACGCTAATCGACGACACGTACAACGCCTCGCCGGATGCCACGCTCTCCGCGCTTCGCGTGCTTATGTCTCTGGATGGCGAACGTCACATCGCGTTCCTGGGCGATATGCTTGAACTCGGTGATAAAGAAGTGGAGGAACACACCCGCGTACTTTCTGATGCGGCCTCTAAAGTTGATTTCGTTCACGCTGTTGGCCGGATCATGGCGAGGGCTTTCGAAACGCTTTCGCCCAGTCAACGACAGAAAATCACGCTGCACCTCACTTCTCTTGGCGTCGCCGAGGAGCTTCGAAACGGCGGAATCGAGGAGCCAACGGCAGGTGACGTAATCCTCGTCAAGGGATCGCAGGGAACGAGAATGGAGCGAATCTCGGAAGCCCTCCTTCACCCTGATCTCGATCCAGCGGCGGTGCTTCCCCGCCAAACGGAAAGCTGGAAGCAGATTTCTTAAGGCATCCTCGCGGGGCTGTTTCCGTTTTTTGTCATCCTGAGGAGCGTCAGCGACGAAGGATCTAGTGGAAGACTACAGAAGAGCAGATTGCGGCTAGATCCTTCGACTCCGGTGCTCGGCATCTGCGCTCAGGATGACAAAGACGTGAGTACAAATTCCCAGTTGGCGCATCGTTACACCTCCACAACCTTTACCCCGAAAGTGCAAAAAACTGCAACGCGCCTAGTTCTCCTTCCAGCTTTGCGCTACACGCAGAATGCGGGAGGCTATCCGCAAGAACCTGCGCCTCGGACAACGCCCGTTCGTAGTGAATGCGGCGCTCCGCCTTGGGCCTGGCCGAAAGATCCATTCCAGACGTGCGGAGTGCGTCGGCTAAGGAGAAATCAGGCAGCTCCATCCCCGCTTCCTTGTGCGTCCAACAACCCGTCGCCACGTCGAAGTTATAGAGCGGAACAAAGCAATTGCCGTGATCGGCGATGAACTCGACTGCGGCCGTGATATACGCGCCCTCCGCGTCGTCCATCGTGTAGTGGAAACCGACGCGGCACCAGCCCGGCTTCACGCCGTGTGTTCCCTGTCGAATAATGTTGCGGTAGCGCTCGGAGGTCGCCTCGTCGATGGCGAGAAGGCGATGCCCGTAAGGTCCGGCACAGGAACAGCCCGCTCGGCTTTGAATGCCGAAGAGATCGTTCAGCAACGTCGTCACCAGCTTGGGATGGAGGTAGCCTCCTTCGTCGTCTGCGATGTTGAACGAGACGATGCCAATCCGTTTCTCCGGCGCGGTCGGACCCAGGATTTCAATCCGCTCGTTGGCTACCCAGCGCGAAAGCGCCATTTCCAATAGCGTGTGCTCTCGGTTCTCGATGGTCTCGATGCCGAGTTCTCGTTTGATTTCCATGGCCAAGGCGGCCCGAATCACCTGAAAGAGCCCCGGCGTGCCTGCCTTTTCGCGCGCCTCAATGTCGGAGGTAAAATCGTGGCCCTGTGGTCCGACATAGTCCACCGTGCCTCCGCCGCCAACACTCGGCGCAAGATGGCTGGGGTAGAGCGCCTCGTCGAACACGAGCACACCCGCCGAGCCGGGTCCGCCGATGAACTTGTGGGGCGAAAAGAAAACTGCATCCAGTTTGCCTTCCGGATCGCCGGTGGGGTTCATATCTATAGGCACGTAGGGCGCCGACGCCGCGTAGTCGAACAGCGCGATCGCGCCCCGGCTGTGCAGCAATCTCGCGATCTCGTGCACAGGAGATTTCAGCCCGGTCACATTGGAGGCCGAGGAAAACGACCCCATCAATCGGCGGCCCTCCCACTGTGGATCTTGCA
>JBGTDU010000096.1:0-3130 GCA_041748175.1 Rubricoccaceae bacterium
CTCGTTCAATGACGACTCGGCGTCTTCTTCGGGTTCCGATTCTCGCTGTGCTTCAACATTCGAGGATTTGGTCGACATACAGGCGGGCGGTTTCTGTTCGAGCCAGAGTATAGCCTCACGGAGGCAACCCGGAGAATGGCGGACAAAACCAACAGCAGGGATTCACAGGCACTCTTAACATGCTTTTGAGCGATGCCCGCTGGCCCTTAATGGCCCGCACCGACAAAGCAACCCCGTCCCTGCCAACCGATTTGAATCACCTTGCCGTCGTCAACCAGTACGGGAACGGTGGAACCACCTTCTGTTAGCGAACGCATTCGGGAAAGAGCTTCAGGATTTTCTTCCACGTCGTATTCGGCGAAATCGTGGCCCTGCCATTCCAGGTCGTCCCGGAGATCTGCCGTGAACTGGCAGCTTTTGGTTCCGAAGAGCTCAAGCATCGTTCGCTGCCAGGTAGTAGAGCGTGTCGAGGATGATGTGATAGATGGAGGCGTGGACCTCCTGAATGCGCGGAATGTAGTCCGAAGGCACTGCGATGATGAAGTCGGCCAGGTCTTTCTGAAGGATCTCGCCTCCATCGTACCCCACGAGTGCGATGGTTAGCAGGCCTTGCTTGCGTGCTTCGTTGAGCGTGATGAGCACATTGGCCGAACTCCCGCTCGTCGAAATCCCAACAGCGATGTCGTTCGATTGCGCGTGGGCCAGGAACTGCCGGAGGAAGACGACCTCAGTGCCCACGTCATTAGAGATGGCGCTCACACAAGCGGGCTCCATGGCGAGGGAAATGGCTGGAATGGTCGGACGACCGGGAGGTGGCAGCACGCAGTCGAGCACGAGATCATTCGCATCCGTTGCCGAGCCGCCGTTGCCGAACGCGATCAGTTTGCCTCCCAGACGGAGCCCTTCGTGGATGGCTTCGGCGGCCTCCGAAATTTTGTCCGACTGTTCGTGGGCGATGATCTCACGAAGCTTGGCATCATCGGACGCTTTCATGAGAATCGATGCCGAAACCTCTTCCAGCGCCTCTGCCGTGTCCTGCTTTTCTCCCCCCAGGAACGGATAGAGAAACCCCGAAGCGCCGACATCTTCTTTGACGCCCTCGCCGTGTTCGAGGAAAACGTGGACCGTTTCCCAAAGTGTGTGATACAGCACCTCGATCAGTTCCTGGTGAATGAAAGGTTCGTCGGAAGGTGAGGCGACCGCATAACTCCCGGAAGCCCCCGGCAGCGCGAATGTTTGGGCACCGCTTTCGGAGGCGAATGCGAGGAGCCGCGCCACGAGCGGGTCGCCCTCCGGCGGACCAAATCCCATCACGATGTCATCCCGACCAACAAGTACAGGAAGCCACGCTTCAAAGGCCGGGCTCAGATCCAGCGCGGGAAGCGCTCGCTTGCCGACAATCACCGGGTGCACGAATTCCACCGAAACGTGCTGGGCGTCGGTTGCGTAGGGCCCGCGCCCGAATGCAAGCAAGCGTCCACCTCTCAAAAACCGGGCGGCCATTTCTCGGCAGGCGACGGCAAGGAGTGGGGCCTCTCGCGGGAAGAAGGCCTCGGCTATCGCATTGCGGAGACGGAGGCGCTCGGCCACTGTGGTGGCAAGTGAGACAGGCGCGACGCGCATTAAGGGAGCTCAATTCAAGGATTGAACTATACCGGTAAACCCGGGCGCGGTTCTTCTGCATCCCGAAGTCCGCACCCACGGGCCGTTCGGAAACCCTTGCCTGGTATGTCAGTAAAGCTTTCTCCCAGTCTAGCCCGGCAGTGATTACTTCCCTCTCCATCGCCGACCTGACGCGAAATGTCAGGAGATACCTCCGGAGGGTTCGGGATGGAGAGCGATTCGTTCTGTTAGATGACGACAAGCCGGTAGCAGAACTACGGCCCTTGTCATCCGGGCGAGTCCTCGGCGAGATGCCTGCACTCCTTGCCGACGTGCCACATCTTTCGCGCGAGGAAGCCGATGCCTTCGCCGACGATCTGGAACAGATTCGCCTGAACAACCCCCCACCTCCAGATCCATGGGCGTCCTGATTGACGCCTCCATCCTCATTGAGGCTGAACGCGGCAGATTGGATCTGGAGAAGAAGGTGACACATCGTGCGGCTGAGGCGTTCTTCCTATCAGTTGTCACCGCGAGTGAATTGATACGTGGCGTTCACCGCGCGCACGATCACGACGTTCGGGAGCGTAGGCGGTTGTTTAGCGAGGCATTGATAGTTCAATTCCCTCTCCTTGACGTGGATCTTGCCGTCGCGCGCCTGCACGCCGAAATATGGGCCAGATTGGCTAGCGAGGGGCAGCCGATTGGATCTCATGACCTCTGGCTCGGCGCGACATGCCTGGCGCATCACCTTGCAATGGCAACGATCACGTCCGGGAGTTCGAACGCGTGCCCGGCCTTGTCGTGGAAGACTGGTCTGCTGGTATCTGAGTTCATCCCGACATTCCGCTTCACGGCCCACCGAGCCCCATGAACGACCTCTTCTTTGCCCGCTCGCAGATGGCGATGTCGCTGGGGTTCCACATCATTTTTGCGGCGGTCGGGATTGGAATGCCGCTGTTGATGGCCGTGGCGGAGGGGGCTTATCTGCGGACCGGCAACAAGACCTACCTCGAACTCGCCAAACGCTGGGCGAAGGGGACCGCCGTGTTGTTTGCTGTCGGAGCCGTCTCGGGAACGGTGCTCTCTTTTGAGTTGGGTCTGCTCTGGCCACGGTTCATGGATTTCGCAGGCGGGATCATCGGGATGCCGTTCTCTTTGGAAGGCTTCGCGTTCTTCACCGAGGCCATTTTCCTGGGGATTTATCTCTACGCGTGGGATCGCATCTCGCCCATAGCACACTGGTTGGCGGGAGTTCTTGTGGCGGTCAGCGGAATGATGTCGGGCGTTTTTGTCGTCACCGCCAACGCCTGGATGAATGCGCCGACCGGTTTCGAAATCGTTGATGGCGTGGTAACGGATGTGAACCCGATTGCTGCGATGCTGAATCCGTCGAGCTTCCAGCAAGTCCTCCACATGACGCTGGCCGCGTACATCGCGACGGCGTTTGCGGTGGCGGCGGTCCATGGCTATTTGATGCTCAAGAAGGGGCAGAGCGCGTTCCATCGCTCCGCGTTCAGTATTGCGC
>JBGTDU010000097.1:0-7303 GCA_041748175.1 Rubricoccaceae bacterium
TTGATGCTGACATTACCCCGTTGCCTGGGTAGGCACTCTTCTACGCGGCGATACTGGGCGGGTGTGAGTTCCATAACTGACGACGGTAAGTGGAGTGACAGAAAATACCACTTTCCCAGCATTAGTGTTAACAGGCCCTAGTTCACGTCGCGGGGCCTAGACTCTATCTTTTGAGTGCATAGCGTACTACCACCCGCAAGTTCGCCCCTCGTTCTGCTCATCAAGCCACGTGCTGAGCGGGGCGAAATAATCGAGGATCGCAGTGGCATCCATTTCAGGGCTGCCGGTGAGGGCTTCGAGCGCCTCAGGCCAAGGGCGGCTCGCGCCCATTTGCATCATCGCGTCGAGGCGTTCGCCGGCCGCTTCGTTTCCGAAGATTGAGCAACGGTTGAGTGCGCCTTCGAAACCGGCGGCTTCGCAGAGTGCGCGGTGAAACTGGAACTGCAGAATCCGCGCGAGGAAATAGCGTGTGTACGGCACGTTGGCCGGGACGTGGTATTTCGCGCCCGGATCGAAGTCGGCTTCTGTTCGCGCAACAGGTGCCTGGATTCCCTGATACTGCTCGCGAAGATTCCACCACGCGCTATTGTATTCGTCCGGGCTGATTTCGCCTGAGAAAACCTTCCATCGGTATTGATCGACGAGGAGACCGAACGGAAGGAACGCGATCTTGTCGAGGGCATCACGAAGAAGAAGGCCGATATCTTTGTCCGCAGATGGCTCCTCATCCAGCAAACCGATTTGTACGAGATAGGCCGGGGTGATGGAAAGTGCAACAGCGTCGCCAAGCGCTTCGTGGAAACCGTCGTTGGCGCTGTCGCGATACAACGGGGAAAGCTGGTTGTAGGCGCGCTGGTAGTAGTTGTGGCCGAGTTCGTGGTGGACCGTTTGAAAGTCCTCCGCATTTATTTCGATGCACATTTTGATGCGAAGATCGTCCATATCATCCAGATCCCATGCGCTGGCGTGGCACACCACATCGCGATCGGCGGGCTTGACGAACAGGGAGCGCTCCCAGAAGGTCTCGGGCAGAGGATCAAGGCCGAGCGAGCTGAAGAACGCCTCGCCGGTGCGGACCATTCCGAGCGCATCGTAGTCATTCGATTCCAAAAGCGCCGTCAAGTCATAGCCAGGATCGGCGTCGCCCGGGGCTACGATTTCAAAGATGTTGCCCCACTCCTGCGCCCACATATTACCGAGGAGGTGCGCCGGAATCGGTTCATCGAGAGCGACCACATCGTCGCCATATTGTTCGTTGAGTTTGGCGCGAACGAAGCAGTGAAGGCTTTCATATAGCGGACGCACCTGATTCCACAAGCGATCCAATTCCGCGGCGAAATCGTCCGGCGGCATATCGTAATTCGAGCGCCAGAGTGCGCCAACATCCGCAAAGCCAAGCTCCCGCGCACCTTCGTTCATCACCTCGACGAATCGCTCATAATCCGCGCGCATCGGACGGGAGATCGTGCGCCATCCAGCCCACGCCTCCGCCAGAGATTCGGGATCGCGGGAGCTATCGATGACCTCCTCGAAGTCGCCGAGGTCTCGGCATTCGCCGTCTTCTGTGCAGTACTCGCCTCGGCCGTACGTGCTCTCCATTCTCGCTGAGATCTGCGTGAGCTCCGTCGTCTTTGCGGCGTCGCTCGGTGCCGGCATCGTCATTCCCGTCCGCAGCATATTCAGCTTGCGCTCGACATCTAACGGGAGTTCAAGGCCATTGAAGCGCGCAGCTTCTCCGGCGAGTTCCACAGCAGCAGCCACGTGATTCTCGTTCGCTTCAGCGGCAAGAATTTCTGTGTCGAACGTGATGAAGTTGGCCTGCACCCACGCGGCGCGACCGGCCTTTACGCCGAGGTCGTAGAGCGTGGCTTCCGCGGCTTCCACGAAAGCCTCCGCTTCGTCGGCGGTTGGAGCCATTGCTGGCTGAGCGGAACTGCCAACCGACGTGGCAAAAAGAACAAAGGCGAGAATCGCTTGGCGGAACATGTTCGTGACGACAGGTGAACGGAACGAGAAGTCTAGAAGGTAGGAGACGGCGTGTTACGAAAGAAGGCGACACTTGTATGGTCTGGCACCTTTGGCCATGGACGAACGTGAAGCATTCGCGGCGGCGGCTGCGCGGGGCTTGGACGGATTGCTGGAGTGGGCCCGGTAGGGCGAATGCGAAGCAATCGCGGCGGGGGATGCGCGTGGCTTGATGGATGATCTACGGTGGGCCCGGTAGGACTTGAACCTACGACCAATCGATTATGAGTCGACTGCTCTAACCACTGAGCTACGGGCCCGAATTGGGACCGCCAAAAATACGCCCGGGCAGTCGGGACGGGCTTTGCGTAGCTCCCAGCCTCAGTGAAGTAGAGCTTTCCGCAAATACGCCCATACTATTTTAGGCGACTATTGAAATCATCCTAAACAAACGCGTAAGTTTTGCCGATTGCACTGAACAGCCTCGCCCGAACGTCTCCTTATGGAAAAAATCGACTCTATCGACGCGCAGATCCTCGACCTCCTCCAAAAGGATGGCCGTATGAAGCGGACGGAGCTTGCGGAAGCCGTGGAGCTTTCCGTCCCGTCCGTTTCCGAGCGGATGCGGAAGTTGGAGGAGCGGGGCGTCATCACAGGCTACCACGCCGTCGTTGATCCGACGCGCCTGCACGTGGACATCGCGGCATTCGTCCGCGTCATCTCGACGGGCTCGGACCATTACTCGGAGTTCATCGAAGCAGTAACCGCGATGGACGAAGTTCAGGAGTTGCACTCGATCACTGGTGAGGGCTCGCACATCCTGAAAGTCCGCGTCCGAAACACCGCCGCGCTCGAGAGCCTCCTGGGCCGAATCCAGCATCTCCCCGGCGTTCGCGGCACACAAACATCGCTCGTCCTGTCGTCGCTCAAGGAAGCTCGATACCTAAAAGTGGAGCCGATGGTGTTGTCTGAGCCAGTAGCCAATGGCCAGACGGTCAAATAGTCAAATAGCCAGATGGCCAAATAGCCAGATGGCCAAATAGCCAGACAATCAGGTATTCGCCGTCCTTCCCCCTCGCGCCCTCTCACTCTCTCTTCCCATCCCTACCTGCCCATCTGGCTACCTCCCTATTTCCCTTTCAAGCTTCATCCTTCATCCTTCAGCCCTCAAACTTCCCCCATGTCCTCCACCCTCGCCCCCACACTTCGCATGAACGGAAACGGCCACCACACGCCGATGGATGTTGAGAAGATCTTCGGCCAGAACACCTTTGGCCTCAGTGAGATGAAATCGCGATTGCCGAAGAGCGTTTACAAGCAGCTTCTCGCGACGATCCAGGATGGTGAGCCTATCAACGTTGAGGCAGCAGATGCCATCGCGCTGGCAATAAAGGAATGGGCGGTTGAGCACGGCGCCACGCATTACACGCACTGGTTTCAGCCGCTCACGGGCCGGACGGCTGAGAAGCACGACAGCTTCATCACCCCAAACGAAGGCGGCGGAGCGGTTGCGGAGTTCTCGGGCAAGAATCTCTTCCAGGGCGAGCCCGATGCCTCAAGTTTCCCGAGCGGCGGACTCCGCGCCACGTTCGAGGCGCGTGGCTACACGGCGTACGACCCTACCAGCCCGGCGTTCATTATCAAGCACAACAACGTCGCGACGCTCTGCATCCCGACAGCTTTTGCATCGTGGACGGGCGAAGCGCTCGACCACAAAATTCCACTCCTCAGGTCGATGGAGGCGCTGAACAAGCAGGCCCGCCGAGCGCTTGCCCTTCTTGGTGAGTCGAATGTCGCCCGGGTGACGGCAACCCTTGGCTGTGAGCAGGAGTATTTCCTGATCGACGAGTCGTTCTTCCTCAAGCGCCCCGACCTGCTCGTGGCTGGGCGCACGCTGCTTGGTGCCGCGCCACCGCGCGGGCAGGAGATGGACGACCACTACTTCGGCACCATCCCGGAACGGGTAATGGCGTTTATGAACGTCGTTGAAGAGGAGCTCTACAAGCTCGGCGTTCCTGTCGCGACGCGGCACAATGAAGTCGCGCCGGGGCAGTACGAGTTCGCGCCGATCTTCGAGAACGCCAACGTTGCCGCCGACCATCAGCAGTTGATGATGATGACACTGCAGCGAATGGCCCCGCGCTTCGGGCTGGTTTGCCTCCTCCACGAGAAGCCCTTCGCGGGCATCAACGGCTCGGGCAAGCACTGCAACTTCTCGATGGCTACGGACAAGGGGATGAACCTCCTCGAGCCCGGCGAGACGCCCCACGAAAACCTGCTGTTTCTCTTCTTCTGCACGGCAGTCGTCCAGGCTGTATATCGCCATCAGGGTTTGCTGCGGGCCACAATTGCGACCGCGGCGAACGACCACCGACTTGGCGCAAACGAAGCGCCTCCTGCGATCCTTTCGATCTTTCTCGGCGATCAGCTTACGGATGTCTTCGACCAGATCGCGGCTTCGGGCAAGGCGTCCAGTAGCAAGGAAAGCGGTTTCCTTGGGCTCGGAACGCCGGTTCTTCCTCGCCTCCCGCGCCACGCGGGCGACCGCAACCGAACCTCGCCCTTCGCCTTCACGGGCAACAAGTTCGAGTTCCGGGCAGTCGGCTCGTCGCAGAGTGTTTCACTACCGCTGACGGCGCTCAACACAATCACGGCGGAGGCTATCGACGACCTCGCCACAAAACTGGAGGCCAAGCTCGGTACGAAAAAGCAGAACAAGAAGTCGCTGGAAAACGCAGTCCACGATGTGATCGCAGACTCGATCCGGGCGAGCAAGCCGATTGTATTCAACGGCGATGGCTACTCAGACGCTTGGCAGAAGGAAGCCGAGAAGCGCGGTCTCCTCAATCTGAAGTCGACGCCGGAAGCTCTGCCGCAGTTGACCTCCGACGAGACCATACGAGCCTTCACGGCCTATGACGTTCTCTCGAAGGCGGAGCTGGAGAGCCGCGAAGAGATCCTGGTCGAGCAGTACGTAATGACGGTCAACATCGAGGCTGCGACGACCGCGAACATGGCGCAGACGATGGTGCTGCCCGCTGCCATCCGCTACCTCTCGGAGCTGGTAGACACGGCGGCGCGCGGCAACGACCTCGGACTCACGTTCGGAGGCACGGTGGAGGCCGTCAAGGAAGTCAGTACTAATGTGGACCAACTCCAGGCTGCGATCGGACCGCTCGCAGCGGCTCGAAAGGCCGCTCACAACGCCAAGGACGAAGCCGGGGCGATGAAGGAGTTCGTAATCCCGGCCATGACGGCGGTGCGAAGTGCCTGCGATGCGCTCGAAGGCCTCGTCCCGGCCGACCTCTGGCCGCTGCCGACGTACCGGGAGATGCTGTTTATTAAATGACGGTTGAACGGTCGGGCATGCCTCGCCCGACCGCGGATGGTTGACAGCAGATGATCACGACCGCTCTGGCTTCGTGTCGGAGTGGGCGTTTTTGTTGAGTACCATTGTTAATCGTGAAATCCGCATGGTGAACACAAGGTGGGCAAGAATTGGTCTGGTGTATGAGCAATCTTTCTCGGTTTCATGGGAAGGTTCAACTCGTATTCCTTTCGTCCACATTCCAACCACCAAGATGAACACAGTCAAAAAAGCCGCATCGTTGCTCACTCTCCTGATTCTCATCACCTTCACCGCTTCGGCGCAAGGCGCTGCTGTAATGGTAGGTGGCGAAGCCATGTACCCAACGATGGACATTGTCGACAACGCCGTCAACTCTGCCGATCACACCACGCTTGTAGCCGCCGTCCAAGCCGCCGACCTCGTGGCAACGCTCAAAACAGCTGGGCCGTTCACGGTTTTCGCTCCGGTCAACGACGCTTTCGAAAATCTTCCGGACGGCACCGTCGAATCCCTTTTGGAGCCTGAGAACAAGGACGCACTGGCAAACGTCCTGACCTATCATGTGGTCGCAGGTCGCATTGACGCTGCTGGACTCATGGAAATGATTTCAAGCGGTGGCGGACAGGCCACGATGCAAACCGTATCGGGAGGGACGCTCACCGCGTCGATGAATGGTCCACACAACGTGGTGATCTGGGACGCCCAGGGAAATTCTGCCAACATCTCCACGTACGATGTTTATCAGTCAAATGGCGTCATCCATGTGATTGACGCGGTGCTGCTTCCGTAGCCCGATTCTTCTCAAACGTCCAGGGAAATTACTCTTCCGCCCGCTCCGGCTCCGTGTCGGGGTGGGCGCTTTGTGTTGAGATGGCGGTGAGTTTCGGCATCGCCCAACAGCGCATTTGCAGGTCGAGGTGCCCCACAAGCCCAGCTCAAAAGCCGTCAGGGACTTCCAGGATCGAAAACGACCGCTGCTTCTCACGGCCCAAGGTGGACGCATTCTTCCATCGCAGAACAGGCTCGCGATCTAGCGAATAGCCGACATTCTGGCGGCCACCGAGGCCGCAGCCATCACCGAACGCTTGGCGGCGGATGGAGGGGAGCATGAGGTTGTCGAGCTCAAAAGCACCGCCGTATGTAGGCTATTTTGCAGACTCCTTTCCCCCATTGGCAACATGTCCAGACTACATCGCATAATCCTGCCCATCACCTTTCTTCTTGCCATGGGTGGTTGCGTAGAGAGGACTTCGACCACGACGACCGACGACGCTAACCCCTTGCCCCACGATGTCCACTCCTACGCCCAACCCGATGTTGCGCGGGTAACGCACGTGGCGCTAGAACTAAACGCCGACTTCGAAACGAAGCAGCTTTCTGGCACAGCGACGCTAACCGTTGAGGCCGTCCCGGACGCGACGGAAATCGTTCTAGACTCGCGCGGACTGGCTATCGACTCGATTTCCGACTCCGGTGGCAATGCTCTGAGCTATCAGGTAGGCCCTTCGGACGACCTCCTGGGTGCTCCGCTGACGATCACCTTGCCGGAGGGCGACAATCACATTGTTGTCG
The DNA here is from genome assembly GCA_041748175.1 of Rubricoccaceae bacterium. GTDB lineage: Bacteria > Bacteroidota > Rhodothermia > Rhodothermales > Rubricoccaceae > JAHEJB01. The sequence continues at coordinate 6,887 of JBGTDU010000097.1, forward strand.
CGTATCGAACGGGTGAAGACGCCGAGGCTGTACAGTGGCTCGGGCCCGCGCAGACGAGCAGCGGCCAGCCTTTTCTTTTCACGCAGGGGCAAGCCATTCTTACGCGCACATGGATTCCAACGCAGGACAGTCCGGGCATTCGACAGACGTACGAAGCGGAAATCACCGTGCCTGAAGGGCTCACTGCGGTAATGAGCGCGGATGGTAATTCGACGGACGGCGTGACCACCGAGGATGGCCGAACCACATTCAGTTTTCGCATGGATGAACCCATCCCGCCGTACCTGATTGCGCTAGCGATTGGGGATCTGGAGTTTCGCGAGCTGGGACCGCGATCGGGCGTTTGGGCCGAACCACAAGTTGTTGAGGCCGCTGCGTATGAGTTTGAAGGTGTAGAGGCCATGATTGATGCCGCGG
>JBGTDU010000098.1:0-2596 GCA_041748175.1 Rubricoccaceae bacterium
TAGAATATCGATGGCCGCATGTCGGACGGTCGGACTGGGGTCGCGGGCCACGCGTGCGAGCGATTCCGCCACGCCCGGACTCCTCAGATACGGCCGAAGCGCTTCGGTGGCTCGGCGGCGAACGAGCGGGTGGTCGTCGCGTAGTGCTCGCACGAGGGCCTCGCGGACTACAGGGCTGTCGGCCCGCTGCGAGAGCGCGTCGATGGCATCATGACGGCCCGCCATCTCATCGTCGGCGGCAGCCATCGCGACGAGTTCTTCAACAGGCAGCGTCAGCTTGATGTCAGCCAGCAGCCAGTTGCCTTCGTCGAAGCGAACGAACGTTGGTTGCTGGGGCACGGAAAATCGAAACAACGTGTCGGCCGTGGCCACGTGGAGCCGCCGGATCTCTCTCCCGGAATTCGCGAAGTTCAACTCCACATTGACATCGAACGCAAAGATGGGTTCATCTTCTCGGCTCTGCGTCTGGGTCACCTGCACGGTGTAAAGATTGGACCCGGGGAAATACCCCTGCTCCACATCCAAAACCGGATGGCCAGGATTGTAGAACCATTGGCTGAAGAACTGCCGCAAGCTCCGGCCCGAGACTGCCTCCATCGCGTCGCGGAGGTCATCGACTTCGACGGATTTCCCCGCGTTGTCGGTCAGGAACTTCTCAAGTCCCCGCCGCCAGGTTTCGTCGCCAAGTTCAAACCGCAATTGGTTGAGAACCTGTCCACCTTTCTGGTAGGTGTGGCGGTCGAACATCTGACCCTCTCGCTCATAGCCGTACCAGACGATCGGTCGGCGGAGATTTTCGGATTGCTCGAAGTATGCCATGCGGTCGTCAATGCCGTGAGCTTGCGCTTCGTCGCGACCGAATGCCCGCTCGAGGTAGATCTCCTCCATGTAGGAAGCGAAGCTCTCGTTGATGGCGAGGTTGGCCCAATCCTCCGCGGTCGTGAGGTCGCCAAACCATTGGTGCGCCAGTTCGTGAGCGATGAGGTCGCGGGCGTTGAAATCGATGTAGCCGCGCTCATGAGTTTGCACGCGCTCGGTAAGAATGGTTAACGTGGTGTTCTCCATTCCGCCCGCCGTGAAATCACGTACGACCGCCTGCTTGTAGTTCGGCCAGGGATAGCGGACGCCGGTTTCCTCTTCGTAGACCCGGATCATCTCGGGCGTCTCTCCGAAGATGCGCGAGGCATCGTTTGCGTAATCGGACTCGACGATATAGAGTAGCGGCACCGTCGTACTATCCGCTCGCATATACTTGTCTTCCACCGCTTCGAAATCGCCGACGACGAAAGCCGCGAGGTAGGATGAAGTCGGATAGGTATCCAGCACCCAGCGATCGCGGCGCAAGCCCTGTCCCGCAGGTGAGGAATCCACCATCTCGCCGTTGCCAAACGTCTTCATGTCGTCCGGCACAGTTAAGGAGACGTCGAAGGTCTGCTTGTCGTCCGGATAATCCCATGTCGGAAACCAGCGGCGGTTGTCCTCGGTCTGGCCCTGCGTCCAGATTTGGGTAGGGCGGAAAGGATCGTCGCCGTCTGCGTCGATGAAATACAATCCGTGCCCCGAAAACGACAACCCGCTCTGACCGACAGTCTCCATCGGATGGGCCGTATAGTCGATGCGAACGCGAAGTGCCTCATCGAAAGCGAGCGGGCGCGAAGGGATGATTGTCAGACGAAGGCCATCGTAGGCGAAGGTCACCGGAACAGCACCGCGGCCCGTTTCCAGAAGCGACTCAACGCTGTGGATCTCCATCCCCACGGCGTGGAGGTAGAAGGACTCCATCCCGTCGCTCAGGCTGATCCCGCGAACCTCGGCAGAACCATTGACGGCCTGGTCTTCGAGATCGAACGAGAGATCCAGCACCGTCGAAAACACATCCACAGAACGCGAGGGAGCCACATCCGGCGTTGCCCTTTCGGGCTGGACATACGTCACACGCGCGCGCTGCACCTCGATTTCCAGAGAGTCGCTTTGTACATCAGGAGGCCGGTCGACCTCGGTGATCTCATAGACGCGGCGGGTCGGTGCGCAAGCGACGAGGAGAAGCAGCGGCAGAAGAAAGGCGAGGCGAGGCGACACGGGCGATCAGTTCGTTCGAGCGAAAGGCCGCAAAATAGACGCGCCCGGAAACACGAAGTGGTCAAATCGGCTGTGGTAAATCCGCGTGCCCGTGCTGCAGCCCAACGGACGAGAGACCCTCAGGCTGTCGTCCTTAAACGCTTTTGGTGTCATCCTGAACTTGTTTCAGTATCTCTCCGATACTTCTTCGGCCAAATCTCTCATCTCCGGATTGGACTCGCGAACAAGGTTCCATTTCCATTCGCGATGCCAGTTCTTTAGTTGCTTTTCTCTAGCAATCGCGTCGTGAATAAATCCGAATCGCTCACACCACAGCAGATCTGTCGTTCGATATTTGTTACTAAAGCTCTCTCCAGCACCCCGTCTGTGCTCCTCCAGCCTTCGCTTGAGATCATTCGTCACGCCTATGTAGAGCACGGTTCTGCGTGCGTTTGACAGTATGTACACGAAGTACGTGTGCGGGCCCATAGCTGTTTGTTTGTAGATCCTGAAACGAGTTCAGGATGACATTGTCGTG
>JBGTDU010000099.1:0-1700 GCA_041748175.1 Rubricoccaceae bacterium
TGATAATGATAGACCTCTCCCCCTAATACCTGCTCCATGGGCTCCACAATTCGAGGGCAGCGGACAAAAGCGCTGTAAATGTCTTCGCCCAAAGAACCCGTGATCCATAATTTAGTCCGGCCACTGGATCGGTCCAGTCGCTCATGGGCTTGTTGGTGCATTTGCTGGTCACTTCTGGCGATACGCATTAGTAAATCCATTTCTTCCGTATCGAACAGACGTTTTACCATCAGATATCCGTCTCTTGTGAATTGCTCGATCTGATTTCCGGTCCATTGGGCCATAGAATCTTCTTTTATTTTCACTCCGTAGATCTAACCAGGAGAAGCGAAGTTCATATTTTGAAACCATCTACGCCATCACGACTAGTTACTTTGAATGAGGCTCTCGGGTTACTAAACTGCGCGGGTCGGCCTTCAGAACGAAGGGGCCTCCGGCCAGACGCCGCCAGGCATCGAGATCGAGGGCGCGGCCGTTGACGAAAAACCGCGCGCGCTCTTCCCCGGCGCGGATAAACTGGTTGTGGTCGCTCGCAAAGGAATCGAGTTTTCCGCCTTCCGCGCCGACGTCGAGCCAGCGTGCGGCGGGGCCTACGGTGTTGCTCCAGAAATCGATATCCTTGTCCGGCGATTCGGTCGAGTTGTTTACCCCGACGCGGAAACCCGCACGGGGGATGTTTCGGAGGATGTTGCCGTATACATCCAGGTGATCCGCACGCGAAATGAGGATGCCGTCGCCGTCGCAGTTCGGCCCCTGCCTCAGGTCTTGGATGATGTTCCCACGGACTACCATGTTCTCGACCAGCGTCTTCCTGTCCTCGCCCCTCCCTACGGAGAGCCCACGGCAGACGTCCTGGATTACTGTGTTCTCGATGAGGACGTGCTTGGCGTTGTAGTGGATGACCACGCCCTCGCCCCTGGCCGTGGGCTTCAGAGCGAAGCCGTAAAACCTGCTTTTCGCCGCGCCCGCGCGGGATGGGTCAACCCGTGAGCTGCCGCGGATCGTAACGTGTTTGCAGCTCTTGATGTCGACGGCATTTTCGGTGCGCCCGAAGTTGGGCGGGGTGGTGAAGATGTGGTTGTCCTCGATGATGATGTCTTCCGGGTTGATCGGGGCATTGGCGTAATCCTCGCACTGGACTCCGTCGCCGCCGTTGTCCCAGATTCGATTGCGCCGGACCATGACCCGCGCCGCGGGCGGCAGGATGGCGACGCCGTGGCTGTCTTCCTCGTCCACCTTGAAGTTGTTGTAGATTTCGCAGTTCTCGATAAGGATGTCCCTGCCGGAAACGTAAACGTTTGCGCCCGAAGTGCTGTTGTGCAGTCTGCTGTTGCGTAGTACCCCGTGGTCGGCGTTGTCGTAGAAGCGGAAGCCTGTAACTTTATGGAAGTTAACGTCAATGTCAAAGCCGTCCACGACCCAGTAGTCGCGGTCGATGTGGAAGACGGCGACCGCCCCGTTCGGTTTGACGACGGGCATCGCGGCGTAGCCGGGCGCACGCTTGAGCACGATGGGCGCGTCGGCCGTGCCATCGTGTTGAGCCTCATTCTGTCCCTCCTCGTAGGTGCCTGGTAACACGCACCCGACCTCGCCGGCTCGGAGTGTACGCAGCGCCTTACCTATTGTCCTCCAGGCTACCCTCGCAGTCGTCGCTGTGTTTGCGTCGTCGCCCTTTGTGGAGACGTATCGGTTGCAGTGGT
>JBGTDU010000100.1:0-13958 GCA_041748175.1 Rubricoccaceae bacterium
GAAACGCCTCGTTCTTGCAGCGCCGGGCGATCGTCGCGACGAGGACATTGAGGAAATTGCGCGGCTCGTGGCAGGGCACTTCGACCACTATGTGTGCAAGCGCGACGACAACTTCCGAGGGCGCGATGGCGATGAGGTACCTGCAATGCTCCGGCGCGTTCTGGAAGCGGCGGGCGTAGACGCATCCGCGATCAATGTCATTCCCGATGAACAAGAAGCCATCGATTTTGGCCTCCACGCCTCTGGAGATGGCGATCTGCTGGTCATCTTCGGCGATGATATCAGCCGTTCGTGGAAACAGATCGTCAACTACGATCCGACCGGCAAGAAGAAGACGAACGGTGCTCTGGCCGCCGAGCGTGAGAATGGCTCGCCTTCCCAACCAGGCATTTCGGCGACGCATTCGATGGACGTGGAGGCGCTCCAGCTTCGGGAAGGCCAACGCCTCGTCCGCGATGAGCGTGGTGTTAGGCTCGTCCAGGATGAGGAGGCGGATTAGCGCCGTTCGGCCTGTCATCAACCCCGTTGTTGTCATCCTAAAACAAGTTCAGGATGACACCAAGTATGGACGACGCCAAAAGAGACGGCGATGGGCTAGGCGGCAGCCACCGCGTCCTCGGTGCTCTTCTGGTCATAGAAACACCCAATCCCGAGAATGGCGAGCGTAGGCGCCACGACGAAATTCGCGTACGAAAGCAATTGCCACGGCGCATAGGCCGCGAACGGAACGCCCAGCGTGGCCACCATGAACACAGCCGTTGGCGTCCATGGCACGACGCTTTCGAGCATCGTTCCCGTGTCTTCCAGTGACCGCGAAAGGACCTTGCGCGGGATCCGGCGGGCGTCGTACTTCGCCTTGAAGGCATCGGCCACGATGAAGCTCGTCGCGTATTGGTTGGACGTCAGCGAGTTCGTGACGGCGCTGGCAGCAAGTGTTGAGAGGATCGTCCCGGCGCGCGACTTCGCGAAGCGGAAGACCCTCAGCACGACCATGTCGATCGCCTTCACGTGGTCCATTGCGCCGATGAAAACAAATACCATGATCGCGACAACCACCGCGTCGATCAGTGCGTAAAGCCCGCCGCGGTCAAGCAGCGTGGTGACCTGCTCGGAGACGCCCACCGCCCACGGTGCCATGTCCGTGCTAAATCCTCTGTACGCAGATTGCATCACGTCGGCGAGTGAGAACGGCTGGAAGATCAATGCCAGAATGCAAGCAACCAGCATTGAAACGACAAGCGTGGGCACGGTTGGCTTCTGGCGGAACGAGCCAATGAGAACGATGAGTGGTGGGAGTACGAGAAAGATGTTGAACGCGAAAATGGAGTCCAGCGAATCCATGAACGGCTGCATGGAATTGAGACCTCCCGCGGCCGCTTCCGGCGGAAAGACAAAGCCCAGAACGGTGTACGCGACGGCCGCGAAGAGCGCGGACGGAATCGTGGTGTAGAGCATCGACTGGATGTGCTCGAATACAGTCACGTCGGCGGCGAGGGCTGCGATGTTCGTTGTGTCGGATAGCGGCGAGAGTTTGTCGCCGAGATACGATCCGCCAATGACGGCGCCCGCAGCGATCCCGAGGTGGCCGCCCATCGCCCCCGCAATGCCGATGATCACGACCCCGACGGTGCCCGCTGAACCCCACGACGTGCCCGTGAGCATCGAGAAAATGATCGGGATCACAAACGCCGAGAGGTAGAGCACGGACGGGTGGATCAACTTCAGCCCATAGTAGATCAGCATCGGGATGGTGCCGCAGATCATCCAACTCCCGATGAGCATCCCGATGGCGAAGAAGATGAAGAACGCCGGCAACGCCTTCTGGAGCTTTGCAACGATGCTGTCCTGAATGTCCGCCCACTTGTGCCCGAGGATGATTAGCTCGGTGATCGCAAACGTTGCCGCAAGCACGAAGACGACTTCCAGAGGAAACGCCGGCTGGCCAAAGAACTGTGGCCGGAGGATCAGTCCATAAACCACCAGCCCGAGCAGAAACAGGATCGGCCACAGCGCCTGCGCAAAGGTTATCGTTCCGGGATTGTCCGCAGAAGAATGAGTTGGAGCGGTTTCGGCGGGCATCGGTCACCTTCAGCTAGACGCCGCGAATTTAGCGTCCGACGCCCCAATGCAGGAAATCACTCAGTGCTTAGGCCTTCCGTACAAACTCCGACTTTAGCATCATTGAGCCTACGCCGGGAATCGTACTGTCGACTACCTAGGCGTGCGGACACGGATGCGATTCTCTTCTACAATCCACAACCTTCCGTGAAGGGTCTCCTGCTCCAGCGCCGACACCAGTCTTCGAGCTACGTCCAAAACATGAAACTTGTCCTGTCTTTGGAGGCGAAATACGAGCAAGCCTGCACAATCCTCCGGTGGGTAGGCGCGGATGTCGGCGAAGTCCGTATCGAGCGTGACGAGGGTTCGAGTCTCTTGCTGACAGACAGCGGCTACATCAAGGTCCGGCTTCCCGCCCATCTCTTGGTCGAGAACTGTAGAGGCGTCGTGTCCCGCTTCGCGAAATATCGCTGCCAGTTCATCAGGCAGGTTCTCGTCAAGCTTGAACTTCATGCGGGGATCGAAACCACACGTTCACCAGCGAGATCGGCCGCGTAGGCCAGCACAGCTCGAACGTTTTCGATTGTAACAGACGGATAGCACTGCGCGATCTCCTCAGCCGTAAGCCCCGCTGCCAGATTGTCGAGGACGGCGGAAACGAGAACGCGGGTGCCCGAAATGCAGGCCTTGCCGTGGCAAACCTGAGGATCAACGGTGATGTGCTCGCGCCAGTTCATGTCTGTGAGAAGCCCTCACGTGGCAGTTGTTCCGTAACGCCATTCCATTCAGTGCCGGTGACTTGATTGTGGTTTTCGTAGAGTCAGCATACGCGGTAACAAGAGTTGGAGTGGCCGAATAATAATGACGGTAGATATTCGATAATATTTACTATTAATGTGTCCTAATAGAGGCCATAATCTGAGGGTTCGCTTTCGTGTGCTCGTTCCCGGCACGGTGTTTCGTGTTCCCACGTGTCAAATTGCTCAATCACCCTTTTAAGCTGGCCAGCTCCGATTCCAACGCCCACGCACCGCTCACGTCAAATCCGCCACCTCAGCCCCGCCATTCCTCCTCACGGCCTCCATACCCTTCTTGCAACTAGCGTCGTCGGCATAGCCCTGTGATGCGCCGATGACTTCTCCGTTGCTGGATTTCAGGGTAAAGAAATACTGCTTGTTCCTTCCTCCCTTCGTGGAAAAGGCACCCTTGCGGTTCGCGTTCTTGCCCACCGAGGCGATGCCGTCCATGGCAGCGGCCTTTGATGCGTAGCCTTCTGAGCTGAGGATATTCTGCCCATTGGTGGCTGTCAGGCGGAAGCGGAATTCTCCGCTCTCGCTCTTGTAGACTTCAAACTTGGCCATGGCGGTCGGGAAGTGCGTGAGGTGAGAAGGGAAGTCGTGCGTCTAAACTAAGGAGCGTGAAGTGCCTGTGCAGGGTTCCGGCCTGAGAAGGCACGGCGGTAGTTTTGGCGCGGGTTCCAGCCAATCCGACATCCTCAGCCCTTCCCGACGAGTCGGGATAGGCTGCTCCTCGGGCACTCCCTGAAAAGTGGGACTTTTTGATCGCATGACCATCGACGACTCCCGACGCCTCACGGGCCCAAACTTTTACCTCGATGGGGCAGGGGCGATCATGGACGTACTCGGCGAGGGTCTGATATTCGAAGCGGCGCTGGGTTTCTGGCCGCAGCATGTCAAAGCGCTGCTCGAAGCGATCGGCTGGGACACCAGCACGGTTATGATTCGGCGATTTGGTTACGGCGCATCCCTGGCGTTCGGAGGCCCGATAGACGCGCTCTACGCTGCGACGGAAATCAACGAACATGCGTGGGAAACGGCCATCGGAACAGCCACGGCGGGAATAGCACCCGATCCGCTGGACAAACTGAATGAACTGGAAAAGTTGATCTCGGAGGAGCGGAACCCGAAGCTTATCGCACTCGAGAGAGCGGCGGCGGAACACAATATCACGTTCCTTTGGGATGATGACGAGGCGAGTATCGGCTTGGGAAGCGGTTCAAAGACGTGGGCTGTCGATCAGCTTCCATCGCCTGAAGATGTGGATTGGTCCTACCATCACGATATTCCTGTGGCGCTGATCACCGGCACCAACGGGAAGTCGACGACGGCACGTTTGCTCGGGTCAATTCTGCGAGCGGCGGGCAAGACGCCGGGCTTGACTTCATCGGATTACATAGCCATAGGGACGGAAATCCTCGACCGAGGCGACTACTCCGGAACGGGCGGTGCCCGAATGGCCATGCGCGACCAACGGGTTGATGTTGGCGTGCTCGAAGTAGCCCGAGGTGGCATCCTTCGGCGCGGGCTTGGGGTGCCCAAGGCAGCTGCGGTCGCCGTCACCAACGTCGCCGCCGATCACCTGGGCGAATACGGAATTGAGACCGTTGCTGATCTGGCCGAGACGAAGTTTGTCGTGGCAAAAGCGCTCGGACCGGGCGGCGCACTCGTCACGAACGCCGACAACACCTACTGTCGTAAAGAGGCGAACCGTCTAGCGGAATCCCTGCTGGAACGTGGAACTTCGGTCTGTTGGACGAGCCCGAACCCGGAGAACCCACTCGTCCGCGATGCACTCCTAAACGATGGCTACGCGTGCACTGTAATCGACAGGCATCTGGCATACGTTGCCGATGGATCCTGGAAAAAAATTGTGGCAGTGGAGGATCTCCCCATTACGTTTGGCGGACGTGCGACCTACAACGTGCGCAACAGTCTAACCGCGCTGGGTCTCGCGAAAGCCCTTCGCGTGGATGACGAGGCGATTGCCAGAGGCATGAAATCCTTCGAAAGCACCCCGGAAAACAATCCGGGTCGTGGCAATATGTTCGACGTCGGGGGCGCACAAGTTCTTGTTGATTTCGCCCATAACGAGCACGCGCTGTCTGCCATCGCGGAATCGATCGCGCAGTTGCCCGCCAACCGTCGGCTCGTGCTCGTGGGCCAGGCGGGCGACCGAACCGACGACGAAATGCGCGATATGGCGCTCGCGGCTGCCAGGCTCGGGGCGGATCGCTACATCGTTGTCGACATGCCCGGCTACCTCCGAGGCAGAGAGCCCGGGGAGGTGCCCGGCTTCATCAAAGAGGTGTTGCTGGACGAAGGGATCCCCGAATCCGCGATCTCAATAAAAGCCGACCCGTTAACCGGCACGCGCCTCGCGCTGGATTGGGCGGAGCCCGGCGATTTCCTTCTCTTGTTGTCGCTGACCCAGCGCGAGGCTTGTATCACCCTTATCCGCAACCGCATCGCATCCTATGACTAGCGCTTCCCCTCGCCAGAAATCGGCAGTTTCGTGCGCAAGTATTCTGGCGCTAATGTTTGTGGGTATGGGCTGCGGATCCAAGCCTTCGTTCGATGGCGAGCGCGCCCTTCGGCACATCCAAACGCAAGTAGAGTTCGGCCCGCGCGTGTTTGGAACCGACGGCTATGAGCAAACGCTGGAGTGGATGGTGCGCCAGTTGGAAGCCACCGCCGACGCAGTTAGTCGGCAGCCGTTCTCGTGGATCGACGCGCACGACTCGACCAAGGTCTGGGGCGGGACGAACATTGTTGCGTCGTTTAACCTGAACCCCGAGGGTGGGCAACGCGTGATGCTCTCGGCGCATTGGGATACGCGTCCGTTTGCCGATCAGGATCCCGATTCCACGAATTGGTCGACGCCCGTGCCTGGGGCAAACGATGGCGGCTCGGGCGTCGGCGTCTTGATGGAGATAGCCAGACTCCTCGCCGAGCAGCCGCCGGACATCGGCGTCGACCTCGTCTTCTTCGACCTTGAGGACATCGGCGACAACTTGGGCCCGGATGCAGATTCGTCCGCGCGCGCAAATCCGTTTGCAATCGGCTCGCAGCAGTTCGTCCAGGAAAACCCTGCCTATCGCCCTCAGTTTGGCATTCTCCTCGATATGGTTTGCGATTCCGAGCTGCGGATTCCCCGCGAGGCCTACTCGAACATCAATGCCGAATCGGTGGTGGATCGAGTCTGGGAGGCCGCCGAAAGGGTAGAGGCCGCTGTGTTCCTCGATGAAGTGGGTGGGCCCGTCGTTGACGACCATCTCGCCTTTCTACAACAAGGGATTCCGGTCATCAACCTCGTCCACTATCCTTTTCCTTCGACGTGGCACACGCTCGGCGATGTGCCGTCGGCGTGTAGCGCGGAGAGTCTTCAGCAGGTGGGGGATGTGCTGGTTGAGGTGGTTTGGGGAATGGAGTAAGATCGGATTTGGGATATGGGATATCGGATTTGGGATTTGGACTTGTGATTCGGATTTGGGATATGCGATATCGGATATGGGATTTCAGCGTGGTGAGGTCAGTCCTTTTTCTTCAGTCCTCAGTCCTCCGTTCTCTGCTCGCGGCTCATCGTCCACCATTTCGAGATAGTCGAGAACTGGCGGCGCACTCTGTGATGGCGCCCTACCGAGACATCAACCGCCTAGCCTCTCGGTCCTTCGCAGCAACACCAGGAAAAACGGTACGCCGCAGATTGCCGTCAGGATGCCAACGGGAAGTTCCTGACCCGAGAGCACCGACCGAGCCACAAGGTCGGCAATCAGCAGGAATAGTGCGCCGGACGCGAAGGCCAGGGGAATGACGCGGCGGTGGCTCGCACCGACGAGGAAACGGATCGCATGGGGGATGATCAATCCCACAAAACCGATGACGCCGGACGCTGACACCAGCACGCCTGTGACGGCGGCGGCGAGGAAAATCAGGAAGCGCTTGAGGGCCTCGACCGGGATGCCCAGCGAACGCGCGGGTTCCTCGCCGGTGACGAGTGCGTCGAGTGGGCGGGCGAGCACCCAGAGCGCGCCCATCCCCAGAACCGAAACCACCAGCGGTAGCCAGACGGAATCCCATCTCACCGACTGGAACGAACCCAATAACCAGAATAGCACGGTCCGGATGCGGTCGGGCGAGGGCGACGCATAGGTCACGAAGGCCGTGATTGCCGCCAGGAACGAGGACACGGCGACACCCGCCAGAAGCAAACGCGTCGTGGAAAGACGAGGCCCCGTGCGTGCAGCAAAGAAAACAATCGTGATCGCCCCTAGCGCTCCGATGAACGCCGCCAGTGGCATGGAGAGGGACTTCGATAGCAACGGCGGCAAAAACCCGAGGTAGAAGACGGACGCACCGACACTCGCTCCGCTCGACACGCCCAGGATGTACGGTTCTGCCAACGGGTTGCGGACGAGGGCCTGCATCGCCACGCCAATGACCGCCAGCCCGCCGCCGACTGCGACTGCCAGCAAGGCCCGCGGCATCCGAAGCTGCCAGACGATGGCGTGAACCGCTGGATCGGAGGCGCCCTCTCCGGGACCCCGGACAAGGGCGTGCCAGACGGCTCCAGGAGGAATCGAAACGCTGCCAATGGCGAGGGCGGCGATCGTCACGACCACGAAGCCGCATCCGAGTCCGAGCCAGAGGAGCATAACGCGGCTCATTCCGTCACTAAGGCAACAGGATGAAGAAGGGCCGCTACTTGCGCGATTCCGAGCGCCAGCCGCGGTCCGGGACGGCTGAGCAAATCAGGGTGAATGCTGTGCACACGTCCGGTTTGTACAGCCGGAATGACGGCAAACGACGCATGCTTCGCCAGGAGCTTTTCGACGGAGTACGGCTCGTCGGTCAGCACAAGGACAACATCAGGCTGTGTTCGCAGCACGAACTCATCGGACACGACTGCCGCCGCGCCCTCAAAAGCATCCGTCAGGTTGTCGCCCCCGGCGATACGGACGGCCTCGCTGGCGTAAGATTCCCGCCCGAAGGCGTACAGAACGTCATCGCCAACGAACAGCAAGGTGCGCGGTCTCGGAAAGCCTTCCGTGGCGGCGTGGACCGAATCAACGGTGCCTTCGAAATCCCTTGCCGCTGGTTCTGCATCAGCGCCCAGCAGCTCGCCCATCCTGCGCATCGCGGCTGAGATGCTGGCAACGTCGTCGAAAACGAAGAAATAGGTTGGAACACCAACTTTCGCGAGCGCCTCGGCGTCCGTCGGGCTGTTGATTTCCACCGTGCCGAGCATAAGATCGGGGTTCAACTGAAGGATGCGCTCATGATCGGGCGGGAACGACGAGAACTGAGGCAGCTCGCCGACTTCAGGCGGATAGGTGTCGGCCTGGCTCGCGGCAAGCAACCTGTCACTTGCGCCGATGGCGTAGACAATCTCCGTAAGGTTCGGCGCCAGTGAAAGAACGCTCCCAACGGGCAGGGCCAATGACAAGGCCCGACCCATACCATCGGTTATCTCCGCCACCCGGGCGACTTCGTCGTCCGGCTGTTCACGAGTCTGACAGGCGACGACGCCAAGCGCGATCAGCGCCAGGCTGAGGAGGGAATGGCGGCGGAGTTGCACGGCAGAGGGAGAAGCATTTCGTTCGGTAACTTACGCCGAGGCCGCTCCGGGCGGGGCGCCTTGAACCCGCCATGCGCTACGCCTTCGTCCTGAACCCCGCGGCTCGAAACGGACGTGCGGCTAACGTCAGCGCCGCGCTGTTGAAGGCATTGGAGCGCGCGAACCTGGATTTCGACCTGCTGGAAACCGAGCGGCAGGGCCACGGAACCGAGCTGGCTCGGCTAGCAGCGGAGACGCATGAGGTTGTCGTCGCGGTTGGGGGAGACGGTACGGTGCAGGAGGTTATGCGTGGCGTGCTTGGCTCGGAGGCTGCCATGGGCATCATCCCGGCAGGCACTGGCAACGACTTTGCGCTGGCGATCGGAATGCCCAAAGGGCTGGATGCTTCGCTCGACGCCATGCTCCATGCGGAAACGATTGCGGTTGACGTCGGACGGGTAACGTGGCGGGAGCGAATAGCCGACGGTTCGCTGGCCGAGTACGAGCGGGCTTTCACCAACTGCGCAGGCGCGGGATTCGACGCAGCGGCGGCAAAGGCCACGCATCGGTACAAAATGCTTGGGGGGCGACTTGCCTACGTTGCCGCTGTGCTCGAAACACTCTGGAAATGGCGCAAACCGGATGTTGAAGTTGAGATTTGGGCCGGTGGATATGTTGAAGGTGATGAACGGCAGACGGCGGTCAGAAGACTACGAGCGGATGTCGGTGGACCGCCACACGCGGATATCGATTCGAGAACCGGGGCTAAGATTGTCGAAACCCCTCCGAAATCCCAAATCCCAAGTCCCAACTCCGACCATCTGAAATCCAAAATACAAAGTCCGAAATCGAACGGTCCAAAATCCGCAATCTCAATTCCGCAATCCAAACACATCCACTCCGGCCAGTTTTTCCTCATTGAGATTGACAATGGCTTTTCGGTAGGCGGAGGGTTTCTCCTCACTCCGAGCGCGCAGATTGATGATGGCTTGTTCGACGTGTGCCTGGTCAAGCACCTCCCGACGCTTCGGGCCCTCCAGCTTATGCCAAAAACCTTCAGCGGCGCACACGTTGGCGAACCCGAGGTTCAACTGTTTCAGTCCCGCAGCATCCACATCGAAGCGACGGCGCCCCTGCCCGTGCAGGCGGATGGAGAGATTTTATCGACAAGCGCGGTTTCCCTGGATGCTGAAATCGTCCCGGGAGCGCTGCGAATCCGCGCTCCCAAACTCCGCCTTCCGCCGGAGCGTGGGTGAAGGTTGGAGATTCCCCTTCGATTCGCACGAAGCTCGCAAAGCCTCCTTATCATTCGCACTCTCACCTCTTAGCCGCAACTCTCCGCTGTTCGCATGAGCCAGAAGCGCATCTTCATCGTCGATGACGATCCAAAGATCGGCGAGCTTTTCGCCACAGTTCTCGAACGCGATGGCTACACGTCCCGCTCATTCGTGAGCGCGAGTGAAATGTTGGACGTTCTGGATGCGGACGGGGCGCCCGACCTCATTCTGACCGACCTCATGATGCCGGAGGTGACGGGCATCCAGCTGATTGCGGAAGTCCGCAATCGCGAACTCACGCTACCGATCATCATTATGACGGCGCACTCGTCGGTGCAGACAGCCGTAGAGGCTATGCGGCTCGGCGCATTTCACTACCTCCAGAAGCCCGTCAATCTCGAAGAGATGCGGGCGTTATTGGGCAAGGCACTCGAGTTGTATTCTGATAAAATCGAGCTTCGGGAGATAAAAACGGCGCAGAAGAAGAAACACTCTACCTCAAAGATCATCGGATCCAGCCCGGAGATTGGAGAGGTTCGCAATACGATTGAAACCCTTAAAGACATCCCCAACACAATCGTCCTGATTCGGGGCGAAACGGGCACGGGAAAGAACCTCATCGCGCAAACGATTCACTATGCCTCGCAGTGGAATACGGGGCGCTTCATGGAGATCAATTGCGCCGCGCTACCAGACAATCTTCTGGAAAGCGAACTCTTCGGCTACGAGAAGGGTGCATTCACGGATGCCCGCGCGGCGAAACCCGGCCTTCTCGAAATCGCGGATGGCGGCACGGTCTTCCTCGATGAAGTCGATTCAATGAGCCTGCCGCTGCAGGCAAAGCTCTTGTCGTTCCTAGAAAGCCGCACCTTTCGCCGATTGGGTGGCGTCGATGAATTGCGGGTTTCGACACGAATTCTGTGCGCGACCAACGCTGTGCTGGAAGAAAGCGTGGCCGCGAAGACGTTCAGAAAAGACCTGTTCTTCCGCATCAACGTGGTGTCCATCAGGCTCCCGTCGTTGCGGCAAATGGGCCGGGATATGCTTCTCATCGCTCAAAGGGTGGGGGAAGACTTTGCGACGGAGTTCAACAAGCCGTTCGATGGTTTTACCGGGGCTGCCGAAGAGAAGCTGCTGGCGTACGACTGGCCGGGCAACGTCCGCGAACTGCGCAACGTCATGGAGCGCGCGCTGATATTTGCAAGCTCAGCAACCCTCGACGCCAAAGATCTGGCGCTCCTGAAAACGCAAGGATTCGAAACCGACAATGCCGATGGCTATTTCCGTTTTCGGTCGGGAGGTGCGCTTGAGGAGCTTGAGTACGAGTACATCAAACATATCCTCAGCACGAAGAAATCCTCTTACGCGGATGCTGCCCGGCTCCTGGGCATCTCAAAAAAGACGCTCTGGGAGAAGCGCAAGAAGTTCAACCTGGACGAAGAAGTAGAAGAGATGGCGGAGTGATCTCGGCGGTCGTTCAATCGCCCGCATCGTCATCCGGGACTGCCGTGCATCCTTTGTTGGATCCGTCTCGCCTGGCCCTTGGAAGAGTCGGACACGCGTAGATTGCTTTGATTGTACCCTTTGCTGATCGAATCGACCGCAGATAGACGTGAACGCTCAGGATCGAGATGTTGTCGCTAAGGCCTTGCATCGGCAGGATCCGTCGAAGGTCTGCGGATGTCCCGAGGATCAACGTCGTGGCCTCGAACGCCTTGTCCGCGGGGGTGCAGGTCGCCTTGGACTCCGCGCGGATCGCCCGCCAACAGATCCCGATGCCATCAACGCCTGTCTGCTGGCGCCGCAAATAGCTCGGCTCATCGACCACACGGTCCTCAAGCCTGAGACAACCGAATCTGATATTCGCGTCATGTGCAGCGAGGCCCGAACGCACTGCTTCGCGAGCGTCTGCGTGAGCCCGGCGTGGGTGCCGCTAGCTGCCGAAGAGTTGCGAGGCGCCTCGTCCGTTGTGTGTACCGTGATCGGTTTCCCGCACGGCGCGCAAAGAACGCCCGTAAAAGCGTTTGAAACGGGAATCGCCGTACGCGACGGCGCGAGCGAAATTGATATGGTACTAGGCATTGGGCGACTCAAGAGCCGCCTCTATGAAGCGGTCGAAGAAGACATCCGCGCCGTTGTATCGGAAGCGCAAGGCCAGACAGTTAAAGTTATCCTTGAGACCGCGCTTCTCACCGACGAGGAAAAAGTGATTGGGTGCGTGCTTGCGCAAAATGCAGGCGCCGACTTCGTCAAAACCTCAACCGGCTTCGCTTCGCATGGCGCGACGCTCGAGGACGTTGCCCTTATGCGCCGCGTCGTGGGCGACCACATGGGCGTGAAAGCCTCAGGCGGGATCCGCTCGGCTGACGACGCCTACCAGATGGTCGAGCACGGTGCGACGCGGCTCGGAGCTAGCGCCGGGGTTGCTATCTTGAAAGGTCTCACGTCAGACGCCGCCTACTGATGCGCTTCCATGTAGTTGTAATTCTGGCCGTATTTCTCGGGTTAGCCGCCTGCTCCGGACCAGTTGGGCCAAACGGCCCCGCTGTGCCGCCGCCAACTGACGATCCCTCGCACCCCGACTACGAGACCTTCGACCCGGCTGGCTATAATGCGGAGCCCAGCCCAGGTTCGGAGCCCATCGAGCACGATGTCCCCGATAGGCTGATGGAAGGGCGGGTGGATGTGCCGAATGAAGTCCGGCAAACGGTTCGCACGGTTGAGGGCTTTCGAATTCAGATCTATTCGGGTGAGGACAGAAACGTCGCCGAGGGCATCCTTACTGAAGCCCGCGTGTGGTGGGAAACCCAGCGAGGCGCGGCAGAGATCCAGACCGATTTCCAGCCAGAGGTCGCCTACGTCCAACCCTATTACCGCGTGCGAATTGGGGCGTTCGAGTTCCGACAGGACGCTGAAGCAACGCTGACCCGCGTCCGACAGCGATACGCGGATGCCTTCCTCGTTCCAGATCTCGTGACGATCCGCGATTAGCGACGTCTGCGCGCTGAGATCTACTCGGCCTGTTGCTTCTTTTTCCGCTTTCGTGGAATCCGGGCGCGAGCCACGATTCCTGCGCCCACGATTCCGGCATCGTTGCCAAGGGTTGCGGGAACGAGCCGGGCGTGAGAGAGCAGCAGATGCCCGAACTCGGCCCAGCGGTCGGGCCGACTGACGCCTCCGCCAATAATGAAAAGGTCCGGCGAGAAGAGGAACTCAACGTGGTCGATCACTTCCTGGACACGGCCACGCGCCCAGACATCCCACTCCAACTCTTCCGCCTCACGTACGGAGTGCGCGGCGAGATCCTCGGCGAGTTTGCCGCCAAGCTGAAGGTGCCCCAACTCCGTGTTTGGAAGGAGGCGCCGATCGAGAAAGAGTGCACTCCCGATGCCTGAGCCAAAGGTGAGCATCAGCGTGACGCCCCTGGCATCTTTCCCGGCACCAAATTTCATCTCGGCGAGTCCGGCCGCATCCGCGTCGTTCACGACAGCGACGCGGCAGCCCGTCTTCTCCTTGATCAGTTTCGCAGCGGACGTTCCATTCCAGGTTGCGTCCAGATTAGTCGCCATCTCGACGACTCCGTTCCGCACGAGGCCAGGCACGGTGCAGCCAATCGGTCCCCGCCACTGGAAAAAGCGGACGACTTCCGCGACGGCATTGGCGACGGCCTTTGGCGTCGCGGGCTGGGGCGTTGGGACGCGGAATCGCTCCGCGAGCAGCTGGCCGCGCTTTAGCAGGACGGGGGCGCCTTTTACTCCGGTGCCTCCAATGTCAACGCCAAGCGCCTTCTTGATCGGTTTGGCCATGGAGCGGTTTGCCTGAAAGTGAATAGCGCCGGACTCAAGTTCGCACCCTCAAGCGCTTTCTAACCTACTGCTGTTTGGCGCACGCGAAATAGAGTACGCTGAACCACTCCTCGGCGTCCGTCCATTCGTGGACGAGTTCTAGATCAGCGAACTTCGCCAACGTTATCATGTCGATTACGTCGAACTTGTAGGAGTTTTCCGTGTGCACGTAATCGCCTGAATTAAACCAGAACGTCTCATCATCAATGTGAACGGCTTGATCGCGTGTGCTTACCAGATGCATTTCGATGCGGCTCTTTTCAGCATTGTAGCACGCTCGATGATCGAACGCGTCCGTGTCGAAATCGGCTCCCAGTTCGCGGTTCAGGCGCGTCAGGATGTTCAGATTGAACGCGGCCGTCACACCTTCCGGGTCGTCATACGCCCGTTCAAGAACCAGCCGGTCTTTCTTCCGGTCGATGCC
>JBGTDU010000101.1:0-5226 GCA_041748175.1 Rubricoccaceae bacterium
GACGCCGAACGCTGGAACCGCCTGCACCCCGAAGCCAAGACCCCGCGCAAGCCGTGGGTCACCCAGCAACTCGAAGGACGCCAGGGCCCCGCCATCGTCGCCACCGACTACGTGCGCGCGTTCCCCAACCAGATCCGCGAATACGTGCCCATGCGCTACAGCGTGCTCGGCACCGACGGCTACGGCCGCAGCGACACCCGCGCCAACCTGCGCCGGCACTTCGAGGTGGACCGCTTCGCCGTTGCCCACGCGGCGGTGGCTGCGTTGGCGGCTGATGGGAAGTTGACGGGGAAGGATGTGGCGCGGGCGATCAAGCTCTACAAGCTGGATGTGGAGAAGCCGAATCCGATTGGGGTTTAGTGTTCAAGCGACCTCGCTTGGTATGCAGGCAAGGTTGCGGGCGATTGGGCTTACAGGCCGCGCAGTACGCTGAACTGCTGGAAGAGCCTAGCGCTCAAGGGGTATTCGAGCTCCCAAACGACATTCATCGGTTTCTCGCCGTGAGCATCGACAAACCGAACAGGCCCGCAAGCAACATACGGACTCTCAGGAGTCGTTCTTACGAAAAGCTGAAACGACCAGCCATTCCTGTCGCTCTCCAAATACCTCCGGCCAATTGACGTCGAAGGGCTTGCACTGTTTTGAGTTTGCCAATGGAAACGGCTCGGGCTGATGGCGTAGTCGTGATAGCTGATTCCCTTATGAAACCCACTGCTCTTGTCGAGCGTGACGAAGAGAAGCTCGATTTTCTTGTTTGGAAGCCGAAGTACGCCGGTGTTGTGGAAGGCTCTGGACGTTTCGGTATGGAAGTCCACAGCTGTCAAGATTTCACGACGCTCATAGTTCCCGTGGAGTGTGAGCAGATAGCTCTCGAGTCCGGGAAGAGGGATGTTGGGTAGAACGCTATTCGCTTCGAGCACATCTGCGAGTTCTCGCAGCTCTTGGGCAATGGGCCGATTGGCACGGATGCGATCAATGAACTCCTCGGCTCCACCCAATTTAGCTAGCGTCCCATCAACTTGATATGCCAACATTTGTAACAACTTACGTTCGGTTGGGTCGAGTATCTTGTCCGGTAGCTCCGATACCTCGGCCGCGAGCCGAAGGGCATCGATCTGATTGAGGCTGTTTCGGTGGCGGAGACTGGAAAAGCGCGACGAAAAGTAGCCCTCTTCAGGGCCCGGTTCGGAGACGAGCAGCCCAGCGTCTCGTTTCAACGTGGACCATCCCCGCTGCCCGCTGGCTCTGTAGACGTCAGTTAGCTGAAGGTCTTGCTCGTGCAGAAAACTACCGAGCGTTGGCTGGATTCCCCGTACGGAGTTAAGTGCCCGGAGTTCAGTGCTCAAATTCCTCCATTGCTGTCTCACCTGCTGTCGTAATGACTGCAGAACACGTTCCCTTACCTGCTTTTGAAGCTGGATGTGGCATCCGGCTGGGAGCAACGAGAATCCGTTCTCCATGCTATCAATCAGTTCACGGCGGGATTGCCCCGTGATCGACGAGATCAAACGGTCGTACCGGAAGTCGGCGTTGTGATGACCAACAAAATCGAGCACGAGGCAGGATTCTTTGCCTGGATGAATGCGTAATCCACGTCCAAGTTGCTGTTGGAAAAGCAATGAGCTTTTTGTTGGCCTTAGCATGAGCAAGGTGTCGACCATCGGTAGGTCGATGCCTTCATTGAAGAGGTCGACAGTGATCAGTGCGCACACCTTTCCACTAGCCAAATCTTTCGTGGCTTTCTGTCGATCTTCCTTAGGCGTGGTGCCTGTGACAACAGCAACCGGAATTTGATCTCGGCCAAAGTAGTCCGCCATGAAACGAGCGTGTTCAACTGATACACAAAAGATGAGCGCGCGTCCGTTTCTAGGATCGGTTGAGAGTCTTTTCCATTCCCTCAATACCGCGCGTGCTCGAATATCGTTGTTGCTAATGAGTGCCGAGATGGCTTGCTGCTCACCAACTCTGTTCCAAGGGACAGAAGAAAAATCTGTGTCGTCGTCGCACGCGTAGTATTCAAAGGGTGAGAGTAGTTGCAGATCGAGCGCATCCCAAAGGCGGAGCTCCACTGCAGGGCTGCCGTCTGGTCTTGCGTCAAAGTATGAGGTGATCGGTCTGCTGTCAGTGCGCTCAGGTGTAGCCGTCAACCCCAGAAGGATCTGGGGCCGAATGAACGTGGCAAGCGCGTCAAAACGGTTACTAGCAATGCGGTGACATTCGTCAATTACGACGGTGTGCCAGAAATCCGCACCAAGCTTATTCGCGAGCTCGCGGCTGGCGAGGCTGTCGATCGTGGCGAAGAGATGATCGAAAGAGTCGGGATCATCATGGCTGGTAAGAAGCTGCCCAAAATCATTGTTCCGGAGAACTTCGCGATAGGTGCGCAAAGCTTGCTCTAGAATTTCCCGGCGGTGAGCGACAAAAAGTAGTCTGGGCTTGTTTCCTAACGCTTCAGACGTGCGTCGGTAATCGAAGGCAGCTACCACGGTTTTGCCTGTGCCAGTCGCGGCTATCACTAGGTTTCGATTGCGGCCATGCTGTCTCTCTAGCGCGAGTTGCTCAAGCATGTCTTGCTGATAGGTCTTGGGCTGCAGATCGAAGAACGAAGCGAGGTTCGTGGTGCCGTTGCTTCCAGACTCTCGACCAAGAGCTTGCTTCAGCGCTTGACGATGGCTCACGTCTTCAGGGTTGTAAGCCTGAAACTCGGAGTCTTCCCAAAGTGTTTCAAAGTGAGCAACGGCTCGGGCGTACAAATCGGCTTGCATACGTTCGGTGAACTTCACCGTCCACTCTAGGCCACCAGTTAGCGCCGCTCCCGTCAGATTCGCGCTACCGACGTATGTAGAGCCGAAACCGGTCTTGCGATGGAACATCCACGCCTTCGCGTGCAGCCGCGTGCGGCGACCATCCAGGGAAATTCGGACTTCACAACCTGGAAGGCGGGCCAGCTCGTCAACGGCAGCAACTTCGGTTGCTCCAATATACGTCGTGGTGAGAACTCGAATCCGAGTAGGTGGCTTCCCATCGGCTCCAATTGTTGTCGCATGTTCGAGCACATCGCGGAGTTTGCGGACTCCAGACACAGTTATGAAGCTGACTAGAATATCTACCTGATCGGCCGAAGACAGCTCCCGGCGAATTTCACTCAAGAGGGAAGGTGACCCTTTTCCTGCAGTAAACAACCAAGGAGAAAGCAGTCCAATTTCTGGCCCCTGAGGGTGACAGCCGCGCTGAATTATGGAAGTAAGTACCCGAGGAGACTCTGGAAGCAGCTCAATTACATTGTCAGTATCGAGCGGCAGCGACTTGCGCAGCTCAAGAAGCATCTTATTGATCAGCAGGAGCTGCGGTCTCAAAGACTCGCCATCGGCAATGTCATTCAGAACATCGGCGAGCTGACGATGTAAGACTTCGATCAGTCGGCCACCCTCGGTCGGGCTCAATTCTTGGAGCCTGGTGGCCTCAGGCGCTATTCGCTTCTCATCATTCTCAGTGAGCAAAAGATCGTAAAGGCCAGCTGGAAGTTGGTCTGACACCCGGCTCATTCCCGACTTTGATAAGTAGGTCCAGGATAGCGGTATAGGCGAGCACGAACACCTGCATGGCGCTCGATTCACCGCAAGATGTTGCGAGGTGAGCGCGAGCCTCTTCGTGGATCCGGATGCCAAATACATCCCATGGCGCCACCGGAATTGTCTCCCGATGGCGTCCTCCGGCATCAACGCTTGGCGTACACCGGCACGTCAACCTTGCCCGCTTCGACGTCCTTCAAGCTCTCCTGCAGCGCCGCCTTCTCATCCGCATCTTTCGTCGCCGCGATGAGCTCGCGCAGGATCGCCGCATGCGCCACCTTCTGTGCATCCGCGGCGGGCACCGCGATGTCCGGGGCTACGCCCACGTGCTCCCAGTTGGTCTTGGTGATCGGGTTGATGGCGCGGCCATTGGGGATGAAGGCAGCAAAGCCCTTACCGATAGCGTAGCCGTTGCCCGGATTGGCGCCGCCGCCGGTTTTCTCGCCGACGATCTTTGCGCGCTTCTGGGTCTGGAAGTCATAGGCACATTCTTCGCCTCCGGAGAAGGTGCGCCCTGATGTCAGCACGTACACCGGGCGGGTATAGCGCGGGTCGACGTTGGGGATGGTCCAGTACTGCCGGGTCCTGTCACCCTTGCGGTAGTACAGGTCGTTGAGGTGGCGTTCGTCGCCTTGCGTGAAGAAGTGGCTCATCAGGTAGGCGACGGTCTCTGGTTCGCCACCGCCGTTGCGGCGCAGGTCGAGGATCATGGCATCGGTGCCCGACAGCACCGTCATCGCGCCGGAAATCGCCGCGCCGACCATGGCGGCGGGGCCGAACATGCGCAGTTCCAGGTAGCCGACATTGCCGGGCAGGCGCCTCACGCTGTCGATGCCGAAGCCGCGGCTGGCGAGTTCCTGCTGCATGGCCGCGAGCGATGCGGCATCGGGTGCCGCGTCCACGGGCTGGGGGCGATATTCCGGGTCGTAGCGGACGACGAAGTGGCCGTCGTTGCCGAGCGCGCGCAGATCTTTCGTCAACGCATCGCCAAAGGCCTCGCTGTCCTTGGCCTGGGCATAGCCGCCGCCGGCTTCCTTGGCGGCAAGCGTGGTGGCGAGTTTGTCGGCCACATCGGGAAACACGTAATTCGCCTTGAGCTGGGAGGACAGTTCGGCAATCACCGCCCTGCGGGTGGCGGCGTCGGTGGGAACGGGCTTAGGCCCGTGCTGGGCGAAGGCGGGGGCCACGCACAGGGCGAGGGCGAAGGCGAGCATGTGGCGTTTGATCATGGGAAGTCCTTGTTGGCGGCAGCGCCGCGGTTGTCGACTCAGGCAGAGATACCTCGCATGCGCAATCGGTTGCGAGGCAAAACTAATGGCTTAGTACTTCGGGTCAAAAAAACTCAGCGCACGGCACTCTGGAAGTCGACTGGGTCCATCAACCATTCGCCTTCGGTCAACTCCGCATCCACATGGACGACGGCCTGGCCCTTCGGTCCGCGCAGGGTGAAGCGGAGGTCGGCGTCGCCATCGGGCTGCGCACCGTTGCCGATCTTGATGTGGCCGTCCACGTCCTGTGATGCGACCACCGTGGGCTTGCCCAGCCTGGCGATCACGCCCGGATCGGCGGCGACGCGTTGCATCAGGGTTCTGAACATCGCAAGGTCGCGGATGTCCGGCGGAGGGGGCGGCAATGGCGGCAACGGCAGTTCGCC
>JBGTDU010000102.1:0-61550 GCA_041748175.1 Rubricoccaceae bacterium
CATCGTCAGGCCCCACACCGCCCCGTCAGGCGCCGCCGTGAGCCGTCCGACGGCGCCCTCGACGGGAAGTGGGACCGGCTCGAACGAGCGTCCGTCGAAGCGCACCACGCCGTCGTTCGTCCCCACGAGGAGGCTGCCCGCGCCGTCGAAGGCGAGGGCGTAGGCGACGGGGATGCCGACCTCGGCGCCGTAGTGGCGGAAGGCGTACTGCTGCGCGGAGGCCGACCGCGCGGTAACGCAGAGAACGATCAGAACGAGCGAGCGCCACATGTATCACCGCCAACGGAGAGGGTAGGGCACGGTCGTCAAGATAGTCTCGGAGTTCCCAAGCGTAAGATCCACAAGCGGCCACATCAAGACGCGGAGACGGGCCAGGAATGGCTTGGTAAGGACAACTCTCATTACCCCGCATCCTCGATCTTCATTCATCGGCAGGCAAGTGCACCAAGGCCTTCCGTGCTAAATTGTTAGCACGCCATAACGCCTCGCCCAGCCGGATGCCCCGTATCGCTACGTTCTGTTTCGCTCTTGCCCTCCTCACGGCGGTAGCAAACGCCCAGACTTCCGTTCCAAGGGTCAACGAGGTCACCGCCGTCTTCGTCGAAGAAGCCCCGCGAATTGACGGCCACCTCGACGAGCTCGTCTGGCAGGACATCGCGCCGGTCAACCAATTTATTCAAGTCTGGCCGGATGACGGCGCGCCGGAGACAGAGCGCACCGAGGTCCGAATCGCCTACGACCGCGACTATCTCTACTTCGCCTTTTCCTGCTTCGACACTAACCCGGAACTCATCCGCGCCAAGAACCTCGAACGCGGCGGCCGTAACGACCGCGACGACCATGTCTACATCGCGCTCGATACGTATCGGGATGGCCGCAATGCCTACCTTTTCGAGATGAACGCGCTCGGCACGCAAGACGACGCGACTATCACGGACGAGGGCCTCACGATAGACAGCTTTTCGTGGAACGCTGTTTTCCGAAGCGAGGCCGTCATCAACGATCAGGGCTGGTTCATGGAAGTCGCCATTCCTTTCCGCCAGCTTCGTTTTCCCGACGGCGACGACGTTTCATTTGGGTTGATGTTGTCGAGGATGGTCAACCGCAAGAACGAGCGGGGCATGTGGCCGCGCATCGGGCTGGAGTTTGGCAACAGCTTTACGGCGCTCGCTGCCGTTTCGCAATACGGGACGCTGAACGGACTCAAGAACATCCGCCGTGGCCGCAACATCGAGATCAAACCCTACGTGATTGCCGGTGCGCAGCGCACCCGAATGGACTTTGCAGTTCAGGATACAGACTCTGACGTGACCACTGACGTTGGCGTCGACGTCAAATACGGAATCACATCCAACCTCACGCTGGATCTTTCTGTCAACACGGACTTCGCCCAGGTCGAGGCCGATAACGTGCAGCTGAATCTGAGTCGCTTCAGCCTCTTCTTTCCGGAGAAACGCGAGTTCTTCCTGGAGCGCTCCGGACTCTTCGAACACGGAAACCCAGGCTCGACGCAAACCTTCTTTTCGCGCCGGATCGGCCTCGACGAAAATATTCTGGCCGGAGCACGACTCACGGGACAGGCCGGGCCGCTTTCTATCGGTTTGCTGAATATTGAGACGGGCGGAGGCATGGGCGATCTGTTCGGATCGAATTCGAGCAATAACACGGTCGCGAGGGTTCGCGCGAACGTGCTTCCGCGCACGACGACGGGTGCCATCTTTACGAACCTGCAGACCGACAGCACCTTCAACCGCGCACTGGGCGTTGACGCGGAAGCCCGCTTTTGGTCCAACAGCGGTGTGAGCGGCTGGATATCCAACGTGTGGGATACCGACTCGACGCGTAGCGATCTGGCCGGACACGCGGCCGCCCGGTTCCGCAACGACACCTATGGCGCTAGCGCGACGTTTACGTCGGTCGGTGAGAAGTACGTCCCAGTACTTGGGTTCGTACGTCGGCGCGATATGCGGCAGTACACCGGCCAGGTCATCTACAGTCCACTGGTTGAGCTTGCGGCGTTGCCGTTCATCCGGCGATTTGTCACCGCGGCCACGTACGAATACATCGAACGTCAGGATGGGCTGAAACAGACCACGGTTGCGGAGCTCGATGTGCGCGCAGAGTTCAACCGGCGCGACAACGTTTCGGCAAGCGTGGATAGAAGATTCGAGCGACTGGACGGCGGCTTCTTCATTCGCCCGGATGCTGAAATTGTGACGGGTGACTATTCGTTCATGAATGTCGGTGTTCGCGGTGAGACCGATTCCAGCCGGCCCGTCTTTGCCTCGGCCTATTCGTCGACAGGCTCGTTCTTCGGCGGCAACAGGTCGGATATCGGCGGAAATATCGGCTGGAGACAATCTCAGCACTTGGTCGTGGAGGGAGGAGTTGACTACTCATCGATTTCATTGCCCATCGCCAACGGCGACTTCACGGCCACAACGCTCTCTTTGAATATCCTCGGGGCGATCAACAGGAAGCTCTTCGCCCGGTCGCTCATCCAGTACGACAACTTCTCGCGCGACGTGCAGGCCAACATCCGCATCGACTGGATCCACACACCCGGAAGCGATCTCTTCCTCGTCTTTAATACGGGCTACCACTTTACCGCAGACAACGAGGTCCTCTTCGATCCGAATCGCAACCTGGTTCTTCGCGACCAGCTCGGCGTGGTGAAGCTGACGTATCTCGTGCTATTATGAGTGGCCGACCCTTTTACTTCCGGGGTCCGGCGCTTCAATCTCTTTACAATCGAAGCCCATGAGAGCCACCTCCACGTTTAACGTCACGGGCTGGGACGACTCGCCCTACCACGATGCGGAAGGCGGAGCGCGCCTATCGCGCACGGCGGTGAAGAAAACGTTCCAGGGCGAAATGGAAGGCGAGAGCAGCGCCGAACTGCTCATGTGCCAGTCCGATGTAGAGGATCTCGCGGCTGGGGCTGGGTACGTCGCGTCCGAACTATTCACCGGCTCGCTCGGTGGAAAGAGCGGGAGTTTTGTTCTACAACATTGGGGCCTCATGGGCGGCGGAACTCAGAAGACGGCCGGCCACGTGGTACCTGGCTCGGCAACGGGTGAGTTGGTTGGCCTCACCGGCACGATGGAAATCTCCGTTGCGGAGGACGGCACTCACACGCTGACGCTGGACTGCCATCTCGCGTGATCGAGAGAGACGTCATACTCCGGCAAGTCCAGCAGCTGGCTCAGGCGCTCGCCCTCATCCTTTTTAACAAGAAGGAGCGGCGGCCCGAGCTGGCCGAGGACCACATGACGAAGGCGTTGCGGGATGTCTTCCATCGGGACCTGAGCGAACTGGGCGTGTTGTCCCGAGAAGATCTCATCGAACTTTGTTCGCCCGGTGGCGGATGGTCCGCCGACCTTGCCCTGGCACTCGCAGATCTCCTCCGAGAGGACGAAAATCCAGAAAGCCGCGAGCGAGCGGCCTGGCTCTACGAAGCCGCACTGGAATCTGGCGATCTCGTTCCATTGGACATACACCAGCGGATTGCGGCTCTTACGAAGTAAACCAGGGGTCCCCGTTCCGGAGACCCCCAGCCGGCCAAGCTCACTTCATGAGCAGCATTCTTTGTGTCATCACCGCACCGCTGGTCTGTAGGCGCGCGAAGTAAACGCCAGAAGCGACGCTCGCCCCGCCCTCGTTCAGGCCATTCCACACCACTTCATGATGGCCCGCGGTCATGGTTTCGTCGACAAGCGTAGCCACCCTTCGGCCAAGCACATCCATCACGTCGAGCCGGACGTGGCCTTCGCTGGGAGCAGAGTATCGGATTGTGGTTGCAGGATTGAACGGGTTCGGATAGTTCCCGTCAAGGCTGTAGCGCTCCGGAATGGTTTCAAGGTTCGCCGGAGTGGATGCCTGGGCCTCAACCGCATCGGGCGCGATCGCATCATTTTTGACGAATGTCGAGCTTTCCGAATTCAGGACAATGTTGCCGAAATCTCCTGTTCGGAGAGTGACGACGTAGGTGCCGTTTGGCGCGCCCGGCGAGAACGTGTACGTCCCGCGATCAAGGCTCCGATCGCCAGGGGCGAGGGTGCGATCCGTCGAAAAGATCGTATCAAAGTATCCGCCCGGCCCAGTGATTTCCATCCAGATGTCCGCCGTCAGTTCAACCTCGGTGAGGTTGCTTGCTCGCCATCCATAGGCCACCTGGCCCGGCGCAGACCCGTTACGTAGGCGTTGGTTCAGCGTGAACGCGACCGGACTGCCATCCTGAATGAACACCTTGTAGCCCGAACAAAGCCCGACCAGGATATCGAGATCGGCATCGTTGTCCACGTCCAAAAGAGCAAAGTCGTACGTCGAACTATTCCAGACATTGTTTGCACTACCCCACGGGTCGGTAAGCGTACCCGTCGCGACGCCCTGATTCCGGAGCATCGCGAACTTGCGTTTGGAGTTTGCTCCGCTTTCGCACGGCGGTATGTCTATATCGACATCGGCGATGGCGAGGTCGAGGTCGCCGTCTAGATCCAAATCAGCCAGCTTCACATTTCCACCAAAACCGGTCGTTCTGGGAGAGTTGGCCAGCGTGTTTTCAGTATAGACAATATTGACATTTGGCGTGGCGCTTTGGGCCATGTCCACGCTGTCCTGCGCATCATCGACCACATAAATGTCCTGCATCCCGTTCTCGTCGAGGTCGCCTACCGTGAACATGTAGGGGGCGTCGCTCGGGGCTTTCATCCAGTTGGAAAAATTGCCCGTTCCGTTGTTGAACAGGATAAATACGCCGAGATCGTTAAACGGTGGGACGTTAAAGAGCGTCGAAACCTTGACGACGTCGTTGTCTCCATCATTATCCATATCGTGAATCTCCACGGACGTTGCGAACGCGGAGTTGCGGAGGTTGCCCAGGCGCGCCGCAGATTGGTCGGTAAAGACCCCCGAACCATTGTTGACAAGCAGGACATCGAGCGCCAACCCGTTTGGGTCGTAGTTGGCGAAGTACAGTTCCGGCGCGCCATCGCCCGTCAGGTCGCCTGCCCACACCGCACAGAATTGAAGCGTTGGAATAGCGATCGTCGGCAATCGCGTCGCAGACTCGTCAGCGAAGCCCAGCCAATCCCCATTTCCATCGCTGCCAAGGTTGCGATAGAACACCGGCTGATCCTCAAACGTGCTGGTGACCAGAACGTCGGCCCAGCCATCCATATCGAGGTCACCTGCCCAAACATCGCGGGCGTCAGACAGACGGGTTGTAAACTCAGGCGCAAAGGTCGTTGTCCGGTCTACGAGCGTCCCGTTCTCGTTCATCAGGAGCAAATCGGCACGCCTGCCCACCGTTGAAAAAGGCCGCTTTCTGACGACAACAACGTCGGCCCAGCCATCCAGGTCAAAATCGGCACTCGCCAGATCTTTCTCTTCGTTGTCGTTGGCGGGGACTGAGGTGAGTTGAAGGCGGGCCGAGTCTTCCGTGAAGTTGATCCACTGAGCACTGCTCAATCCCGAAGTGGCGGCAAAAAGGCAAATGGCAGCAAAGAGGCGAACAGCGTAGGCGTGATTCATCGTGGTGGAGCGAACGCTCGAAAATGGTGAGGAAAGGAGTGAATGAGCAGGATACTCTTCCGAGAGGAACGCTGCAACAGCCTCCGCAAGCTCCGCGCCATTCGAGCTGAGAGGCCAGGACCTGCGCAGCCCGGGCTATTTTCGCTCCCCGAAATCCGACGTACCTCGCCGCCGGGGTCGGTGCGTTGGGCTGTTTCTGCTTCTTCTATCCAAGGCGACGTAGATGGTAGACCTCA
Source organism: Rubricoccaceae bacterium (assembly GCA_041748175.1). GTDB lineage: Bacteria > Bacteroidota > Rhodothermia > Rhodothermales > Rubricoccaceae > JAHEJB01. The sequence goes on from JBGTDU010000102.1 coordinate 5,769, forward strand.
CTAGCTAGGCACGGGTTCACGTCCACGTTCGGCGCGAGGAAGACCAATAGTTGACCGTGCGTAACTAATCTCTCGCGGTCCTTCGTCGGCGGGAGGATGCAGGCCATCAATCCAAGCGATCATGTCCACGAACTCACCGACACATCCTTCGGTCGCCGCCGTCTTCGACGCGTATCCGGAAGAGTTACGCCTCCGGTTGCAAGCCCTCCGACAGCTGATTTTCGATGTGGCGGCAGAGACTGAAGGCGTTGGAGATCTGGAAGAAACCCTAAAGTGGGGCCAGCCGAGCTACCTCACGTCGCAATCAAAAAGCGGGAGCACGATCAGGATTGATCGGGTGAAGTCGGAGCCAGGCAAGTACGCGATGTACTTCATCTGCCACACAAACCTCGTTGAGACGTTTGAGCAGATGTACGACGACCTGTTCACGTTCGACGGAAATCGCGCCATAGTATTCGACACCAGCGAGAGCATTCCTGTGGACGCGCTGGCACACTGCGTTGCCCTCGCGCTCACCTACCATCTGAACTAAAAGAGGCGTTTTTGATACCACTTGCCCAGATCCCCTTGCTGCACATTCGCATTCCCCGCAAGGTCGCCGACGAGGGGGTTGATCTGGCAGAGGGCAATGCGCATATGCTGGCGAGCAGAAATCGGACGCAACGAACCTACGATCAGGAACGATCGCAATCCGATCTGTGAACGGGTCGCCGATCAAATGATTCTATTGGGATCGGGCTCAGGTGGTACTTGTCCGCGATACCGGAACACACGCTGGAGCAGTCGAACGGCCCAAGGGAAATGCAACCGGGCATACCATTGGTCGGCGGCGCGGCGCGCGGCGAGGCCGTACGATGGGTAGGGGTGAATCGTGTCAGCCAATGCTTTGAGCGAGGCCCCGTTTCGCATCGCCACGGCGTAGATGCTGATGAGTTCGCCCGCTCTTTCGCCGAGGACGCTCACACCGAGGATCTTCCCGCGCCATTTGGTGGCGAAAACCTTGATCTGACCCGTCGTCGTGCCGTCGGTTATGGCTCGGTCTACTTTCGTGTAGGGGAAGCGGTAGACCCCGAACGTCGCTCCCTCGTCGCGGAGTTGCTGCCGAGTTTTTCCAAGCTGGGCGATTTCAGGTGAAGCAAACGTCACCCACGGCACGTGTTTCCGGTCGATCTTCATCGGCATCTTCAGCACGGCGTTGGACGCAGCGACTTTCGCCATGTGATCGCTCATGTGCGTGAGCTGGTACTCGCCTGTGCAATCGCCCACGGCGTAAATATGGCGCCGAGATGTGCGGCATTTCTCATTGACGGAAACGCCCTCCTCGGTGAAGGCGACGCCTGCTTTCTCCAGCCCAAGATTCTCGATATTCGGTTTTCGCCCCGTAGCCAGGAGAAGAGCATCGGCGAGAACCGGATCGCCCGATTCCAGCCGGACCGTAAGGCCGCCCGCGCCCTGCTCGACGCCGCTTACCGATGCACTCAGAACAAACCGTACGCCTTCGGCCTCGAGGACGGTTCTAAGCGTCTCGGCATGATCGGCATCGTCTTTGGCAAGGATGCGATCCGCCATATCTACAAGCGTCACCTCCGTCCCCAATCGGCAAAATGCCTGGGCCATTTCGACACCGATTGGGCCTCCGCCGATGATTGCCAGGCGGCGTGGCTGTTCTTTCAACTCGAACAGCGTTTCGTTCGTGAAGTAGGGAACGGTTTCAAGCCCGGGGATGGGCGGCACCGTTGCTCGGGCGCCCGTGGCAATGACGAACAGTCGCGCCGTGACGCGCCGCGTTTCCGTCGCCATCTCGATTTCCACGGTATGCGGGTCGTCAAAGCGCGCGCTCCCCGAGACCACTTCAATCCCCATGGCCTCGTAGATGGACGGGTCGTCGGCATCCCGGTAGACTTCCTCGCGGATTCGATGGACTCGCTCCATCACGGCAGGGAAGTCGACAACCACATCCGTCGCGCGGATGCCAAACCGGCTGGATGTGTGGATCGTGTGGGCGACCGCCGCGCTGTGCATTAGCGATTTGGAGGGAATGCAGCCCGTCCATGTGCAATCGCCGCCGAGTTTGTGGCGCTCGATGAGCATCGTCTTGACGCCCGCGTTCGCCGAGATTCCGGCGGCCGTCTGGCCGCCCGCTCCGCCACCAATCACAATTAGGTCGAAATCATAGAAGGCCATCAATGTGGAGATTAAAGTGTATTTCGTGTCGAGGAGGGCACTTTGAGCGAACTTCCGTCTCGGCTGTCTTGAGCGGATCACAAAAGCATTGCCGCTTCTGAATACGCAGCGCGCCCTTTGTAATTCAACTCGTTCCTGTGCTTCTTTTCTATTGCACTTTCGAGCAATCGCTGAAAACGCTCGCGACCGAAGGGCTTGTCAGCGAGGGCGAGCCCTTTGTCCTTCATCGGACGCTCGAGGCGGCGCAGGCTACCTGCCGCGCGTCCGACGGGCGTTTTGGGCACATCCTGGTCCTCGATTCCTCGCGTATTGCCTATGCGCGCGTCCAGCCTCCAACGGCGCACCACATCGCGCCCCATGCCATTTTCAACGTCAGGCCGTATCGACCGCCGCTGGCGCTTGAAGCTGCCGGTGGCTATGTCCTTCGGCGGACGCCGAAAGGCAAGCTGAAGCTTCTCGTCATCTTCCGCCACGGGGTCTGGGATCTGCCCAAGGGCAAGCTCGACCCGGGTGAATCACCCGAAAAAGGCGCGATACGGGAGGTGAGCGAGGAAGTGGGCATTAAGAAGAAGTCGCTTACGCTCCTTCAGCCTCTAGGAATTTCTCTCCACGGCTACATCCTCCCCCGAAAAAAACGCTACGCCGTTAAGACGACTCACTGGTACGCGATGGAGACGACCCAGACGGAGTTCCTGCCACAAAAGAACGAGGGCATCGAAGTGGTGGACTGGATGTCGTGGAAGAAAGCCCGCAAACAGCTGGGCTACGAAAGCCTCCGTCGGCACATCGCGGCGATCGACCCGGATGCGCTGGGTCTCGCATTAGCCGACGTGGCCCCTCAGCCGACTGATTCGTAAGCCCGTATCTTCCCGTTCCTCTTAAAACCCACGCCCTCCCATGCGATTCGTCTTCCCGCTCGCCCTTTCGCTCGTCCTCTTCGCCGGTTGTGGAAATGACGATGCCGACCCTGCCGCCGCGCCTGCGCCAGACGAACAGATTGCCGAGGCCGCACCAACCTATTGCGAGGATGGCGACCTTGTGATTGTAGAAGAACAATTGGGTGACGGCGCTGAAGCTGTGCGCGAAAACATCGTCACCATCAACTACGAAGGTCGTTTTGAGAATGGCGAGGTCTTCGATGCAGGCGCAGGCGTTGAGCATCCGGTGGAAGGGTTTGTCCCCGGATTTCGCGATGGAATCGTGGGAATGAAGGTTGGCGGTCGGCGTCAACTCACCATTCCACCAACGTTGGGCTACGGGCCGAACGGCAGCGGACCCATTCCTCCGTGTGCAACGCTAGTCTTCGACGTCGAGCTGCTGGCAATTGCGCCGTAAAGCAAACGTGAAACTGTCCGGACGCGCCAAGCCGCATTTCCTCGCCATCGGAGCCCTCTTCTTCGTGCTCTGCTTTGCCGCGTGCGACAGCGATTCTTCCAGCTCGGGTGGAGCGATACAGACAACCGACCTGATAGTTGGGACAGGGGCAGAAGCCTTCGCCAACAGCAGCGTTACCGTGGATTATGTGGGTCGTCTGGAAAACGGCTCGATCTTCGATGATGGGGCAAGCGCAACATTCAATCTCGCACAGGTGATCCCGGGCTTTCGCGATGGAATAGTTGGGATGCGCGAAGGTGGTCGGCGCGAGATCGTCATTCCGCCCGAGTTGGCTTATGGACCAGCCGGAATTCCGGGGACAATTCCCGGCAACGAGACACTGAGCTTCGATGTAACGCTCCTGGACGTCGAGTAAGGTGGATCCGCTTACGATTCAGTCGTCTGACGGCGGAGTTTGGCGCTGCATTTTCGTTTTGCCACGATGTACTTTCGCCTCGAGGCGCTTTCGCTTCGAGGCTGCGGAAGGCTTCGTCGCGATGCGCCTTCTGACGGGTTTGTTAAGGGCTTCCAGCCTTTTCCTGAGTTCCGCCAGCGCCAACTGTTTGTTGCGGTATTGGCTGCGGGAATCGCGGCTTGTCACAACGATGCCCGAGGGCACATGTGTGAGCCTCACGCCGCTCTCGACCTTGTTGGCGTGCTGACCGCCCGGGCCTCCCGAACGAAACGTGTCTACTTCGCATGCCGCCAGGAGCGCGTCGTCCTCATCGGGGATGGTTATGCCGGGCACGATCAGTCGGCCATCACCGCGATGCGGACGCGGCGATTTTCCTCTCGGCCCTCAGCGGTGTCGTTTGTGGCCATCGGATGGTACTGCGAGAGCCCGACAACCTCCATGCCGGTCCCGTCGAATTGGTGCGTCCACTGCAGGTGGCGCGCAACCATCGCCGCGCGCGCGGCGGACAATTCCCAGTTGCTCGGGTATTGCGCCTGAAGCGTCTCGCCGATCGGGTTGGAGTCCGTGTAGCCTTCAACGCGAATGGTCTTTCCCGGATAGTCGCTGCGCAGCCTTGCGGCCACTTCAACCAAACCGGCAATCCCGGCGGGCGTGAGAAGTGCACTCCCGCTCTCGAAAAAAATGTCGGTCGGCAGCATCGCTACGGTCTCACCGCGCTCACCAGACTGGCTGCTTTGCAGGCTGAGCGCCCGCTCCAGTTCCGCCACTCGTGCCTGACTGGCCTGGTATTCGGTGCGCGTGCGCTCGATCAACTCGTAAGCCGCGTCCAGGTCGCTTCGAAGCGACGCATTTTCGGCTCGAAGGCGGTCGAGCTCGCTCTGTTGTTCAGAAAGGCCTCGGCTGGAGGCGCAGCCGGAGGCGAGGAGAACGACTGCGGAAAGCGAGAGGATGAGGAGACGGTTCATGGAAATCGCGGTTGGGGGGACGAAGTTTGCACGCTTTGCGGCAAAGCTAATGGATCCGGGATCGGTTAGCCTTTCACACAATTTCCCAGCGTTAACCTGGCCGTCCGTCGACGCGCGTCAGGCTGGAGTCTCCCCCCGCGAGGTGGTCCACAAGGCGAAATCCCGGATCACCGGCTGTCCAATTGTAGGCCAGGTCCACCGCGCAGGTAAACGTAGGGCGCACGCATGCCGTGCCGGTTCGGATAATCGCGCGCACGTATCGGCGCTGGTCGAAAACCGGCGAGCCGGACTGGCCGATCTCAATCTGGCCCTCGTCTATCGGGATTCGCCACATGGAGGGTGGGCTGCCCGGGGTGCAGATCGAGGTAATCTCGGAAGGAGCGTGACTGTAGACGATGACGAGCGGAAGCCCTTTCGGGTATCCAAGAATCGTGGCGGTTTCCATGGACACCCCGTCCACCGCCCATCCGGCGTAATACGCATTGAAGGAAGCCGGGACGGATTGAGACATCCGCATGAGGATAAAGTCGTTGTTCGCGGAAAAGTCCGTTCCGAGAGTTGCAGCCACGATAGTTCCGCCCTGGATGCAACGGTTCGACTCCGTACATGGAGGCACGGTAGGCGAAATCGATCCATTGCACGAGGAGGATCGACGACCGAAATAAAACTTCCAGTGGGGGATGGTTTCACCGGGCGCTCGTCCCGAAGCGCAATGACGCGCGAGGAGGACAAGCGGCGCGCCATCGCCAGACGCGTTGTTAAGCAGCACGCCCGTGCAGCCTTGTTCGTCAGGATCTTCCGAGCCGCGCACGTCGATAACCGCGTTGCCTTCCTCGAACCACGACGAATGGGCGGGGCAGTTTGCATCCAGTTGACATCCACCAAAAGGGGAAGGGTCCGGCAGATCCACCGTGGCGGAGTCGCTGCAACCAGCGAATGCGATGAATAAAGAAGCAGACAAACCGAAGACGCCGGGCTTCAGGAAATGGAAGAACATGGGCCTCCTAATTTGGACAACAATTCCTGACGGACTTTTGAAGCGAGTGGCCTTCGCCCCCCAGCCCAGGCGCCTCACCTGCGACCGCCTTCTTCATTGTTGGAGGACTACGCCGCATGAAAGGGATTGTCTGCATTCGAGTCACGCGAGGTCAATCACGTGTTATGGCTGGCCGGAAGGCCATCCCGGTACTTCGTGTACAACCGATGTATCCCGGCAGGATCTCCGATAATGGTTATGCGGTCGCCTTCATGCAAAACGGTGTCCGGGGTGGGCACGTCGATTTCATCGCCTTGCTGAATCAGGCCGATCGAATTGCCCAGCGGGAGATCAATCTCGGCAACACGCATCCCGATAAGACCCGCCGTGCTGTTTTCCGAACGGAGGCTGACAGAAAGGAAGCGATCATGGTGGAGCAGCGTCTCTTTCAATTCAAGTTCGTCAGCGGCGTCCTGCCATTCATCCAGAAAATCCTCTTGGTCGATACAGCCCGCGATGTTGGCCAAAATGCGGAGGTGGAATTCCGGGTTCTCGTCGGGGCTGACAAGGAAAAAGAAAGCGTGCACCGGTTCGTCAAAGTCCGCGGCATCTGTCACGGTTTGGATTCCGCTACGGCTTCGCGCCAAAAGAAGTGCAGCCCGCTCGATCCCGCGAAGCCGGATGTGTGGAAGCGCTATCCCCGGTGCTATGGGCGCAGCGCCATAGCGTGAGCCTTCCTGAAGTGCGTGAGCAAGGTCGTCCACGTTGGTTGAGAGATCGCGGGCAAGCATTGCCGCCGCTTGGGCGACGAGCTTCTCGTAGGAGATGCTGCCGTCAAGGTCGATGACTTCCGCTGCGGCCACGAGCTGCTCGAAAGGCGCTTGACCGACCTGGACCGCGTCCTTTGCTTGCGAGGGTGCAAGAAAAACGAGGTGGTCGCCGCTTTGAGGTGTTAAGGTCTGATCATCGGCAAAAAGCCGAAGTTTGTCGGCGGTGACGAGTGCGAGGGGAACGATCTCGTTGGGGTAGCGCGCTAGCAGATCGGCGTAGGAAAAGTCGTCGGAAAGCTCAACGGTCTCTATTTCAGCGCCACGGTCGAACCGAATTGAGAGCGAAGCGAACGTGTTGTCCTTCCCGAAAGCCGTGCGCCCGCGCAGATGCAGGGCCAGCTCCTCAGATTCGGAACCCACGCGTCCCTGCTTCGCCATCAACTGGTAGACCTCGGTGCTCTCGAATATCTCCGACAACCGAAGGGTGGCCAGCGAATTGACTTCGTCGTTGGACGTTAGCGCCAGGAGCTTCCCGATGCCGTTTAGATTGAGATCGTCAATGGCATCTTCCGATAGTACGTTCACCCGCCGCGCAGGCAGGCCTTCATTCCGGGCGCGTTCGACGTTGGCCGCGTTTGAGTCGAGCAAAAGGACGTCAAACCCGGCATCCTTGATGGCTCGCCCAAGTTTTCTGGCCCAGGAGTGGCCTCCTATAAACAACACGCCTTGCGGATCGGGCTGTGCAAGACCAAGCCATCGGGCTATTGGCGAAATGGTCAGGCCATAGACCGTCACCGTCCCTACGATTACGAGAAAGATTATCGGGACCATCCCTGCGGCATCCTCGGGAAAGTATTGCGCCAGCCGAAAACTGAACAGCGATGCAACGGCGGCAGCGACAATTCCTCGCGGCGCGAGCCAGCCCAGAAAGGCCTGCTCCTTCCACGTCAACGCCAGACCCCGCGTCGACAGGATTACGGCTATTGGCCGAATGACGAGCATCAGCACGCCGAGGAAAGCCACCGAGCCAACGGTAACGTAGGCGAGCGCCGAGAGCTCAAGTCGCGCACTAAGAATGATGAAGAGAAACGATATGAGCAGGACGCGGAGGTCCTCCTTGAATTCGACAATCTTGTGGATCGACACGTAGCGCTGGTTCGCCATGAAAATCCCCAGGAGCGTCGTAGACAAAAGCCCCGATTCTTCCTGCAGCGCGTTAGAGAGTGCAAACACCGCGACGACTGTCATCAGCGCAATCGGGTTCTGGAGCGCGTCGGGGAGGAGCCTTTGGCGAATGAGCGCGATCAGAAATAGCGCGCCTACAATGCTGATACCAAGGCCAACGACGATTTCCAGAAGGAGTCCTTCCAGCAGTGGGCCGACCACCGCGCTGAAGCCCTCCGCCGGATGGCCTGAGATGGACGGTTCGTTAATCAGGATGACAGCTTCAAGGACCAGTACCGCCAGAATGGCCCCGATGGGGTCGATAGTGATGCCTTCCCATTTCGCAATGGTGCCGACCCGGCCGCGAGGCCGCACGTGCCGGAGCAGCGGAATTACAACCGTCGGCCCCGTGACCGTAAGGATGGCTCCCATCACGACCGAAACCGGCCATCCAAACCCAACCAGGAAGTGCACGCCAATGGCTGCCAGGACGCCTGTAACGACGACGCCGATGGTGATCAGATTGCGCACGACATGTCCCACCTCGCGCAATTCGTTGAGCCGAAGACTCAGCCCACCCTCAAACAAAATGATACCGACAGACAGCGAAACGAACGGAAAGAGCCAGTTTCCCTGAAGGGTCTGAGGGTCGATGAAGCCGGTGACCGGGCCAGCGAGGAATCCGCAAACGAGCAGCAACAGGATGCTCGGCAGGCGAAAGCGCCAGGCCAACCATTGAGCGCCGACGCCGAGAACTACGACAACGGCAATTGCGATAAGAAGGGATTCGGGCGACATGGAGGGTGAAAGGGGGGCGAGAAGGTACGGCCCGACACTTTGCGCTTGCGAGGTGTCGGACCTACACGAAGTTGCGATCTTGGTTCACGCTTTGCACCGCGACAGCCAAACCATGCGCCGTCTTTATCTCGTTCTTCTCGGCTTCGTTCCGCTAACACCGTTGGTCGGGGCAGGATGCGGTCCCAGCCAAGCCAGCGGACCGATGGAAGTCGAGGCCATCGACTCCGTGGCGGTGGCAGTGGAGGAGGACCTCGTGATTCACGGCGACACGCTACCAGAGTCATTTTCCTACGTGCGGGATGTTGCGCCGAGCATCATTCAGGAGATGCGCTACACGACGGCGTTCAACTTCGTGGGTGAGAGAATTGATGGCTACGAGGCTAGCGAATGCATTTTGACGACGCGAGCCGCAATGGCTCTGGCCGATGCGCAGGAAGAATTGGAAGCCGACGGCTATTCCTTAAAGGTGTACGACTGCTATCGCCCGCAGCGTGCGGTCGACCATTTCGTTCGTTGGGCAAACGGCGACAGTGAAGCGATGAAGCAGGCTTTCTATCCCGAGGAACCGAAGGGCTCGTTGTTCTCTCGGGGCTACATCGCACGTCGGAGCGGGCACAGCCGCGGCTCGACGCTCGACCTGACACTTGTTCGATTGCCATACGAACAACCCGGGCCATACCCTGACCTAGTTGATGGACCGCTTCCCCGCTGCGACCGTCCACTCGGCGAACGCTACTCCGAAGGCGACCTCGACATGGGCACGGCCTACGATTGCCTGAGTCCGCTCTCGGCAACACTGAGCGCCGGCGTCAGCCAGGAAGCGAGGGGCAACAGACTTCTACTAAGCGACGCAATGAATCGCCACGGCTTCCGCAACTACAGCAAGGAATGGTGGCACTACACCCTGCGGAACGAGCCGTTCGGACGGACCTATCACGACTTTCCGGTGCGATGAAGATCGTATGTCTCGTGTTGCTGGTGACGTGTTGGGTTCTCGCACCTAGCGCGCAGGAAACTACAAGCCTCGACCTGGTTCCGCGCCCGCAGGTCGTTCAGTTTGTTGAAGGTGCTTTCGAACTCTCGGATCCCGTCTTTATCGTTACGGCCCAGGATGATGAGCGATTGAGGGAGATTGCTGTTTTCTTCGCTGAAATCATCCGTAGAAGAACGGGTTTCGCGGTTCACGTCCGCACAGAGCATCCGGGTGCTCCTGCCATCGTCCTCTCGAACGAGTTGGAAAGATCCAATTCAGAGGATTATCAGCTGAGGGTATCGCAATACGGAATTGCCATCGTAGGCGTGACATCAGGAGGCGTGCTCTGGGGCATTCAAACGCTGCGGCAGCTTCTTCCTCCCGCATTCGAGGATCTAAACGGAGAACGCCCGGAGACCTGGCAGATTCCAGCCGTCATGATCAACGACGAACCCCGGTTCCGCTGGCGCGGCAGCCTGATGGACGTGAGTCGCCACTTCTTCCCCGTCGAGTTCGTCAAGCGCTACATCGACCTGCTCTCGCGATTCAAGATGAACGTGCTGCACTGGCATCTCACGGAGGACCAGGCGTGGCGGCTGGAAATCGACCAGTACCCGCTTCTCACAGAAGTCGGCGCATGGCGAACGGAGACGGATGGCTCGCGTTATGGCGGTTTTTACACGAAGGAGGAAGTCCGCGAGATCATTGAATACGCACGCGTTCGTGGCGTGATGGTCGTCCCCGAAATCGAAATGCCGGGTCATGCAACGGCGGCACTCGTGGCCTATCCGGAATTGGCGTGCTCAGATCCTCCCGATGCTGTCCCCAACGACTGGGGCGTCTTCCCGGACATCTTCTGCGCGGGCAAGCCGACGACGTTCACCTTCCTGGAAAACGTGCTGGATGAAGTCGCCGAGCTGTTTCCGTCGCCCTACATCCACATCGGCGGCGACGAGGTACCGAAGGATCGCTGGCGTGAATGTGAGCCGTGCCAAGAGATCATCGAACGAGAAGGACTCGGCGACGAGGACGGACTGCAAGCGTGGTTCATCCAGCGTATTGGCGAACATCTGGCAAGTCGTGGCAAGACGCTGATCGGCTGGGATGAGATTCTGGATGGTGGCGGTGTGCCCGGCTCGGTTGTTCAGGTCTGGCGGAATCAGGACACTGTGCGCGAGGCCATCCAGCAGGGGCACGATGTGATTGTGTCGCCGACTAGTCATGCGTATTTCGACTACAGTCCGGCTGCGTTGTCGCTGGAGCAGGCTTACTCCTTCGACCCCGCCCAGGGCCTTTCTGCAGAGGAGGTGCAACACGTTCTCGGTGGTGAGGCCAATCTCTGGAGCGAATACATCACCGAGGCAAACTTTGATTTGCAGGCGTTTCCACGGTTGCTGGCGATGGCGGAAGTGCTGTGGGTGGGAGGAGGAAACTTTGACAACTTCAAATCGCGGTTGGAGAACGATACCTATCCCAGACTCCGAGCGATGGGCGTGGGCATCGGGCCGGAAGACAGCGACATTGTCCGGCTAAACATCGGCACGGATGAAGTGACTGGCCAGCCTCGCGTTCATGTGGAGACCTCGGTCGAAGGGCTGGATGTTCGCTACACGACAGACAGCACGTCGCCGACCGCTTCCTCACCACTCGTTACAGATTCAACCTCGTTCGTAGAAGGCGATCGTGCGGTTCTCGGCGTGTTTGCCGGCGAAGAGCCACTGCCCATCCGCCGCGAGTTCTCGGTGGTTGATCACTTGGCGCGCGGCAAGCCCATCACCTTCGAGCATTCGCCCGACAGCCGCTACCCCGGCTCGAGTCCTTCCGCATTAACCGATGGCCTCCTCGGCTCCTCCGACCACCGCGATGGCCTATCACAAGGATGGTGGGAGCACGATATGGTGGCGACGATAGATTTGGGGGAGGAACGGGAGATCTCCGTTGTATATATGACCTTTCTCCAAAATCTTAGAGCGTGGATCGCAGCGCCCCATACCGTCATCGTGGACGTGTCGCTTGACGGTCGAAACTGGCAGCCAACTTCAAAGCCAATCGAAGAAATCACGTATTGGGTCAATGGCAACGAAGTCACACCACAAGACAGGATTCTTTGGGGAATCGGTCGGTTCAGCGAAGTTGCGCGCTACCTCCGCATCACCACTAGACAAGCCCAACTCCCCGGCGACCACCCCGGCGCAGGCCATGCCGCGTGGCTATTCGCGGATGAGATCGTGGTGCGGTAGCAGCGAAACTCCTCCCTTTTCAAGGGAGGTGCCGATCCCGACTTGTCGGGAGAGGCGGAGGGTTCGCCACGGAATTGGGACGCGGTGTCTAAACAATTCGGTGCGCGACCCCGTCGTCTTTCACGCCGCATGGCTCTTCGCGGATGAGATTGTGGTGCGATATCCGTCGAACCCCTCCCTTCCCAAGGGAGGTGCCGAGCCCGCGAGGCGGAGGGTTCGCCGCAGGCTGCTAGGAAGTGGCATCGGGAGACGCAGCCATCTTGGCCCGAACCCCCACCGCTTCGCGGAGCCCCCTTGGGAAAGGGGCGGTTTCTTGGCTCCCTGCCCCTACGCGTCGAGGAAGGGAGCTTGTGAGTGCTAGATTCGTCACGCCTGAAAACCCGTCGCGCATGACCCAATCGTACCGCCGCTCGGCGCTCTACACGCTCATCTCCGTTTTCTTCTTCTGGGGATTTGTCGCGGCGTCGAATACGATTCTCATCCCGCTGTTCAAGCAGTATTTCGAGCTTTCGCAGGCGCAGGCTCAGTTGGTGGATTTCGCGTTCTACGCGGCGTATTTCGTGGGATCGCTGCTGTACTTCGTGGTTTCGCTGGGCATGGGCGACCCGCTCAACAGGATGGGCTACAAGAAAGGCCTCGTCCTCGGTTTGTTGATTTCGGCTGTCGGCGCGGCGGGGATGGTACCGGCAGCTTCCCAGCAGTCCTTCGCGCTCATGCTGACGGCATTGTTCGTCATCGGGCTCGGATTCGCGCTTCAGCAGATCGTCGCGAACCCGTACGTTATCGCGCTCGGCGATCCGGGCACGGGCGCATACCGGGCGAGCTTCGCGCAGGGCGTCAACTCGTTCGGGACGACCATCGGCCCGCTCGTCGTGGGCTTCGCCATCTTCGGCACGATTGAGACAGAGACTGTTCAGACCTCCCTCGATACGGTCAAGGCGCCGTACATCGGGCTGGCGGTGGCGTTTGTGCTGTTCGCATTGCTGATGGGCGCATCCAAGCTCCCGCCCATCACGGTGGATGTGCCGAAAGAACGCAGTCTCGGCGCGCTTCGGTTTCCGCAGCTGCTACTGGGGATGCTGGCGATTTTTGTGTACGTCGGCACAGAGGTCACTATCCAGAGCAACTTGCCGGAGTTGATGCGCCAGCCCGAGATCCTTGGCCTCCCAGCCGAGCGCACTTCCCATTTCATTTCGCTCTATTGGGGCGGACTCATGATTGGGCGATGGGCTGCTGCAATTACGGTTTTCAACCTGAAAGGCGCGGCCCGCAATGTGGCCACGGTGGTTGTTCCGTTGCTGGCGTACGGAGTTGTCCTTGGTGTAAATGCCATCAAGGGTAGCCCGATCGATGATCTGATCATCTATGCCCCAGCCGTTCTGCTGTTGATCGTCGGATTCTTCCTTGCCCAGGAGAAACCTGCTCGCACAATGATGCTTTTCGGTGGCGCGGGTGCCGCTCTAATGCTATTCGGACTGATGACGGATGGCCGTCTAGCCCTATACAGCTTCGTCGCCGGCGGACTTTTCTGCTCCATCATGTGGCCGTGCATCTTTGCGCTCAGCATCGCCGGGCTCGGGGAATACACCAACCAGGGCTCGTCGCTTTTGGTGATGATGATTCTCGGCGGGGCGCTTATCCCACCGATGCAAGGTCTCGTGTCCGACAGCATCGGCATCCATCCATCGTACGTCGTGCCGATGGTTGGGTTTGTTTACCTCAGCGTGTACGGCGTGCTCGTCGGGCGGGTGCTGATGAAACAGGGGGTTGAGTATGGTGGATGACGTGCCCGGAGTCGCCGCAGGCATCGACATCGGCGGGACGAACACCAAGGTCGGGCTCGTCGACGCGGGTGGGAAAATCCATGATCAGTTTGTTCTCAAGACTGCCGAATATCCCGAGCCCCGCTCACTTGTTCATGATCTCGCAGCGAGAATCCGCAAGACGACGGAAGGCCATTCTCTGCTCGGAGTTGGCATCGGCGCCCCCAACGGAAACTTTTACCGGGGCACCATCGAGAACGCGCCCAATCTTGCCTGGGATGGCGTGATTCCGTTTGCGGATTGGATGGCCGCGAGTACCGGCGTTCCGTGCCTCCTCACCAACGACGCCAACGCCGCTGCGCTGGGCGAAATGCTCTTCGGTGCTGCAAAAGGCATGTCGGATTTCCTCTTCATCACGCTGGGGACCGGTCTTGGCAGCGGCATCGTGGTTGGAGGCGAACTCGTCTACGGCCACGACGGAGCAGCCGGCGAAATCGGCCACGTGATTGTAGACGCCGGAGGCCGCTTGTGCGGATGCGGCAGGCGAGGATGTCTGGAGCAGTACGCTTCGGCAACAGGCCTCGTGCTGACCTACCGCGAACTCAATTCGGAGGCTCCGCCAGATATCACTTCACGCCAGGTCTCTGAACGTGCGCAAGCGGGAGAACGGGCTGCGCTGGAGGCACTCGAACAGGCCGCGAGCGTTCTCGGGTTAGCTCTCGCGAACAGCGTCGCCTACACCCAGCCGGAGGCAATCTTTCTCTTTGGTGGACTCGCAGCGGCAGGAGAAATTCTATTCGACCCCGTCCGCAGACACTTCGATGCGAACCTACTCAACATCTACCGAGGCAAGACGACGATCCATCCGTCGAGCCTGGACGAAAGCGACGCGGCCATTTTGGGGGCGGCCAGTTTGATCTGGCAACGGCAAAAGTACGTATAGGCGCAATTCCCGTTTTTGCGGTAGGAAGCTCGGCCGGTGCGCGACGTGTTCAGCCGCGAGTGTCAGCCATCCGCCGGTCGTTCCCCGATGAGGCAACTGTTGGCGTTCCAGAGCGACATACCAGCCAATTGGATGTTCCGAAAGCCGGCCTCTTCCATCCACTCCCTCGTCTCGCCAAAAGCGTGATTGCGCCCTTCCTGTGTCACCACCCGCTGACACAAGTTTAGCAGCGTGGCCCATCTCGGCGAGACGCGGTCGTCATTCAGATACTGCGCCTGAACGATCATCCGACCACCCGGCGCCATCATGCCGAAGCAGCGCTTCAGCAGGCTGACGGATGCCTCGGGCTGCATCATATGAAGCATGTTCGACGCGAGGATGGCGTCGAAGGGCTCGTCCGGCGTGTACTCTCGGGCATCACCGGAAACGAACTCCAGCTTGTCCGCCATGCCACGGCTCGTGGCGATGCGCCGAGCTTCCGCGATAGCGCCAGGCTGGTCAAGCAGCGTAGCCCTGACGTGAGGGTTTCGGTCCACAATGGCCATCGAGTACGTTCCGGGACCGCAACCGATATCGAGCAGGCGCTTTGTCTGAGAGAAGTCGAGGTGGTCCGCGATCTCGACTCCGCGTGAGCGAGCGTAAGCGTCCATCGCCGCCGTCATCCGCTGGGCCGGGATGTTATCGTCGCTGAAATCCTCCAGCGCCGCGCCTGGCGTGCTGCCCGTCCGAATGGCATCCCCAAGCTCCAGAAGTGGGCTTGCCAGCGAGTGCATAAAAGCGACCCATTCTCCTGCGTAGGCTGGCGAATCCTTCCGGCCCAAACAGTCGAGAAAGGCCTCGCTCGCCGAATATCGCCCGTCCTGAACCGACAGGATTTTTAGGGCTACGGCAGCGTCGAGGGTGGCACGAAGCGAAGCTTCATTGCCGTTCACAACCTGCTGGATGTAGTTCAGGGTCTTCGGGCCAGACGATAAAATCTCAAAGACTCCGTTCTCGAAAAGTGCGAAAAGGGTGATGGAATCAAAAAAACGTTCGGCAATTTGAAGGACGGAAACCTGCTTTTGAAGGTCGGCAAGAGAAACGGATTGCATGGAGTGGGTCGGGTGGAAAGACGAATGGGTCAAATGAGATTGTGCTGAAAGGTGGCTCCTAATTTAGCGCTCGGATACCTTGCGACGCGCCTGAGCCATCCGCGCGTTTTTACGGTTGCCTTCCGGCAATCTTGCTGATCCGCCCACGCCCAGCCGCCCAGCCAACGTGGGCGCTGTAAAAAGCTGTTGTCCAGTACTCGTAGTTGTCGAAGGTTGTCCACGCCACTCCATAGTCGGTAGAGATCGCCGAACCTGAGGGCGAGACGGCCACAATGGTGGGCGTCGGCGCACCGGGGACTATGCTTGCCCCATACACGCGTCCGCCTACTGCGATGCCTCCCGTTGAGGTCCATGTAGCTCCGCCATCGGCGGTGACTGCCACGTTCTTCGTTTCGCGGGTGCTTGGACTCCCCATCGCGATTCCGTTTTGCGCATCCCAAAAAAGCACGGATGTAATTCCCTCGTCCCCGGCTGCGCTCTCGATGGGCGTTGAGGCCTCGCTCCAGGTCGCACCGTAATCGCCGGTCCGGATAACCCGAGTGTCGACCGAAGATGCTCCCGTCCCGAACCATCCGAAACCGCCAGGCTGCGTTTCAACGCACGTCCCTGAGGCGGCAAAAGCACCTTCGCCTTCCCGAGCGTCGGGGACGAGCGTTGGATCCACACGCGTCCACGTTTCGCCGCCGTTGTTCGTACGGATCAGCGTAAACTCGCCCTGGTAGCTGTCGCTGAACGCAAAGCCGCGCTGCCGGTCCCAGAAGGAGAAGCAGTCGAAGAAAGCATTCGGGTCGTTGTTCTGGAAGGAGAGCCGCCACGATTCTCCAGCATCGACGGTGTGGTAGATCCGCGAATCCGCCCCGTTGCCTATGGAAAGGACGAAGGCTTCGCGGTCGGAAAATGCGTGGACGTCCCGGAATTGCAGGGAATCTGGCCAGGGCCCAGTCAACATCGCCCATGTTTCGCCACCGTCAGTTGTTCGGCCAACGAGGCCCGGTGCGCCGGATACCCACACCGTCTGAGCATCCACGATCGAAAGCCCGATGAACAACGACGTCGAGTCTTGGTATTGGACCTGCCACGACGGATGTTCAAGAGCCGTCAGCCTCTCGGTGGTTCGGCAGCCCGTCAGAAGCGCGAGCGTGGCAAGAACCGGAATTAGAGCGCGATGCATCGGAATGGTTGTTTTTCGTGAGGCGGTCATGCGTCGAGGTACCAGCTCGTGTTCCTCATGTATTCGGCGGTGCGGTAGTCCGGGCTGAATGGGGAGCCCGTTTGCTGGAACGTAATCTCGCCACGGAATATCTGCCTGCAAGTCTCGACCAGATCCGCAGTGCTTCTGATAGACATTGCGTAGGTTCGCGGCTTCGACTTTGCGACGAACTCCGCGTGTAGCGGTTCACTATGCGCATCGCACTTTGCCAGCTCAATTTCATCGTCGGCGACCTCGCGGGGAATGCCGAAAAGATTCTCACGTGGTCGAGGCGTTCGGCGGAGGAGGGGGCCGACCTGGCCGTTTTCCCCGAACTGTGCATAACCGGCTACCCGCCTCAGGACCTGCTGGATCGCCCCGATTTCATGGACGACGTGGACGACGCGGTCGAGTACCTCGTTACTCAGTTGCCACCGGCGGTTGCCGTGCTCATCGGAGCACCAGTACGGAATGCCGATCGGACTGGAAAACGATTATTCAACGCCGCACTTTTGATAGAGGAAGGGAAAGTGACGGGGAAGGCGTACAAAGCGCTGCTTCCGACCTACGATGTCTTCGACGAGTTTCGGCAATTCGAGCCAGGAAGGACAAGGCAGATCGTCCATGTTCGGGGCCTCAAGCTGGGCCTGCACGTTTGCGAGGACATGTGGAATAACGCGGAGGTTGCGCCATTCCACCTCTATGCCGCCAACCCGATCGATGAGTTGGCAGCTGCCGGAGCCGAACTGTTCGTAAATCTTTCCGCGTCGCCATTCGCGGTCGGAAAGTCCGACGAGCGCACGCGCCTGATTTTCGAAAGCTGCCGCGAGCACGGCCTTCCGTTCGTTTTCGTCAACCAGGTTGGCGCCAATGCAGAGCTCATCTTCGACGGCGACTCCCGCGTCCACGCCGCAGACGGCTCGGTGGTCTGGCACGCCAAGCCGTTCGAGGAAGATTTCTTTGTATGGGATTCGGATCTTTCTCCCGTTTCAGAGGCGGCAATGGGGCCGGGCGGAGGAGCGAACCGAAGCGCGATTTCTACGATCCACGACGCGCTCGTGCTCGGCATTCGCGACTACGTGGCGAAAACTGGCCCCGGCGTTTTCAACAAAGCGCTCATTGGTCTTTCTGGAGGTATTGATTCTGCGGTTACCTGTGCATTGGCTGCCGAAGCATTGGGGCCGAAGAAAGTTGTCGGAGTTACGATGCCGTCGAAGTACTCGTCGGGCGGAAGCGTCCGCGATTCGAAGACGCTCGCCAACAATCTGGGCATCGAGTTCCACGAAGTCACCATCCGGCCCGCCGTCGAAGCATTCGGCCACATGCTCGAACCGCTCTTTGAGGGGACGGAAGAAGGCGTGGCCGAGGAAAACATTCAAGCCCGCTCCCGCGCCGTCACGCTGATGGCCCTTTCGAACAAATTTGGCTATCTCCTGCTCACAACGGGCAACAAAAGCGAGATGGCCGTTGGCTACGCAACCCTTTATGGAGACATGGCGGGTGGGCTGGCGGTCATCTCGGACCTGTTCAAGACGCAAGTGTATGAACTCGCCGACTACATCAACGAACGTGCGGCCCACGAAGTCATCCCCCAAAGCACCGTCAGGAAAGCACCAAGCGCCGAACTCCGCCCCGGACAGTTTGATCAGGATTCCCTTCCGCCATACGACATCCTGGATACCATCCTCAATCTCTACATCGAAGAAGCACTCGGGCTCGCGGCGATCGTAAACCAGACCGGCTACGAGGAGCCGCTGGTGGCGAGAATCCTGGGGATGGTGGACCGCAACGAATACAAACGGCACCAGGCCGCGCCAGGCCTACGCGTCAGCGACAAGGCATTTGGCGTGGGCCGACGGATTCCGATAGTTATGCGGCGGACACGGGTTGAGCGAATCGCTGCTCAGTAACTCACAAAGTCGGTACTTTCGAGAGCGTTGACCCACCGCTCCTGACCGCGTCGGCGTCCGCCGAGCTTTTCCGGTGTCCGCGCTTTCCCCATGGCACAACGCCTTGGCGCTGATGTGAGGAGTTTGATCGCCATTTTAAGTCTGATGATCGCCTACGTCTCCGGAACTCTCACCGAAAAGCACCCCACGGAAGCCATTATCGACGTGGGTGGGTTGGGCTATCGGCTGCTGATTCCAACCTCGTCCTTCGAGAAGCTCCCGGCTCAAGGAGAATCCGCCAGACTGCATACCACACTAATCGTCCGCGAGGACAGCCAGACGCTGTACGGATTCGCGACGGTCGCCGAGCGGAGAACCTTCGAAACCATGATTGGTGTTTCGGGCGTGGGGCCGAAGCTGGCACTGGCCTTGCTGAGCGGAATGAGCCCCAGCGAATTGCGCGATGTAGTCCTCGCCGAAGACGCAGGAATGCTTACGCGAATCCCCGGCGTGGGGAAGAAAACCGCCGAGCGATTGATTGTCGAACTCCGCGACAAGCTCTCAAAGATGGACGGATTGGGCTCGAACGGATACAGCGGCAGCGATGGCGAAATTATGCTAGCCCGCTCCGATGCGCGAGCCGGACTGGAAGCTCTTGGTCTCAGCCGGGCCGAAGCGGAGAAACGCATCCGCGTCGTTCTGCGCGACCATCCCGATGTTTCATCAGCCGAGGACCTCATCCGCACGGCGCTGCGTGCGGCGTAGGCTTTCATGGTCACTGCAAGGCGAGGTAACACTCCGATAACGCGACTCGTCTACTTTCGCGGCGATCTGATCCCTTTGTCTTTCCAGTTATGGCAGCGTCACTTCCCACGAGATCCCCGGAAGTAACCACGGTTCTCCTCGTAGACGATGAGCCTGATCTGCTGGAACTCCTGAGCTACACGCTCGAACGGGAAGGCTATCGGGTGGTCGTTGCGAAGGATGGGGCAGAGGGCCTTGTAACGGCGCAGGCCGAAAAGCCGGACATCATCGTGCTCGACATCATGATGCCCAACATGGATGGCATCGAACTATGCGCAAAGCTTCGGGAAGACGCGCACCTCCGACTCACTCCCATTCTCATGCTCACCGCAAGGACGGGGGAACGGGACGAGATTGCGGGCCTGGAGGCTGGTGCGGATGACTATTTGCCGAAGCCGATCTCACCCCGGTTGTTTCTCAGCCGCGTTAAAGCCATCCTTCGGCGCGACGAGCGGATGGACTCGGTTTCGTCTGTTAATCTGAGGGTGCACGACCTCCATATTGACCGCGATCGCTTTTCGGTTAGTCGGGGAGACGAAACATTCAGGATGCCCCGAAAGGAGTTCCAATTGCTACACTATTTGGCTGCCCACCCGGGTCGCGTGTTTTCGCGGGAGGAACTGCTCGACGCCATCTGGGGCTCCGATGTTTTTGTGGTCGATCGTACGGTAGACGTCCACGTTCGCAAGATTCGGGAGAAGTTGGGGAGCGCCTACATTGAGACCGTCAAGGGTATCGGCTACACCTTCGCGGACACGCTGGAAACGTAGCGGGTAGGCGGAGAGCGTAGTTTCGAGATCGCTTGTCCTGGTCGTGTATGGCCTCCGTCCCTCGATGCAATCGCCTGGCCCTCCGGATTGCCGTGCTCGTTGCAGGGGTGGTCCTCTCGGCGAGCATCGCCCTGATTGTTCTGCTCCCGACACCTCGTTGGGCGATCGCACTAATGGTAACGGTAGTTGCCGGCAGCGCAGCGTACGGGGCCGCTTACGCCGTGATCGGTAGACGCCTAGAGCTCGCTCAAGCGACGCTCCGCGAAACGAGAAAGCGCAGGTTTGAGGCACTCGCAACGCTCCCAAGGGCGAATGCGCGAGACGAATTGGATGAACTCGTCTACCAGGCACACCGCATGGGCCGGACGCTTCAGCTGGAGATCGAGCGGCTAGAGCAGTTGGAGAATTACCGGCGCGAGTTCCTCGGAGATGTTTCGCACGAGCTGCAGACGCCCATATTCGCGATATCCGGCTTTGCTGAAACACTCCTTGACGGTGCCATGGAGGACGAAAATGTCCGGCACCGGTTTGTAGAGAAGATCGGAGCCAACGCACACCGACTTACCACGCTGACGCGAGATCTGGCAGAGATATCGCGAATCGAGACCGGTGAGTTGAAAATGACGGCTGAACCCTTTGATCTTAAACCAATCGCAGAGGAGACGGCTGAAGCGCTTGAGACAATGGCAAGGGATCGAGGCGTCGACCTGACCTGTCAAATTCCGCAAACGCTCCAGCCCGTGATCGGCGACCGCGACCGAATCCGACAAGTGCTCGCTAACCTTGTCGAGAACGCGGTGAAGTACGGCGAGCCGGGTGGCCACGTGGAGCTCATCATTCGACGTCTCTCCGACAAGTCAGTTCAGATTGCCGTCGTAGATGACGGCATCGGGATCCCATCCGAGGCTATCCCCCGTTTGACCGAACGTTTTTTCCGAGTCGACAAGAGCCGCTCGCGCGAACAAGGTGGTACTGGCTTAGGGCTTGCTATCGTGAAACACATTCTTGAGGCCCATGGCACCCGGCTCGAGATCGTGAGTCGCCCCGGCTACGGCTCAAAATTCACCTTCGAGCTACCCACAGAAAGATTCTGACGAAAGACGGGCTGCCGTGGCGCGATCTCGCTGTCCCCCGGACTTGGTCTGGTGAGCCAATCACCAGCGTGGGGCTACTTCTACCATCGTGGGGCTACTTCCGAAATGTGAAGCTGGGCCGGGCTGCCGCTATCGCCTTGGGCATACGTACCCACCCAAATGTTGTAGTTGCCGCTTGGCGGATTGTTTAGAATAATGGCGGGGTTGTCGCCCTCGTAATCATCGCTGCAATGCCAGTTTCCATTCGCATCATTGACGAGTAGCGTGGTGTCGATGCCTGCCTTGATGTACAAGTAGAGACGGCTGCGGCCCGCCTGATAATTGAAGTCGACGTCGGGTTGGGCGTTGTTGATATACCCCCCACAACCACTGCCGGAAATAGAATTTCGGTTGTTCCCGCCCGCACGAACGCTAATGATGTGCGGATCGGGGGAAAAACCGGCGCTGAGACTGGCCGTGCCAAACATTGGCTCAGCGCGCCAGTTGGGTTGTGCCTGGACGGCTCCGACGGAAAGGAAGAGCCCAAGTGCCAGAAGGCCAATTCGCACAGGCTTGCTACGCGTCATTTCGGTTATGCGAAGGTGGAGGTAAAGACTCGCGCTTTGGGTCTCGGCCGCCGTTTTTTGTGTAGTCGGCGATCAAGGTAAGGTGTGTGCCGGGAAACCTCAACAAAGCGGATGCCATGTCCAACGCTCCAAATCCGGGCCAAAGTGCCAGGCCTTACGCGCCAAAAAATAGCCGCCCTGCGTCCGTTTGAGTTGACACAGGGCGGCGTTGTGGTCTGGAAACGTGTCCTCTCAGCCGTCGGTTGGCTCGGACTCAGAAATGTGCAGCACGCCCTCGGAACCGGATCCATCCTCGGAGAAGGCACCAACCCAAACGTTGTAAAGGCCCTCTTCTGGATCGAGGATAACAACTCCAGGATTAGTGCCGTGGAAGTCGTCGTTACAGAGCCAGTCGCCATTGGGAAGACTGACGAGCAATGTTGCGTCGGCGGAGGACTCGGCGTAAAACGTGAGCATTTCGCCCCCCGCGCTGTACACGAGATTCACATCAGGCGCCGCACTGTTGATAACGCCAGCACAGCCTGGCCCATCGACCGACATGGCGTCGTTGCCGCCGATACGAAGGGAAATGGTTTCGGGGTCGGGTAGAAAGCCCGGATCGAGATGGAGTGAGCCAAAGGTTGGCACCGTGAACAGACTGATGTTCTCGCCACCTCCGAATTCCATCTCGATCTCGTCATCGAATTCCGTGAACTCACCTTCCATGGGTCCTTCAACCTCGGAGAAGAACAGGGTGGCGACGCTTGCTGGCTCGGTTCGAGCCCGCGCACGCAAGTTGCCAACCCATACGGCGTAGCGACCCGATTCGGGTTCGCCTACCATTAAGCCGGGGTCGAGGCCATCGGCGTCGTCATTGCATTCGTAACCACCATCGGGTAGCCCGACGAGGATCGTAAGATCATCGTCTTCGCCGGTGGCCTGTGCATAGACAAAGAGAGAAAGACTTCCGTCTGTCACGAAGTCCAGCGTTACATCCGGAGCATCGGCATGTACAAATCCATTGCACCCGTCTATTGGGTTGTAGTCATGTCCACCCACGTTTATCTCGTAGGACGAGGGATCCGGATCGAAACCGCTTCCTAGGCTCAGGGCTCGCTGCGAAGCATCGGACCCCGAAGACAGCTCCACATCCGGAAGTTCCGTGAAGTAGAGCGTGGCAGGTTCGCTGGCTCCCTCGCCAAACGTGCCAACCCAAATATTGTAGTTGCCCGATTCCGGGTCGTCAATCAAAACGGCAGCGCTAACGCCATCGTAATCATCATTGCAAACCCACGCGCCGTCCGGGAGGTTTATCAGAATCACCGTGTCAGCAGACGAGCGGACGTAGATTTTGAGCGGGAGGATTCCGTCGGTCTCGAAGTTTAGGTCGACATCCGGAGCGGCGTTATTGATATAGCCGTTGCATCCTTCAACCGAGTTTTCGTCTGAGCCGCCCGCGAAGATGTCAATGACATTCGGATCGGGCGTAAAGCCTGTTTCAAGTGAGATGGTGCCATATTGAGGCTCGGCCTGCCAGTCGGGCTGACCAGTCGCTACCGGCGCGAGGAGGATGCCAAGCAAAGCGAGTTGTAGAGGAATGCGCAGCATGAGGTTGGATAGGCGAAGGTGACGCAATGGAGCGAGGGTGCGGCCCAGGATATCAAAAGGTGGCGGGCCGAACAGCAAGATAGCCGCCCTCGGAGGCGAATCTCCACGCGTTCGCCTACGATGGTGGGCCCGATTATCGAGGGTCAATCTCGGAGATGTACAGTGTCGCACCCGATCCATCCCCGTTGTACGAGCCGACCCAGATATCATACAATCCTCCCTCCCCGGCGGGAATGACGATCAGCGGGTTTCCGTCGAAGTGCCCATCGTCATTGCAGACCCAGTTGCCATCGGGCGTGTTGATGAGCAAGGTCGTGTCCTCCTCACTCAATGCGTAGATATACAAATTGGAGCCGCCCGTCGTCTCGTAGTAGAGATCAAAATCGGGCGCGTCGGCGACGTAGCCATACGTACACTCGCCCATGCTCAACTCAATCGGGCCTCCGGCTACAACGTCAATCGCGTAGGGATCTGGTAGAAAGCCTTCCTCAAGCGTTTCGCGCCCGTAGGTAGGGTCGAGAGAGTAATCGGGGACCCCGCCATTCGGTGCACCGCTCGAAGTGTCGCTCGACGGATCGACTTCCGAGACGAACAGGGTGGCATCGTGGAATTCGTTACTGTATGAGCCGACCCAGATGTTATAGAGACCGTTGTCGGCGTTTGGTAATCTCAAGAGCGGATCGCCGTCCCCGTAGCTGTCGTCGTTGCACACCCAGCTACCGCTTGGCGTATTGATGAGGAGCGTCGTGTCCCCATCTCCAACGGCGTAGATATACAAATCGGAGTTGCCTGAGGTCGTGTAATAGAAATCCACATCCGGCGCATCGGAAACGAAGCCGTAGCTGCATCCACCGACTCCAACGTCTATGCTCCCGCCCGATGTAACCGCTACGGATTGGGGGTCGGGCACGAAGCCCTCATTGAGCGAAAGGCTCCCGAAGTTGGGCTCGGCAGAGATGCTCTGGGAAGATGCGACGGGCGCGCCCGCAAGCAGTAGCATCGCGAGAGGGAATACGGAAGCTGTGCGCATGGTGGCGATCCGATAGATGAGAGGAACGAGAGGGAAGGACGTGAAAGTAAATATCCGTCTGCGTACCGAACAAGCGGCGACGCTCGCGATTCGGACTGATATCTGAAAAAACGAAAGCGCCCGGCCTCTGGAGAAACCGGGCGCTCAGCACAAGACGGAAGAAGACTCCTAGCGCGGATCTATTTCGGACATTGAGAGCGTGGCCTCGGTTAGGTCATCGCCATAGGTGCCGACCCAAACGTTATACAGGCCGTCTGCCGCTCCAGGAATGACGACGATCGGGTTGCTTCCTCCAAGACCGTCATCGTTACAAACCCAGGTGCCGTCTGGTTTGTTGATGAGTAGGGTCGTGTCGGCGGAACCGTCTACGTAAATGTACAGGGCCGAGCCACCCGAGGTCGTGTAGTAGAAATCCACGTCGGGCGCATCGGCGACGAAACCGTAGTTGCACGAGCCCATGTTGACTTCAATACTCCCGCCGGCCGTCAACGAAACCGAGTGAGGGTCGGGCAGAAAGCCTTCTTCGAGAGTTACGCTTCCGTATGTGGGCTCTTCCGTGTAGTCTTGTGCAGCACCAGTCGGGACGGAAAGAGCAACGAGCCCGAGAATTGCCAGCGAGAGCGTGATACGCATAAATCTATTGAGTTGGTGGGAATTAGGCCGAGGAGTGGCTCGAAAGTAGAGCCACCTGCTGTGCTTAGCAAGGAGTCGGCCAAACTCAGCGAATCGTCGAAACGAAGACCGGACCGGGCGCGTGATCGTGTTCAGGCGGAGACTTCCGAAGTCTCCGTGACATTCTCCAGCAACATGTCGGGTGTCGGAATAAATGTCAACCATCCATGCGGGTCGTTTCCACCGCGGACCACATCGAAGAAAGCCTCCTGCAATTCTCCGGTTATCGGACCGCGCCGCCCTTCACCAACCACGTGATGATCGACCGTTCGTACCGGTGTGATTTCAGCTGCGGTTCCGGTAAAAAATATCTCATCCGCGATGTACAGCGCTTCTCTTGGGAGAAGTTTTTCTTCGACGCTGTAGCCGCGTTCTCGCGCTAGCGCAATCACCGAATTTCGTGTGATACCTGGCAGTATCGAGAACGCCGTCGGAGACGTGTAAAGAACATCGTCGCGAATCAGGAACAGGTTCTCTCCGCTGCCTTCCGCAAGAAAACCACTCGTCGTCAGCGCGATGCCTTCGGCAAAGCCCTTCTTCAGCGCGTCCATCTTAATGAGCGACGACGACAGGTAATTGCCACCGGCTTTCGAGAGTCCAGGCGTTGTGTTGGGCGCATTGCGATTCCACGAGGACACTTCAACATCTACGCCTTCCTCCAAGGCTTCCGGCCCGAGATACTGCCCCCACTCCCATACCGCGATAACCGTCTCCACGGGGTTGTTCAGAGGATTCACGCCCATTTTTCCCTCTCCTCGGAATACCAGTGGGCGGATGTAGCACGCATCCATCTCACTCGCCGCTATGGTCTGTACAACTGCTTCGTTCAATTCGTCGTGGCTGAACGGAATGGCCATACGATGAATCTTGGCCGAGTCGATGAGGCGCCGCATGTGTTCGGGCAACCGGAATACGGCGGACCCTTTATCGGTGTCGTAGCAGCGGATCCCCTCGAAAACGGAGGAGCCGTAGTGCAAGGCATGAGTCAGGACGTGGACGGTGGCATTCTCGTGCGCAACGAGTTCGCCGTTGAACCAAATATCAGGCTTCGTCAAAGTCGTAGAGGCAGATTTAAAGGGCTAGTTACTACCGCGCTTCGTTCGTACGGATCCCCGCACGTCGTCGCGGCCTGACCAATATAGTGTGCTCGTTCTTACGACACGTGCTGGGCTTGCACATCGGCTCTCAGGCCTGGCGAAGCCGCATATCTGGCAATTGTCCAGAGGATCTTCCAGGAGGCTCCGATTGTCCCTGAAACCGTTCCTGTGATCTTGGAAACGCCGATCCTCTGGCGGTAACTGACCGGGACCTCGGCACACCGAAGGCCCATACGAGCGGCTTTAATCTGCATCTCGACGGTCCAGCCGTAGGTCCGGTCTTGCATATCGAGGGAGAGCAAACTGCCGTAACGAATCGCCCGAAATGGGCCGAGATCTGTAAACCGGGTGCCCCAAAAACGGCGCATCAGGCCACATGCAATGCGGTTGCCAACAAGAGCCTGGGGGAGCATCGCGCCGGATTCGACCATGCCGTTTCGTTTCCCGAGGATTCGCGAGCCGATGACGATATCGGCCGTTCCATTTCGGATTGGCTCGAGGAGTTCTGGAAGCTCGTCCGGGTGGTCGGAGTAGTCGCCGTCGAGAAAGGCGATGACGTCTGGAGCAAGGCCGTTGGCCTCCAACTGACGGGCGTAGGCGATACCGCGCAGACACGCGAAGCCATAGCCCTGGAGATCTTCGCGAAGCACGGTTGCACCTGCCGCACGTGCGTTGATCTCCGTCTCATCGGTCGAAGCGTTGTTTACCACGACAACCTCGTCCACCAACCCTTCGGGCAAGTCGCCGATGACCTTTCCGATCGATCGGGCCTCATTAAAAGCGGGAATGATGACGAGCGTGCGCATGGGACCGGATCGTAAAAGCAGAACCCAAGCTAAATGCCGGCCCGGCTCAAAAGGTCGCGCGTGCATTGCAACACGCGGCTCCTACTCTACTTTCACAAGACGTCGGCTGATCGATCCGCTTCGCTCTCCTGAAATCCGAACGAGATACAACCCGGAATCAAGACCGTCAAGACCGACCGTCAACGAATGATTTCCTTGCGGTTGCAGGCCGTGGTCGATAGTTCGAATCGCCCGGCCGAGTGCATCAAGAATCCGTACCGTTACCTCCTGCTGTATGGGCAGTTCATAGCGCACGTTGGCAACGCGCCGGGCTGGATTGGGCCACAGATCCATCGTCAGCAACGTTTGACCCGGCAGTTGGTCCTCGTTGGCGACCGACCCTCCGGTAAAGTGGAACGGATCCAGAGCGGTGCGCGGTGAATAATCATCGCGGGCAATTACGACCCAGGAATAGGCTCCTCGATCCCCGAATGAATGGGGTAGAGTCAGCATCGGCTCGGTCACCTCGTACGTCTGGTCTCCGTTCGGCCCGAAGAGAAGAACGGAATAGTTTACCAGGTCGCCTTCCGGGTCGATCGCAGCTTCCCATGTAAGCGGAATTGATTCGTTATCGATGATCACGGAGCCATCGCCGGGTGTGAGCAAGGCAAAGGATGATGGCGATCCGTTGAGCCCGACACCTTCTACGAGCGTGAGATCCTGATTGGCAGCGATGTCGTTGACCAAATCCACCTGCCCGCTTGGCCAGCGAACCGTGATATTCGCTGTTGTGGCTTCGCCTAATCCAAAGTGGGCCACGAGACCATGGCTCTGCGACCCCATACCATCTCCTGCGGAGATCTCCCGGACCATTTGAAGCGAACCCGCTGAGGCTTCCACCCTAGCGCCGATCCCATCCGGGTTAGACGCTTGACCGCGCAGACGAATCTTGAGCCAACTATTTGATCCGCCATCGTTGAAAAAGAGTGCGTCTGGCGCGCTGGACTGCCCGGACATATAAAGATCATTCCAGCCATCGCCGTTGACGTCTCCAGTGGTAACCGGTGTGTAATAGCTAAGTCCGCCCAAGCCCACTGATGTGGTCATGTCCAAGAAAGTTCCGTTGCCATTGTTGTGGTAGAAGCGGGACGCCTGGGGGTTGTTGGCTACAAATACATCGATCCAGCCGTCATTATCAAAGTCAGCGGTGGTCGCAGCCCACGTGTCTTCGTTGGTCGGTCCGGCAATCCCGGCCGTTGCCGCAACATCCACGAAGGTCCCGTTTCCCTGATTCCTGAACAGGCCGTCACTGCCGCCGGAGTGATTGGCTACAAACACATCAAGCCATCCATCATTGTCAAAGTCGAACCATGTCACGCCCCAGCTAGAGCGAACGTCGGCGAGGCCCACACTTGCCGCTACTTCAGAAAAGCCGCCCACGCCATCATTGCGGTAGAGGAGGTTCTCATTGGCAGGGCAAATTCCGACGTAGATGTCTACGTCTCCATCGCGGTCGAAATCTGCAGCGTGGGCGCCATAATCGGTTTGAAAATCGGTCGGAAGCAGATAGGATGCGTTGACGAACGTGCCATCACCCAAGCCTCGAAAAAGCATATCCATACCGCCGTCGTGCCCAATGAAGACATCAAGGTTGCCATCATTGTCATAGTCCAGCAACAACGAGCCCTGAACCAGCACGAATCCACTGCCCACATCGATACCCCCGCCTGGTATCGGGAGATAGATCTCTCGAGCGTGATGATACGTGCGCAAATTGGGCTCGAAAGCATAGAGTACGAGGGCCTCTGAATGCCCATCGCGATCGATGTCTCCGAATATCGAACCCAAAGGGGAATCGCCGGAAATCGGTCTGGCCTCGAAACCCATTTCTCGGCGAAGAAGCAACCTGGACGGACCCGAGAGATCTGTTCGGCCATCACCGTCCACATCCATTAGGGCTGCGCCCTCAAAGATGCCGCTGCTTCCCGAAGGCAGTAGATCACTCCGATCCGTGAACGTCTGTGCAAAACCGGGGTCGACCAGGAGGAGGAGGACCGAGAACGCGGCGAATCGCAACATGGCAAACACCTGGTTATGCTCTCAATAGATACGGCTCGCGATGCTTCGAGTCAAACAGCTCTTCGCCCGCTCACTCTTCCACAAGTTCGACAGCCACTCCATACCTCAGTTTGGCCTCGGCTTCCAGCTTGGCCGCAACGTCGGGATACGTCGAGACGATGCGTTCGAACATGGGCTTGTCGAGTTCATAGAGGTCGCAGGCAGTGATGGCGCGGACGCTCGCCGTGCGGGGATGGTCGAGGAAAAGCGCAATCTCTCCGAAGAAGTCGCCGTCGCTCAGGGTATTCATGGTCGCCCCGTCCTTCGCGACAATCTCCACGGAGCCACGACTCAGAAAGTACATTTCCCTCCCCGATTCGCCCGCACGTACAACGAAGTCGCCAGGAAGCGCCACGAAGGGCTTGAGGTTGAGCGCGACATCACGAACAAAGGCGTCGCTTGCTGACTGGAACAGGGGGACATTCTTGATAAGGTCGCGCTTTAGAAAGAGGGCTACCTCGTCGCGCAGGCTGGGCGGGAGGGATTGCATCACCTCGGATTCGTCGGAGACCAGCCGTTCATCCCAGACGTAATCGAAATAGCGCTGTATGCGGTGCCGGAGTGGGATTGGAAGCGCTCGGTATTGCATAAACGCGCCGAGGCGTTCGCGTTGCTGCATGTAGTTAGCCCGCACAGGGTCGAGGCTGCTGATGAGCGAGGCGATGTTTCCGATCAGGTACGCATAGATGCCCACGCCAAGCATCATCACAAAAATGGCGTAGACCTTCTGGTCGAGGGTGACGGGTACGATATCGCCGTAACCAACTGTTGTGATGGTTGACGTGGTCCAATAGAGGGCATCGACATACACAGACCGCGCGAAGCCATCTGCGGCACCCCCGACCAATTCGATCCATCCACACGTGATGATGTGGATGCTCAGCGCGAGCCAGTACAGGAAGAATGTGAGCTTGAGGGCTGTGCCGTGAATGATGTGGAAGTGCCCCAGCTGACGCATTCCCTGGCCGACGCGATATAGCTTGAGAAGGCGCAGCAGACGGAGCAATCCGCCGCCGGGAAGAAGAAAGAACGGAAGTGCTGCCAGTAGATCGAGAGAGAGGCCGAACCACGCACCTCGTCGCTTCGCCTTCGGGAGTTGGTGATTTCTCCGAAGCTGGACCACGAAATCCAGCCCGAATACAATGGACAGCACGCTTTCGATCGCCGCCGTAGAGCCCGCACTCATAAACCCCGAAACCTGCGTGAGCGGGATATAGTAGGCCGCCACGGTCGCGGTGATGGCGATCAGCACATTCCACGTTCGTGTTGGCAGCCCTGGCTTGAGTGAGGTGTCGTCCACGTCTTTTCAGTTGGTCGCGCGAAAATAACGCGCCACGGCTCAGGCGGGCGAACGCCGCCACCGCAACACCAACACATATCCGCTCGGATTGCTGAACATCCCTCCTGGATTCTGCATCGCGAGTGCGAACAAAAGCGCATCGCCGTCTTGCCGAATGGCGATGTCGACGGGAAAGGCGTTGGGCAAGGCACGGACATCCATATAGGCCAATACACGCTCAATTCGACCGTCACGGTCATATGCATCTATGCGGATGCCATCGGCACGGAGGTTCAGAACGAATAGGTTTCCCCCAAATGGAGCTGCGGAGCTGATTAGCAGTGGCGGTTCGTCCACTTCGCCGATCATGTATTGGTTGGAACGGGCAAGCTGCGGCGAATCGAACCCCAACAGCGCCAGGGAATCGATGGCCGCCCCATCCGGCGCGCCCATCGACAGCATGCCGATGACGGACCGAAAGCCCGAAAGCGAGAGGAGCGAGCCGTCCCAGGCCCGAAGGAACCCAACGTGCCTCCAGTACGGCCCTGGCAGGACATAGCTCGCCTCCAATTCTCCCGCATCGGAAACGCGGAAGAGGCCGACACCATCTTCGTCGGAACGCTTTGCGTAGATCTCGCTCTCTGTGACGAGCGCCGCCGAAATGCTTTCCACTGGAAACGAAACCCCCCGGACAATCTCGCCCTCCCGAACAAAATCCAATCGGTTCTGGCCGCGATTCAACAGGATCAGCGTGTCGCGGCGTACGCCTGCCAGATAGGGAAACTCAAGCCCTGCCGGCTGCCACTCCTCCTGATAACCATCCTGGGGGCTGACGATATGAACGCTTCCACGCCGTGTATCGACCACATACAGATTTCCACCGAGCGAATCGGGGAGCCACACAAGCGATGTCGGAAGCTCCATCGGTGACGCTTCCGTTCCATAGATGACGGACACCATTTGCAAGGAATCCACTTCCACCGAGGCAGCAATCTCACGTGACAGTGAGTCGCGTGGCGTTAGTTCCTGCGTGGTTTGCCTCTGGCTGGAAGGAAGGCATGCGCTCACGAAGAGAGCGAGCGCAACAACGGCTAGAAGTGACCTGGTGGACAAGGTTGCGAGTCGAAGAGAGCCAGAAAGCTATTCACACACGCCCACTCTCACGCCCTTGGTCCCAGACTTCACCGTGTGCTCGTCAACCTCTCGCCGCCAACAAAAGCGGGACATCAAGCGTCGCCCCGTCGCGTACTACTGTGACAATTACTGTATCGCCTGCGCGGTGGTCAAGCAGATGCTGGCGGACATCGGCGTTGGAGGACACGTTGGCCCCGTTAATGGCAACGACAACATCGTACGGCCTGAATCCGGCGGCCTCGGCAGCCGATTGCGGATCAACGCTCTGGACAATTAGCCCACGAGCCTCGGGAAGATTCAGGACCTGTGCGAGGCGCTCGCTGACGGGCTGCACGTTGAGCCCCGTTTCGAATGTGCGATCCACCACTCCGTTGAGCCGCAACTCATCGGCTACGCTTTTCACCCGCCAGGCGGGCACGGCGAATCCTATCCCAACCGAACCTCCTGTTCGCGAGTAGATAAACGTGTTCATGCCGATGACTTTGCCCAACGCGTTGACGAGTGGGCCACCGGAGTTGCCCTGATTGATCGCGGCGTCGGTCTGGATCATATCGCGGAACGAGCGTCCTTCCTGTGGCGCAAAATTGCGGCCTGTTGCGCTTACTACTCCCACGGTAACGGTGGGCTCGGTGGCTTCGAAAAGTCCGAACGGGTTGCCCAGGGCCACAGCCCACTCACCCACAATGGCATCGTGGTCATCGTCAAATGCGAGGTAGGGAAGCGGAGACTCCGGCTCAACTTTCACGAGTGCGATGTCGGTCTCGGGGTCCGAGCCAATCAACACGCCGTCGCGTTGGGTTCCGTCGGGGAAGGCCACCGTAATCTTTGCCGCGTTGCCTGCAACGTGATCGTTGGTGACGATGTAGCCGTCCGGAGAAACGACGAACCCAGACCCCACGCCATGTACCTGTTGCTGGTATATACGGTCGGGCTGACGCCCAAAGAAACGCTCAAAAAACGGATCGCCAGCGAATGGATCGCGGTAGCGCACCTCGCGTACTTCGATCACGTTGATCGAAACGACGGCGGGGGCGACGGCCTCGACCGCCCGCGTGATAGCGGTGCGCCGACTTGCGTCAAGCCCGGATTCGATGGAATTCAGTGCCCCGGACTGGATGCTTTGCGGTGCAGTTGCATGGTTCTGGGACTGCACGGGCTGCTGGCAGCCAACAACGAGAAGCGAAACAAGCAGGGCTACGTTCTTCATGGGTTCGAGATTGACGTGAGCAACGAAACGTACGCAAGCTGCGCTCCCTACGAGGGCCTGCGTCGGTCAGTTTCTGAAAAGATCGGCGGACATTCAACGCGGAGCGCAGACAAGCAATTGCCCCGACCAGCCACAGTTCCGCCTGTTCCTCTTTCGAACCCAGTGTGCGTTCACTTCGTGGGTCTCGGGACGGTCCAGATTGGGAGCCTACCGGTCCGCGGCCGACCAGGCAGTGAAGCGGAAAGAGCTTAGCAGCAACTCCCTGTTCCAGCCGTCACATTGGCCGGGTCTTGCGTGCATCCATCGAACAAGCCGAAATGCGTACTTCGGTCGCCGACGATGTTGAAGTACGCGCCGTATCGCGTTTCCTCGATCATGGCTGCCGAGTTGCCGCAGACCAGCATCGGCCGGCCCTTCTCGAAATGGTGGTGGTCGTCGAGCAGGAAGGCAGACTCGGAGCCTTCGATGCCGCCGTTGTAGTACGCCACTTGCCCGAAGTCTTCGCAGCGGTCTTCCAGCGAATCCAGCTTGAACGCGCGGATGGTTCGTGATGTGAATCGGGCGTTTCCGAGTTTCGACTTCAGCATCGTGTCGTCCACGGTGACTTCATGCTGGCTTACGACGCGGTAATCGGGGCAGCCTAGGTCGAACAACATCCGGCGGAAATCTTCGTCGTACAACGCGCCGCCCAGGCACTCACCCCAGAGCACCGGGTCACCCTTTGACTCTTGCGGAAGCCGCCGGTCGCAGAACACATCCGAGAAGTACAGTTCGCCTCCTGGTTTTAGCACGCGGAAGATCTCCCTGAAAACCATCTCTTTGTCGGGCGACAGGTTGACCACGCAGTTCGAAATCACCACGTCCACGCTGTCGTCGGCGATATCAGCAGAGCGCAGGTTTTCTATGGTGCCGAGTCGAAAGCTCGTGTTTGGCACGGCATAGCCAAACCTGCCGGCGTGCTCCGCCTCATATCGTACGGCCACGGCGAGCTGCTCCTCGGTCATATCCACTCCGATCACCCTGCCGTGCTCTCCTACAAGTGCCGAGGCCAGATAAACGTCGCGGCCTGTTCCACACCCAAGATCGAGCACGGTGCATCCATCCAGGGCAGGCGGAATCGGCGAGCCGCAACCATAAGATCGGGCCAGCACTTCGTCAGCAATCCTGGCCAGAATAGGCTTGTGGTGTTCGAGGACGGCCTCGTCTGTGCAGCACGCACTCGTTTTTAGGTCGGCGGCCGACCTTAATTCGCGGCCGTAGTAGTGGCGGACTTGATCGTGTGTCGCGCGTTCTGGTGCAGTCAATACGTTTATGGTTCGAAGAAAAGTCGTGAGGGCGAGAATGCTACTCCAATCGGTCATTCGCCGCGATCACGGGCCACTCACATTTGACGCAGCCCGGAAGTCGGGTACAGCCTGCTAGCCTTTCGTACTATCCAACTCCAACACCAACGGCTCTAAGCCTTTTCGATGCTCACACCTTTCCTCCAAAACCATGTCGATAGCCAAAACCATTGAGGTTTCCTCACAATCAACCGCCGGTTTCTCTGAAGCCGCGAAAGCCGCGGTCGAAGAAGTCAGCCGCACCATCAACAACGTGAAGCACGTTTGGGTGAAGTCGTTCGAAATGAATGTGCAGGAGGACGGCAGCTTCCTTTACCGCACCCACTGCAAGGTCACGTTCGTCGTTGGCCCCGAAGGCGCCGGTTGATTCCGTTTCACCGCGAGCCAGGGGTTACCCCAACGCACTCCAGATCAGTTTTGCCGCGACAATGGCGGCAAATGCGGCAAAACTGTAGCGCACCCACCGGACGGAGATCCGGTGTGCGACATTCACGCCGAAACGTGCCGATACGATTGCCGGAACGCCCAACAAGAGTGCATGCTGAAGTTCGACGTAGCCTAGCGCGGTAGTGGGGACAGCGGCACCGATACCACGCAGCGCGTAGATAACAACGCCCGTAAACGTGATCATCACGATCGCTGTTGTCGATGTACCCGACGAGACTTTCAGGGGAAGGCGTAGGAGGCCGTTGAATGCCGGGACCATGATGACGCCGCCTCCGACGCCAGCCGCCGCCGCCACGCTCCCTGCGCCCGCACCAATGAGCGCGAGAAAGCCTACGTTGCGCCGAGCGCCGTCCACCGAAAGCGATTCACCCGTACTGTCATCCTTCAGGAGCATCCGCGCGACCACCGCGACGAGCACAACACTGAGCACTATCTGAAACTCTTCTTTGCTATACCATTCCTTGGTAGTGACGAACAAAGTGACCAGGCTGACTGTGGCTGCCGCGAAACCTCCCGCAATCCACGCGGTGCGCCAGTCGATGGCCTTCTTTTGATGCTGGGCAACGGCCCCCGATAGCCCCGCAAAAAAAGTACAGAGGAGGCTCGTTCCGAGTGTCAATGGCGTGAGGACGGGATCTTGAATTCCTTGCGCCTGGAAGTAAAAAAAAAGGACCGGGCCGAATATGATCCCCCCTCCGACACCTACGAGACCTGCGATGAATCCGCCGGCAGCACCGGCCACGAGCAAAATGAGGATGTCCATGTGTGCGGCCAGGGTGGAATTGTCGTCCGTCGAAGGTACTCAGGAGATCCATGGCGGCTACGCGGCCGAGGCGGTCGTAATCGCCGGGGCGCGGACCGAACAAGAAAGATGGAGCGCCGGGTTCGCGCTCCCTAAACTCCGATGGTTATCGGGCGAGTTCCTACAACTCCCGCACCCCAAACGACGTCCCCACGCCCAGCGCTGCGCGGACAAAAGGACCATCGGCACGGACGCTTCGGATCTTGCCTGCCACCTCGGCAAGAGGCGTCTCTGTCATCTGCCCGTCTTTGAGTGCCACCATGACGCCCGAGCGGCCTTCTTCGACGACGTGGGCCGCGTGCGCACCGAAGTGAGTTGAAAGCACGCGGTCGAAGGGCGTAGGCGTGCCTCCGCGCTGGACGTGGCCGAGAATTGTTGTCCGCACCTCGCTTTCGAGCCGCTGCTCGAGCAGGTGGGCGAGGACATTCGCCGCCCCCCCAAGCCGAATGGGATCGGGCGAATCCTCGACGACCCTTTGCACCGCCAGTTCACCACCTTCTGGCTTCGCGCCCTCCGCGACTGTGACGATCGTGAAGCGCTGCCCACCTTGCTCGCGCCTTCGGCAAGCATCGGCGACCACGTCGATGTCGTAAGGAAACTCGGGAAGCAGGATGATATCCGAGCCCGAGGCCAGGCCAGCGTGCAGCGCGATCCATCCTGCGTAGCGCCCCATGGTTTCGAGGATCATCACGCGATGGTGGCTCTGCGCTGTGCTGTGCAGCCGGTCGAGGGCCTCTGTCGCCACGGTTACTGCGGTGTCGAAACCGAAGGTCCGGTCGGTGCCCATCAAGTCGTTGTCGATGGTTTTCGGGACGCCGACGATGGCCATCCCCTTCTTCTGCAGGTCGTGGGAAATCGTCATGGTGCCGTCTCCGCCGATAACCACGATGGCATTCAGGCCCATCTGTCGGTAGCGCTGGACGACCTCTTCCGAGACATCCGCATTGTCCCTGGCGAAGTAACGAAACGGATTGGCCTTGTTCGAGGTGCCGAGGATTGTACCGCCCTGGGTCAGGATTCCGGACACGGCGCGATAATCGAGCGCGCGATAGCGCCCTTCAATCAGGCCGAGGAATCCATCTTCAAACCCGACGACTTCGGCATCGCAACGGAGCAGGAGACTCTTCGTGACGGCGCGGATCACCGCGTTGAGGCCGGGACAGTCGCCGCCGCCCGTGAGAAGACCTATGCGCATCGCTCGGTTTCGGATTTGAGATCTGGGATTTGGGAATGTCGAAAGGAAGCTAATAGAGACCGAGATGGCTAGTCGGCAATGGTTAATGGCTCCAGTTCTCCGTCCGTGGTCTTCTGTTCTCTACCTTTCAGCATATTATCGGGCAGCCGATATCCGAAATCCCCAATCCGAAATCGCCAGATGCGCCTCCTCCCTGTTCTCCTTCTCGCGAGCGTGCTGCTCTCCGGTTGCTTCCGAACCAACACGGTCGTCTTTCTCAACGCGGATGGCAGCGGGACCATTGAGGAGACGGTTTTGCTGGCCTCGTTTGCGCTGAACATGATCCAGAACATGGACTCGACGCGCGCCCTCAATCTCATCGACGAAGAAAAGCTGGTAGCACGCCAGGACAGTCTCGGTGAGGGCGTTGTCTTCGAAGGCGTCGAAGCATTGAACGAGGACGGTTTTATTGGCTATCTCGCCGTGTATTCGTTCAGCGACATCAACAACCTCCGCCTCATGGACAACAGCGAGGCGCTGCAACTGGGCGACGAGAGTGAAGGGGCGGGCGACGAGGAGAATGAAGGCATGAAAGGGCTCGGCATGGACAACGTCACCTTCAGTTTTCAACCGGGCGTTCTGGACGTCCACATTCCCCGCACTACTGAAGTAGAAACCGAGATTCACCCCGACACGCTCGCTGCCGAAACGGAGAAAATCCGCACACAAATGCAGGAGCAAGGACGGATGATGCGCGCCTTTCTCGGCGATGCGCGTGTCTCCGTGTCCATCGTTCTGCCCGGAAACATCACGGGTACCAATGCATCGTTCGCGGACAGCACGACTGTTACGCTGGCCGATATCCTTTTCGGTTCGATGCTCGACCTGATGGAAGAGAACCCTGAGCTTGCGGCGCGGATGCAACTGGCGCAGTCGGAAGGCGAACGGCAGAGGCTGATGGCTGAAATCGACCCCTCCGTACAATTTCGATTTGAGACGAACGACGATGTCTACGTTCGATTCGAATGACGGTTAGAGGTGAAGCCGCGTCCCGAAGGACACCGTCTAACAGCGAAATCTGAGGGCTGCTGTATAGAACAGCGCGTCGATTTCGCGGCCCCGTTCGGGGAATGATTTACAGGCCAATCCGCGCCTCGACTCTGGCGAATACGGTAAATCCGAACTGCTCTCCGATGGGATGGAAGCGCTCCGCCGCATTCAGAAGATTGCGCATCATCAGGCTCAAGCGAAGCCTCCTACCCCAAATGTATTTGGATGCCGTTGCATCTAGGCGCGCATGGTTTGGGACCGTTGCGTCATACGTGAAGTCTCTATTTGGTACGGTGGCACCGGTGACGCCTTCATACCCTCGCCAATGTGCAGACGATGCCACCGTGAATGCAACTTGAGCAACGAAATTGGGATCCGGCTGAATCGTCAGCGCGGCGCTTGCCTGTTGGTTAGGGACACGTTCCCAGGCATCTCGAAATGCCGAATCCCCTCCAACGTCCGACAGGATGCTGCCCGTCAGCCGACCTTGTATGGGTCCATACTCTCCCACCACTGCCACATTGCCCGACACGGTCTCGCCTTGCGCATCTTCTATGACATCGATGTTGCCATGAACGGCCAACTCTCCGTCTTCTAGGCGGAAGGACGGTCGTTCGATCGTGAGGCCGCGCATCAAACGGCCCGCAAACGAAGCAGTAGCCGAGATACCCTGCCAAAGCTCCGCACTCCATGCTATGTGCGCAGAGTACTCGCGGCTCCTTCCTGGTGGCTCGGCTTGCGTGTAGCTAACATCGGGCAGGAGTAGCCCTCGGTAGCCCTTCGCATGCCAGTAGGCGAAGCCTGATTGCTCCTCAGGTAAGCGGCTGTCGAGCGCAACGACAGCCGACCATCTATGTTTTTGGGACTGCCAGACCAAGGTGTTGGCGAGTTTGAGGCCAACGACCTCACCACTGGTAATGAGTGCTACGTCGGTGCTTTGCCGGAGGCGCGTGGTAGGGTGCAGGGTCGCTTGAGCGAACAACATGCCGAGCGTGTAGCCGGCCCCATCTGGAACGCCGGGTGCCGAGACTGCGAGTCTCTCAACCGTGCTGCCAATAGCCAGTTCATGCCGAGTCCGGCGTACGGACGCCTGAAAGGTGCCGACTAGTCGGGTTTGCCGCCATCCGGGATCGAAGCCTTGCAGAAGGCTCTCCTCAGGCTCCACCGTCTGGACATCCACAAGCGCACGATAATCGAGCCGCACCGACGGGCCAGAAGGCAGAGAAAATCGGTGGCGGCCATGCACTGTACCTCCCATATCGACCTGTCCTGCAGGCAACTCGCGCCCCGCTTGCTCAACGAACCAAAGATTCTCCACGACGCGAAAAACGATGTTTGCATCTATGCGGCCGTTTGCCGCGGGAAAGCGCGCCCTAAGACCAAAAATGGAAGGCGCGCGAAACGGTGGGTCTTCTGACGTGACTTCGCGGACACGCAGAGTAGAGCTCTCATCCGGCTGGAAGTCCAGAACTCGACCTTCAGCGCGGATTACCATACCACCACGACGGTAGGTTCCTGATCCTTCAAGGTCAGGCCCCGTGTGGGGAACGTTGGGCGTAGCCTGATCGGTAAAGAGATGCGGACCAGGATCGCCGGTTTCGTTTCCCACGAGAAAAGAGGCATCCGCTTGAAGCCCCTCAACTGCCTCAACCGTCTCTATCCGGAGGCTACCGAAACTGTGGAACTGCCCGGCCCAAAGACCCGGATCAGGACAAAGTGTAACGGAAGCGATATCCATGAGGGGAACTGGAAGATGGTCCAGATCCTGTTCGCCAAAGACTCCCGTCGATATCGGTTGGTCGTCGAGAAGCAGGCCGAAGCCATTTCGTCCAAACGGTACGCCGCCGGCATGCGCGATCTTCCACGAATGCCCGCCGACCGATGATGCACGGATGCCATCGAGCAAGGGTAGCAAGTCAGAGATTCGGGAGACGCCTGCCGCTTCAATCTCACTTCTCGTTATGCGCTGGCCACCTGGGCAATCAAAGGGCGCTGCCCACAACGTGTCCGCCGGATTGGCGTGAGCAGCAAGCAGCACGGCGAGCGCTAGCATCATTGGAGGAATCCTCGCAGCCATTCCGGGGAGGAAAACGCAAAGCTTAGCCCAATCTGCAGGCGTGTTAGTGAAATGGGTTCAGCCGTAAAGACATGGGACCATTGAATCTCTGAAACGCCAGCAATCCTCCGCCCAATCGGGACCTGAAGTCGTGCGAACAGCCCCGCAGTCCACTCCGTTTCATCCTGGAGAAACCCTTCAAATTGCTCGTTGTCGCGGAAGCGAAAGCGGATTGCACCCATATGCGCTCCGCCTACTACCTCCACGTCCGCCGGGAGCTGGAGCGCAAATCCCCAACCGGCTTCGCCCTGCACCACGAGAAAATCGGGCACGGGTTGACCCTCATTGTCGTTGTCGTAGACGTGAATAGCGAGGTGCATTCGGCCGCCGTAAAAGCTTGTAGATGCGCGACCGTAGCCACCGGGAAGAACGTCCCAAACTCCCTCGTACGAGTCGGCAAGAGGCAGGTCCACACCGCCCACCACTGAGATAGTTTTAAAGTTTTGCGTTCGCGCGTCACCCTGCGCCCAGCAAACATTCGTTGCCACCGTCAACGCCATGAATGCCACACCTACGTCAATCCGCATTGCCGCTTCCCTCGTTCAATTCCCTCTCCTTTACACTTTGAAGATACGCGAGGGCATTGGTCTCGTCGCTGGGAATGTCATCCCGAAACACCGCTTCCTTGATCGCCCCCATCGCGGCGCGCTCAGGGCCTCTCAGGGTTTTGAGGATTTCCTCGAAAATACCGCCACGCCGACAGGCCTCGTCCTTGTGGGCCAACATGAAGGCGTAGGCAGGGTCGTGCTCGTTCGGGATTTCGCCGTCGAGTATGGCCTCCCGGATCCAGGTTTTGAGAATCCCCACGGCGATGCCTTCGCCCACGCCGACGACCTCCATAATCTCGTTGCCATCGACCGGCGGCTGAAACGCGCGCAACCGGTCGCGCTCTTCGACCTCGCGCATTTTCTCCTCCACATCGTCGAATGCGTGCAGGTAGCGCAGGACCCGCTGAGGGTTTTTGCTGGTGATGTCGGCGCGGACGAGCATCATCAGGTCGTCGATGTCGTCGCCCGCGTCGAACAAGAGTCGGCGCACGGCAGAATGGGTGACGTGGTCGTCTACCAGCGCGACGGGGCGGTGGTGGAGACGCACCATCTCCTGCACGTAGGTGAGCGGATCGCCGAGCGGCAGTTTCATTCGCCGAAAGATCTGAGGGATATGCCTTCGCGGCCCGAGGTCTTCGTGGCCATGAAACGTCCAGCCGTGCGTCTGCGAAAAGCGCTTGGTGTCCGGTTTGGCGATGTCGTGGAGCAGCGCCGCCCAGCGCAGCCAGAGCATTTTGCCTTCGGCAACCTCGCCGACTAACCCGGCGTCGCGTTGCGCTTCGCAGAGGTTATCGAGCACCTGCAGGGTGTGGAAAAAGTTGTCCTTGTGTTTCTGACCGTCAACGATCTCGACACCGGCCAGCGCGGTGAGCTCGGGGACGATGTTGTCGAGCAAACCCGCGGCATAGAGAATCTTGAAACCGACGGACGGTGTCGGTGCCGCCATGATTTTCTGGAGTTCATCCGTGATGCGTTCCTGGCTGACGATTGCGATCCGGGGAGCCATGTCGTTCATTGCCGCGAACGCTTCCGGCACGATCTCAAACCCGAGCTGCGTGGCGAATCGCGCCGCACGAAGCATCCGCAAAGGGTCGTCGTCGAAGGTCTCGGCCGGGTCGAGGGGTGTTCGCAGCAGCCCCATGCCCAGGTCGCTCACGCCGCCGAACGGGTCGATCAGCTCCCCGAATCG
This sequence comes from Rubricoccaceae bacterium, assembly GCA_041748175.1. Taxonomy (GTDB): domain Bacteria; phylum Bacteroidota; class Rhodothermia; order Rhodothermales; family Rubricoccaceae; genus JAHEJB01. Next base: position 47,315 of record JBGTDU010000102.1, read on the forward strand.
ATCGCCGTTGAGCGCCATGGCAAGGGCGTTCACGGTGAAATCGCGGCGCTTCAAGTCATCCTTCAGTGTCCCATCCTCGACAACCGGCTTGCGCGAATCGCGCGCGTAGCTCTCCTTCCGGGCACCAACGAATTCGAGGATCAGCGGTTCAGAATCCTTCTGTGTGAGACGCACGCCCGCGGTCCCGAAGTTCTTGTAGACGTGCGTCGTCGTGCCGCCGAGCTTCCTCGAGACGGCTTCTGCCAGCGCGATCCCGCTTCCGGGCCCAACCGAAACAAAGTCCAGGTCCGTCGTTTGCCGTTGCAGCATCGCATCCCGAACCGCGCCGCCGACGGCGTACGTCTCCAATGCGAGTTCATCGGCAATGGTGCCAATACTCCGCAAAAAGGGTTCGTAGGGAATAGGGACGTTGGTCATAGCCGTAGTCGTTCTAGCAAAACTAATCCGTTGACGGTAGCACCCCGCCTGCCTGCCGCCTACCTTCTGGGATCTACCCCCCTTTTCCTCACGCCCCAATGCGCGTCACACTTCTGATTGCCTTGCTGATCGCCGGGCCGGTCGTTGCTCAAACCATCCCGCCCGTTGGATCGCCGGATGCGCTGGACGTGGCTACGTGGAATGTGGAGCATTTTGGCAATCCAAGCTCCGGCCCATCCAACGACGAGCTTCAACTCGCCAACGTCCTCGCCGTGATCAGGGAAGCTGACATTGACGTGTGGGCGCTTCAGGAAATGGACATTGAAAGCATGTTCGACAGGCTGCTCGACTCGCTCGGCACCGGATACGACGGCTTCTGGCAGGCCGACCAAACCGGCTTCGACATCGGCTATGGCTACGTTTACAACACACTGGTTGTTCAGCCATCGCAGATCAACACCATTCTCGGAGGTTCGTCGTACGAGTTCGCCTTTCGGCCGCCTCTGCAGCTGCGCGCCGACATTGTTCTTCCGGATACGACCGTCGAGGTTCGGCTGATCAATATCCACATGAAGGCGAACGATTTTCAGGATGGAGAGGAATCGTACGACCGCCGCGTGGCCGCATCGGGCATCCTGAAGAACTACACCGACAACCTCCAGGCGATCGGTACGGACGTCTTGGTTCTAGGGGACTTCAACGACGAGCTCATCTTGTCGATCTATCAAGGCAGGACGTCGCCCTACCAGAATTTCTTGACTGACCCGGCGTATTCGTTCATCACGCGGTTCTTCGACGATCAAAACCCTCTTCTGGATCGGCACACGTTCTGTTCGAACTCGTCCTGTTCCAACGGATCTGTTCTCGACCACATGGTGGCCACGACTACTTTTGGCAATGACTACGTGTTCGGTTCGGCGGATCACTTTTTCGACCTCATCGCGGCGATACCGAGCTATACGAACACGACGTCGGACCACCTTCCCGTCTTCTCCCGCTTCGAATTCCAGCCGGAGCCCGTTGCCAACGAGCCCGAGATTGTTGTTGGGCACTTCACACTCGACGCCGTCTACCCCAACCCATTCATAGGTCAGGCGACGCTGTCGTATACGCTCAGCCGTCCAGGGCCGGTTCAGTTGGAAATCTTTGATGCCCTTGGTCGGCGCGTCGCCGAAGCAGCGAGCGTCTTCCAGCAGCCTGGGACGCACAGGGTTTTGGTGGAAGGCGCGTCGTTGGCGCCCGGCGTTTACGTGGCGCGCCTTTCCTCAGACGGTCAAATAGCGACATTGCGCATGGTGCGCGGCCGATAGGGAATCCGTATTCCGTATTGGTCTCGGGCCAATCTCGTACGCAATACGGATAACGCGATAGCAAACCCCGAATTCATTGCGCTTCAACGGCGACGTGTGTACTATCTGGATCGAATCTAAACAACCATTCGATTCAATCCATGCGCTACCTGATCGCGGTTCTTGGTCTAATCCTGGTCCTTCCGCTCCCAGCCTGTTCGTCCGGCTCCGACACGTCCGCCGACGACGGAACGCTTGTCATTTACTCGGGCCGCAGAGATGTCCTCGTTGACCCCCTCGTGGAGAGGTTTCGCGCGGAGACGGGGATGAACGTAGAGGTACGCTACGGCACCGATGCCGAGCTACTCGCTGCGCTGCAAGAAGAGGGCGAGCACAGCCAGGCGGATATTTTCTGGGCGAACTCGGTGGGCGCGCTGGGAGCAGCCTCGAATATGGGACTGCTCGTCGCGTTGCCGGACTCGCTTCTTCAGAAGCCCGGGGCGTTCATTCCGTCCAGTGGGCTTTGGGTGCCGGTTACGAGTCGTTTCCGGGTTCTCGCCTACAATCCGCAAAGGGTGGATGTGGCCACGCTACCGACCAGTGTTATGGATTTTCCGGCCAATACTGATCTGCTCGGTCGTATCGGATGGACGCCCACGTATTCGTCCTTCATCGATTTTGTAACGGCGCTTCGCGAAACACAGGGCGAAGAAGCCGCTGCGGCGTGGCTGGACAGCATGAAATCGCTGGAACCCAAAGCGTATGCGTCGAACACTCCCATGCTTGAGGCGCTCGAATCCGGCGAGATCGACGTTGCACTGACAAATCACTACTACGTCGCCCGGATGCTATTTGGCGGCGAGGAAGGTGAACACGAGGAAGAGGAAGAAGAGGAGGAGGAGCACGAAGGGGCAGGCGGCCACCCTGACGCGGCCATCGCAACCTTTCACTTTGTGGCTGGAGACGTAGGGAATCTGGCGCTCGTGACCGGTGCCGGAATCCTTGCCAACACCGACCAGAGCGAGGCCGCCGCCCGATTCCTGAACTATTTGCTGGGGCCGGAGGCACAAGCGTTCGCCGCCGAAGAGGTTCACGAGTATCCCGTCATTCGCGGGACAGCCGTGCCAGGCCATCTGTTGTCCTTCGACGACGCGATGACCCTGAGCCCCGTCTTCGATTTCGAAGGCCTCCGAAATATTGAAGGCACGCTGGATCTGCTTCGCGAGAAAGGGCTGCTGTAGTTATAGCGTATTGCGTAGTGCGTATTTGATGGCTGCTCGATTGCGGATTCATACGCAAAACCGATCACGCAATTCGAACCAGTCTTATGCGGTCCGCTCGCCGTCTCCACGATTTCCGCTGGTACCTCTGGGGGCCAACCGCGCTCGTGATAATCGGCGTGGTCGTGCCGCTTTGCTACCTCGTCGTTCGAGCGTTTGAAGGTGATGCCACCGAGCTTGCCGAGATCGTCTTTCGGACGCGGAACCTCCGCCTGCTTGCCAACACGCTTGCGCTCGCGGTCGGCGTTCTGTTGCTGACTTCCACGCTTGCGTTTCCGCTGGCGTGGTTGGTCACGCGGACCGATATGAGGGGGCGGCGGTTCGTGACGACGCTAGGTGTGCTGCCGCTGGCCGTGCCGGGTTATGTCATGGCGTATGCGCTGTTGGCGGCTACAGGGCCATCCGGGTTGCTGTCGGCTCTGCATTTACCGCGCCCGAGCGGGTTCTTTGGCGCGTGGCTGGCGCTCGGATTGTACACCTTTCCCTATCTTTTTCTGAACCTCCGCTCGGCGTTGCTGGGCCTCGATCCATCGCTTGAGGAGGCTGCGCTGTCGTTGGGTTACTCAAACCGGGAAGTGGCTCGGCGCGTGGTGCTGCCGCAACTCCGGCCGGCATTCTTCGCAGGCGGATTGCTGATCGCCCTGCACGTCCTCGGCGATTTCGGCGTGGTCTCGCTGATGCGTTTCGAGACGTTCAGCTATGCCATCTACTTGCAGTACGCCGCTGCATTCGACCGGGTCTACGCGGCGTGGCTGGCGCTCATGCTCCTCTCGCTCACGGGCGCGATTCTGTTGCTTGAGATGCGGCTCCTCCGGGGTCGTCGCTACGAGCGGACGGGTTCAGGATCTGCGCAAGCAAGGAAGACAACTGCGCTCGGGCGATGGACCGCGCCGGCCTACGGCTTCGCCACGTTGGTTGGCTTGGCGAGCGTTGCCCTTCCGGTTAGCACCGTGGTGTACTGGGTCGGGCGCGGTACCGAGCACGGCAGGTGGAATGAGCTCCTCAGCGCCTTGCTGGATACTTGCAGCGCGGCCCTGCCTGCCGCCTTCATCGCGACAGCACTGGCCCTCCCGGTCGCCTACCTCAGCGTTCGAAAACCTTCGGGGCCGACGCGCGCGGCGGAACGATTCGCATACCTCGGCTATGCCACGCCGCCTCTGGCTTTCGCGCTGGCGTTGATCTTTTTCACGCTCCGTTCTGCGCCATTTCTGTATCAGTCGTTGGGATTGCTCATCATCGCATACGCGCTCCATTTTCTTGCCGAGGCCATCGGGCCGATCCGAAGTGCGATGTATCAAGCGCCTGCTCGGATCCAGGAAGCCGCTCGCAACCTTGGTCGCTCGCCACTGCTGGCCTTCTTCGAGGGCACGTTCCCGTTGCTGCGAGGCGGCCTCGGAGCAGGAGTCGTGCTCGTGTTTCTCTCTGCCTTGAAGGAACTCCCCATCACGTTCCTGCTTTCTCCACTCGGTTTCCGCTCGCTCGCCATGGGCGTCTGGGGCGCGGCCAACGAATCTCTTTTCAGCGTCGCCGCGCCGTACGCGCTGGTGTTGATGGTCACGTCAAGCGTAATCGTGTGGCTGTTGTTGCGTGAGTACCTGCCGCGACTTGAATAATGCGTAATGCGTATTTGGATTCGCCCGAAATCACTACGCACTACGAAATACGCAATAGACAAACAATCGTCCTCCCATCCCCCAGCTGCTCGCCATATCCTGCCTCTCGAAAACGTTCGCCGACGGCGCGCTGCCCGTCGTGAACGGGCTGTCGTTTGACGTGGCGGAGGGCGAGGTCTTCGCGCTTCTGGGTCCGAGCGGCTGCGGGAAAACGACGGCGCTGCGGCTGATCGGCGGGTTCATGCGGCCGGATCATGGATCGATCACTTATCACGACAGGTTGCTCGCGGGAGAAGGAGCGTTCGTGCCTCCGGAAAAGCGCGGGATCGGATTCGTGTTTCAGGATTACGCTCTTTTTCCACACCTGACGGTTGCACAGAACGTGGCGTTCGGTCTGCGGAATGAGAAGCCCGCGACAAAGAAATCCCGCACAAGCGAGGTCCTCAAGCTCGTTGGGATGGACGGATTTGAGGAGAGACTGCCGCACGCTCTTTCAGGTGGGCAGCAGCAACGGGTTGCATTGGCAAGGGCGCTGGCTCCTCGACCGCGACTGCTTTTGTTGGATGAGCCGTTCTCCAATCTCGATGCCTTTTTCCGCAACGAGATGCGCGACAACGTCCGCGCCAGCCTGATGGAGGAGGGGATCACCGCGGTTCTGGTCACGCACGATCAGGAAGAAGCGCTGCTTTTCGCGGATCGCGTGGGCGTGATGCAAGGGGGCCGGATCGACCAGATCGGGACGCCGGAGGAGATCTACCTGACGCCGCGAACCCTTTTCGTCGCGCAGTTCATGGGCCAGACAAATCTCGTCCTCACCCACGCCTCCGGCACCACCGCCGAATCCGTTTTGGGAAAGCTCACGTTGCACCGCGCGGCGGAAGGGATGGTGCTTGTTGCCGTGCGCCCAGAACACTTCTCCATCGCACCGATAGCTGATCACCCGGATTCGATGGAGGCCACCGTCCTCAGCCGCTCCTTCAAGGGCCACGATATCACTTACCGCGTGCAGGTCGGCCCTGTCGATTGCCTCGTGCACACCCACAACCGCGAACCCTTCGCGCCGGGCGACACGGTGTTCATTCGAGCGCTTGAGCCGGCGGTGGTGCTTGACAGGGCGGGGGGATGAGAGCATGAGGGGTGCAGGATGTGAGCACCCCCGACTGAGAAAATCTGGGAGCGGCGGACTCCTGTCCGCCGTCGTCGATCGGGAGATCGACGGTCCCAGGATTACGGCTGAACGCAGCAAACACTTGTTGACCGTTACGCAGTTCCGCGTCTGATCGCAGCGGCCGCAGATCCCTCGCCAACCTAAACGCGCCCGGAGCAAATCCGTCCCCGGCGTCGCAACACGATCCGTCCGAGGGCTCCCAGAATTTCTGGTGCCAAATACACGGCGGACGACTCGGCGAGTTGCCCCCTGCTGCCTTCAAGTCGTTGGACTCTTAACCCAAATTCAGCCTTCTTGCCTCGCGAGTTCCTTGTCGGTTGGCGGAAAAGAGCCTCCGACCAAGAAGTCATGGGCAGCGAGTACGCAAAGGACCGCATCTATCTCATTGTCATTTCGGGCTGCATCTACCGAGGCCGAAAAGTGGAGCCGTTCCAATACTTCCTTCTCGACCTCCCGCAGTCTGTCCCCGTCTTTCTTGTATCCGGTCAATCGGATACCGTGAGCCTTGGCAGTACCGGCTGGATACACTTCGATGGCGCCGATCCCCGCAAAGTCACGTCCCCAAATCAGTGGGATTGGATGAGCAAGTTTCTCTCGAAGTGATCCTAAAAGTCCAACGGCTGCGTGCGCGGTACGGGCGATCCGATCGGCGCCTACGTCCAGCGGTTGTTTGTTCACTCGCTCTCTCACGAATCTATCCGTCTCTCTGCGAAAAAGGAGGTTTGCGTCACATTCGATTTCCTCGCCTGCCTTGTGATTCTCTAGGGCTCGTTGCAGGCTAGCAGGCCAGCCCAATGGGGCATCGAGAGCCAACATAACGCGTCCACCTTGCTTCTCTATCCACTGGCCAACAACCTCGTCGGGCGGCTCCGATTTGCTGCAACATCGTACCTCTTCTACGTAGGTCTGGCGCCCTTTGTGGGTCGCACGGGCCAACCCGACCTTCCTTGGATCGCAGGCGCAGTCTATTCCAATTACCGTAATGGTGGCTCCTCTCATCATTCCGGCTGCTGCCGCCGCAGATCATTCGCACGAATCTGGTGCTCCCATAGCAGTTCGCCGACGGTGCTGTAGGTGCGCAACGTCATCACACGGTCTGTTCGCTCACCCTCTACCGTCATCGTCCCGAAGTTGCGCTGGGTAACGAGCGTCCCATCAATTCGGTAGGCATTGGTGGAATCACGCGGGCTCGTGGCCGGACCCGCCGTGAGTGGCGATGATGTAAACTCGTACAGCGGGTAGGCGCCTTCGCGCTCCATCCGGTTGAGTTCCGTCTGGTGGCGATCCCCCGAAAGAAATAGCACGCCCCGGATGTCTCGCCGCCCGATTTCGTCGATCAGGAACTGCCGCTCGGTTGGCGCGAGGTTGATGTACGTCTCGAACACCTCGTTCGGGTTCAGAAACTGCCCGCCCATCGCAACCACTTTGAAGGGAGCGTAGCTGGCTTGCAGAGCGTCCAGCAACCACTGCATTTGTGCATGGCCGAGGACCGTATCGTCGGTGGGGTCTTCAGGGGCAGAATTGGGCGTGCGGTAATACCGGTTATCGAGCATGAAAAACTCAACATCGGCATACTGGAAATTGTAGAAGACGCCGGGCGTTTCCGGCAGCCCATAGGTCGGGTTGGGCCAGTATTGCTGAAAGAGATCAAGCGCAGCGCCCTTCAGGATATAGGAACGGTCGGAGTTGTTCGGGCCGTAGTCGTGGTCGTCCCAGATCGCGTAGTTGGGTGCTGCGGCCAGCAAACGCTGCATCTCCGGCAGCGCGCGGTCGTGACGATGGCGGTAGGCCAGGCCCTCGGGGCTCCACCAGTCCACTTCGCGGAAGTACACGTTGTCGCCTAGCCACAGGTTGAGATCTTGGCCCATGTCCGCCATCGTTTCAAAGATCTCGTAGTCGCCGCCGTACGGGTCGCCCGGGCGATCGTATGGTGTGTCGGCCACGTAATTACACGATCCCAGAGCGACGGTGAATGTCGGCGGGTCCGTCCTCCATTGCCAGAGCGGTTGCGTGGTGAAGGAGAAGGGGTAGGGCCGGTAGTATTCCTCTGCGTCTACTAGAACGTGGAAGGCATACGTCCAGCCTGGCTCCAAATTGGTGAGACGGAAAGTCGCAATGTGATTGTTGGCGGCGTTCGCCAAAATGGCGTCGGTCTCGACCCATGTCGCACGAGGCGCACCGCTTTCGTCTGCCGTAGCGGTGACGGCGTAGCGGAGTTGCACCTCAGCGGCATCGGCGGTTTGCACCCACACCGTTGCTTCTCTGTGCGTGATTGGTCCAAGCATCGGGCCCGCACTGACGCCGCCGTCCTGCGCCTGCGACGAGTTGACGACCAGACAAACAAGAACGGGAAGGAGAGAGCGGAAAGGCATCATGGTTTCTGGCGATCTGCCGCCGGTCGTCATCGGTCAAAAAAGAAACGCCGCACCTGATTGCTCGGGTACGGCGTCCATGTTAACAGGCTGTGGATTTATTCATCCGTCAGTGAGGCGAGCGAATCTTGGTCGAGATCAAGGCGCGAGATCGCAGTCGTATTGGTAGTCCGGCGAGATTCTCGCAACGCTGAGATTGATCAAGAGCCGCCGCCGCAGGTAGGAGAATTAGATCCACAGCCTGTTAAGACGGCGGGGGAGTTCAGCCACTCGTCATTCTGCGGCCGTCGGCGCCGGGCGCACATCCCAAAGCAGCATCTGGTCGATGTCTGCGTAGTCGTCGCCATCTTCGCCGATGAACTCGTAGTCGCCGTACTTGTCGCGAAGGTGCTCGGCATTGCGCTTCCACGTGACGCCGCTTGGGTCCACGAACTCTTTCGGGAACGGGCTCTCGACGCGGTACGACGGGTGATAATTGTGGTACGTCTTCGCGGCTTCGTAGAGTGCTGCCCGCCGCGCTCCCGCGCGCGTCGCGCTGTTGCCGGTCACGCGAAAAGGCGCAATATTGATGATGGCAATGACATCGTCCTCGTCTTCTTCCGGATCGATGTATTCGGGGCGCATCACCTTGAATTCTTCAGGGTGAGGGTATGCGCTACGGTCGTTGTCAAACATGGAAGAGGCAATTTTGGGAATCGAGGGTGCCGAAGCTACGGAGGTCGAAAACGAGATCCCATGCAAAAGACATCGCGCGACCGTCTTTCCAGAGAAATTCTACCCTGCCTGGATGCAAAAAGTCCTTGCGCAGAACCCCAACGTGTGCCCAAATTTCAGGGATGCGCTCCCTGAGAGCGACGGTTGTTTCACCTCGGAGCCTCGCTCCGCCATCCTCAGTTCCAATGAACAGCTTCCTGATGAACAACGGCCGTGACGACGACGAGGAATTCGACGACGATATCCTCGATGATGACCTCGCGTTTGGCGACGACGACTTCGACGACAAGGAGGACGAAGAGGACGAGGACGATCTTGGCGTTCTCGAAGAGGACGACTTCGATGATTTCGACGAAGAAGACTTCTAAACAAGCACTGGGCGATAGTTATTCAATAACGGCTATCTAGGATGAGGCTTTCCGTTTTGGGTTAGCCGCTCATGTCGACGCGCGGTGCACGAGGGCGAAGGCAGGTCGAGGGAAATGTCGCTCGGCCTCGTGTGAAAAATGGTAGCCGAACTCTTCCCGGAAGGTTGAGATCGCCGTCAATGTGGTGCCGGAAGGCCGGATGGGCCGAAGACCCCGGAGCCTTCGTGAAATCGTGATATTCTGTGGAGAAATCGACTTGCGCTTCGGGCGAAACATCCCTTTATTATCGTCCCCCGACACGCCCGGCGTGCTAAACGCGGTAGAGGATCCCAGGCGTGGGAACGGAGGACTTTTGCGCAGATCGCCGCTTCCCCGGACGACATCACCCACACCACCCCTGGATCAATGGCATCAGACAAGGCTACACCTCTCTTCTCTTCAGTTGGCGACGATGACGCTTCCAATAACGGACTCACGATAGATCGTGTTTTCTCGAAGGAGGGCGAACACCCCTTCGACAGCCTCGACTGGGAATCCCGCGAAGCGGCCATCCGCAACAAGGAAGGTGAATCAATTTTCGAGCAGAAGGACGTAGAGTTCCCGACGAGTTGGAGCCCGCTTGCCGTCAACGTAGTCACGTCGAAGTATTTCTACGGCGACATCGCTGCAGGCAATGGCAGCCCGGCGGAAGGGAAGCGCGAATACTCGCTGAAGCAGCTCGTCCACCGGGTCACCCGCACGATTTCCGATTGGGGCATCGAGCAGAACTACTTCGCCACGAAGGAAGACGGCGAGCGGTTTTACGACGACCTCACGTGGCTCTGCGCCAACCAGTATGGTGCGTTTAACAGCCCGGTCTGGTTCAACGTAGGGTTGCACCACCAGTATGGTGTCAACGATTCGGGTGGCAAAACGATCTCCGGCTGGAATTCCGAGACGAGCGAAGTTGAACCTGTCGATCCCTACCGGCGGCCGCAGGCGAGCGCCTGCTTTATCATTTCGGTGGAAGATTCCATCGATGACATCTGGCAGTTGATGGGAGAGAGCGCGCGGTTGTTCAAGTTTGGCTCGGGCGTCGGCGCAGACTGGTCGGCACTCCGTTCGTCGCAGGAGAAGCTTTCCGGCGGCGGAACGCCGTCTGGTCCCGTTTCCTTTATGAAGGTGCAGGATGCCACGGGCGGCACGATCAAGAGCGGCGGCAAGACGCGCCGCGCCGCCATCATGCAAACACTGAAGAGCTGGCACCCCGACATCCTGCAATTCGTCCGCGCCAAGCAGGATGAAGAACGCAAGGCGTGGGCCCTGATTGAAGAAGGTTATGACGGCTCCTTCAACGGCCCGGCTTACGGCAGCGTGGCCTTCCAGAATGTGAATCAGTCCGTTCGCGTCGACGATGCCTTTATGTCTGCCGCGGAAGCTGACGCGAACTACGAGCTTCTGGCAGTCACCAGCGGCGAGTCCGTCGAGACGGTGCAGGCGAAGGAGATGCTCGTGGCGATGTCGGAAGGAACCCACGTTTGTGGCGACCCCGGCGCGCAGTACGAAGACACGATTCAGCGATGGCATACGTGCAAGAACACGGGGCCGATCAACTCCAGCAATCCGTGCAGCGAGTACATGTTTCTGGATGACTCGGCCTGCAACCTGGCCAGCCTGAACCTCCGCAAGTTCCAGACGCCGGAGGGCTCGGTTGATGTAGCGCGCTACCGTGCGGCCGCACGGATCTTTATCACGGCGCAGGAAATCCTGGTCGACAACGCGGGCTACCCCAGCCCATCCATAACCCAAAACAGCCACGCCTTCCGGCCCCTCGGACTCGGGTTCGCCAACCTCGGCGCCCTCCTGATGTCGATGGGCTTGCCGTACGACTCCGACGAAGGTCGCGCGGTCGCGGGTGCCCTCATGGCCATCGAACACTGCGAAGCTTACGCTCGGTCTGCGGAGATCGCCGCCAACGCGGCCATCGGTCCGTTCGATGGCTATGAGGAAAACCGCGAGCCCATGCTGGAGGTGATGCGGATGCACCGCGACGCCGTCAAGCAGATCCACGCCTCGTGCCCGGAATACCTCCGAAACGCGGCGCAGGAATCGGCCGACCGCATGGTGGAGCTGGGCGAGAAATACGGCTACCGCAACGCGCAGGCGACGGTTCTCGCACCGACCGGCACCATTGGGTTCATGATGGATTGCGACACGACGGGCGTGGAGCCGGACATCGCGCTCGTCAAGTACAAACTCCTCGCGGGCGCGGGCGACGGCCTGATGAAAATCGTCAATCAGACCGTGGGGGGAACGCTCACCAAACTCGGATACACGGATGCCGAGCGGAACGAGATCCTCGCCTACATCGACGTGAACGACACAATCGAGGGCGCGCCCTACCTCCAGGAAAAACATCTGCCCGTGTTCGATTGCGCGTTCAAACCCAAAAACGGCGAGCGTTTCATCCACCACATGGGCCACATCCGCATGATGGCGGCCACGCAGCCGTTCATCTCCGGCGCGATTTCCAAGACCGTCAACCTGCCCGAGCACAGCACCGTCGAGGAGATTTACGACGCGTACCTGCAGGGCTGGAAGCTGGGCCTGAAGGCGATTGCGATCTACCGCGAGAACTCCAAGCGCAGCCAGCCGCTCTCGACCAGGAAGGGCGGCAACACGAAGGGCAAGACGGTGATGGGCATTGCTTCAGGAGACGGCGCACTGCTGCCCGAACCTGAGATCGTGGAGAAAATCGTCTACAAGCCCGTTCGCCGCCGCCTCGCCGACGAGCGGCAGAGCCTGACGCACAAGTTTTCGATAGCCGGGCACGAAGGTTACCTGCACATCGGCGTGTACGCCGCCACGGGCATGCCCGGCGAGATCTTTATAACCATGGCCAAGCAGGGCTCCACCATTGCGGGCCTGATGGACTCGTTCGCAACGGCGATTTCGCTTGCCTTGCAGTACGGCGTGCCGCTGGAGGACCTCGTTCAGAAGTTCAGCCATGTGCGCTTTGAACCGGCCGGATTTACGAACAACAAGCAGATCCCGATCGCGAAGTCGATCACGGATTACATCGCCCGCTACCTCTCACTGAAGTACCTCGGCAAGCAGCAGGAGGACCCAACGGCAGAGCCGGGCGACATGCTGAATCCAACTTCCGTGGTTGCGGCGGAAGCCAAAGCGCACGGCCCTGCAGCCGACGCGGAGCAGGCCTCGCTGTTCGTGGACTCCAAGCCGAACGAGCCAACCGCCCCGGCCCATATTGGCGGGACGGTAGAGGCCTTCATGGCGCAGGACGGCGCTTCAAACCCAACACCGACGGCCTTCCGAAACCAGGAAGATGCCCCCGCCTGCCCGAATTGCGGCTCCATCACCGTACGCGCCGGGGCGTGCTACTCGTGCCCGAATTGTGGGAATACTAGCGGGTGTGGGTGACCTTGGCCGCTTGGAAAAACTAGAAACATCGTAATCAAGACTGAGAGGACTATTATGTCAGACGAAACTGGCTTTCTAACAAAAGACGAAATCGAACAGAAGGAGGCGGATTGGGATCGCGTTGCCCGTTCACAGGGTCACCGCTGCTATGTATGCAACCAAATCCCACCTTATGGCGAAAGAGACGTCTATTTTGAGACGGGACTGTGTGGGTTGGATGCTCACACGTTGAATAAAGATGACTGACGATTTCTTCAGTGCCAGACAATTCTTGCCCTCGCTCGCCTGAAACTGTGGCTCAATAACCGTCCAATCGCTGTGGCGTGGTATCGTGCTCCAGTTGCAGGCTACCAGTGGGTGCGAGTGACTTCCTTCAGGGGAAAAGTATAGACAAAGCAACGCACCCCGTTCGTCGGGCCGTGAGCTTTTGAGTGAGTATATCTTCTAAGGTAGGGCTCTATAGGCCAGAATATGCCCGACAAAAAGCCGCGCACTTGCGCCATTTATATCAACCATGTGGGCGGGAGGAAATCCGTCGCGACGATCTTCAAGGCCAATAATTTCACTGGAAAGGCTCAAACTTACAGGTTCAACCCTCTCCAAATCAGCGATGATTACCAAATCCCGCCTAAGCAACCGAGAGGACTCAAGCTCGGACGTATCGATTACGTCGGCTCGCAAGAAAAAGAGGTTGCCGATCCAGTCAAAACGCAACCAAAGCATACTGTCTACTTCGACGACATCATAGATGCTTGGCGTTTCAAACCGTATCCGAGTGGGGAGGTCACGTTGAATTTGAAACGTGTGCTTACTCCAGAAAATTATCGACAACGAATCAAGTGTAGGTACATCTGGATATTCACTTTGTAACTCCGCTATAAGCTCGGCTCTTTCGGTTTGATCGTGATCTTGAGCCGCGTCGATCCCTGAACCGCAGCTCGCCAATGACAAGAAAGCGAGCAGGACTGGCGCGGCGAGCATAAAATTAGAATGAGCGCAACGCATACGTCGTCCAAAGTTTGATTGGAAAGGTAAGGTAGGACTGGTTTCGCATTCCTAGTACATACAAATGGAGTCATCCTCGCCTACGCGGGAGCGAACACCTCCCACAAGCGTCCGAAGTACTCCTCCGTCGAGTGCGCCGCCTGCGCGATCACCAACAGCAGGAAGAAGAGTTTGTGCTGGGCGGTGATCACGGATTGGTCAGAAGGGTGGAAGGACGTTAACAGTTCGTTGCAATCGCGGGAGTCTTGTAGCAACAGCACCCCCTAAATCCGGCCTGACGGCCAGATTTTGTCCCCCTTACTAAGGGGGACAGTTTCTGTCGCGCAGCGATGGAAACAGGGGGTGGATTGGCAGGGTGCTGGACTCGACCAGATGAGCTTGACAATGGGTCCCGTTTGAAGCAGAACCCCCTAATTTCTCCCGACGTTGTCGGGACAGATTTTGGGGCCGACTAATAAGCCTCGATCAGTGGTAGGACGGCAAAGTTGGTCTTTCTGTAGCTGCGGGTGAATTTTCCGGCGTAGGAGTGCAAAGTCGATAAAAGACCCGAGAAGCGTGCTCGCCACCACTTCTCCAGGTCGTGTGCGATC
>JBGTDU010000103.1:0-5372 GCA_041748175.1 Rubricoccaceae bacterium
ACACGACCTGGAGAAGTGGTGGCGAGCACGCTTCTCGGGTCTTTTATCGACTTTACACTCCTACGCCGGAAAATTCACCCGCAGCTACAGAAAGACCAACTTTGCCGTCCTACCACTGATCGAGGCTTATTAGTCGGCCCCCAGGCTCTTCATCCCGCTACGCGGAATTCAGCATGATCGCGCGTTAGCGCGTGATCACTTCAACAGCGTCAGCCTTTGCGTTTGCGCGAAGCCGGTGCCCGCCGTGAAGCGTGCGAAGTACACCCCGCTTCCATGGGCAAGAATCCGAGCATTCTTTCTATTCCCCACGATGCGCTTGGAACAGAGCATCAACGTTCGGCAAGCCCTCGAACCGGGAGAACGTTCCCTCGTCCTTGATTTCCTTCGCGGCGTTAAGGAACCCAGCCCATGCGACGCGGGCAAGCGTCCCCCCCACACTGATCCGCCGCACACCGAGAGAGGTCGCTTCCAGAACCGTCATGAAGGGACTATTGATCAGCAAGTTCACCGGCTTTGGGGCCACCGCGGCGATGATCGAAGAGACGTGCTCAATGGATTGAATCCGCGGGGCGTACAGGCAGTCGGCGCCGACGTCGGCGTACGCGCGCAGCCTTTTGATCGTCTCCTTGATGTCGGGACGCCCACAAACAAAACCCTCGGAGCGAGCGGTGAGCACGATGCCAGTCCCACTTTCATCGATCGCGCAGCGTGCGGCTTGAATCCTCTCGACGGCGAGTTCCAATTCATAGAGGGGGTGCGCCGCGTCGCCCGTTGAGTCTTCGATAGAGAGCCCGGCGATGCCCGTCGCTGCGGCGAGCTTCACGTTCGCGGCAACGTCGTCGGGCTCGACTGCGAAACCGCCCTCGAAGTCCGCGTTGACAGGAATCTGTACTGCAGTGGCGATTGCACGAAGATGCTGGAGCGCCTCGTCGCGGGTGATCTGGTTGTCAGCGCGCCCGAACGTCCATGCGAAACCAGCACTTGTGGTTGCAAGCGCCTTGAAGCCGAGCTCCTCCAGCACGATAGCGCTTCCGGCATCCCAGGGATTGGGCATCACGAAACATCCGGATGCGTGCAGGCGGTGAAATAACTCGGTACGTGCAGTGGATTGGATCACGAACGATAGGGAGGAATCACAAACGCAAGCTACCCTGCAGATTTCTGGCATTTCGCATTCATGACCGTCCAAACAAGGCAGTGTGTCGAACCTGGCGTCCAACGCCTGGAATGTGCCCTTTCCAAACGAAACAACCGAAGGCGTTCATTCCCGAGGTAGGACGCCTTGAACTGGGTGGTTAGAAATAGGAGGGTTAGTCTTGGCAGTTGACGGACTGAATCAGTTCTGGATCTCCACGCCGTCTTTCGCGAATGGGCGGTCTCGGAAATCCGCGACCGCCCTCCAGTCAGGAAGCACTCTCCTTTTGATTATTTCAATAGCGTCAGCCGGTGGGTTTGGGCAAAACTATTTCCCGCCGTAAACCGAGCGAAGTACACGCCGCTCGGCAAGTTCGACGCATCGAACGTCACTTCGTGGCGGCCAGCTTCAATCCGTCCGTCAACTAGCCGGGCGACTTCGCGGCCAACCGCGTCGTAAACAATCAGCCTTGCGATGGCCGACTCAGGTAGGTCGAAGCTGAGCGTTGCCGATGGGTTGAACGGGTTCGGATAGGCGGCGTTCAGGGCGAACGCCTCCGGTAAACCAACACGCGATTGAGGTTCGCCAACGACCTCCTCCGAGGTCCACTCGGCAACGGTCACTCCGGTCAGACCCGACGGTGCCGCAGACTTCGTCCACGTGAAGCTGTCGCTTGCTTCCGAAACGTCGAACGTGCCGACGTGACACGTGTGTGTGTAGGTATTGGGTGGGGCGCCTGGCGGTACGCCAACCCGGTACGTGCGGGTCAGGCTTGCGCCTCCTGAAAGCTCACGACTCGGCCCGTACGGCCCATTTGTAATGGCCGTGCCGGGCCCGTCGATCGTGGACCAGAGATCAAAGGTTATCGAGGAGCCGCCGATGTTTGTGATGGCAAACTCAAAGAAATAGCTGCCACCACCCGGTGGAATGCTAATGGGGGGGTTCACCGGTGTGCAGGCAAGCTCCAGCGGAGCGGGCGGGCCGAAATCAAACACATATGCAGCACCAGCGACGTTACGCTCGCCATAAGCTCCGACAAGGGCTCGGTCGCCGGATATCGAGACCGAGATGCCGAAGTCGTCGTCGCCGGCAGCATCACTCGCCGTGAACTTGGTCATCTCGTTGCAGGTGGCCCCGCACGTGGTTAGGTCAAATGCGTATGCCGATCCGGAACTCGAGCCGCCGTCATCGTCACCCCAGGCCCCGACGAGAGCCCAGTCACCCGAGATCGAAACCGAGGAGCCGAAAATGTCACCGCTTGCGGCATCGCTCGCCGTGAGCTTGGTCACCTCGTTGCACGTTGCCCCGCATGTCGCGAGATCGAATACGTACGCCGAACCCGAACTGCCACCTCCGTCGTCGTCAAACTCGGACGACACAAGAGCCCTATCGCCAGAAACCGATACCGAGCCACCCAATCGATCCAGCGTTACAGCATCACTCGCGGTCAGTTTGGATACTTCGTTGCATGTGACCGCGCACGTGCTGAGGTCAAATACGTAAGCCGATCCGGAACTGGTGCCACCGTCATCGTCACCCCAGGCCCCGACGAGGCCCATGTCGCCAGAAACCGATACCGAGACGCCGAATTCGTCGCCTCCAGCAGCATCGCTAGCCGTGAGCTTCGACACTTCGTCGCACGCGCTTCCGCACGTTGTAAGGTCGAATACATACGCCGATCCGGAGCCGGTCCCAGCGTCGTCGTCATATTCGGCGCCAACGAGGGCCCGGTTGCCGGAAACCGATACCGAGATGCCGAACTCATCGCCCGGGGCGGCATCACTGGCGGTGAGCTTGGAAACCTCGTGGCATGTGGCCGCGCACAAGCTGAGGTCGAATACGTAAGCTGAACCCGAGGCGGCACCTGCGTCATCGTCATGTCTGGAGCCGACTAGCGCCGTGTCGCCCGAAACCGACACCGAAAAACCGAAACCGTCATTCACGGCGGCATCACTCGCCGTCAGCTTGGAGGTTTCGATCCAGTCCGTGCCGTCGAAATCGAAAACGTAAGCCGACCCCGAGCCGTCTCCAGCATCGTCATCACCATGGGCTCCGACGAGAGCTCGATCTCCCGAGAGCGATACCGAGTAGCCCAAGCGGTCGTACCCCCGACGATCACTTGCCGTGAGCTTGAAGTCCTCGGTTATCGCGGCGGCCACGGCGCTACCGAGGTCGGCGTATCGTGGGGCGTCGGTCTGCGGGACCTGGGAGATGGCGGTTTCAACCGCATCCACAAGCCTTGAAGGTGAGTTGCCCTGCGCAGTAACAGCGGGGCAGGAGGCAAAGATCATAAATGCTAACAGGGTGTGGAAAGTCGGTTTCATGGAAATCTCGGATAAATGGACGCACAAGTTGGAAGGGTACCTCGGCGGGGTGCCCGCATAACGTACAACAGCCCAAGTGATGAACACGCACTATTTCCAAGTTTTGAGAGCGCGGTCGTACCGCCCGGCGCATCCCGGAGTCCTGCACAGGGAATGTCGAGAGGAGCGGCAGATCGCTCTGCCGCCCCTCTCACTTCTTGCTGGCCCGGCGTTAATCGCCGCAGCATCCGCCGCCGCAGTCCGGGCAGGAACAGCCGCAGCATTTGCAGTTTGCTTGCGCGTTCATGATGAACCTCACAGGTTGGATGGATGGATCAGCTACAACACGCGCATGAGCAGTTGAGCCCGCTAAAAAGCCCTTCAAACACCTCGTGGAGGCGATTCAGAGCGCTTCGATTCGGACAGTAGCACACGCGCGGCCCATCGCTGTGCCCCTCGATTAGACCAACGTCTTTCAGCGCTTTGAGGTGCTGGGAGACGGTGGCCTGGGCGAGAGGCAACTCCTCCACGATCTCGCCGCACAGACACGTCTGCCGCTCGGCTAGGGTTTGGAGGATGGCGATGCGAGCAGGGTGCCCGAGGGCTTTCGCCCACGCCGCCAACTGGATGGTTTCCGAGGTGAAGGCCTCGGCGGTTGTTGTAGCCATGATTTCTATCGTAGATCGACGATATACGATGATACGAATCAACATCCAGGCTTGTCAAGGCACCCGCAAAGGAGGCGGTTCTTGGAGCCCCGACCGCCGAGCTACTCCTCGTACAGCAAATACGCCTGCCGTCGCACGCGGAACGCGGCTACCTCGTCGGCCCATGCCGCGATGATCTCTTCCGGCGAGGCATCGCTGACCAACAGCTGTCGGAGCCGATCCGTGCCGGAGAGCTTGCCCAGCCATTCGGAATTGAAGAAGCCGCGACGCTCGGAGGCTGGCGCTGCTTGGTAGAAGGCGTGCAGGAGATGCACGCCGGTCGAAACCGGCAGAAAGGCGTGCGGATCGTCGACGTTGATCAGCACGCCACTAACACGCCGACCGCGGTGGGTTGGGTTCGACGACATGCCGGGAATGGACTCGGGCGTGTAGGTGACGCCTTCAAATGAGACACCCGGAAGTCCACGCGTATTCAACTCCCGTGCGAGCGCTTCCCCGTTGGCCCACGGAGCACCGATGACTTGAAATGGCGTCTTCGTTCCGCGCCCTTCGTTGACGGCGGAGTTCTCGAACAGCGCCGAGCCCGCATAGACCAGCGCTGTCGCGGCGTCCGGAACGTTTGGAGATGGCGGTGTCCACGGCAACCCGGTGTCTGCCCACAGCATCGACCGGTTGTAGTGGGTCATCCCGATCACGCGCAGATCGAGGCTTTCAAGTCCAGGCATGAGCCCCTCCCCCTGAATCATCTTCGCCAGCTCTCCGACGGTCATGCCGTGTGTTTGGGGGATGGCATACTGCCCGACGAAGGAGGCGTGGCGCGGCTCCATCAGAAAGCCTTCCACCACGACGCCACCGATGGGGTTGGGCCGGTCCAGGACCACGAACGCAATCCCTGCCTCTGCCGCGGCTTGCATCGCCAGGCCCATTGTCGAGATGTACGTGTAGAACCGGGCGCCGACATCCTGAATGTCAAAGACCAGTGCGTCCAGTCCACGAAGCTGCGCCTGCGTGGGCTTTTGACGGTCTCCGTACAGACTATGCACGTGTACCCCTGTGGCCTCATCGCGGCCACCAGAAACACGGTCGCCTGCCTCAGCGGTAGACCGATACCCATGCTCCGGGCCGAAAATGGCTGCGAGGGTCACATTTGTGGCGGCATCAATGCGGTCGATCAGGTGGGCAGGGCCACCGTCCGCCGTATCCACTCGCGCCGTCTTGTTCGTCACCAGCCCAACGTTCCATCCTGCCAACTCCCGAAAGCCATCG
>JBGTDU010000104.1:0-3478 GCA_041748175.1 Rubricoccaceae bacterium
AGCGCTTGCATGGCATGCAAGAGGTCATCGGTTCGATCCCGTTTACCTCCACCATCACGTTCCAAGTCCCCATCGTCTAGAGGCCTAGGACATCACCCTTTCACGGTGAGTACAGGGGTTCGAATCCCCTTGGGGACGCCATGACAAACCCCACCGGCCCCGCGCCGGTGGGGTTGCGCAGGAACTTGGCAGCCGCGTTGCCCGGTGGCGTAGCTGCAAAAACAGGTACTCGATCTGCACGGTGCGCGCCTCCGGCTTCGGGTCGAGCGTGATGTGCCGCACCAGCGATTGAATCGTGCGCCGCATTGCCTCCGGTTTCGCCTTCGAGCTTAGCGGGAAGAACGTGAGCATGGCGTGCACGTGCTCGGGTGTGAACGCCGCGAGCCGCGCCTTTAGCTTGGCGCGATCAGCGCCGCTGGCAGAGGCTGCACGTCAGGCAGCAATGCTTCTCACGCAGGCGGCCGAACAGATCGAGGCCAATCAAGGGAATTGGAACTGAACACAAAAATAAACGAGTGGATCTAGGTGCTGATTACTTGCGAACCAGATAGCGACTCAGTTGCAACGGTTTGGGCTGAAGCGGAAACTTGGGCTCGCTGATCAGCTCTCGGCTGAACTTGGGCGCTTAGCAAACGCGGCCGGGTCGATAGCAGATGCAGTGCATGCGGACTTAGCAATGAGGCATGGGCGGGAGGGTTCGCGTGGCACGGAGTGATTACGGGAAACCGCTCCGTGGCGCGATCTGGTGGGCGGCGAACGCTGCTCAATCGGCTCAAGGCCTTACAATCTTGCGCAGAAGTCCTGACCCGCTACGGCGAAAGCGCGCACTACCGCGCAGCCCGTGCCAGTGTCCCAACGTTTCTCAATCAAATAAGGAGGTCGTAGGTGAAGCGTGTCTTGCCCTTCCTCACTAGAACACAGTCGGAAAAGGAACAGGAGGAGAAGATGCGCAATCGATCGAAGGTAGTGCTCCCATTTCGGTGGGGGGTGCAAACGATGGTCTGCCTGCTGGTCGGTTTGTTCGCCGGATGCAGCGGTGGCGAGGCACCCCCGCCCGAGAAGGCGGCTGCCTCTGCGCTCTCGTCTGCGCAGGTGCTCTCGTCTGCGCAGGCGCTCCCTATTGCGAGCTTCGGTGTTTCGGGCGATCGGTTCAGTATCAACGGGACCCCTACATTCCTAATTGGCGTCAGCTATTTCGACGCGACCGGGTGGAAGACCTCGGACCTCGATGGCTTCGCGAGCCGGGGAATAAACCTGATTCGAATTTGGCTCGAGGACTGGTCCCCAGGTGGGAATCGATTCCTCGACCCCGATGGCAACATCATTAATGCCTCGTCGCTCGTGAATCTTGTTCGCGCTGCGGCAGCGCGCGGCATCGTCGTGGACGTCACCATTCTCGATTGGGAGAGCGCGCCTGTGAGCCGCAACCCGCACGCAGCCGTCAGCAACGCCGTCGATCTGCTCAAGAATGAGCCGAACGTGCTATTCGACCTGGCAAACGAGCACAACTACGGGAGCGGCGTGTACGCCTCACACGGTTTGATGCGCAGCCTGGCTGACATCGCGCGCAGTCGCAACCCTGGGGTCATCCTCACGGTTTCGGAATGTTGTGGTCACTACTCGCAAGACGCGTCCAACCCTAATGCGTTGGACGTCGGAAACGTGGACGGAGAGCTCAATGTGGTGGGGGTCGATTTGCTCGCCCCTCATTTTTGGAGAGACCCGCTTTGGTACGCGCGCACGGGCGCACGGGTATCGGCGCTCAAATCGACCGCAGCTTCTCTGGGTCGCAACATCCCGGTCTACCTTCAGGAAGAAGCTCGCCGCAGGCACAGTGGGCTGAATCCCTCGCGGGGCGAGTTTTTTCGGGCGGTAACGGAGGCCTACCACGCAGGTGCCGCCGGTTGGGTCTTCCACACCGACGCAGGCTTTGACCTTCAGGGAACGCGCACCTTTTTAGGCAATCTCGATTCCGAAGAGCTCGCGGTCGTTGACGGCCTCGCGAGCGCGGTCTTCGGGCGTGTGCCGCCTCCGCCGCCGCCCGGATCCGTCACGCTTACGGTCAGCCCCCAGAGCGCAAGCCCAGGGCAGGACGTCAGCATCAGCGTGAGCAACGTACCAGCAGCGGATCCGAAAGCGTGGGTCGCCGTGGCTCCTTCCGGCAGCGGCGACGGCTCATGGTTGGATTGGCGCTACCTCAACGGTCAACAGTACGAGCCGAGTGCTGGGATTACCGCTGCGACGGTGACCCTGACGGTTCCCAGCAATCACGGAAACTACGAGGTGCGCCTCTACGACCGCAATCTGAGTTCGGGCGGACAACTCCTCATCAGCAAACCCATCACCGTGGGAGCGACACCGCCGCCGCCCGCGTCCGTCACGCTTACGGTCAGCCCCCAGAGCGCAAGCCCAGGGCAGAACGTCAGCATCAACGTGAGCAACGTACCAGCGGATCCCAAAGCGTGGGTCGCTGTGGCTCCTTCCGGCAGCGGTAACTGGTCATGGTTGGATTGGCGCTACCTCAACGGTCAACAGTACGAGCCGAGTGCTGGGATTACCGCTGCGACGGTGACCTTGACGCTTCCCAGCAGTCCCGGAAACTACGAGGTGCGCCTCTACGACCGCAATTTGAGAGCGGGCGGACAGCTTCTGACCCGTACCGGCGTCACGGTCGTCCCCTAGTCACTGGCTTGCTCGTCAATCAAGCTATGGGTTGATCGGCTGGGGCAATCTCTCGCTCAAGGACGGTCTGGGCGACGAGCACTCGGTGGTGATTCTGCATCCTTCGCACTGTGAATCGTCGCATGCAACGCCCGATAAGGCGCGCTCGTTTTCAATCTTTACCTGCTGAGCTGATGCTTCCGCACCTATGCCCAGGCGATCCCTAGAATTGCATTTCTGCCGCACTCACGCGGCACGTCGCTCTCGCCGCGTCATGCGAAGGATTCTCCGGGCCGTCAACGTTGGTCGAGTTAATTCGGTTCGGCTTGGGGACGCCATTGATACAACGTAAGTGGCTAATTTATATAGCACCTACGGCAGGTAAGGTGTCATTACCCACTTCTTTACCCACTCAGACCAAACTGTCGTTAAGGGGCACTAAATCGAGGCTTCTCTTCTTCTTAACCCGTGAAATTAGGTTCGGCCATGTCGATATGCTGTCAGGATGCGTAAGCACGTCTGCCGCCGTTCTTTTGAAACCCGATTCGAGCGCGGCTATACCTTAATCGAGCTGATGATCGTCATGTCGATCATCAGCATCCTGTCTTCGATTTCCATCCCGCAGTACGTGAACTACGCCGTTCGGGCGCGTTGGTCGGACAACATCGTGCGAGTGGGGCCGCTTAAGATGGCAATCGCGGAGTGTGCACAGTTCAACAACAATACGATCAACGCCACCACCTGCAACGACGTCGCTTTTCTGATTGCGAATGCTTTCTTGCCGCTGGGGTACGAGCCGCCAGGTCCGCTCGCGGGA
>JBGTDU010000105.1:0-2341 GCA_041748175.1 Rubricoccaceae bacterium
GAACATCGGCAACAGCAGGAACATCACCACGGGTAGCCGGTCGATCGTGTCGCGGAAGAAATCAGCAAGAGCACCGACTTTGGCTTCATTGGTGGGAGCCTCCGTCATCCGATGCACTGCGTCGCTTCGAGCCATCCATTCGGGCATGTTCAGTTCGATGTCCGACTCTGCGAATAGCAGCCGCGCAGCGCCCGCTAGGCGGGCCGGTTCGATAAGGCTGTCAGGCGGCCAGTCCGCCAGGAGATCACGTTGCCATTCGTACTGACTGATCCTCCTCCGACGCGACTCGGAGGTTCGCAGACTGGCAAGGTCCTCCGTCTCTTCGTCGATCTCCTCCACCGCTTCATTGACGAAGTCCGTTATTCTCCCACGCGTGCTATCGGCCGCGAGGACTGTTCGCAGGCTGTCCGCGCGAATCCGCAGGGAGTCCACGAGAAGCTCCTGGGCGACGGCTTCGTCCCGTTCTTCCGAGAGATTCTCTTCGATCTCCATAAGCCAGTCACCCGCAGCCAGGGTGGTGTCGGGCGTGGCCTCGCTATTGATCATCTGCTCCAGGCGGCCCACCGGGTCAAACACCGAGAGTAGAAAGAAAAAGAGTAGCGTAGCCGTCAGGTAAATCCGTAGCGGGCGGATATAGCGCGTCCGCTCCCCTCTAAGAAACGCGCTCGTCAGCTGACCGGGCCGGAAAAGCAGAAGGCCAAGCGTCTTCCACAGCCGACCATCCACGCCGAGGAACTCAACGAAAGAGTCCGAAAGGAAATGCGAGATTGGTTGCCGGATGGGCTCGTATTTCTGACCGCATGCCGAGCAATACGCGCCTGAAAGTGGCGCACCGCAGTTCAGACAAGCACGCGAGTCGGAAAGGTCGTCAGGTGGCGTGTCTTCTGCCCTCGCGTCGGCGGGACGTGGAACGGGCGTGGGCATGGGCGAAAGAGGTGACCATTCATTGGCAAATTACGCGTCCGGGCAATCTCACTCCGCATCATCCGAGTGGCCCTTCGGGCGTGTGCCGCCCCGAGCGAACTCCGCCTTGCGGATCAGCATGAATCCCCGCTCAGCAGGATCGAAGCGCCGCTCTTTAATCTCGAAACGGCCCGGTTCGACGGTGATCCAGTTGTAGAAGTTGACTTCGCGGTCGGCGCCGCGGCCTCTTGAGGAGGTCGCTGTGCCAGCACTCGCTACCACAAGACTATGCCCGTCCGGATCTGCGATGCTCGGGGGTACGACCTCCACGTGGGCCACATGCGAGTTGTGCAGATGACCGCACAGAATCAGATTGACGCCACATTCCGCTGCAGCCTTCAGTGCTCCTTCGGCGCCACGCGCCACATCGTGTCGGCCGAGCGATTTGAGGCGCAGAAGGTGGTGGTGGAGGACGAGCACGCGGAAGATGTCGGCAGGTTGTTCCTCGAAGAACTTCTGCATCTCCACAAGATGCCTCTCACGGATTTTTCCGCCCTTGATGGTGAGGCCGTGCGCTGAGTTCAGGCCGAAAGCGGCAAGTCCCGCACTCGCGAAACACGGTGTCACATCTTCTTCGATGAGACGGGCGAATCGCGACGCCGAATAGAATATGCGTTCGAATGGATTGTCCCACCACGCTGCGACATCGTGATTGCCTGGCACCGCGAGCACGGGTGCCTCAAACGATTCCATCATGGCGCGCGCCGCCTCAAACTGGTGCGTCCGCGCCCGTTGCGTCAGGTCGCCGGAAAGCACCACCAGGTCCATCCCTGCGGCGTTCACGTCGGCAACGATCGCCTCTACAACGTCGGGGTGGGCAATCTTCCCAAAGTGGACATCGGAGAGGTGTGCGAGGCGGGCGGTGTTCAGTTGTCCGTGGTCCGTGGTTTCCTTTCTCGCTTCTCCCATCCGTTTCTTGTTCATCTTCCAACCATTTCTACCTACACAAACATCCGCACGGGTTCCTCAAGGAAACGCTTCACGTCGCCGAGAAATGCAGATCCCGTCGCACCGTCCACCACGCGGTGATCGCACGAAAGGGTGACGCGCATCCGCTTGCCAGGGACGACCGCGCCGTCCTTGACCACGGGAACGTCCAGGATGCCACCGATAGCGAGAATGCACGCGTTCGGCGGGTTGATGATTGCCGTGAACTCCTCGATACCGAACATGCCGAGGTTGCTCGTCGTGAACGTCGATCCCTCCCAGTCTCTCGGCTCCAGCGTACGGGCGCGGGCGCGCGCCGCGAGTGCCTGGGTCTCTGTTGCGATTTGCATCAGCGTCTTTGTGTCCGCATCCCGGATCACGGGCGTCACGAGGCCCTCATCGATGGCAACGGCCACGGCAACGTTTATACGGTGGTGGCGGTAGATCGCGC
>JBGTDU010000106.1:0-3147 GCA_041748175.1 Rubricoccaceae bacterium
GCGGCACCAACCCGCGTATATCAGCAGAATCCACCATCGTTCACCACGTCGCCTGCTCTCCTTGTTCTTCCCGATCAAGGAAAGGAAGCGTTATGAAAAAACGAAATACCAGAGGTCTGCCCAACCTTGACAAATGCAGCCATATCAACGTCGGCTGTCACCTGCTCCCACTTGCTTTTGGCACCCAAGCCTGCTCCGCAGGCGACGTGCCAAAAGTGCCGAAGGCATGGGAGTTAGGTGGACAGCTCTGTTCGCTTTTATTTGTTTTGAACTTGAGCTCATCACTCGTTCTCAAGGTTCGAGAATCCTCCCGATCTATGGCCTTCGATAATCTCGTTCATTACATACTGAACGGCCAACTCAAGCTGATCTTGATTGCAGTAATACTCGTCAATCCGCCCCAGTGACGACCACTTTGATCGGTTGAACCCATTCTCTATATCGTTAAACCAGATGACAGTATTGCCGTAGATACCAACCACCCAGAATCCGTCACCCGCAGTGCCATGTGGCACCTGCTCCCACTTGGCAGGTTCAATACGTATCACCTCCCACAGTCGACGTTGCGGAAGCGACATTCGACCCCAAGCGGTATTGATAAGATCCCATATTTTCACCTCATGTGTCGGAGTCCACGCGCTCATATTGTCAGCGAACGTCTGCGGTGAGGTGCCCCGGAAAGCTGGCGGTCGGCGTGCCAGCGAGGAGGACGCGGAATGAAAGAGGAACGTCCATCGCACGCCGAGTGCCAGCTTGTAGGGGTTACCTCGACCGCTCTGTTCGCGAGATATTCTGAGTTGGCAGAATACGAATGCACGTGCCTCCTCCTCACCTTGCAATCCGGTAAGTCTCCGGCTTACTCCAATCTGGAGACCCATCTTGCGAGACTAATTGTCCTTCTGGGCCTTGCAGGGAAAATATCTGAATCTGAATTTCTTTGTAGTGTGTTGTCGAAGACGCCAGCCATTGAAGGAGAACGTCGTTCGATACAAGAAAGGACGCTGGCCCATGCTGCCCGCCGGATAGAAGATGTGCTTTCTGTTGTAGGTCTTGGAGAGCCCCTCGGAAGGCACGCCCCGCATGATCCTGCTCAGGCATCGGCGGGTCGCCCTGATACACAAGCGACAGATTAACGATATGATGACGCATAAGGATATATTTTTAGCGAACGAACAAGGTGACTCGCCGCGTCCTCGCGGTTGAGTCCACCGCCTTGTTGGAGCTTTTTATGAACGACGAATTAGGAGACAGAATGAAAGAATACGAAGGGATGACAGACACCCGTCTCATGCCCTTGCTTCCCACGTTTGCGCGGGTGGATGGCCGCGCCTTCCACTCATTCACGCGGGGCATGAAACGCCCCTACGATGAACGCATGTCCACGGCAATGACCGAGACTGCAAGGTGGTTGGCGAAAGAAACCAATGCGCGGATGGCCTACACGCAATCGGACGAAATCACGCTGGCATGGCTATCGACCGACAGAAAGAGCCAGATATGGTTCGACGGTAGGCACTCTAAAATGGTGTCGCAAATCGCCGCACTCGCAACGCTAACCTTCTATCGGGCCTGTGTGGAAATCATGCCGGAATACGCTGAAAAGCTACCGTCCTTCGATGCGCGAGTGTGGCAAGTCCCCAACGTCGCAGAAGGCACAAACGTCTTCCTGTGGCGTGAATGGGACGCGACCAAAAACAGCATCAGCATGGCCGCGCACTCAGTGTATAGCGACAAGCAGCTTCACGGGAAAAACGGCTCGGACAAACAGGAAATGCTCTTCCAAAAAGGAATCAACTGGAATGACTATCCGGCATTCTTCAAGCGTGGAACCTACATTCAGCGGCGATCCGTGGTGAGGCCATTCACGACGGAGGAAATGGACAAGCTGCCACCAAAACACGAAGCGAGGTCAAATCCGGGGCTGACTGTGGAACGCTCAGAATGGCGTGTGGTGGAACTGCCGCCGCTCGGCCAGATAGTGAACCGCGAAGCGGTGATCTTTGAAGGCGCGGAACCAGAGAAGCGCGTCGAATTAAATAGCTCCAACGACAAGCTCTGCGACCGCGAACCCGAGGCGTCCAAATGACTGAAACCGTCCAGAGCGGTTCGCAGCAGCGCATGGTTAGGAGCCGTTCAAATTACGACCCCGCGCCGCTCGCAGAGAAAGCTGGGTCTGGTGGGAGTGGGCGGAGTCTTCGTTTCGCCTACGCAGATCCGCCATACTACGGCCTCGCCGCGAAGTTCTACGGCCACCTGCACACGGAAGCCGCCGACTACGACAAGCTCGAAACGCACGCCGCGCTGATCGCGAAACTCTGCGCCGAATACGACGGCTGGGCGATGAGCCTGCACACGCCGACGCTGCGCGACATCCTGCCGCTGTGCCCGCCAGACGTGCGCGTGATGGCATGGGTGAAGCCGTTCGCGTCGTTCAAGCCGGGCGTGGGCGTAGCCTACGCATGGGAACCGCTGATTGTGCGCGGCGGTCGTCGCCGGACTCGCGAACAATTCACGGTGCGCGACTGGTGCGCCTGCAACATCACGCTCCGCCGTGGCTTCACGGGCGCGAAGCCGGAAGGCGTGATCGAATGGCTGCTCGAAGTGCTCAACGTCGAGCGGGAGGATGTGTTCGACGATCTGTTTCATGGCAGCGGTGCGGTGAGCCGTGCCGTCGCGAATTACTTTGCGCGTCCGCAACTCGGTCTTTCCGTGGGCGGCGGGGGTGCGGAGCAGGCAGGCGACGAAGATCTTTGGACGAACGAGGGCGAGGCTCCTAACACCGAGATCAGCAGCCAGCGCCCATGAAAACCGCGACCGGAGCCGCTGCACCCGCGACAGGCAAACCGAGCCCGAAGGGCGCTGGTTTGCTGCATCGCGCTGGTATGCATTGGAGGGGCTCCAAACAATCCGCCGCGATAGCGGCCTAACTCTATGACGACGATCAAAGAAAACGAAAACTTCCGATACTGTGTGGCGTTCCTTAAAAATTCAGGGGAACGGATGCGGGCCGCTCGACTGGTAATAGACACGACCGGGATGCCCGTCCGAGAGGCGGTCAAATGGGTGGACGATCTCAGAATGCCGCTGCCAGTCGCAAACCTCCTTGACGGAATTGGAGCGGAAGCTCCAGCCCCTCCTCTGCATACC
>JBGTDU010000107.1:0-6513 GCA_041748175.1 Rubricoccaceae bacterium
CAGGGGGCTCGCCGCAAATACGCCCCTGATTATGGACCGGGCGTATGAAGGCGACGAAACGCGGCAATTGGCCCTAGAGCTGGGGTTCAGGCCCGTGGTACCACCCAAACAGAACCGCCTCACCCCGTGGCAGTACGACCGTGCGATGTATCGCCGCCGCAACGAGATTGAGCGCCTGTTCCGCCGACTCAAGGGGTTCGGGCGAATCTTCTCTCGTTTTGATAAGCTCGACGTCATGTTCCTAGCCTTTACAAACTTCGCCCTGATCGTCGAAGCACTCCATTAGTGTTAACGGACCCTAGATCCTTCGACCCGCTGTGCTCGCTCAGGATGACAGTCTTTGCGCGTCAGTTCGCCTCCAACCAGTTTGCGCCAAGAGTAGCTCCCCTCCTCTTCCTGGACAAGGCAACGCACGGAGTCGCGGCGGAGGGATCTGCCAAACGATCCACGCCGGGGCAGGCGAAAAGGGCGTCTACCCAAATCCTCAACGTGTCATTCTGAGGAGTCCGAAGGGAAGACGAAGAGACACCCGTGAGGAGAGCGAGGGAGGCTGGAGCGAAAGGACGATGCATCGAGGCGAGCCCAAGTGTGAGAGGAGGCGAACGGCTTGTAGGTATGCCTAGCGACCCAAGCACAGCGACCCCGCGCACGGGACTCGTGGATTGCAACCAGAGCGCGATGGCCGGGTTCGCTGCAGCACTTAGTTCTGCCTTCGGCGTTGGTGGAAGCAGCTTCGCTCATGCACGGATGATGAACCTGATGACGGCCGGGTCGCAAGACAAGTCGCGGGGTCGATGCCACTTTGAGCAAGCCCGGGCCCCACTGCTCGTCCTCGAAGTAGAAATAGCATTGCGTCACGAAAACCATTCTGTTGTGCTGATCCAAGCGCACGCGAAAGCAGCAGCGCCGACCGCGAGCTCCTGATTCCGAACTATTGCGTCGTGCATACCACGCCTACCACGAGAGAAATGACTACGCCGCCGGCCACGAAGGGTGCTGTGACTACCGTACATGTTGTCTCGGCCTCGCGGGCGGCAGGTGGAACGCCGCCGTCTGTGGGTCCGCCGCCGTCGGCGGCTTGCGTAAGGCTCGGTGGGTGGACCTCGCCGCAACCACAGCCACGCAGGTCGGCCTTGGCTACCTTCTCCATAGTAATCAAGACATCGGCATCGCTGCGGACCTTTACTAGGAACATGTCCTCATGCTTCTTGACGGCGATGATCTGGTCCGCGGGGACGAGGAGCTTGAAGTCGCCCATCTGGGCAAGGCCTATCATACCGTCGGGTGCCGGTGACGCAAGGCCCCCCAACCAATTGGTCACGCCCTGCTTGATGAGCGCTTTGGCCGACAAGGTGGTCTGGGCGGAACAGGCGGCTTTTAACTCGGAAATGGTATCTTTCATGGGTCTAAACTCCTTTTTTTGGTTTATTCGCCACAGACACTATCGGGTCAGCGGCGCTCTTGCGGTCTCAATGGGTTGGTGCTCGGCTTCGGAATTCAGGGAGACGATGCGTCGAGTCTGTGGTGTTTTCTTCGATCGGCCACGCGATGACTTTTTGGGGGCAAAACTTCTGATTATCTGTCACCGTGACGCCAACACGCAAAACAACATACGGCAAAAGGCATGATAGCGCGGCGAAAAACGGAGTTTTGTTGCGACATGCGATGAATGGAAGTTAATGCGCATCCAGCCAGTTATCCGCAACGCCTAGCCCAATTTCAATAGGCACATTGAGCGGCAGCGCGGCCTTCATCTCCTCGGAGACGAGCGCGTTCATCGTGTCGATGTCGTCGCCGAGGTCTGTAATCATCTGAACTTTAGTGAGTTTCACCCGTGTCGTCAGCGGACGGGCCATAGATCGCGGGGACCCGGCTACCCATCGGGCGAAGGTAGGTGCTGAGCTGGCCACGGTGATGGATTGCGTCGAGGAACATCATCCAAGCGAGCTGTTGGCATGGCGCTTCCATTACCAGGTGCTCTCCGGCGAAGAACTGCCCTTGGGCATTCCACCGGCCCTCATCCATAGTGTCGAGCCCACTCATGACCTGGCCGAAAGACTCATCAAACTGCGAAACTGCGGCCTTGACCGACTCGAACGGAACCTGGTTGCGGTGATGAATGGCACCATCGTCTAGCAACTCGACCAGGTCGAGGTTGTGACCAATCAAATGCTCAATCAGCGCCCGGGCGGTCCGAGCCTTTGGGTCGGCCTGATAGTCGAGACCCTCCTCTGGTACGGCGGAGATAACATTGGCAAAAAGACCTCGCTCATGGGCGAGGAATCCATTCAAGAAAGCGGGCGTGCTCATTTTGTCCTCTTGGATCGCTGGTGAGTGCTGTGACCGAATAGTGTGTTACTTGCTTCCAAACTACTGCTTCTGCGTCCAGGCGACGCATAACGCGAAGAACAACCTGACGCAAAACGCACGAGGGCTGTGAGGTGCGGCACATTACAACTGCCTCGGATGAATCGTCATCAATGCGCATCCAGCCAGTTATCCGCCACGCCGACCCCGATCTCTATCGGCACATCGAGCGGTAGCGCGGCCTTCATCTCCTCGGAGACGAGCAACTTCATCGTCTCAATTTCGTCGTCGGCGACTTCGAACACAAGTTCGTCGTGGACCTGCAAGATCATGCGGCTTTTCAAACCCTCCTCGGCCAGGCGGCAGTGGATGTTCACCATCGCCAGTTTGATCATATCCGCCTGCGTGCCCTGGATCGGCATGTTCACGGCCACGCGTTCTGCTCCTGCGCGCAGGTTGTGGTTGCTGCTTTTCAATGCCGGAAGCCAGCGCTTTCGCCCCATCAACGTTTCTCCATATCCATTCTCCCGTGCCGATTCCACGAGTTGATGGAGGAAGCGCGGCACGTCGGGGTAGGAGGCATAGTACTGGTCGATGAGCGCCTGGGCTTCGCTGCGCCCGATGCGCATCCGCTGAGCCAGCCCAAATGCCGAGATGCCATACGGGATGCCGTAATTCACCTGCTTGACGTTGTTTCGCATTTCCCGCGTCACGTCTTCGAGCGGGACATCGAACACCTTGGCAGCCGTGGCGGAGTGAATGTCTAACCCATCTTTGAAGGCACTCACTAACCCTTTGTCGCCGCTCATGTGCGCGAGGATGCGCAGCTCGATCTGCGCATAGTCGGCGGAAAGAATCTTGAACCCGTCCTCCGCAATAAACGCCCGGCGGATCTCCCGGCCCTCGTCCGAGCGGATCGGGATGTTCTGGAGGTTCGGGTTGTTGGAGGAAAGCCGACCGGTGGCTGCGACGGTCTGATTGAAATCGGTGTGCACGCGGCCCGTTTCGGGGTGGATCAGCTCGGGCAGCGCGTCGACGTACGTGCTCTTGAGCTTCGAGAACTTCCGCCAGTCGAGTATGAGGCGCGGGAGTTCGTGCTCGGCGGCAAGGATGTTCATCACCCGCTCGTTCGTGCTTGCCTGCCCACCAGACGTTTTCTCAACGGGCTCCAGGCCAAGTCCACCCGCATCCTTTGGGCCAAACATGATGTCTCCGATCTGCTTCGGCGACCCAATGTTGAATTCAACGCCCGCCGCCTTGTAGACCTCTTTCTCAAGTCGGTCGATCTGTTTGGCGAACTCTACGCTGATGGTTTCGAGCATCTCCCGGTCAATCTTCACGCCCGCCATCTCCATGTCAGTGAGCACGTGGATGAGCGGAAACTCGATGTCCTCGGCGATGCTCGCCAGCCCATCGTCCTCCAGCTTTTTGCGGAGGATGGGAACGAGGCGCAACGTGATGTCGGCGTCCTCGCAAGCGTAGGGCCCGGCTTTCTCGATGGGCACGTCCCGCATCGTGATCTGATCCTTGCCCGTTCCAATCAGATCCGAAATCGGCTGTGACGTGTAGTTGAGAAGCTCTTTCGCGACGTCGTCCATCTTGTGGCCAGCGTCCGCGTCGACGAGGTAGTGTGCCACCATCGTGTCGAACAACGGCCCGCGAACCCGGAGCCCGTGCCTTGCGAGGACTGTGATGTCGTACTTCAGGTTGTGGCCGATTTTCAGCACGGACTCATCCTCCAGTGGGCCGCGAATGGCGTCGAGGATGGCGTCGGTTTGGGTGCCGTCCGGCATGGGCGTCGGCAGATAGGCGGCCTTGCCCTCATCGCCAGAAATTGCCACGCCGACGAGCGAGGCCATCATCTGATCCTTGGAGGTCGTCTCGGTATCAAAGCAGAACTCTGGCTGTCCCTCAATGTGTTTGGCTGCGCGCTGAAGATCGTTTGGCGACAACGCGATCATGTAAGCGACGCTGTCCAAATCCATCGCCGTCGCGATCGTAGACGATTCCTCGATTGTCGGCGCATTTGGCGACGCGGCCACCTCAACCGTCACGCCTTCTCCAGACGCGTAGGCGACCACGCGGTCACGCAGACGCGTCCCGAACTCCAACTCATCGAACAGCAAATGGACGGCGGGCATGTTGGGCGGTGTTCTGTGGAGCGTGTGCCATTCGACGCCCACCGGCACGTCGATCTTGATGGTCACGAGTTCCTTCGACATCCGCGCGTCGTCGGCGTGTTCGGTGAGACCTTCGCGCGCGCGCTTGGCCTTCAGGGTCGGGCCGATCTCGAGAAGTTTCTCCACCGAACCATGCTCTTGCAGCAGACTTAGCGCCGTTTTCTCGCCGATACCCGGCACTCCCGGAACATTGTCGGCGGCATCGCCCATAAGCGCCAACACGTCGATGAACTGGATGGGCTCGACGCCGAATCGCTCACGAAAAGTCTCCAGTGTTTCCATGTTGAAGCCCTCGCCTTTGTAGGCGGGGCGGAGCATGGAGACGTTTTCGCTGATGAGTTGGCGGAAGTCCTTGTCGGGTGAAACGATGACGACATCGACGCCCTCGGCCTCCGCTTTTTTCGCCAGCGTGCCGATCACGTCGTCGGCCTCCACCCCATCGACTTCGATGACCGGGATGTCCAGCGCCTCGACCATTCGCTTGATGTACGGGATGCCTTGCCGGATGCCGTCGGGCATGGGCGGACGGTGGCCTTTGTACTGCTCGTAGATGTCGTCGCGGAATGTCTTGCCCGGAGCGTCGAACACGACGGCGATGTGGTCCGGCCGCTCGTCCTCCAGCAGTTTTATCAGGCTGGCCGTGAACCCGTAAATCGCCGACGTATCCTGCCCTTTCTTGTTGATGAGCGGCCGCTGGATGAACGCGAAGTGGGCGCGGTAGGCGAGTGCCATCGCGTCGGCGAGGTAAAGGCGTTCGCGAAATGCCGATTTACCGTTCGTCGGCCTTTGATCGAAAAGGGTGACTTGGGTGGGCATGGGGAAGGGTGGTTGGCGAAGGGAAAGCTACGTACCGGGCACCATACAACCCCTCCCTCGACAAGGGAGGTGGCCGAGCGCAGCGAGGTCGGAGGGTCAGCCTTGGACTGGCGAACACCCCCACCCCGCCCTACGACGGGGAGCCCACTCAGCAGGGGACGGTTTGAGAAGTCGCATGGTGACCTCTTCTTCAATCTCACGAACATGATTGGCTCCTATCTTCAATCCATTGAAATCGCAATAGCATGCCCCACTCCCCCACATCCATCCTCGTTACCGGCGGTGCCGGGTTCATCGGGTCGAACTTCCTGCTTCGGACGGTGCCGCGCTACCAGGATGTGCGCTTCGTCAATCTCGACCTGCTGACGTACGCGGGAAACCTCCTCAATCTAAAAGCCATCGAGGGCGCAAAGAACTACTCGTTCGTCCACGGCGATATCGCGGATGAGAGCCTGGTTACGAGGCTCTTCGTGGAGCACGCCTTCTCGACGGTCGTCCATTTCGCCGCCGAGAGCCACGTGGATCGCTCGATCATCGATCCGCTGGCGTTCGTCCGTACGAACGTAGTGGGTACGGCTACACTTCTTGATGCTGCGCGGAGGGCATGGGAAGGTGGAGAGCGCGACACGCGCTTCTACCACGTTTCCACGGATGAGGTCTTTGGTGAGCTTGGCGACACCGGCGCATTCTCCGAGACAACACCCTACGACCCCCATTCGCCGTACTCGGCGTCCAAGGCTGGCTCCGATCACCTCGTCCGTGCCTATCACGATACCTACGGTTTGCCCGTTGTGATCTCGAATTGCTCCAACAACTACGGCCCGTTTCAATTCCCCGAAAAGCTGGTCCCGCTCATGATTGTGAAAGCCGCGGCGGGCGAGCCGCTTCCGATCTACGGCGAGGGCGCGAATGTGCGTGACTGGCTTCACGTTGAGGACCACGCTGGAGCCATCGACCTCATCCTTCGCGAAGGCCGCGACGGGAAGACGTACTGCGTAGGCGGAAGAGCGGAGAGAAATAATCGGGCCGTCGTCGAGGCGATTTGCGACCTCGTTGACGAAGTGCTCGGACGCAGGCCAGGCACTTCGCGAGAACAAATCACGTTCGTCACAGACCGGCCCGGGCACGACTTCCGCTATGCCATCGACCCATCCAAGTTGGAGAACGAACTCGGCTGGTCGCAGGCGCACACCTTCGGGCAGGGCATGCG
>JBGTDU010000108.1:0-22555 GCA_041748175.1 Rubricoccaceae bacterium
GTGTCGATGACGGACCTCGAACTGGCACAACTGAGTACTCTACGCAACACCATCTGCCCAAACGCAGAACAACCCGAAACGATCTCCTTCCGCCTGGCGGCATGACCTCCCGTTTTTACACACGATTTGGGACATCACCCTTTGTTTCGCACAGCATTCAAGTGCAGTGTGGCTTCGCAAGAGAGTCTGTAGAACGAACCGCAACTCGATTTTTCGCCAAATACAACAGTATCATTGAGACATGTGAATCAGACCCAAGTCTCAAAATCAAGATGTGATTTGCACGGGCGGTCGAGTTTGTCGCCGCCGCGCACCGAATCGCAGCAGGTGGGTTAGTACACGGCACTGGCAAGGGGATGCCTGATTGCCTAGAGACCGCTGATTCCCCAACAACAGACGGACGTCACCTGATTCTCCACGGTCATGAAAATGTGTGTTGCATTCAATTCAGCAAGCTGACGGCCAAATCCGGATAGTCCGTAATCAACCCATCCGCCCCTAGATCCCGAAGCCGGAGCATATCGTCGGCGTCATTGACCGTCCACGGAATAACCTGCATTCCTTCTCCGTGCGCCATCCGGACTACCGCGTCGGTGACGAGGTGGAGATCCGGGCTGTAAATGTGAGGGGCGAAGCCAAGCGCTTCGAGCCCGTCCCGCAGATGTCGCTCAGGCGTGTCGAATCCGGAGGCGATGAGGAGCGAGAGAAGAACAGGAAGCCCACGTTGCCTGGCAACTTGAAGTGTCCGCACGTCAAACGACTGCAGGGTGAAACGATCTGCGATTCCGGCCTCGTCGACTTCTTTCCAAAGTAGCTTCACGAAAACGTCCGGCGGAGGGTGGAGCCGCCCGTCGCCGCCCGGTAAAGATTTGGTCTCCACATTGTATCGAACGGGTGGTCGTCCGAGTTCGCTGGTGTAGCGTTCCGCAAACGCAATCACTTCGCGAAGAAGCGGCTTGCCGGCGGCCTGTGGCTCCTGCCGGGGAAAATCAGGATGGCCGCGCTTTCCGCAATCAAACCGCGCGACCTCGACGTACGTCATCTGGTAGATGACGAGGTTTTTTTCTTCGTCCTCCCCTACCGGCTCCCCGTTGGGCCTCGAGCAAATCGTGCTGGACATCCACGTGTCGTGCGAAACGACGACCTCAAGATCGGCGGAAATGACCGTGTCGAGTTCGAGAGTCGTAACGCCCAACTCCAGCGCGAGCTTGAAGGCAGGCAATGTGTTCTCTGGCCGGAGCCCGCGTGCGCCACGATGGCCCTGGATGTCGAATGGCGAGGTCACGTCAATATGGAGCCATTGTTAATGAGGCTTAACCTCATGCGACCACCGATCTTGGAAAAGCTCGTTGACCAAGATCCTGGATCGACTTCGGCCACTCATCCGCGTCGCTCCCTTTTTTACTAGTCAGCCCCCATTCACGCGCTAGGGAAGACCCTGTTTGTTTGAAAAAGAATGCAACCCCCGCCCGATGACAAGCATCTTGTATTTGCTCAGCCCATTCAGCTTCCATCGGGCGTGCTCCGGCGCCGGATTCACCCCCGACGATCACCCAGTGAATTCCATCGAGTCGATCCACGAGATCGACTGAACCGATTAGCGGCTCGCAGGAGAGAAAACGGACTTGAGCAGGGACACTTTGCAGCGTTGTGATTCGATCAGCTGCCCGGTTGTCTTCAACACTTGTACCTAACCATACATTTGGTAGAGGCCAACACGTGCTCTGATCCGCCTTGACCAATTCTCCCATGGCAAGACTTGCCGCTTCCATACAATAGGCGGCGGGTTCTTGGCTCATAATTTCCATCCAGTCGAAGAATGCCTGCATCCGTGCAGGGCGCTTGGTGAGCACTTGATACTGGTGCTGGGACGTAGTCCCCATGACACCAAAGACCGCCGCTATGAACTGAAATGGAACGGCCTCATGAAAGAGATCGCTCATGGAATTTACAAACCAGAGCGTATCCTTCTTGCGCCGTAAGGGCTGTGCCAGCGCATTGTTGTGCGTGCGAACCATGCCATTGAAATGATGCTTCCGCAGATTAATAAGCCCGGTATACTTCTCTGAGCCCATCGCGGCGAGCCGACGAGTCAACGTGACCGCATAACAGAGATCGCACCCTGCTGACGCCCGCGTACAACCCGTCACTGGGTTCCACGTGGCTTCGGTCCATTCTATAGAAGAACTAGCCATAGCAAGAAAGAGTGCGTTCTGAACCTAGGACAAGGGGGGTGACAACATATGTGTCAGCCGAAGAGAGAAGGCTGGACGGCGTTGGGTGGCAATAACGGTTTGACGAAGGTGATCAATACTTCGCTTGGAAATGTCTTGCCGCGTCGTTTGTTACCGTTGCGCTTGATCTGATGAACGGTGAACGCGTGCTGCTCCTCGCCCATTCTGAGAGCATCGCGCACGTGCTTACCGAGGTACGAAGGAGTCGCTTCGAGGACCCATCGCTCGATCTCATCAACGGAAATGTCAGTCCGTCCCGCAAACCTATCAAGGATCCTTACAAGGATAGCAGTCGGGTCGAAAGCACTCGAATCAAACAAGACTGTCTGCGCTGGATTGGTCTCATCTGAGAATCGGAAGGCACCATAGGGATCCGCACGCCACATTGCCTCCGTCATTTTTGTGAGACCCAATGGATGATTGCTTGCGAAAAAGAGATCGTAAATGAGTTGCCCGTCGGAGCCATACATCGTAAAAAATCTTACATACTTGGCAACTTTACCAAGTTGTTGTTGATAAAGACCGCGCAGGGCATCATATCCCTGTAGAGTCAGCGCGTCCTTCGTCCCAAAGAGATCGACCATCTCGACTTGCACCTTATCATTTGGTGCAGAGATAAACTGATTGACTCTGTTGAGAGGGAAATTTATGAAGGCCTCAGTCTTTGGGTATTGAAGGAGGCGATGAATGAGAGTCATCGGCAGCCCTTTGAATCCGAAAGGATCTATGAAGGCAAACGTCGGTGCAGGTGTGAGTCCATTGCGGTCAAGCTCGTCTAGAATCGATCCCAGCTCAGAAGCGAATTCGGCATGACGCACCTCAAAGCTAAAACCGCTTGGCAGTCCTTCCTTTCGTCTCTCTTCAATGCGGCATCGAAGATGATCAGCTCGTGCTTCGTTTGCCTCGACGAGATAGAATACTACCTCATTACTTAGAAAAGCACTCTGCTCTATCGCCGCATCAAGTGCTACTAGCGGCGACCCAGGCTCAGCACCCTCATACTCTCCTGGACCTGCAAACCCTTCGAAGTAGACAACCCGACCGTTGTACTTCCCAAGAATCGGAAACCATGCTTGGAGATACCACCTGAGTATCTGGTGTTTTGCGGCGGTATGCGGATCTAGTGGCCAGAGTCTAGAAGTTGGAACAGCCATAAAGAAACGTATGCGTCCGTGTTTGGATGCATAAGCTCGTCATTAATGACATGTTCGGCAAGCGCGTCACATCACGCCATGCGCCAGCATCGCGTCCGCCACCTTTACAAATCCCCCGATATTGGCACCTTTGATGTAATTGACGGATCCGTTTTCTGTGCCGTATTGCACGCACGTTTCGTGAACGGCCCGCATGATCCGTTGCAGCTTTTCGTCCACTTCATCGCGGGTCCAGGACATGCGCAGGCTGTTCTGGCTCATTTCCAGCCCGGACGTCGCGACGCCGCCAGCGTTTGCCGCCTTGCCCGGCCCAAATAAAATCTTCGTCTGTTCAAAGCGATGGGCCGCCTCCGGCGTGCTCGGCATATTCGCGCCCTCGCTAACGACGAAGCAGCCGTTGTCAATAAGCTCTTTGGCATCGGAATCGTTGAGCTCGTTCTGCACCGCCGAAGGAAAAGCGCAGTCGCAAGGAACCGCCCACGGGGTTCTGTCAGCATGGAATTCAAATCCGTTGGTCGATGCCAGATCGGCAAGCGTACCGCGGGTTTCGTTCTTGTGGCGCATGACCTCGGCGAGTTGCTCCTCCGTGAGGCCACCACTGAAAAACAACATTCCTGTTCTGTCAGACAGTGAGAGGACGGCGGCACCCAATGCTATGAGCTTTTCGGCGGTGAATTGCGAGACATTCCCGGATCCCGAGACGACACATCGCTTTCCGGAGATGTCGTCCCCGGTATGCTTGAGCATCTCCTGCGCGAAGTAAACCGAGCCGTACCCGGTTGCCTCGGGCCGAATGAGACTTCCACCCCAGCCGACGCCCTTGCCGGTCAGAACGCCTGTGAACTCGTTTCGTAGGCGTTTGTACTGCCCAAACAAGTAGCCTATCTCGCGCCCTCCAACGCCAATGTCGCCGGCCGGGACGTCTGTATGAGCGCCAATGTGCCGATAGAGTTCGGTCATAAAAGACTGGCAGAAACGCATCACCTCCGAGTCGGATTTCCCTTTCGGATCGAAATCACTCCCGCCTTTGCCTCCACCCATTGGAAGCGTGGTCAGGCTGTTCTTGAAGACCTGCTCGAATGCCAGAAACTTGAGCACTGACAGGGTCACCGACGGGTCGAAACGAAGCCCACCCTTGTACGGGCCGATAGCGTTGTTCTGCTGAATACGATAGCCACGGTTGACGTGAATGCCCCCCTCGTCATCCTCCCATGTCACACGAAAGTGAAAGACGCGGTCTGGCTCGGCTATTCGTTCCAGAATTCGGGCTTTCTCATACACCTCGTTTTCGTTGATGAAGGGGATGACCTTCTCCGCCACCTCCTTTGCTGCCTGAAGAAATTCTGCCTGGCCCGGATTGCGAAGCTCCAGGTTGGTCATGAAGGTTGCGAGTTCCACGGGAGTTAGGGTTGGTTTAGATGCGAAAACGCGAGAGGATACACCGCAGTCATCAAACTTGGAAGCCCCCGCCCTACCTCTGCAATGAAATAGGAACCGACACCACGATGCCCCGATCGCTCCCGATGGGAAAATGAAGCGTGATACTACTTGGCGGTTCGTTCCCCGCGCTCCCATAGAAACTCAACCGGCCGCTCCGCGCGCCTCCCATCGTAACCGTCTCCCCCTCGCCACCACGCGCTTCCGCAGGCGCACCGTCGTACCGTTGGCCGGTGTCATCCGTAACCCAGGCATGTCTTGCCCGACGGGCCCACGCGTCCCACTCGCCCTCGAAATCAACCGAACGCTCCCGGACGTTGAGTTGGATCTGAACGCGGCCTCCTGGCAGGCCGGTTATCGTTCCCGACGTGACGGCCACCTCAAAGCTATGGCCTCGGTTTGTGCTGCCTACCCTGCTGGCTGAAGTGTTGAACGACCGGGATCCTCCTTCCTGCAGTGAGCCTTCAGGCTCTTCGGCTCGTTCGATCGTAACGGTCACCGTGTATGAGCCGCCCGCGTTTTCATCCACACTCGTCACGTCGATCTCGTAACTGGACGTTGAGCCGAGCGCCTGCTCGATTCGTGCAACCTGCCCTCCCTCTGCCGTCGCGACGTTCCTCTCTCCACGCCTGAGTACCAACTTTGGCGCAAACTCAGCCGAACGCACGTCGATGACCACCTTGTCGTTGGCACTGCCCCGAAAACCATAGGTGTCGACATACCTTCCGTCTCTGAACCAGCTTCTCTCACCCAGATCTCCGCTAAGGTCTCGTCCGTCGGTCCGAATGGCCAGGGTGCGGATGGTTGCCAACTCCACGATGTACGGGCCCTGGGCTGCACGCTCCTCTGAGGTAGCCAGGACGAGATATGGCGCTTCGCTGCCCGGCCTGAAGCGCAGAATCGTGACGTGAATGCCCGCGGCATCTGTCCGCTGCTCGACGGAACTCCACGGCTGGGTGACTTCGCCTTCGGGGCCGAGCAAGTGCACATTGGGGGTGAAGTCCTTCGCGTAGATGCTCAGAATAACTGGCTCGCCGGGGCGGGCCTCAACATGGTATCGGTGCTCGTAACGCCCTGCACGGAGCAGCGTTCGAATACCCAGCGTGTCCTCGAATGTGGGATCTTGTGCGCTGAGTACGATAGGCACATCGGGAAGCCCCGCCGACAATTCGTACGGCCCTCCATCGCCGGGCTCCCGAGAGGTAACGGTTATTTCGTAGCGCCCGGCACCGGCAAGCCCAACGGCCTCGGCGCGATGATCCGTTTGCATAAGCGTCGATGCAGCAAGCCGACGGCCGTCTGGCGTGACGACGAGGACATCGGGCGCAAACTCCGCCGAGGTGACTACAAGACTGAACGAACTCGAGTCGCTCGACTCGTAGACGTAGTAGTCCTCGAATCGGTTCTGATAGCTGACGGCGTCACCCTGTTCAAGCGCACCTGGCGCCAGCTCATCCGCCAAAAACACGGGCGATTGTCGCAACGCCGCCGAGTATCGGACCAAATCTGCCGCCAACTGACGGGCCAGCTCTGGCTCATCAACCGGATCACTCTCACGCAGCATAAATGCCGCGCTGACGCTCGACATGAGCACAATGCCCACGAGGACGACAGCCGTTACGGGCCGCCGCTTCATCGTCAGCACAATGCCATCGACCGAGAAGTCTGAAGGCGTTTCTTGTGGAATAGTCGGCACGCCGCTTCGACGGAAGCAAAAATGAAACGGGCGGCAAAGATAGAGGCGGAATCGAGCCTTGGCAGTGGTTAACGCCGCCCCCATATCTGGCACGGCCGCAGGTCGAGGCGGAGATCCGTGCCTCGCAGGACTTACCCCGTACCGAACGCCCGGAGCCCCGTCATAAACATCTCCACCGCCACCGCAGTGAGCACCATCCCCATCAGGCGTTCAATGGCAAGGAGGCCACGTGCGCCAAGAAAGTCGCTCAGGCTGTTTCCGAGTAGCAGAACCGTGGCAGACACCGCCCAGGCCAAAAGCACAGCCAGCAGCCAGACGGGCCAACGCGTGGGATCGCTGCTCATAATGAGCATGACGGAGGCGAGCGCGCTTGGGCCTGCCAGAAATGGGATCGCAAGCGGAACCAGAAAAGGCTCTC
Source organism: Rubricoccaceae bacterium (assembly GCA_041748175.1). Lineage (GTDB taxonomy): Bacteria > Bacteroidota > Rhodothermia > Rhodothermales > Rubricoccaceae > JAHEJB01. Next base: position 6,940 of record JBGTDU010000108.1, read on the forward strand.
CCTCGATTTCCTCGGTCGCCCCTCCCTGACCTGGAAAAATCATTCGAAGCGCAATCAGAAAAAGGATGATGCCTCCTGAAATGGAAAGCGCCTCCTCCGAGATCCCTATTCCTTGCAAGACGTACGGCCCTGCGAAAAGGAAAAGCACGAGCGCAACCAGGGCAAACAGCAATTCACGCACAACAATCGTCCGCCTTCTGGACGCATCCACCGGAGCGAGCGTCGCGATAAAAAGCGGGACGTTCCCAGCCGGGTCCATCACCAGTATTAGTAAAACGAAGGCGGAGACGAGCGTCATTGTGACAACCTTCTGAAGTCCTTGAGTCGAACCCAGGCCTAGAGCTTTTCCAGTGGCCGATTAGCCCGAGACGACGCCTTGTGCCAAGGGATGACGGGCGATCCTCCGAGCAAACTCAGGGGGCCTCCGCGCGGCCTTGGCGTTGCGGAGAGGAAGGGATTGGCTGACGCCCATCCCATTTGGGAAGATCCTGCATCAGAAGCCTGCTGGACTTCGTCCAGAAAGAAACATGTCCGACCAATTCAGAACAGGTTCCAATTGGTCGGACACGTTTCTGCCGCTTCGCGCAGGCTTTTGTTGCGGAGAGGGAGGGATTCGAACCCTCGGTACCCCTTGCGAGGTACGCAGGTTTAGCAAACCTGTGGTTTCAGCCACTCACCCACCTCTCCGGAGGGTTTGGAAAATAGGAGCCTTCGCGCAGTTCGGCCAAGTGGATTTTGTCGGAACGCAGGTCCCGCAGGGTGATCTCCTTCGCAGCCGACGGGGTGCGGCGAAATTCGGAGTCCAGACGTATTCTGCACACACGTTCATTTCACGCCTACTTCCATGCCCGAACTCGGAACAGAAGCCGCGCCGCTCCGCGTCGCCATCATTGGCGCGGGCCCGGCGGGTTTTTATGCCGCTGCCGCGTTGCTTAAGCAGGACGCGATGGTCGTAGAGGTCGACATGTTGGATGAGCTGCCGACGCCCTACGGGCTCGTCCGCAGTGGCGTTGCGCCCGATCATGAAAAGATCAAGAACGTCACGCGCGTGTTCGATAAGGTGGCTGAGAATCCCTCGTTTCGGTTTTTTGGGAATGTCCGCTTCGGCGAGCACGTTGGACTCGACGATTTGAGAGAGCACTATCATCAGGTTTTGTTCACGACGGGCGCGCAGACGGATCGTGGCCTCGGCATACCGGGCGAGGCTTTGCAAGGAAGCCACTCCGCGACCGAATTCGTGTGGTGGTACAACGGCCATCCGGCATACTGCGACTTAGCCTTTGATCTCTCCTGCGAGCGGGTCGTCGTAGTGGGCGTCGGAAACGTGGCCGTGGACGTTGCCCGCATTCTTTGCCGAACACCCGACGAATTGGCCACGACGGATATCGCCGATTACGCGCTGGAAGCTCTGCGCGAGAGCAAGGTTCGCGAGGTGGTCATTCTTGGGAGACGCGGCCCGGCCCAGGCGGCCTTCACAAACCCGGAAATCAAAGAACTCGGCGAAATGGAAGATGCGGATTTCATCGTTCGCCCCGACGAAGCCACGCTTGACCCGCTCAGCCTCGCGGTTGTACAGGAAGCAAATGACCGTTTGTTGACGAAGAAAGTTGACATGCTCCTGGAGGCGGCGGAGCGCGCCCCGGAAGGCAAGTCGAAACGCATCGCGCTCCGCTTTCTCGTGTCGCCGATGGAGATACTTAATGACGGTGCCGGTCGTGTTGGCGGTATCCGACTCGTCCGCAACGAGCTTGTAGGAAGCGGGAGCGGCCGCTTGAGCGCACGTGCAACGGATCAGCTCGAAGAGCTCTCGTGTGGCCTGATTTTCCGGTCGGTCGGCTATCGGGGCGTGCCCCTGCCGGGCGTGCCCTTTCGGGACGATTGGGCGCTCGTCCCGAACGACGAAGGGCGTGTTCTCGAAAAACCAGCGGGCAGCTTTGCCGCCGGCTTGTACGTCGCCGGGTGGATTAAACGGGGGCCTTCCGGCGTTATCGGCACAAACAAACCGGACGCGCAGGAAACCGTCGGCCATATGCTGGAAGATGCTGCGAATGGTCGGCACCTCAACCCACCTGACGCCTCCGCCGCTGCATCCGAATCTCTCATCCGCCAACGCCAGCCGCAATGTTTTTCTTACACCGACTGGCAGCGCATCAATGACCTCGAATCGTCCTCCGGTGTGAAACTTGGCCGTCCGCGTGTCAAGCTGACGCGGATCGAAGAGATGCTGGGCGTGTTGAGATAGAGGAGCTCTTGGCAGAGGTCCCCTGAAAAATCGTGGACAGGTATTCTGTGGACCACATCGGGCCGACGAAGCGCTGTTCTGATTTCTTGTGACCCCATCGCATCGCAGCCCTTCGGATGTATCATCCGCGTCCTTCATTTGCATTCTCATGCGCCTTTCTATTTGCCTCCTCTTCCTGCTCGCTCCCCTCGTGCAGGCCCAGAACACCGTGATGCTGGCCGGCGGCGGCTCGGAGGGCGACATCGGCGACACCGATTCGTGGTCGTACAGCCTCTACGCCGCACTCGTCGAAAACGGTGATGTGGATGGAGATGGAACGGTGCGCGTGGTCGTGGTCTCGCGCCTTTCCGAGACAAACTTCATCCCGAACTATTTCGAATGGATCGGTGAGACTCTCGGCGTAGCGGTGGACGCTTTCAACGTTCGAGTCGGCTCGTTAACCGATGCAAACAATCCGGCGATCGTTGGGCCTGTGGCGATGGCCGATGCGGTGTTCATCAAGGGTGGCGATCAGGGCAAGTACTACGACCTCTGGAACGACACCCTTCTGGAAACACACCTGCTGGCTGTTGGTGCGTCGGGTGGTGCCCTCGGCGGCACGAGCGCGGGGGCCATGAGCCTTGCCGAGCACTGCCTATGCGGCGGGCGCGACCTCATCAGCGCCGACGTGATGGAAGACGCCCACACGATCTACCTCACCGATGCCAGCGAGCCCGGCACTTCCGGCATCCACAGCGACTTTCTTGGCACGCTTCCGGGTGTTTTCGTGGACACCCACCATACGTACCGAGGTCGTCTGGGCCGTCTTATCGGTGTGCTCGCCAAAGCCACCGACGACTTGGGCGATGACTCGATTCTCGCCATCGGCATTGAGGAGAGCAGCGGATTGATCATCCGCAATGACACGGCACTCGTCGTCGGCGAAGGGGCCGTTTCCTTCGTCACGCAGACCCCGCAGACGATGCGTTACCGCGACGCAGGCCAGCCGCTGGTTTACACCGACCTCCACCTCAACCGCCTCACGGAAGGCTGGCGGTACGTTCTCACTACCCGCGCTCCCGTTACCAACCCGCTACCACCCGACGCGGAGCCGGTCACGTATGCCGGAGACGGAGCACCCGGCGATGGCCTGGACCTCACGGTTCTCGGGAACACCCTTGCGGATCGCAACAAATTCGAGTGGGTGGCAACGTACAACCCCCAGAACTACTCGCTCCTCGCGACGACCGCCCAATCCTTCCTCCGTACGGCCGTCGGCTTCACGGACGTGGATCTCAACGACGGCTACCGGGGTGATCGGCAGGAAATCCTCTTTCGCGCGCTCTACGACCGGCCCGATCTCTCTGCCTTCTTCGTGTTCGGCTATTACGGTGGCGGCGGCAAGCTCGAACTGATCGAAAGCGCGCCGGATGTCGTGGCCTTTGAGGGTGCCATGGGAAGCATCGTTGTAGACGGAATGCCGATCACGTTCCGTGGTCTCGCGCCCGACGTGAACTACTACGAGGTGCGCTCGGCGGCACTCGTCAACGCTCGCCTTCACGTCCTTGCCGAAAGCAGCCTGCGCGGGCTCACCTACAACAGTCGTACACACACGCTCCTCGGAGGCACGTCCGGTGGATTGACCATCGGGCTTTCGATTCTGTCGGGAGATCCCATTCCGGTCGGTGGCGGAACGCTCCGGTACCAGGTCGCCATTGCCAATTCCACCGCCAGCACGCAATCCACCCAGTACTGGATCGACCAGATCAGGCCCACTGGGCAGGTCAGGACGAAGGGCCCTTTTTCCGTGACCATTGACGCCGGAGACACGTTCACGCGGGACTTCGCGTACAGGCTTAGAGGCAACGCGCCTGCAGGGACGTACACCCTGACCGGGAACGTGGGCACACATCCGTCGACGGTTCTGGATAGCGACTCCATTCCGTTCGAGAAGCTCGATTCCGACCCAGCAGCGGCGGCTCTGGCGGGAGATCTCTCCGAAGGATTTGCTCTCTCAGCCGTCTTCCCCAATCCGTTCAACGAAACAGCGGAATTCACTCTGGAAGTGGCTGAATCCCAACACGTGACGGTGGCCGTCTACAATGCGCTTGGCCGGAGAGAAGCCATGCTCCACGATGGCGTTCTGGAGGCGGGCGGACTCCACCGGTTCATCGTCACCGGTCAGGATCTGCCGAGCGGGGTTTATGTGATCCGAGTTACTGGAGACGCCTTTACCGAGATGCGGCGCGTTACCGTCGTGAGGTGAATTCAGCGCGGCGGTGCTTGCGATGTGTTCCGGCCTGGCACCCACAGGTCTAGGGTAGGGATGCCTCGCCGAGGTGCCCAATTGTACATGCTATGTAACCTTGTATCGCGGCGCGCTCGGCGAGCACGCTCTACCATTCAGCGTTTGCGGCGCGTTCGGCTGTCATGCCCTTAATCCGGCATTAGTACATCCGCCCAACCGGAGATTGCAATTGTTCTGCGGCGTAACTGAAATCTGACCGTCATTCCTCCAACTTCCGTCTAAGGAACACTAGATCCGGCGCGTCCTTTTCGCGACCCGTCTGCTTCATCCGAAGCAGCAACCCCGCCGAGGCGAAGGGAATCCGCACGCCCTCAATATCCACTTGGTCAATCTCTTCCCGCGCCTCCTCGAACGAGATCCCGCACGCCCTGAGCATGAGGTCTACAATGATCTCGTCGGACACGCGAACGACTGTATATCTCTCCAGATCGTCGTCTTCCATTTCGCGGATAGCCCCATCGGGTAGGATGTTCAATGCCCGCCTCAGCCTCTCGATATTCTCCTTCGAACCGTCAACGAGCAAGTCAATGTCTTCCGTGGCTCGCAGGAATCCGAGCTGAACGATTGCCATCCCGCCCACAACCAGATATTCCGCACCCTCGGCATTGAGTGCGCGGCACAGCGCTATGAGGTCGGCTCGCTCGGGCGGTCGGGGCGGTTCAGCCGCTGGTTCCATTGCCATTCCTCGAAAGCGGCGAAGTCTGCGAACCGGAAAATACCACGCGGCAATCCCGCTGTTGCGCGCAGCTTGTGTGCCGTCCGCTGGAGCTGATCGAAGCGCTCCCAGTAGGGCGGCAGGTTTCGTCCACCCAGCACTTTTATGGTCCGTGGTTCCTCGGAATTCATTGGGGAAGATGAAGGGTTGAAACCGTCTGCAGAACGGAGATATGCCACGCTCCGTTCCAACCCCTCGTTCGACCCTACTTCGCGCTCAGCGCCTCCGCCCCGCTCGCGATCTCGATGATCTCCGTCGTAATCGCGGCCTGACGCGCACGGTTGTACATCAGCTGGAGGTCTTTGAGGAGCTCGCCTGCGTTGGTCGTGGCGTTGTCCATGGCCACCATACGCGCGCCTTGCTCGGCGGCGTTGGATTCGAGTAGCATCCGCCAGAGCTGGTACTGCATGAACTCGGGGATCAGGCGCTCCAGGAGCACTTCCGGGCTCGGCTCGAAGATGTACTCCACCTCGCCGGTGGCTGCGTCTGCATCACCGTAGTCCGCGCTGGCTTCCATAACCGGCGTGATGAACTCGCCGCTCGGCACGGGAAGCAACTGCTCGGCGATACGGTTCTGGGAGATTGTGTTTTTGAACTCGTTGTAAACAACTTCAACATGGTCCCATTTCCCTCCCTCGAACCCTTCGACGGCGAGGTCGACAATCTCGCCCGCGATGGGAAACCGGAGGTCGTTGAACACGCCCCGGAAATCGCCGACGAGGTCGTAGCCGCGCTTGGCAAAATAGTCGTGGGCCTTGCGCCCGATGGCGAGGATGTGGAGGTCGCCGGTCGCCTTGTAGTCGGCGTACGCCTCGACAATTCGCTCTTCGGCCTTCTTCAGGATGTTCGTGTTGAATGCGCCTGCCAATCCGCGATCCGATGTCACCACGATCAACAGCACCGCATGCACCTCTTCCCGAGGACGGAAGAGTGGATGGCTCAGGGGGTCGAGGCGCTGACGAAGGTGGCCAATCAGTTCGCGGATCTTGAACGCGTAGGGCCGAGCGGTAAAGATGCGTTCCTGGGCTTTCCGCAGCTTCGCTGCCGCGACCATCTTCATGGCGCGGGTGATCTGCTGGGTGTTCTTCACCGAGCTGATTCGATTGCGAGTGTCGCGGAGGGTGGCCATTCAGGATTTCGGATTTACTTGCGTCAGTCGCGCTCGTTTCGGATTTCGGATTTCGGCTCGGCCATAGTGCTCAAGCAGAAACCTCATCGGTCTCGGCATACTGCGCCGCGATGTCGTTGGCTTCTTGCTCGAAGGCTGCGATAGCCTCGTCGGTCAACTGGCCTGTATTCACAACCGACTGGAGCGCATCGGCATGCTTGAGGCGAAGCGCTTCGCGGAACTCGGCCTCGAATGCCTTCACGTCCGCAATCGGGACGGCGTCAATCAGGCCCTGACCGGCCACGTAAATAATGGCGACTTGCTCTTCGACTGGAACGGGCTCGTACTGCCCTTGCTTTAGAACCTCAACGAGGCGCGCGCCACGGCTAAGCTGGCGCTGCGTTGCCGGGTCGAGATCCGATCCGAATTTAGAGAAAGCCTCCAGCTCGCGGTACTGTGCAAGGTCGAGCCGAAGCGTTCCGGAAACCTTCTTCATGGCCTTGATCTGGGCGTTGCCGCCCACGCGGGAAACCGAGATACCCACGTTGATGGCGGGACGAACGCCCGCGTTGAAGAGGTTGGTTTCAAGAAAGATCTGACCATCCGTAATCGAAATCACATTCGTCGGGATATACGCCGAAACGTCGCCGGCCTGGGTCTCAATCACCGGAAGCGCCGTCAGCGATCCACCGCCCTTTACCATACCCTTGAGGCAATCCGGGAGGTCGTTCATGTTCTGAGCGATGGCGTCGGTCGCGTTGATCTTCGCGGCGCGCTCCAGAAGGCGGCTGTGGAGATAGAAGACATCGCCAGGGTACGCTTCGCGTCCGGGGGGGCGGCGAAGCAACAGCGACACCTCGCGGTACGCGACGGCCTGCTTCGAAAGGTCGTCGTAGATACAAAGCGCGTGGCGGCCTGTGTCTCGGAAAAGCTCGCCTATACACGCGCCAGCAAATGGCGCGATGAACTGAAGCGGCGCCGGGCTTGACGCCGGGGCGGAAATGATGACGGTATAATCCATCGCTCCGGCCTTCTCCAGGGCGCCCTGAACCTGCGCGACCGTCGAGTTCTTCTGGCCGACGGCCACGTAGACACAGAAGACTGGCTTGCCGCCTTCCTCGTGCGTGCGCTTCTGGTTGATGATCGTGTCGATCAGCACCGCCGTCTTACCCGTCTGGCGGTCGCCGATCACAAGTTCGCGCTGGCCCCGGCCGATCGGCACCATCGAGTCGATAGCCTTAAGGCCCGTCTGGAGTGGCTCGGTGACGGGTTCGCGATAGATAACACCCGGTGCCTTGCGCTCCAGCGGCATCTCGTAGGTCTCGCCGGTCAGCGGCCCTTTTCCATCTATCGGATTTCCGAGGGGGTCGATGACACGGCCAAGCATACTCTCGGAAACCCGAACGGATGCGATGCGCCCGGTACGGCGTGCTTCGTGGCCTTCCTTGACGGCATCGGCTGCGCCAAAAAGCACCGCGCCGACGTTGTCCTCTTCGAGGTTGAGAACCATGCCCGTCACATTGGCTTCCGGGAACTCGATCAGCTCGCCGGCCTGCACATTCGCAAGGCCATAGAGCCGTGCGATGCCGTCGCCAACCTGAAGCACGGTGCCAACCTCGTAGACGTCCGTCTCGGACTCAAAACCGCCCAGCTCCGAACGGAGAATGGCAGTGACTTCATCGGGGCGAATAGCTGTGGACATGGGGGTCTATTGCGTAGATCGTTTTGCGCGTGCGATGCTTCCTTTACGGAATACGCAACACGCAATAGGAATTAATTCTGGCTGAGAAACGCGCGTTCTTGAAATTGCGCGCTGAGAACGTGAAGTTGGTGGCGGACGCTGCGGTCAAAAACCTTGTCACCGATTCGGACAACGAGCCCACCGACGAGCGACGGCTCCACGTCCATTTTCATGCGGACTTTCTTGCCCGACCGGGATTCAAGAGCCTTGCGTAGCGCCTCCGCTTCGTCGAAACCGAGTGGCTTTGCCGAGCGAACATGAGCCTCAACGATCCCCAGGCGTTCATCCTTGAGCGTGGCATACGCAGCAACGACAACGGGAAGCAATTCCTCGCGTTCCTTTTCAACGAGGAGGCGAATGAAACGCATGGTGAGGTCGTGCACCTTGCCCTCGAAGATCCGACCCAACACGGCTTCCTTCTTCGGACGCGGAACGATCGGGCTGCGAAACAGCGAGACGAGTTCGGCGGAGCCAGCAAGCGTCTCGCGCAGCGCGTCCATGTCCTCGTCGATGCGGTCGGCCACGCCCTTCTCTTGCGCCTCCTGGTAGAGGGCGAGCGCGTATCGGCGGGCGACGGGATGGCTCATTTCAGTGTTGCGTGTTACGGAGTGCGTAATGCGTAAGGGGAGCCCCAACACGCAATACGCGCTATGCTCTAGTTCTTGGGCAGTTCGTCGAGAAACGTCTCAACAAGTCGGCGCTGTCGGTCGTCGTCGAGGTTCTCGTTGAGAATCTTTCCGGCTGCGCCGATGGCGAGGTCGGCAACTTCTGCACGAAGTGAAGCGAGCGCCTGCACCTTCTCACGCTGAATATCCGCGCGGGCCTGCTCCTGCATCTGCGAAAGCTGGGCTTTCGTTTTGTCGACCTCCTCCGAACGGAGTTGGTCGGATGCATCGCGGGCGTCGCGAAGGATGGTCTGCGCCTGACGCTCGGCATCGCGGCGAGCCGACTCGTTGTCCGCCTGCATCTTCCGGGCTTCTTCCAGAGCGCTCTCGGCACGGGTCAACGACTCTTCAATGGTCTTCTCACGTTCGTCCAGGGCACTCACCATTGGCCTCCAGGCGAACTTGCCCAGGACGAACAGGAGGATCGCAAAAACGACGAGCGTCCAAAAGATCAGCCCTGTATGGGGCGAGAGCAACGACGAAGCGAGCAGGAGAGTCATGATTCCGATAGCAGAATAAGACGCGAAAGCAGAAGGGGACGACCGGTAAGGTCATCCCCAAACGCAATTACGCAGTTGCCAGGATGATGCAGATCACCAGGCCGAAGAGAGCCACACCCTCAACGAGTGCGGCGGCGATGATCATCGTGGTGCGAAGCTCGCCGTGGGCTTCTGGCTGACGGGCAGCGCCTTCAAGCGCCGAAGCTGCGAGGAGGCCGATGCCGATACCGGCACCTAGAGCAACAAGTCCAGCACCGATGCCGGCGCCAAGGTATCCGAGGGATTGAGGATCCATGATGATGGAGGTTGGGGTGAGTTAGGGTCGGTGGATGATCGGGGAGACGGACAAATCGGCCGTCGGTTGTTGAGTTTCCGGGGAGTGGGCGTGGAGCAGAAGAGAAAAAATCAGGTGGGCGAGAGCGCCATGGCGGCCTCGGTCCCTACCGTTCTTTCTGCCTCGTGATAGAGTTGGCCGTCGTGCCCGGCAACGAGCGGCGACGACGCCTGAATTGCCTTTTCGTGGGATGTCTGTTCGTGTTCGTGGTCGCTGCCGTGGTACTCGTGCTCCGCCGAGGCCATCCCGATAAACAGGGCCGACAGGATAGTGAACACGTACGCCTGAATGAACGCGATGAGCAATTCAAGGAAGTAGACGAAGAGCGTCATCGGAACAGCCGCGAGCGAGGTGCCCCAACCCACAGCCGCTCCAAAAATGTTGTTAAAGGCGAAGATCAACCCGAGCAGGCTCAGGATGACAAGGTGCCCGGCCGTCATATTCGCAAACAGCCGAATGGCCAGCGCGAACGGCTTGGTGAAAATCCCCATGATCTCAATGGGGATCATGATGGGTTTTACCAGAAGCGGCACACCGGGGGGGTTGAAAATGTGCCTCCAGTAATCCTTGGTGCCCGCGAGCTGTGTGACCACGAACGTGAAGCCCGCCAGCACCGCCGTTACGGCAATATTGGAGGTCATCGTCGCGCCGTAGGGAAACAGCCCGAGCAGGTTGCCGAAGAGGATGAAGAAGAATGCCGTGAGCAGGTAGGGCATGTGCTTGGCGTATTTGTCGCCCATCGTCGGCTTGGCAATCTCCTCGCGGACGTAGATAACGAGGGCCTCCATGGCATTCTGGAATCGCCCGCGCGGGGCGCTCGTTCGCCCGATACCCCGACGGTATTTCGCGCCGATCGGAAGGAATATGACGAGCAGCATCAGCGCGGCGAGCAGCATGAACATAGTGTGCCGTGTGAACGACAGGTCGGCGACAATCTGCCCGCGCGTGCGAATGATCCCGGCTTCTAGCGGGTCAGAGTGGGCCTCGCTTTCTTCCATCGTTGCCTCACCGTGGTCGTCATCCGCTACGTGGGCTTCGGGTCCCTCCGCGTGATCGCCCACGCTCGCTACGTACGAACCGGACGCAACGGCGTCGGAGGTGGACCGGAAAAAATCGAACCCGAGACCTCCATTCTCGTCGCGCACGACAAACATGCGCGGCAACTCAACTTTCCCAATCGGCTCGAAGTCAAGATAGAAGGCATCCGCAGAGTGATGGAGTGCGTCGAGCTCTTCTTCCTGCACGGCCTCCTCGATGCTTTCTCCGTGCTCCTGTGCCGCCGCCGGCCCGATAAGGAACGCGGAGGCAATCAGGCTGAGCAGAAGAGTCGAAGCGAACTTCATGCGAGGAATGAAATACACGGGTGTCAACCCCCTCCGGAGGTAGGCAGCGTTTCGCTGGAAGGAGTACGACGATGCGACGAAGCTCGTCGCTGCAAGTGGATGGCCTCCGCGATCGTTGCCACGGCGAACGTGGCGAAGAACGCACCGACAAAGGCACCCTGGCTGATCGGAACGAAGATGATCACGAGCGCCAGCAGGGCCAGCACAACGAACATCCTCGCTACCATCCCCCCGAAGACGATCACCATAAACGTCCCTTGCGGCTTGCTTCGAGCTAATCTGTAGGAAAGGAAGCTGGCGGCCGCGTTCGCCAATCCGAGGGCAACGCCGAGGACGATACTCGTCCAGATGGCAGTGTGCATCAGCAGAAAGCGCGTGGGTGAGTCAGCCGCCAACAAGCCCGTAAAACAGGCCCACGAAACGGAAGGGCGGCAAAGTTAGATCGGCCCCGATAGAGGGGTCTGCAAGGGTAGGTGAATTCCGGTCGAAAGGGATTGGTGGATGCCCTTGGTCTCGAAAGCCTTTGCCAACCGTCGTTCGGCGTCGATCAAATCACGCGTTTCCCTGTGAGCTCGGGCGACCACCTCCTCATCATTCAGTCTTACGCCGTTTATTCTTCCCTATGCTTCGCGTCGTCGTCGCGTGCCATCCGAATCACGAGGCTGAAAACCGCCACCATGCCCAGCACCGCGCCAACAATCATCCCCCAGGGGGTCGATTCCAGCCACCGATCCACGAAGTAGCCAATCCCTACGAACAAGGCCATTCCGAACGCAATCTGCGTCCCCAGCGAGAGGTAGGGGCCAGCCTCGATCATCCCTCTGCCATACGAAGTCATCCCGCCTCCCTTTGGCGTGGTTCGCGGCCTGGTCGAGGGAGCCGCTGGTTTGCCCCAGTCGGCATTCTTCCAATCATCCCGCGCCCAGGCGTCGGTCTCCTTCCAGTCATCCCGTTCCCAGCCCTCCAGATCACGCGGCTGTGCCTTCCGATCCTTCGGCGATTTCGCCACGGTCAGCCTGGTGTGGCAGTCGGCGGCGGCGAGTCCGGGCTGCCTCCAAGCCGCCGGGTTAGCCTTGAACCATCCGACGAATCGTCCACTGAGGTCGCGCGCGATGCCGGTGCCGTTCCGGTCATATCGCAACGTCCTGTAAACGTAGCGCCGTCCTCAATGACGAGTTTGGAGGTTCGCAGGTCTCCATCTACAACGGCGGTCGATTTCAGAACGAGGCGTTCGGAGACAGAGATCTGGCCTTTCACCTTTCCTCCGATTTCGGCCGTCGTCGAGGCGACTTCGCCGTCTACGGCCCCTCCGGGCATGACCACGGTGCGCCCCTGCACCTCGACATTGCCCTTCACGGTGCCGCTAATATGGACGTTGCCGCTCGAGCGGAGGGTGCCTTCGATCACCGTATCCTTGCCGATGATATTGTGCTGCTCGGCAGGGTTCGTAGTCGACGGCGGAGGGAGGATGTTTCGGGACATAAGGCGAATGGTCTGGATGGCGGGCCGATTAGTTAAGGCCAAACGAGGCCGAATCCAAACGCTTGGCCCGATTACGGGATTACAAAAAATGTGCGGGGATCTTGCGCGAGACCGTTTCGCCACAACTCAAAGTGCAAGTGGGGGCCTGTGGTTATCTCCCCTGAGTTTCCGCTGATCGCGACGGTTTCGCGGCTGCGAACGCGGTCACCCACGCGGTTAAGCAGGCGCGCATTGTGTTTGTAGATGGAGAGGTAGCCGTCCGCGTGCTGCACGGCGACGACATACCCGCCTTCATGCGTCCAGTCGGCGAAGACCACATAACCGTTTCCGACGGCTCGAATGGGTGACCCTTCTTCCACGGCGATATCGACCCCGAAATGCGCTTGCCGGGCATTGAATCCTCGCGTAAAGAACCCCTCCGCGGGTGGAAGCGCGGGCAGTCGCAGGCTCGCGAGATAGGCCTCAGTTGCCGATTCGGAAAGCGGTTCCCTGTCGTCACTCACGTCAAGCCAGCGAAACGGAATCGCTGGCTGCTCGTGGTCGGTCTGGTTGGCCGACTCCGCCTCATCAAGGGTCACACCAAGGACGGCTTCGACCTCGGAGGCTTCGGGAAGCACCATGTTCTCAGAAATTGGCACCGTTGTCGTTAGACTGTCGAGATCGCCCGTGATCAGTGCCCGGAGTTGCGTGATCTGGCGGTACTGGATGGCCACCGAGTCCTCAAGAGCCACGGCTCGGTGTGCATTTAACTCGGCGACGCCTCTGTAGTCTTCAAGATCGGTGCCCGAAAAAAGCCCCCGAATCGGTGTGAACAGAATCAGGCCAATGATGAGTAACGTCACCCCCAGCATAATGGACGCGACGAAAATCAGAAGCTGCTTGGGCTGCACCTCGTATTGGCGCGGCGTGGCCATCGTCTCCTGTTCAAGCAGAACAACCGTCCGCGTGGCACCTGGCCTGGAAAACAGATCGCGAAGAAACGGGAGGTTCAAAGAGGTCGTTCGTCGGAAAATGTTGGCTGAGGTAACCTTCACCTGCCTGGCGACGGCTCGGCCCTCAGCTCGCGGCGTGGAATTTCTTTCGTGGTATCTGCACAGACAGCAAACTAAATTAGCTGCTTGGCGCCACGCTGCCGCGCATTCGGAATGAAGCGAGTGAAAACAGGCGTCGGCGATCAGCGCAGCCCCTTTGGCAAGCATCTGCCTTTCCACCTACCATTTCGACACTCCTTTTCATCCATGCCGCAGCACAAGTCAGCAGCAAAACGCGTTCGCCAAACGGCCAAGCGTCGTCTGCGCAACAGGTTCCACCATGTTCGTGTACGCACCATGATCAGGGACTTGCAGGAAACCACTTCTCGCGAGGAAGCTGATCAGAAGCTCAATGCCGTAAAGGCGAAGCTTGATCGGCTTGCGACAAAGCGTTTGCTTCACCCGAACAAAGCGGCCAATATCAAGAGTCGCCTTGAGCTTTTTGTGCGCTCCATAGGCTGATTTCGGGCATTTTGGACAGGCTCACGCATGCCATTCAGATGTTTTTGGCAATCGTAATGCGAACGGGTTGAGTAGAGCGCTGCATCGTAGTTACTTTGCGCCATGGTGAGCCGCTCTATGCTGCGCATCGTAGCAAGGGGATCAAAGCTGCCCTTGCCGCTCGTCTGCGTTTATCTTCGCATACTGAGCAGCACGTTCGACCGACTCACACTCGCGTCTCACTTTTTGCTCACCACCACGCTCCTTTCCTGATGGGCCTTTGGCTCGGATGGCTTGGGGCGGCAGTACTTCCACCCTCACTCTCCATGCCCCAGAACCGAAAGGAGAAGACTATGGCCAAGCGTCTACCATCTTCATTTATGCTCGGTTGTTTGGTCCTGTTGACACTCGTCTTCATGACGGAAGTCCAGGCTCAACGCCCCAGCAAGACAGTATTTCTCGCCCTGCGCGGCGGTTTGTCCGCCTACGGCGGTGAACTCGACGGAACCGGAGTCAGCTTCGGCGATCCCGGCGGTGAACTCGGGTGGCTCACCCAAGACCTCGGCTATGCTTTTGGTGGCGAGATCGGCTATCAGTTCGATCAGCACCTGGGCTTTGCCGTTGGTTTTCTTTACGGCCAGTACCCCAATCTCAGCCGCACCGATGCAATCAATCCGATCACGCTCCTACGTGGACAACTAAACTCCAACGACTACGCGTATCAGTATCAGGCGCTTTTCCGCTACATGCCTTGGCCCGGTGCCAAACTCACGCCCTACCTCCAGTTTGGTGGGGTTGTCGCTCGCGGTCAGGGCGAAGATTCGGACGGTAGTGGTATTACGGGGTTTGGCCCACACGTTGGTGGCGGGCTCGACCTCCAGCTCGGTCGAAAGCTCTCCCTGTTCGCTGAATTGTCCACCGCGTTCATTTTCCCGGACGATGCGATTGACAACTCCAACCCTGGAGCCGGTGCCCTCCCGTTTGGCGATGACGCCGATTATGACAACCTGAACATGTACGGGGGTGGTCTTCGGTATTTCTTCAAGGGTCCTGGCACGAACGTTACTGTGATGGCAGACTGTACGTCTGAACTGAACGTTGGCCAGTCGGGCTCCTTCACGGCTTCGAGCAATGCCGACGCCTCCGGGCCGATCTCCTACTCGTGGAATTACGGCGACGGATCGACGGGGGCCAACATGACCTCGTCCCACGCCTTCTCGGCACCGGGCGCCTACACGGTCTCTGTCACGGCCCAAGGGCCCTACAACTCGGACACGGACACCTGCCTCGTGAACGTGGTTGAAGTGACCGAGCCGCCTACGGCCAGCTGCCGCGTCACACCGAGCCGTGCCGATCTCGGCCAGACGGTCACCGTCTCCGGGACGATCACGGGCTCAGAGCCCTACACGGTAAGCGTCGACTTCGGCGACGGAACCTCTGCCAGCAGCCTGCCTGCTACGCATAGCTACGACGACCCGGGCACGTATACCATCACGGTTTCCGCGACCAACGCATACGGCAGCGACAGCTCGACGTGTACCGTGACGGTCGGCGATGCCTTCTGTGACGAAGTGACCGAACTCAATACGGCCTACTTCGATTACGAGATGAGCTCGCTCAGCACCGAAGCGCGTAGCCGCCTCGACGAGAACATCGAAGTTCTCACACGCTGCCCGAACGTCTGCGTGGTGATCAACGGCTACGCCGATGATCAGGAACGCGACAAG
>JBGTDU010000109.1:0-25215 GCA_041748175.1 Rubricoccaceae bacterium
CAATCGACGACTTCCTCGCCTCGCGCAAGGCTAAGTCGCTCAACCTTTGGATGGGCTGCGGCTATCCTCGATCTGGAACCACGTGGGTGTGCCGATTGCTTTCTGGGTACTTGAACGTGCCTTGGGCCAAATTTCGAAGGCTCCCAGTGCTTCACAACGCCGTTCTGCACTCCCATTTCGACTACCGCCCCGGCCTTAGCAACTGCTTTTATGTCTACCGCGACGGCCGGGACATTATGGTTTCGCAGTACTATAATCGCGTACGCCTGATGCAACTTGCAGACCATCCTGGTCGCGACAAATGGCAAGAACTATTTGGCGCACACTTCGGAAGCAACTTTGACCATGATGACATTCGAGGAAATCTCCCCCGCTACCTGGAGTTCAGCTTGACGGAACCCCACGGTGCCCGCTTGACGTGGCCCGATCACATTCGAGCCTGGATTCAGCCCGGGCGCGAAAATGTTGCCTTCCTTCGATACGAAGATCTGCTTAAGGATGCCTTTGAACCCATGAACCGCGGATTGGCCAAGTTTTTGGATGCACCCCCCGACGAAGATCGACTCCACACTGCAATTGAACAGGCATCATTCGCAAAATCGTCCGGTAGACAACCGGGAGAAGAGCTTTCCAATAACTTTTTTCGCAAGGGGATTGCGGGCGACTGGAGCAATCACTTTACCAGAGAAGCCGCGGATATATTTGCCCACTATGCCGGGGATGCCTTGGTGCAACTTGGCTACGAGCAGGACCAGGATTGGGTAATGCACTGTGCTTCTTGATTTCAGAAGATGCTACTGAATGCCTCACTGCCTTATCTCTTTGGTCGTTTACCGCCTGTGGAACGGGCCTGAACACAACCGCGCTTTGAATTACAGCCTTAGCTTTCGAATATGATCTCAAGATTAGCAATGGCACCGAGGCAGCCGGGAGCAATCGCCGCCCGCAACCTAGCCTCGTCGCGGACGGCGATTGGCTCGGGCCGGTGGCACATTTTTCTTGCCCTCGCTCTAGGAGTCGTTCTTTTCTCCTCGACAATAGCCACGCTACCCCAGGTTATCCTGTTCTGGCAGACAGGTGTTCGCGGGGGGTTGGAGGGCGGCGGTATTGGCTTCCGAATCTTTCGGGAAGGGTCGTGGGCGGCTACAGTACTGTTGTTCGCTTGGGCGCTCCTTATTCGAAAATTACAGCCCCATGGCCGCTCTACCGCAATACTCGCGGCGTCCTTGCTCTTCCTCCTATCTCTTAGCGTCGTAGCATGGAGCACGGTGGCTAAAGATGTTAACGTCCTGATCCAGCTGCTTGGCCTTCGGCTGCTCACCTATGTCCCAGCTATCTGGATGGGCTATATCTTGATGAAGAGCTCCCCGGAACGTTCGATGCGTGTACTTGATAAAATACTTCGTGTGTTCCTTGCAATTCAATTCAGTATAAGCATCATACAAAATATTGTAGGAGCTGGGGCATTGAAGAATGCTCGCGATCTACTCGGTGTACGAACGTTTGGCACGTTCGCAAACGTGAATCAGTTCTCCGCTGTGATGATTGCGTCGGCCATTCTTATTCTGGCAACGGCGCATGTCAGGTCCAAGCGCAAGACATTATTGTGGCTTGCTGGCTGTGCTATTTTTGCACTTATGTCTGGCTCGCGTACGGGGACCGTTACTACACTCTTTTTGCTATCCTATACATGGCTTGAAGGAATGCAAATAGGGCCTACCATTCGCATTCTCGCTTATGCGCTTTCTCCCGTGCTCGTTATCTCCGCCGTATTCTATTTTGGAGCCGAAGCCTTCACGGGCAGAGAAGACGTGGATCCACTTGAGAACAACCGCATCGTTATATGGACGTGGGTCGCGGATACCGTTGAGAACCCCGGAGAGTTGTTGTTTGGCGATGGCCTTGGATACGGAACCGCCTCTTACGTGATGCTCGGCAATGCAGGCCTAATAGAGATGGACAGAGAGGAGCGTCGATATGTCGTTGACATCGGAGACGTTCTAACGGGCAATACGCACTCTACCTATCTAACCCTGTTCGTCAACTTTGGCATCGGTAGCTTACTCTTGTTCGGATGGTTGTTGCTGGGGGTATGGTCTAGCAAACATCGGTACCAACGAGTAATCGTAGTCGGCGTATTACTCGTAAGCGTTCCGAAGAGCCTGATCGAGAGCTTCCCTGCCATCTTCATCACATTTCTGGCGCTCGGCATTGTCCTAGCCGCTCCGGCAATTCAGCAATCCACTTTAGGAGGAAAACGAAAACACGCCGCTCCCCCTAGAAGTCACTCGGGGCTGGGCGCGCTTCAACTAGGCCATTAAATCACGTCTCGCAGAAAACTACCCCGCGTTTCGCGCACCCATCGCAGTTCATTTCTTTCGATGGACACGAGGTACCAAACAATGGAAGCCGAAGTGGAGTATGGGGGATCAGTTACGGCGTCCTCTTCCGAACCGGCTCGCAATACGAGCAAATACCAGGTTGTCGGTTTCACTGCGGAACCAATAGGCTATCCCTACGGCCACCGAGATATTAAGCAGTGTTACCGCAACGACGACGAATGCATTCGTGACGAAAGGCCTGAGCACCCAGGCAAGTGTCGAGGTCACGGCAATTCCGAAAAGCACGGGAAGGTATGTACGATCGTAAGGGATGATGCCCATAAATATCTTCACTTCAATGAACTTGGCAATATTGATGGTACCGGCTGAAATAGCCGTAGCAATGGCTGCCCCTGGTATTCCCAGACGCGGGATAAGCACGAGATTCATGACGATGTTCATGACGGCCATCGTAATGTTGTTGGCTAAGACTATACGTTCGTGACCAGTCATGTTGAGCATAAATCCATTCGACCCTACCATCGCGTCGATAAAATATCCGGCGGCCAGTATCATCAATACTGATGACCCGGCTATATATTCTTGACCGAAGAAGCCGAGGATTGCTGTGGGGTAAAGGAGCATTGAGAGAACAAGGGGTGCCGTAAGAATGATAATCCATTTTGTCACCGCCGCATAAATCGACCGTAGTTGTTCAACTTTTCCGGTTGCAAACAACTCGGAGATGAAAGTTGGGAAGATCGAATTTGTTGCTCCTATGATAAAAGTCGTCATGCCGGCAATCTCCAAGGCTATTTTGTAGACACCTACATCCGACGCATCACGGAATAGACCGATCATGATGATGTCGATCCGTCCTAGGATAAAAGACATCAGCGCTGCCAAGATCATCGTGGAAGCAAAGTATAGAAGCTTGCGCTTGTGTGTCCGATTCTGCTCAGGTCGCGAGGACGCCAATTGGCGTCCCTCACCAATATCGAGATTGAAACGCCTGGCGCGCACGACCAGGATCGTAAGGGTTATGACCTGATTGAGAAGCCATGCCGCGGCTACAAATACAGAAGCCCTGAAGTCAAACAAGGCTATTACTACCACGAGTGATAGAAGAAGCACTTTGTCTACAAATTCAAAGATTAGTGAATAGGCACTTGCAGCCCTTGCGCCCTGGTAGATTCCTCCCATCACCTTGGACAGCGTGAGAGGCACTAAGCCGACTGCTCCGATCCGCAACAAGTTTCGCAATTCAGGAACATGAAAGACGTTCTCCGCCAGGACGTCGCTAAGGAAGAAGAGAACCAGGGCGCAGAGAATTGCCAAGGCCACACTATGGCTCAATGCGAGGTAGGCGACGTGATTCTCTTCACCTTTGACACCGCTAACGCGCGCAATAGGGATGTACTTCACCATCGCGGTATTCAACCCGAATACGCTGAGAATGGTGGCCATCCCGATGATGCTTAGCATCAGAGCAAACTCACCTATTACCGCCGCACCAAAGAACCTCGCCAGTAGAAAACTGGACCCAAACGAGACGCCGTACATCAACATCTTGATGAGAAGCACCTGTCCTGATTGCTTCGCCGTGGTGGCGAGATGTTTGCCCATCTCTTTCTCGTCGGCGGGCGCGGTAATCTTTTGGTTCATCGGTGAAGATTGGCGACGTTCAATTCGATTTATGGCTTAACCCGTCGACGGGATGCGATTAGCGTTGCATGCTAGACGCGGATACCGCCGACAAGTGATAAGGTGAGAAGAGGGGCAGCACGATGCTCAGACATTGCCTTCGTCTGCAAGCCATCGGTTATCTATCTCAAGAGCTTCGAAGAGCTTTAGCCACTGCGGTGCCTGGGGATCGAAATGGGTTGGCGGAGGCCGAATGCCGCCAAAATCAAACAGCGGTGCTTCCTCACCCAGCCTTTCATATATCGGTTCAATCACGCCTCTCGGCGCACCGCAGAAGTCGTTGAAGTTGATTGAGAAGAAGTGGTTGCCAAAATGTTTAGGCCCTTCCGATTCCACTTCATCGCCAAACAGTTTCCACAATGCAAGGAGCCTTCCAACGAGGGGCAGTCGGCAAATCGTTTCCGGATCCATGCCCGACTCTCGAAGCCGGAATCCGAAGAGAGAGTCGGAACCATAGCCAAGAATTTCCTCATAACCCTGAAAGCCGAACCCTCTCTTTGCCGTCCAGAATCTTCGTTTTGACAGTGCGTTTCGCGTATTCCGCGTAAATTTTCTCCACGTGCGCCAGTGGCCACTCTGTATCCAGTTCACTTTCTCATGGCTGGGGAGTGCGATTGAAGTGAGCCAGTTTTGGGGCGGACGACGGAGGTGGACGAGGATGGCGTCAGGTGCAACCTGTTTGAGTTGCGCGATCTTGAAATGACAGCGTGTTACATCGATGCACACGTGCCGAGCACTTTCGAACAGCCAGCTCAGGTACGAGCGTTGGTCACTGCTCATCCCACGGCGAAACTCGTCGGACCGCTGGATGGGGGCGAAATTATTCCAGAACGCAAGCGGGTCCCTCTCCCACAATTTTCGCATCTCTATCCGCGAATAGGCCAGGTCCTTCCAACTCGAGTCGTTGATCTGAGTCAATCCACTGCCGAAGGGTTCATCGAAGCAAACGAACCGCTTGTCCTGTCTCCAAGTACGCCAGAACGCCGTTGTACCAGAGCGGCGAAGTCCGACGATGATGACACGCATGTAGAGAAGGAGCTAGTTGCTCGGAGCGCCAGATAAAGCACTAAGCAGGCAACGCGAAGTGAAACAGATTGCGGGCGTGATCACCGGCCGACGAAAACATGAAGGTGCCAATGCATGCCGACTCGCATGCCTTTCGCCCGAAACATGATGTAGGTATTGATTCAATGTGTCAATGCTCAGGTACTTCTATTTTTAGCTCCCTATCATTGGACAGCTCGATGTATATGTAGGCATACAATTGATCAGGCGGCAAACAGAGCATCTGCTCGGCGATTCGGTTGAGCCGGCGGACCAACGATCGCGCCCGTTCCCTTAAAAGCTTTCATTACGCCTCGGCCATCGACAATGAGCCGGGAATGGTCTGCCACCAATTGGTAATCGACCGCAGTATGGTCGGTCACTATGAGTACGCCGTCTATCGTATTCAGAAGATTCTCCGTGAGATCTTGGGAATGAAGTGCGTCGCCTTTCAATGACGTCGCGCCCTCGCTGTTTAGAACGGAGACGTAAGGATCGTGAAAGAACACGTCGGCCCCTTTCTCGCGGAGCATCCAGATGATGTCAAGCGAGGGTGCTTCTCGCATATCCGCCACGTCACGCTTGTAAGAAACGCCGAGGAGTAGAATCTTGCTGCCGTTGATAGTCTTGCCATGATTATTCAGCGCGTCCTGAACCTTATGGACCCAGAATTCGGGCATAGCGGTATTGATTTCGCTCGCCAGTTCGATGAAGCGGGCCGTGTAATTCAGGCTGCGGAGCTTCCATGATAGGTAATGGGGGTCAACCGGAAGACAGTGCCCTCCGAGTCCAGGTCCGGGAGTGAACTTCATAAACCCAAATGGCTTCGTTGCCGCCGCGTCGATGACTTCCCACACGTCAAGTCCCAGCCGGTCGCAAATAATCAGAAGCTCGTTTGCGAGACCGATGTTGACAGCCCGAAAAGTATTCTCAAAGATCTTCGTCAATTCGGCTACTTCAGGACTCGACACCGACACGATGGTCTCGATCGAGGCCTCATAAAATGCCGAGGCGACGCGCAGGCAGGCATCCGTCATTCCGCCGACCACTTTGGGCGTATTCTTTGTGGTCCAGTCTAGTCTGCCCGGGTCGACCCGTTCCGGCGAAAATGCCAGAAAGACATCGCGGCCGACGGTCAATCCGCGGTCTTGGACGAGAGGCACTAATAGTTCACGTGTCGTGCCCGGATACGACGTGCTCTCAAGAATGATGAGTTGTCCAGGGCGCAAACGCTCGGCAACATCGTGCACTGCCTGCACGACAAAAGCCATGTCAGGGTCGCGCGTTTTTCGGAGCGGCGTTGGGACGCAAATTGAAATGACATCGCAGGAGCCCAGGCGTTCGAAATCGGATGTAGCCGTGAGCATACCGCTGCGCACATGGTTCCCAATATCCGAGGCGAGGATGTCCGTGACGTAAGATTCACCCGCATTAATCGCGGCCACGCGATCCTCGTCTACGTCAAACCCCGTTATGTTAAACCCGGCGTCCGCAAACACAAGGGAAAGCGGTAGTCCTACGTAGCCAAGACCAATAACTCCGACGCGCGCATCCCGTGTCCGTATGCGTTCGAGAATGCTCTCCTCCATCGTCGTTGCCTCGGACCTGGACCAGTCGGAATCAGTTACTCGTTGAAATAGAGACCACTCTATCCACCACAAGAGCAACCGCAGCGACAGCGCCGACGACGCTAAAGATATCCCGCCAGTTGAACCCTTTGATATCGTGCGTAGCTACCTCGACGACGTCGCCATCCTGCAAAGGTGGATATGCGCCTGGCTCGCTGATCATTTCCTCCATCTGGGCTTCGTACGCAATCGTTCGAGCCCCTCCTTCGGTATGATACAGACGAATGGTAACCTCTCTCTTGTCGTTGTCATTAATCTCCATTATCGCCGGTCCACCCGCCAGGGACAGGAGCTCACCCAGATCGGTCGCTTCGCTCACGACGTAGAGCCCTGGTCCCCTGACCGTTCCCCAAACGTAAACCTGCATTGTGGATTCGCCGGGGAGCACGTGGAAGAAGTACGATTCGACGTTCGTCTGTCGGTCTTCTACTTCGCCAAATGTTTGTGCTTTTGAGCCGAGGGCAAACGAGATCAGGAAAACGACAAGAACACAACGGAGCATAGCGCTACAATAATATCTGAGTTGAGGGTGAAGTCGAAGCGATTCAGCTTTCCGTTTTATGCGCCTCATGCCCATAGCCGTACGTATTCCCATACCGGTACTGATACTTGTATTTATATCCGTACGCCTTCGATACGTCAAAGCCATTCAAGACGGTGCCAATCACGGTTGCACCGACGCCTTCCAGTGCCTCGTGGGCATGTTGGAGATCGTAGTTCCGTGTCACTCCCGCCCTGGCAACAACAATCGTCGCATCGCATTGCGTGGAAAGAAGCACGGCGTCTGTAGCCGCCAATACCGGGGGTGCATCAAAGATGATTACGTCGAACGCCTCTCTGAACTTGGCGATGCAATCCCGCATGGTCCTTGATCCCAGGAGCTCCGACGGATTTGGCGCATAGGATCCCGGAGGCATGACGTACAGGTCATCGATCTCGGTCGCGTAGTCTTCCGGATTGAAGGCTTCGGGGTTGAACAGCAATTGCACTAGCCCAGGCTCACGGCTTATGCCAAACATCTCGTGAACTGACGGCAGTCGGAGATCGGCTTCTACGATTAACACGCGGCGTCCGGCCTGCGCCATGGCGACCGCCAAATTGGTGGACGTTACCGACTTGCCTTCATTCGGGCTCGCGCTTGTCACGATGATCGTCTCGATGACTACATCGGGGCGGCTGAACTGAATACTTGTTCTCAACGCCCGGTACGACTCGCTGGCAACCGACATCGGGTTGAGAAGTGTGACGAGTCGGGTGTCGAGCGTTTGATTGCCAACCACAACGGTTTCCGCCGCATTGAAATCCCGAGCGATGAGTTCCTTCATGTCTGGGATAGTGCCAAGAACCGGATAGCCCTGCGATGTGAGGTCATCCGGTCGATGCAGGCGATCATCCAGCCGTGTCTTGGCCGCCGCTATCGCGATGCCAAGTGCAAGCCCCAGCATCAGGCCCAACATGATGTTCAATTCGCGGTTCGGACTAAATGGAACGCTCGGAACAGCTGCTGTGCGAACGATTTCAGCGTACCCAAGCTCACTCTTTTCTGTAATGCGCGCATCATTGAGCCGCTCTTGCAGCGCTGCCGTCAACGCCTCAGCCGATTCTCTATCGCGTTGGAGTTGGGCCAGGCCAATGGACTGCCGAGGAAGCGCCTGCATTTCGCCTTCATACTGCCCGATGCGTACGCCTAGAACGGCGACCTGCGCCTGAAGACCACTGTTTTCAATTCGCGCTTCGGCAAGTGTTCGGCGAAGTTCAGTGATGCGCTCCATGGCTGCGCTGTTCCCGTCGGCGCCGACCGCAACGGCTTCCGCCAGATATCGTTGCGTCAATTCGGATATACGACTATTCAACTGAGAAATCTCGGAACGCAACGTCCGGACATCGGGAGGCACGTCGGTGGCCGTGCGCAGCTGGCCGTTACGCAGGTAAATCGTTTCGAGACGCCCGCGTAATTCCGCCACACGGGTTTGGGCAAGCTCAATCTCGCCAGCCGCACCGCTCGAAACGAACTCGGCCAGCCGAGGCTCTATGGAGCGAAGCTCTGTTTCAACTTGCGCGATGGTCGCTTCCTTCATGCGAACGTCTACCATGGCCTCGTCTCGCTGCGCCTGGAGTTCCGCGACCTGACTGACAAGCCGCTCTGCGGCATCATCGAGGTCAACAGCACCCTCAGCGGCCATGAAATCACGAACATTGCTGTCCAGTTCCAACATTCGGCCCGACTGCTGTTGAACTTCCTCTTCCAGGAATTCGCGCGAAGCGCTCACGCTTGCCAGGCTCGATTGCCGTGTGAGCTTTACGAAAGCGTCCGCGTAGATGTTCGCGATATAAGCGGCTTCCTCAGGGATCGTGCTTGTGACTGTTATGCGGATCGCATCGACATCGGCACCTTCCAGGTTCGACGATATCACGCTGCTCTGAAGTACGCCGCCGATCGCTTTATAACCGATCCGCTCGCCGTCCTTGTTGCGGTTGACTCTAAAGGCCTGTTGCGTCCCAGGAATACTGTCCAATGCCGCCAGCTGAACACCCACCGAATCGGCAAGCGCTTCTGATTGGCGCAAAATCAAGAGTTCATTCCCAAGTTGAAGTTCGTCCTGGAAAAAAGAACTCCCTGGGTCTGTAGGCAGGATCGAGACCAGGCTCTCGTCCTGCTGGTGCACGAGCAGCAGGCTCGACGACGTGTACTTCGACGGCTGCAACATCGTGTAGATCGTTACCGGCACGGCAACGGCGATCAGGGCCGCGACGATGATCCACTTACCGCGAAGAATGATATCATAGAATTCGCGAAAGCCCAACCCAGACCCTTGCGAAAGTGCGCGATAATAAATGGGGTCCTGCAGGACACCTTGTTCTTGGGCATTGGCCGCTAAAACAGGTATAGTTGATCCTTTGTGAGGCGCGGGCATTATTAAAGTGGATTTTTCGAGACGGAATGGCTGTTCGGGATGAAGCCAGCGCAATTTCCGGGCCGATGGCTCAGTGAACTCAATATATGCTTCCTAGCCAACAGGAGTGCGTTACGCCATGGGACGCGATACGCTTTATGATAAAATCTACATAAGAGCGTAACCATAGCTCTGCTCTACTCCGATCTTCGCTCCCAACCTTCGAGATACCCTTGCTAGTTGCCGTACTCTCTGACATCCATGCCAACCGGGAGGCGCTGACTGCGGCCTTGAAGCTCGCGGATAGGACCAAAGTTGACTACATGGTTTGCCTGGGCGACGTGGTTGGTTACGGCCCGGATCCGGCCGCTTGCATCGACTTGATCCGCACAGTCTGCAACGCCTGTGTTCTCGGCAATCATGACGAAGCGGTGGCATTCGACAAAGGCATTGACGTCCTTCCGAAAGATGCGCAAACTGCGGTCCGCCGACATCAACGGAGCCTAAACGAGGACGACCTGGAGTGGTTGAGATCGCTACCGCTTCGACATGATGCCCACGAACTCACGTTCGTTCATTCCTCGCCAGAATCGCCAGAAATGTGGTACAGGCTAGGGTCGTTCCACGCCGTGCAGGCCCAATTCTCGTTCTTTGACGGTCCAGTCTGTTTTGTGGGGCACTCACACAAGGCGGCCGTAGTGTCGAACACGTTTGGCGTTTTACGCGTCAGGCCCGGCCATCGCTTTCTGATTGACGTGGGAAGTGTTGGCCAGCCTCGCGACGGCGATTCGCGGTTAGCCTTTGCCCTTTTCGATACGGAAGCGTTTTCGTGCCAGATGATCCGCGGTCATTACGACATCGAGCGAACGGCATCGCGCATCAAGGAAGTGGGCCTTCCCGACGGCTTGTCTGAACGCCTGAAGCTGGGCCTGTGACGCAACCGTTCTACTCTGACCACAGCCTCAGATCGCTATCGTTGTAAATGTTGGCTGCGAGTCCTGATTTTGCGTCGGATGGAAGTGGGGTAATTACCGGCTGGGGGCAATTCGAAGCCTGGGCCGAAGCCGAGAGCACCGAGGTGAATAGTGCACAAAAGTCGATTCGGGGGCGCATGCGTCACCGAGATTGCGTTTAGTCATAATCGCCTCGATGAAGTGGCCTGGTCGCCGCGATGCATTTGATGGAGGCCTCTCTGCATCAGCAACACGGCCGCCCGTCCTTTTCCTTGGCGAAGGCGATTGCCCCTACGCCCGCACAGTCCGCACCGCCTCGGGGTTGATCGTATCCGGCCTTCCCACGGACGTATCAATCAGATGAAGCTCATCGAGTACGAACGTCCGGTTGAGGGGGAATGGCATCATGGGCAACATGCTGACCATCCCGATAGCTAGGAGCGCGCACGTATAGACGGGAAGTCTCCAGCCACTCCACCAAAATCGCGCGACCATCCCAAAGCGTAACAAACTGAGGAAAGTGATGGGCACGAGCGCCAGGGCAAAAAGCCACTCTCCGTCGTCCATCGAGACGAGAAGCGTAGCGCCCGCGACGGCAGCAAGGAGATAAACGGCAGCGCGAGCGAGCGAGAATTTTTGCGGCGGCTCACTTACGTGCCCTGCGCGCACCTCAATCAGGAGCAGTAGGCTGGCCACCAGAAGAGTGGCGAACTGGAATGCAATGAGAATCAGCATAGTGCTCGAACGATTTGCAGCTCATCGTAGTATCGCGCGGAGGAGCTGCGAACTCAAATCTCCCTGCTCGCTCGAACCTCATCGGAAATCCAATCCGCGCCAGCCCTGAGGGCGAGGCCAAGCGTCGCAACGGTCACCGTCCGGATCACATCCGCAATGAAGTGGGGCTTTCTCGTTAGTTCGACGCCCTCAAGTTGCCCGGCTGCGGACGCGCGTCCTACAACCCGATTCAGCACAGCCTCCAATTCCTTGCTCGTGCCCGAATACTTCGCAAGCTCGCCAAAGAGACGATCTATCTGCATGTACTTGGTGGCCTCGTTTCGGACGGCTTGTCTTCGTTTTCGTTTTCGCGCCTCACCTCCGACAAGCAAACCGATCGCGGTTGCGGTCGCAAATGCCATCCCCACCCTCTGGGCGGCGCTGAGAGGCTTCCGGGACTCCGGCGATGCGCCGTCCCCGCTAATTGCAGCGAGCGGTGCGAACTCCTGGCGGATAGCCGAAATGTGCCGGTTAAGGGACCGCGTCCGATCTTCCAGCTTCCGCTGAATTTCTACAGCCGTTTGTGTCTTGGAAAACATGTGGAGATTATTGCTACGTTGTTGGCGGCTTCGGTTTGAGGACCAGCCAGGCTACTCCCCCACCCACGAACAGCCCGGAGGTGACGATTAGAAACCCCCAGAACATATGCCCGAGTAGCGAGCCAAGGCCAATCGCGGTGGTAACCAGAAGGAAGAAAGCCCCCACTAAAGCTATGGCACCAGCCACCGAACCCTGTTTGGCCCTTCCCACTCCGTAGTTGACTTGCTCAGTTAGTTCGGCTTTCGCGAGCGCGACGCGCAACCCTGCAATCTTTTTAAGATCTTCTCCAACACCCGAAAGTCCCTTTCCAAGTCTGGCTAGGCGGCTTGAGGGCTCACCCGACACGAGGATTGTGGTTGACCCCGTTTCCCCGTTGCTTGATGGAAGAGCTTCTTTGGTTGGCGGAAGAGCTTCAGCCGCCGCCGGTTTGACGCGGCGAGGCGGCTCGTCCTCGTAAGGCGGCGGATCAACGGGAGAGGGTACCGGGGCGGCTTGCGTGCGGGTTTGGGACATCTGTGAAAGCGGCGTTGGGAGGAAACCGTCGCGGCAGAATACTACGCGCTGTTCTTTTTGTTTTCGGAAATGGGGCGGCGGGGTGCCCGTAGTATCGGCGGTCGCTGCGTTGCGGGTTGGGGCGGTTGAGATACGACATTTCCCGGGGGCAGCGTTGAATCTCCGATTCAAGAGCAGTCGCGCGCGCTGATCTTGTCCGCGCATCACCTGCCTCCGCGACAGAGTTTTTATCTCTACACTCTCCAAATGCCAGCTATTTCGATCCATCCGACGCCCAACCCGAACAGCCTAAAGTTTACGGCTGATGTTGAAGCGATCATACCATCGGGGATGCTGGCTTTTAGCTCCGCCGAAGAATCGGCCGGTCACGACCTCGGGCGGGCATTGTTTGCACTGGACGGCGTGACAAACATCCTGGCCTTGCCGCAATTCCTGACTGTGACCAAGAGCCCCGGCGCCGATTGGAATGTTCTGGTTGAGCCCATCAAGCGTGTCGTATCTGAATATCTGGCCGGTCAACTGGCGTCACGCGACAGCGGTGATAGACGGCGCACGTGACCTGGATTTTATCATATCCGCCGCCTTTTCGGCGATCATCGTAGTGGGTGCGTGCGTGTTACCGTTGATGATTCTCGGCATCACGGAAGCATCGACAACACGCAGGCCATCGACACCCTGAACGCGCAATTCCGGATCGACGACAGCCTCGCCGTCCGTTCCCATCCGACACGTTCCCACGGGATGGTAGAGCGTCTCGGCCGTGGCCCGAATGTAGTCGGCCAAGTCCCGGTCCCTGCGGACGTTCGGACCCGGCGTCAATTCGGCACCTCGAAAGGCCCCGTATGTTGATTGAGAGACGATCTCTCGGGAAAGTCGTATCCCGGCGACCAGGGTCTCGATGTCGGATGGCTCAGTTAAATAGTTTGGTCCGATGGCCGGAGCGGCCAAAGGATCAGCACCGTGTAGCCGAACAAACCCACGACTTTCGGGCCTGACGAGCGTTGGTCCAAACGAGATACCGTGCTCCCTGGGGGGCTCCAGGCCATGATTCTCAAACAGCACCGGTGCCACGTGAAACTGCAAATCGGGGATACTAGAGTTGCGCGTGCTGACAAAAGCTCCAGCCTCGGCCACGTTGGACGTCAGCATGCCGTTCCGAAGAAGTAGATAGCGGGCGATGTTCAGCGGCGATTCCGCCGAGAGCAGCGTTCCCGATCGTTTCGAGCGATATCGAACGCCGACGACCAAATGATCCTGGAGGTTCTGTCCTACGTCCTTCCGGTCCGCAACAACGTCAATTCCGTGCGCAGCGAGATGTGCGGCTGGGCCGACTCCCGAGAGCATCAGTAGCTGCGGCGAATTTACCGCGCCTCCGCAAAGTATAATTTCCTCCGAAGCCGTCGCCTGTCGCTTTTGCCTGTTTTGGACATACGCTACACCCGTTGCCCGATCCCCTTCAAAGAGAACCCGCGTGACGTGCACATTTGTCTCGATGGTTAGGTTGGGTCGGTCCGCGATGGGGCGCAAAAATGCCGTGGCGGCCGATACACGGCGTCCGGATCGTTGGGTGACCTGGTAGAGGCCAGCGCCTTCCTGCCGGGCTCCATTGAAGTCATCGTTTGCGGCCAGCCCCGCTTGAACGCACGCCTCTACAAAGACGCTGCTCAGCGGGTTTGGATCGCGCTGATCTTCCACGCGCATGGGGCCTCCAACCCCGTGCAGCAGCGAGGCGCCGCGGGCGTTGTCCTCCGACTTTTTGAAGTACGGCAGCACATCATCGAAGCCCCAACCAGAGCATCCAGCGTCAGCCCAGCCATTGTAGTCGTCGCGATGGCCGCGGATGTAGATCATCGCGTTGACGGACGAACTTCCACCGAGCACCTTCCCACGAGGCCAGTAGAGCGAACGATTGTTCAGCTGCGCCTGCGGCTCCGTCTCGTACGCCCAATCCACATCCGTCTTGAACAACCGAGAGAACGCCGCCGGGATGTGGATCTCCGCGCGTTTGTCACGCTCACCCGCCTCCAACAGCAGGATGCGTGCAGCGGGGTCCTCCGAGAGCCGATTGGCGAGCACGCAGCCGGCCGAACCGGCTCCGACGATGATGTAATCGAACATGGCAGGATAACGGCGTCAACCGGAAACCTAGTCGTTGCCCACGCTGCACGCAAGATGATTAGCGGGTCAAATCGGGCCAGTCGTCATGGCCACCCAGCGCAACCGCCGCTTTGCCCGCGAGGAGCGCAAGGATGTCATTGCCAATGAAGGTTCTCCGCCAGCCGCTCAGAATCGGGCTTGCAAAGTCCTGCATTTTGCTATTTGATGCCACGACATCGTGAATCTCGGCTTTGGTTGCCACGAGACGCGGATCAATGCCCTGGCGAGCGCACCTCCCGGCGATGGCGGCCAGAACCACCTGGACGCGAGCCGAGATGCGCTCTTCGTGCGGATTTTGCGCCGGTCTCCGGGGCCGTTCTCTTGGCGGAACCACAAGCCCTACCTGAACGGCCCCTACGATTGCCGCGCCGTACATCTCTCGCTCGCGGTCTGTCACCGTTCGCTTCGACAATTGTTGGATGTTGGCCGGGAGCCTCCGCGCGATTTCGACGAGGGCATCATCCGACAGGACGCCTCTGCGCGTCCTGTCGGATGAACGGGCCGTTTCCTCTCGCCAAGCCGTCAACTCCCTCAACACGGCGCGTTGCGTGTCCGAAAGGCCGCCTACGCCCCGCGCCTTAACGCGCTCGAATTGGACCCGTGGGTCGGGCTCGTCGTAAAGCAGCGCGTCGTCGAGAACCCTCATCTCCTCCGCCACCCAGGCCGCTCGGCCTTTCGCAGCGGCCTTTTCAGAAAGCCAGGCGTGGATTGCCGGCATATACCGGACGTCGTCAGTCGCGTAGTCGATTTGTTTTTCGCTCAACGGCCGCTTGCACCAGTCGGTTCGCGTTTCGCCCTTCCGGAGGGTGACCCCCACGGCCTCCGTCACAAGATCCTGCAACGAAATCGTCCCGGAGAGGCCAACAAAGCCGCTTGCTCGCTGCGAATCGTACACGTTCAGCGCCGCCGCGCCGGTCGCTCTCCTCAGGATGGTGAGGTCCTGAATAGCATCATGGACGATTTTGACGACACCGCTATCGGCGAGGAGTGCGCCGAGCGGCGTGACGTCAGTCAGCGTAACCGTGTCGATAAGTTGGACGTCGTCATCGCCCAACCCAACCTGAATCAGGCCCAGCCGTGGATAGTAGGTTCGTTCCCAGACGAACTCGGTGTCAATCGCCACGACATCCGCCGCGCGAGCGCGCTCGACAAGAGCTTCGAGGGCCTTCTTCGTCTCAACCATGCTTCCTACTGCGGAAGCTTGATCGTACAACCCAGTGCGCTCGTTCGCTGGACTTCGATGGCCTGCCCGGCTAGATGCTGGTCCATGGCCTCCTTCAGATAGGGAGATCGGACCCGGTCGGCGTCCGCTGGGCTGTCGTCCATCGCCCCTTCGTAGAGTAGTCGTCCGTCAGGACTGTAGAAGAAGAATTGCGGCGCGTTTCGCGCCCCCGCCGCTGCCGCAAATGCACCGGCTGCATCCATAGCATAGGGGAAAGGAAATCCTTCGGATGCCGCCGTCCGCCGCATCGAAGCGAAATCTTCGTCGGGGAATCGTGTCGAGTCGTTGCTGTTGATGGCGAGAAAGGAAATACCAATGGGTTGGTAATCGCGCGCCAGAGCTACGATTCGGTCGGCATAGCGCTCCGTCCACGGGCAGACGTTGCTCCAGAATGCGACCACGAGGCCGTTCTCGCCCATGGCACCATTCAACGTTGTCGACTCGCCATCTGTCGTGCGGAGCGTCAGGTCGACCTCCGACAATACCGCCCCCAAGCTGCCGCCGGGCTGCGCCGAAGTGGCGGTGGCCAGGAGCATCCAACAGATCAGGTAAAGGGGGGGCTTCATGGGGTTCAGATTATGAGTTGGTTGATGAGGCAGGCGCGGCATCAGCTTCTGCCGCCAGAATTCCGTGAAGCCGTTCGACTTTCGCGACAAGGAAATCGTAGCTCACCGCACCTTCCCAAACGTCACGGATCTTCATGTCGCGGTCGATCATGAGGGTCGTTGGAAGGCCGAACTGCCACCTCGGATGGATTTCTCTGACAAGCAAATCACCGGTACCTGAGAAATAGGCGGGGCCCGTAACCTTGTACTTGGCCAAAAACTGCGCGACTTGAGGTAGGTGTTCGGCGTCGTCGATTGAGATGAATCGAACGGCGACGCCTTCATCGGCCATTTCTTCTCCGAATCTGACGAACTCCGGCATCTCCACGTGGCATGGCCCGCACCAGGTCGCCCAGATATTGATCATGCGGATGTCCGCGTCGATTTCGGAGACCTGCTCTGTGAACGAGGCGGCGTCCACCGTAATCAGTTGGAAAGCGTCGTCCGCCTCGGCGTTTGCCTCGACTTCTGCCGGGGAGGCCGCGTCGAGACAGCCGGAAACCGACAGCGCGACGAGCAGGATGGGGAATGCAAGGCGGTACATACGAACGGGTCCCGAAAGGAAATCTGGGATTCTGAGCGCAAACGCGGGGAGCACAAGATTGGTGCCCACGGCTGGTTATCGTGGCGGCGGCGCACCGTGAATGCGGCGAATCGGGTATTCGCGATGGGCCGTGTAGGACTCAATGGGAAGCACGCCCCAAGCTACGATTCCATCGTCGGAGCGTGGTTCGAGCAACATGAAGACGAGCCCCCCAAGAGGCTGATCGACAGGCACGATGATATAAGCTTGCAGCCCCGCGTCGTCCAGGGTCGCATAGTATCCGAACAGGGTTTGTTCGAGCCTTCCCTGGAATGCGCTTTCCGCAACCTGCACACTGTCGATGCTGAAGACGTCCATCGGCTGTGCGGTCTCCGCGCTGTAGTAGTCGATGCCGTGCAAGTTGAGAAGGTCGACTATCTCGGTAAGACTCGTCGGCACGAGGTAGGCGGTAGGCGCCCGCTCGGTTTCCACGGCCTCGAAGCTGATGTAGGCCGGCATAACCTCCGGATGCTGCACGCTAACGCGCTCCAGCATCATCTCACCGGTAACGGGGTGGGCCACGCTATCCGCCTCACCGAGTAGAATCTCGACGGGTTCGGGAAGGGGCGCCCACGTCGCCTGAAGCGAAAGTTGCTCCCCGACGACAGACCTCGCGTCCGCCTGATCGGTCATCGATCGTACCAGGCTCGCGTGCTGGTAGGCGTAGTCGATGACCTCCTCAACGAACCGTTTGGTTGCCAGCACGCGCTCCTCGAAGGTGGCGTAGCTATAGGCCTCGCTCAGAATCCCGAATCGATTACGGAGCCCTGCGTAGTTCGTCCCAAACCGTGGGCGCGCATCGAACGAATACCACGCGCGCGGAGCCGTGGCGGGCTCGCCGAAAGCGCCGGGCACGTTGCCGTAGTGGTAGGTCGCCCAGCCATCCGTGTAAAGAATCCGCGCCGAAACTGAGGGGAGCCACTCGTCGCGCAGTAGCCGGTCGATGCTCTCCGGCGTGTTGGGATTCAGCGGCGGCGCGTACGTCAGGTGGTATCCGTGGCGGGTCCCGTTTGTCGTGTGGAGATCCACGATGACGTGCGGATCGTACTGCCGAAAGAGCTGGACGAGCGCGCGAGATTCTGGCGCGGCGAGCTTCATAAAATCGCGATTAAGGTCGAGGCCCTGGGCGTTCGGACGCTGGCCCATCCCTCCCGTCGGCCCGAGCTGCCCCGGCCGATTGTCGTAAGCGATGCGCTCATTTCCATCCGCGTTGTAGATCGGCGCGATGAGGAGCACGAGTGAGTCAGCCCAAGCAGCGTGGTGTCCGCTTGAGAGATCGCGGAGAAACATTTGAGCGGCCTCCTTCCCACAGACTTCCCCCGCGTGGATGTTGGCAAACACGAACACGCGGGTCTTGCCCGTGGCGAGGACGGCTTCCGCGGAAGCATCTGCTGCCCCCCAGACCGCCAACGGTAAAGCCCTACCCTCTACCGTTTCCCCAAAAGTGGTAAGGTGGAGGGAAGGTGATGCCGAGAGGGTCTCCAGAAACGCGATCACGTCTGCGTAGCGGGAGGTCTCCTGGAATTCGGTTGCCTCGGCGCGGGTGAGAAGGTCGGTCGGCCTATTTACAATCCTTCCCCCGCTGCATCCGGAAAGCAACAAAGCGATTCCCACGATTTCAAAACCAAATGGCCGGGTCATGGTCATGATTCCTCGTAGAGTTCTACGGGCGCTGTGCGGTTCGCCATCCATCTGTTTAGCGCAACAAGCGCGATGAGCACAACGGCCCATTGGGCGAGGCACGTCATCGCACTGTAGGTTTCAAACGGATCGTACCAGCGTGTGGCGAAACCTTCTGTCGTTGCCTGCCAGAGCCACCAGCCCAGCAGCACAATTGCCTGCAGAGGCACGAACCAGCGAATCAGGCCATTCCATGCCGCTGGTAGTAGCCAGTCGCTGGGGGTGGCCACCTCGGAGCGCAAGCGTCCAAGACCGTAGCGCATTACAGCGAAGGCGACGAAGGCTCCGGAGATCATGAGCCCAACGCCCCAGACGAAGTCCTGGTTGGCCAGGAAATTCGTGTTGAGTGCGCTCGGAACGCCTAGCAGAAAGCCACCCCCCGCGACAAGAGCTACCGCATGCGGCCGCTTCAGTCCGAGATCGACAAGGTTGCGCGCCGCCAACTCGATCATAGAGATCAGGGAGGAGAGCGCGGCGAACGCCAGGGCAAGGAAAAACAGGATGGCGAGTGGCTTCCCAAAGGCCATCTCGGCGAACAACTGGGGCATCCAAATAAACGTTAGACCCGTCGACGCCGGGCCGCTATCCTGCATCGTGGCGAGGATTTCAGGCGTCTCCATGTGCTGGCCGAGGACGGCGAACACGATCCCAAAAACCATCGTGGCGGCAAGAAGGGAGATTGTGTTGTTGCCCACGCCGGTCAGCACCGCATTGCGGACGACGCCATGCTCCTTTTTCATGTAGGCCCCGTAGGTCAGGATCAGCCCCCACCCGGCTCCTGTGTCCCAGGCGTTTTGCGTTAGAGCCTGCAACCAGACACTCGGCGAGCCCAGCGTCGCCCAATCCGGCGTAAACAGATACGCAATGCCGGCTCCGGCTCCGGGCAGCGTAACAGCGCGAATGACTGCGATCACAACGATCACCAGTAAGGTGGGCACAAGAATCCTGTTGGCGCGCTCAATTGATCGGACGCCCTGCCAACACGCGAGGGCGCCGAGCCCCATTGCCAGGCCGTGGAAGACGACGGGGAAGCCCGAATCCTGGAAGCCATCCCATGTGGCTCGGGCAGATTCTACCGAGATCGGCAACCCACCGAAAAGCGAACTGCCGGTGTAGTACACGCACCATCCCGCAACCACGCTGTAGTAAAACATGATGGCCGTGGCTACGAAGCCGACGAACGCGCCCATCCACGCAAACTTGCCGTTCGTGAGGCGCGAGAACGTGCCAATCGTCCCCATTCTCCCGCGCTGCCCCATCGCGTATTCGGCGATGATCAGAGGGATACTCCATACGAGCAGAAACACGACCCACGCAACCAGAAACGCTCCCGCGCCATCCTCGCCCGCATTTTGTGCGGCGATGCGCGGGAAGCGCCAGATGTTGCCCGTTCCAACGGCGATTCCGAGCACGCTTAGCAGCAGCCCCCACCTCGACGAAAACCGTTGCTCTGATGCTTTCATGTGCGTGTCGATCTGAAGCGAATTTGAGCTCGCCCGAATATCGCACACGGAACACGGCGAGCGCACGCCTTCAATCAAGCCCCCTGAGGTACCGGTCTCGAAGGATTTTGATGTGATGTTCAGCATGCCCGGCCAGCACGGTGACGAGCGCCCTGACCGTAAGTCTGTGGCCGCTTGCGATGCCTTCGCGAAAATACTCCTCCCGCGGACGGCCTTGAAGCATCAGCAGGCTGGCTTTGCGCACAGCGTCAAATTCGTCCAGCAGCGAATCGAGCAAGCGATCATCGAAACCCGCAATCGCGACGTACTCGTCCTGTTCGAAACCTGCGAGTGGCGTGGCGTCGCCTCTCAGAATCCGCAGGGCCCGGTATGCGAAAATCCGTTCCGTGTCCATCATATGGCCGACGACCTCCTTGACACTCCACTTGCCATCGGCATACCGATAGAGTTGCTCGCCACCATCGAGTTCGCCGAGAAGGTCTCGCAACACACGCGCCTGCTCACCGAGGATCTCAAACAAGTCGCCATCCGGCAGGGCGGAAAAATACGTCTCGTAGTAGGGCGGATATTCGCCCGGCTGGGGGCGAAGGTATTCGGGCGAGATGGCCATCAGCAGTGGTTCAGCGGAATCCATGCGTGCAGAACGGCCTCGCCTCCTCCCGAACCCGCGTGGGCACCGACCACTTGTTCTCGTTCGGGCTTGACAGACGAGGGGTTCATGGAGGCTTTTGGCACAGGCTCGGCGTAAAGATGACGGGCAAGCTCATCGGCTGCGTTTGCATAATCGCGCGCGCCGCGCGAAACAACGTCGCGGTTGAAGACCGTGCTGCCGTCGTGGGTTGTCTCGGCTAGGGTTGCACACGTTCGCACGACCGAGTCGAGAACCCTTCCCTCATACGTGCTTCTGACGAAGCGCGAGTAGGCGGCGTGGTCGCGCTTCCGGCCATCAACCTGCGTCAGGAGGAACAGTGGCTCGGCGAGGTTTGGATTGAGCTTGTCGCGGACAAGCTGGCACGTCTGCCACGTTTGCCCTGCGCCGACAACGGGTTGGTACTCCGGCGTCACGGGAACGAGGACGTGATCGCTCGCGACGAGTGCGTTCATGGTATAGACAGACAGCGCCGCGGCTGTATCAAAAATCACCACGTCGTAGTCATGCCCGGCGGCAAGGGCCTCTTTGATCCAGAAAGAATCCATAGGGCCGCTGAGCTTTTTCTGGGCGCGCGTCATGTACTGCGTCGCAGGAAGGAGATCAAATCCGCTGGCCTCTACCACTGGAAGAGAGCGGAGGTCGGCGCCATCCGTCATCAAAGCCAGCGATGACAGTGCGGGCTCCGGTTCGCTCCCGCCCATCATCTGCGTCAGGAAGTTCTGCGGATCAAGATCGATCACAAGCACCCGCTTTCCTCCAAGCCCAATCGCGGCCGCCAGATGCATTACCGTCGTCGTCTTGCCTGTCCCACCTTTGTGGTTACAGACCGCAAGGGTGGGCATGTGCTCGGGGGCTAAGCGGGACATCCTAGTGAACGGAATCGAAGTTAGCACGCGGTCTTGCGGCGGCAAATGGGCTATAGTTCACGAAAGATGAGGCCGATACTTCGCGCGCAGATCATTACGCCCCCGGCAACTTCGCGCGCATGTCGTCACCTAATACCCTTTTCGTTCGGATGTCTAGTCCAGCGTGGACGATGACTTGCGGCATAATGCTCGGCCTGAGCATGCCGCCTTACGGCCTCTACCCGCTCGCATGGATTGCGCTCGTACCACTGTTGGTCCGATGGAGCATTCTGCGACATACGATGACGGTTTTCCGCGAGGCGTACGTCACGTTCTTGTTGTTGGCGATTGTTGCGGGCTTTTGGATGCTGCTTCATTCTTCCATGGCTGTCGGACTGCTTTCGGGCGTCGGCCTTTTGATCCTTCCTCTTCCTCACGCCATTGCCTTCACGATGGCGTTTCTGATCAGGAAACGATTCGGAATGGCGTTGGGGTTGCTTGCGCTGGTTGCGAACGTTTTGGCCGTTGAGTTCCTCATGGCCAGCGGCCCATTCGGCTTTCCGTGGCTTCTGCTCGGCCATACACAGGCCGACGCGCTGCTTTTCAACCAGCACGCCGACGTTGGCGGCGTTGGGCTGCTGACGACAACCGTGCTCTTGTCAAATATCATGGTCATGGCGTTCGTACGGGCGGCCTACCGCTCGGGGCCGATCCCAGGCTGGCGCTCGCTCATCGCATTGTCCGTCTTGGCGATGTTCTCCGGCGTCGCTGTATATGCCGACGCGCGTGTGGTCGATCTCGACGCATCAGGCCGCAGCATCCAGATCGGCCTCGTTCAGCCTGCCGTGAAAGCGGACCTGTGGGCAGATGCGACAGACGGCACCCGCGTCGAAGCCCTCGCAGCACTCTCGGACAAACTCATTGACAATCGCGACGGACTCATCATTGCGGCGGCCGACGTAGATACCCGACAGCTGGATCTGCTTGTCTGGCCTGAAGCTTCCTTGCCGGTCTTTAACGACGGAGGCCGTCAGGATCGGCTCTATCAACGGCTTTCGATTTGGAGCCGAGATCGTAACCTGGCCTTGCTGGCTGGAGCCTTTACGAACCATGGCGGAGGAAACGCCTTTTACAATTCGGCCCTGCTATTCGATGGCTACGCGCCTCCTCAGGAGTACGAGAAGAGCCACATGGTTCCGTTCTCCGAAGTGGTCCCATTCCTGCAGCGAAGCCCGATTCTTGGC
The DNA here is from genome assembly GCA_041748175.1 of Rubricoccaceae bacterium. Lineage (GTDB taxonomy): Bacteria > Bacteroidota > Rhodothermia > Rhodothermales > Rubricoccaceae > JAHEJB01. The sequence continues at coordinate 22,823 of JBGTDU010000109.1, forward strand.
GCGATGACGATCCCTCCGACCGAGGGAGCACGTCTCGGATTTGGCGACCAGCCCAACGTTCTCCGCGGCGACGAATTTACCGTCGGCACCACCATCGGCTCGGAGGTGCTTCACGGCGACCACGTGCGGGGGTTCGTAGCCGATGGAGCAGATGTGCTGGTAAGTCTCGCCCAGAATGGTTGGTGGAGCTATGCGCCCAACGCCGTGCAGTTCATTAACCTGGCACGGCTCAGGGCGATAGAAACCAGGCGGGCCGTCGTTGTTTCGACGGTAAGTGGGACATCAGGGTTAGTCTATCCGGATGGGCGCGTAGAGCGCGTTGCAGGCTGGATGGAAGAAGAGATTGCCCGTCGAGAAATCCCGCTGCGAACAGAACAGACGGTCTACGTGAAGCATGGCGACTGGATCGGGCGCTTCAGCCTGGTTCCGGCTGGAGGGCTGATGCTGCTCCTTGGGATCGCTTCCATTTTCTATCGGCACCCTGCGCAATCAACGAGGCGATCCGCGCGAGGAAACGGAACGCAATCTCGCGCGTGATGGACGGGAATTCGCCTCCGCGATCTCTTTGCTAACGCTGAACACTCCGCTTGTCCTGGCATCTCGATCGCCGAGGAGAAGCGCGCTTCTGCAAAGTATGGGCATCCCATTTACGGTGCATCCAAGTGAAGTAGAAGAGCTCTGGCCGAAAAATGTACCGCCCGGTTTGGCCGTGGAAGATCTCGCAGCCCAGAAGGCCGATGCCATTTGCCGCTATCATCCGAAGACCGTCACGCTCGGAGCAGATACCGTGGTTGTGTTGGGAAACGAAGTGCTGGGAAAGCCAGGCTCGGCGGCTGAGGCGCGATCGATGCTTGGGCGATTAAGTGGCCGGACCCATACCGTGTACACCGGCCTTTCCCTCATCCATCCTGCATCGGATCGCTCCGTTTCGAACCACGAAGCTACCCAGGTAACCTTTGCCAACCTGGATGAGGACGAGATTGCCAGGTACGTGGAAACCGGCTCTCCGATGGACAAGGCCGGGGCGTATGGCATCCAGGACGACCATGGCGCTCTGTTCATTTCGCGGATCGACGGCGACTACTACAACGTAGTCGGGCTGCCGCTTCACCGCCTATATCAAATGCTGACTCAGCACTTCTCCGATTTGATTGCCGCTCCCAACAGACCGCCAAATGCCAACAGGAAGCAGACGTAGTTTGGCGACCTTCCTTCCTGCCCCGCCTTGACTCATGCACGATTTTTTCCCTCTGGCCACTCGGACTGCTCTTCTCGTTTCGTTGATCTTCTTCGCAGGATGCCGAACGGAGGACGCTCCTACTTCCGATGTCGAAGAAATTGCAACGCCGCGAACTTCGGCGGCGCAGAACGACATCGCTGCCGCGGTTTCCGAGGCCGGCCTGGACACATTAACCCGTCTTCTCCAGGAATCGGGGCTTGCCGATTCACTTCGCGGTGAAGGGCCCTACACGTTGTTCGCGCCGACGGACCTGGCATTCACGCAACTTCCAGGCGGTTCTGTGGACGGAATGAGTCCGGGCGAAATCGCGGACATGCTGATGTATCACATCATCCCTGGGCGCTTCGAAACAAACTCGCTTGCTGGTTCGATGGACATCAATACCCTCCAAGCCGGTACAGTGACCTTTTCGGTTGAAGGCACCGCTACCGTGCGCGACGCAAACGGGAACACAGCGAACCTCGTTTCGCCGGACATGAACGTGGATAACGGCGTCATCCACGTCATCGACCGCGTGCTGATGCCGGGTTCTGTGGCCGGCCACTAGTCCACGACGATAAACCGCGACAAAAACGACACGAAGATTCCCCATGCGCCCTTCCGAGCGACGTACGGTCTTGGTAACAGGCTCATCGGGGCTGGTGGGGAGCGCGCTGTGCGAGCGTTTGGCGGAACGTGGCGAACGCGTAGTCCGTCTGGTTCGCTCGCGCCGGGCGGCACGTGAAGACGACGCTGTCTATTGGGATATCGACAAAGGCGAGGTTGACCAGCGCGGCCTGGACGACGCACGCCCCGAAGCCGTCATCCACCTTGCGGGCGAGAGTGTCTACGCGCTTCGCTGGACGCACGAAAAGAAGCGCCGCATCCTGAACAGCCGAGTCGAGGGCACGACACGGCTCGCCGAAACGCTTGCCAGCCTTTCCCGGAAACCATCCGTTCTGCTTTCGGCGTCGGCCAGTGGCATTTATGGCGATCACGGAGGAGACCTCGTCACGGAAACGAGCACGTTGGGCGTTGGCTTCTTGTCCGATGTTTGCCGGGCGTGGGAATCCGCCACGCAGCCAGCCGAGGCCGCCGGGATCCGCACGGTTCACTTGCGGACCGGTGTCGTCCTCGCCAGTGAGGGCATCCTGCTCAAGCGCCTTGTCCCCCT
>JBGTDU010000110.1:0-2968 GCA_041748175.1 Rubricoccaceae bacterium
TCTCACCATGGTTGGCCCGGTAATCGATGCCGCGCTCGCCAAGGGTGCCAACATGGTTACGTCACTTCAGTTCTCTGCCTCGAACACCGAGGCTGCCCGCCGAGAAGCGATCGCAATGGCGATTCAAAGAGCGAGAGGTGAAGCTGAAGCTGCTGCCCGGGCGGCTGGGGGTACTCTGGGCGGTGTGATCGAAATCGGCATCGGGGCCTACTATCCGCAGCCTCCGCGCCCAATGATGATGGGTGTCGCAGGGGGATCGGCGCGGGCGGCAGATACTCCGATAAATCCGGGCGATCAGACCGTCTCAGTCGAGGTAAACACACGGTGGGCGCTCATTCCTGGGGCACGATAGAGGATCTTTCGGGACCAGTGTCGGTCGGGACTTCGGATTGAGGGCTTTGCGGATCCGCAATGACGTTCATTTTTCACGTGACACACTGGCATTTGTTGACTCCGCCTCTGCCTGAGGCCCGCGTGCCTTCGTAAATTCCCCGCATCCATTCCAGCGGGGCAAGTGGGGCGAGTAATAGCTGTAGCAAATCAGAAAGGCGGAGTAGGGAAGACAACCTCCGCCGTAAACCTCGCCGCAAGCCTCGCCGCCGCGGAGCAGAGAACGCTGCTAATCGACGGCGATCCGCAGGGAAACGCCACCAGCGGGATAGGCCTGAGCTCAGCGCAGCATCACTCAACTCTCTACGAAGTACTCACCGGCACCGCTAATATAGAACAGGTCATCAGCGCTGGCGTTCAGTTTCCGCACCTCGATGTCGTTCCCGCTACCTCGAGCCTCGCCGGCGCAGAAATCGAACTGGTCGATCGTAGAGAGAGAGGCCTCGTGATGCGCGAGGCCCTCGCTCAGGTGAGGGATCGATACGATTTCATAGTCATCGATTGCCCGCCGTCCCTCGGACTCCTGACCATAAATATGCTCAGCGCCGCCGACGCCGTTCTCATTCCCCTCCAATGCGAGTACTACGCACTTGAAGGGATCTCCCAGCTACTCAACACCGTTCACCGGATTCAGCAGGGCGAAAACGTGAGTCTCTCCATCGACGGTGTGCTATTGACGATGTACGACGCCCGCCTCAACCTCTCCCGCCAGGTCGCAGCCGATGCGAGGGAGTATTTCGGTGAAACAGTGTTCGACGCCGTAATCCCCCGGAATGTTCGCCTGGCTGAGGCCCCAAGTTTCGGGAAGCCGATTATACTCTACGACATCGCATCGGTAGGCGCAAAAGCCTATCGCGCCGCCGCGACTGAGCTGATGGCAAGAACCGCATTGGAGATAAAATCCCATGGCAGCTGACAAATCCACGAGACGTCTGGGTCGCGGACTCGACGCCCTCTTCAACGCGACGCCCAGTGAGGAAGAATACTCCCAGGAGCCAACGGCGCTGAGAGATATCCGCCTCGCCGACATCAGCAGCAATCCATTCCAGCCCCGAAAACACTTCGCAACCGCGGAACTTCGCGAGCTCGAGGAAAGCCTCAAGGCCACCGGGCTGCTCCAGCCGATCACCGTCCGCCCAGCGCCAAACAGAAAGAACCACTTCGAGCTTATCGCCGGGGAGCGACGACTCCGCGCCGCGACCAACATCGGGTGGAGACAGATCGCCGCAGTCGTCAAAGACCTGACCGACCAGGAGATCCTCACCCTCGCACTGGTAGAGAACCTCCAGCGGGCCGACCTCAACCCGGTCGAAGAAGCCGAAGGCTACAATCAGCTCATCAAGGATTTCGGTTACACCCAACAGACGGTCGCGACGATGGTCGGAAAGGATAGATCGACTATCGCCAACGTTCTCCGGGTGCTTCAGCTTCCCGACGCCGTGAGGCAACTGCTCCGCGAAAACCTGATCAGCGCAGGACATGCCCGCCCGCTGCTCGGCCTCGCCGACACCGACTCCATGGTGTCCCTTGCCAACGAGATCGTCTCCAAAGGAATGAGTGCCCGTGACGTCGAGCGCCGGGTGAGAGAAACAGCGTCGGAAGAAAAAACCCCGACCCGCAGAGGCCGCCCAAAAAACACCGACTCTCGGCCACCAGAAGTGAAAGACATCGAGGAAAGCTTCAGAAATCACCTCCAGACCGACGTCTCCATATCCCTCAAATCCGCCGATCGCGGCTCCATAACCATCGCATTCTACTCCGCCGACGACCTCGAACGACTGGCTGACATCATTGGAGTAACACGTAATCCACAATGATATCCACAAACGTGTATCCCATTACAACTAAACTACTTACGTCACAACCGCAGATGCTATCACAAGCATTTTCCACAATCGGCGCGTTCGTGGCCGCACTTATATTCGGGGCTTGTTCGGGCAATGGTGGCCCTGCAAATGACGCAGCATCAACGTCGACCCTCAAAGTCGCCCTCCTCACCCCCGGCCCAATCTCCGACAAGTCCTGGAACGGAGGCGCCTACCAGGGCCTCATGCACATCAAAGACAGCCTCGGCGCCCAGGTAAGCCACATCCAGACCCGAACCCCCGCTGAATTCGACGAGAACTTCCGGCAGTACGGCGCAAAGAACTTCGACATCGTCTTCGGCCACGGATTCGAATTCCAGGACGCCGCAATCCGCGTCGCACCGAGTTTCCCCCGTACGGTCTATGTCACCACCTCCGGAACCCGCGTTGCGAAGAACGTCGCGGGCGTCGAGTTCGCCTTCGAGGAAGCATCCTACCTGGCAGGGATCGTCGCCGGCAGAGCGACCCGGACAAACACCGTCGGCATGATCGGCGGCACCGAGCTCCCTCCCGTAAAGCGCAGCTTCGCCGCATTCGCTCAGGGAGCGCGCTCAGTCAACCCGAACGTGAAAGTGATCGAATCCTATATCGGCAACTGGGACGACGTGAGCGCCGGAAAGGAACAGGCGCTCGCCCAGATCTCGAGACAGGTAGACGTAATCTTCCAGAACGCCGACGCAGCAGGACTCGGTGTCTTCCAGGCGGTCAGGGAA
>JBGTDU010000111.1:0-29637 GCA_041748175.1 Rubricoccaceae bacterium
TTTACGCCCCAGAGGGGTGTCTTCCTGCACGCGGCGTGGCTGCGTCAGACTTTCGTCCATTGCGCAATATTCCTCACTGCTGCCTCCCGTAGGAGTCTGGCCCGTGTCTCAGTGCCAGTGTGGCGGATCATCCTCTCAGACCCGCTATAGATCGTCGCCTTGGTGGGCATTTACCCCACCAACTAGCTAATCTAACGCAGGCTCGTCCTCAGCCGCCGGAACTTTGATCCATCGGCCATGTGACCGAAGGATATTATGGGGTATTAGCCAGCGTTTCCACTGGTTGTCCCCCTGCTGAGGGTAGATTGCCTACGCGTTACTCACCCGTGCGCCACTTTCCACCAGGTGCAAGCACCCGGTTTTTCGTTCGACTTGCATGTGTTAAGCCCGCCGCCAGCGTTCGTCCTGAGCCAGGATCAAACTCTCCGTAGTAGAAGAGTTGACATCGGCGCTCCGAAGAGCTTGACGTCTTACTGTTTGAGCTTTTCTTAAGGTGACTTACTCTCGTCTTGCCGACATCTTACGTGAGCAAGATGCGGCCGTCGAGGGCTCGCTCTACTTCCAATCTCTCAAAGAACTCGCCCCAGAACGTGTATCAACCTACGGCCAAAACAGATTCTGAGGCGGCCTGACAACATACGGAGTCTCCCGACCCCCGGTCAAGCACTTCACGGTCTCTTCTGAACTGAAGAACGCTCCGACCATTTCGGCCACCGTTTTGTCTCTCCCGCTGGTTTCGGTATGCACCGATTCCTTTGAGCGAGGGCGCGATGATACGGCGCTGGCCTCGGCTGGGCAAGCATTATACAGGGTTCGATAACCCTTCACCATCGCTTGGCCAGGCCATCACAAAAGCCCATGTGATGGCCTTTGTAGAGATGAAGCAAGCGTCTTCGTGACAGGCCACCGCTTGATGTGGCCGGATCTTCGATTCGGCTCCGGACGGCCTTGGGAAGTAGTCTGCGCCGCAGGTAGATGATGCGCGGTGCCGCCACGGCGTATCTTTCGGTGCGGCCCGATCGTGGGCACTCCGTCCCAAAGGTTGGCAAGAATCCAGGAATTACAACACGACACCTCATGACACTTGGCGAAAGAATTGGCTGGCTTGGCCCTGTGCTGAGAAGCGGAAGGTTTTGGGTGGGACTTGCCGGTTCAGGTGCAGCGCTTTGCCTGTTCTTGTTGCTTCTCAACTACGCAATAATGCCGCTCTGGACGCGGCACGATGCCGTCGTCACCGTTCCCGAAATTCGACAACTGCCTATGGGAGAGGCGGAGGTAATGCTAAGGCGGGTCGGGCTTCGTGCAGAGTTGCGCGAGCAGCCGTTCAACCCCAATATTCCAGCGGACGTCGTTGTCGATCAGAACCCGCTTCCAAATTCGACCGTGAAGCCTGGACGGCGCGTTTATTATTATGTCAACGCAAGTCCGAAAGAAATGGTGACCGTCCCCGACGTCACGACGAGGTCAGAAGGTGTGGCGCGCGATGATATTCGAGACGCTGATCTCACTGTTGGCGATGTACTAACCGACACCCTTCACAACCCCTACGAAGGGACGGTGACCCGGCAGACGCCACAAGGCGGCCACGCTGTGCCGAAAGGCACCCGCGTAACCTTGTGGATCAGCCCCGGACTTGGGCGCGAGATGAAACGCGTGCCCAACGTCACGGGCCTCACACCTAGCGAGGCTCGACGGGTTATCGTTGAGTCAGGATTGTGGGCAGATTCGCCCGATGCGCGTGGCGATACGGTCCGGTGGCAGGAGCCAGGTGTTGGGAATCGATTGAGGGAAGGCAGTGAAGTGCGTATCCACACTACCAGTCCGCCGAAACCGCCGGAGATTGTAGAGCCTGTGCCTAATCCGGACAGTGCGGCGGCTTCACCGGCGCAACCGACGCCGCCACCGGCTGATTCGTCTGCTGGACCCGATGATGGTCCCGTCGTGCCCGATTCCCCGGAAGTTCCGCCCGCGCTTCCGCCAACTGATCCGCCACCTACGGAACTGCCACCGGGCACGCCACCCGAAGATGACACAGGCAATCCAGCCGATGACGGAGGTGGTGGCCCCTGAGTAAAGCCACGGTGCTTACTCCACGAGGGTAACCGTAGGGTCCTTCTCCGTCTCCACTACAATGCGCTCGCCATATTTGGTAGGGATGACGCGGCCAACGTAATCAGGCTGGATCGGATACACCCGGTGGCCGCGGTCGATGAGAACGGCAAGCTGAATGGTGCGCGGTCGTCCGTTGCGAAGAACAGCATCCAGCGCGGCTCGCGCCGTGCGCCCGGTGAAGAGCACGTCATCGACAAGCAGGACGTCTCGATCCGCAACATCGACCTGGATTGCCTCCGGCACCGGGGGAGCGATTGGCAAGTCGTCGCGATACGGAGTGATGTCTAGAGCGTGGACCATCAGCGGCTGCCCGTCGATTTCCCGGAAGGCGTCCGCGAGCAACCGCGCGATGGCAAGCCCTTTCGTTGGGATCCCGAAGAGCATCAGATTCTCTCGGCCCCGGTTTCTTTCGACGACTTCGTAGGCCAGCCGCGTTACCGTGCGGCGGACGCGAGCGGGAGACATGACTAGGGTCTGGGGCATAGTGGATCGGCTGGCTGGTCTCCGAACTTACACGCAGAGGTCGCCGCGAAGCACGGTCACAGCCCGGCCCGTCAACTCTACCCGATCGTCAACCAGCCGAACGCCGACGACGCTGCCTCGTTCGGACGCTTGATATCCCGTCAGCGGATTCCGTCCCAACTTCGCGACCCAATACAGCGCGAGAGCGCAGTGCGCGGAACCGGTAACGGGATCTTCCGGGACGCCGGAACCGGGCGCGAAGAACCTGGAAACAAAATCATACGGTTGCCCTTCGTCGGCCCGAGCCGTCACAATCACCCCGCGAGCTCCGAGCGCGGCCACGGCTGCATGATCTGGATCGAGGGCCCGAAGAGATGTCTCATCGGCGACTTCTATGAATAGATCGAAGCGGCTTCGGCCTGTCCATACCGGCTCGACCCTGAAAACATCGCCCAGTCCCGAAGGAGGTTCGGCTTCCACCGGAGTTGTGGCTGGGAAATCCGTCGTCAGCGTATCGTCGCTATTTCGTCGTACGGTCAACAATCCGCTGGCCGTGTGGAAGCGAGCCTCATCCTCTTGTCCAAGCGCGCCCGTTTCGTAGAAGACGTGAGCAGACGCCAGTGTCGCGTGCCCACACAGATCGACCTCAATCGCCGGTGTGAACCAACGCAGACTGTAGCCATCGCTTACACTGTGGAGGAAGGCGGTTTCCGAGAGGTTCATCTCGGCCGCTACCCGTTGCATCCACGTCGTGTCCTCGGGACCACCGAGAAGGCAAACAGCCGCCGGGTTGCCTGTGAAGGGCGCGTCAGCGAATGCATCCACCTGAAAAAGGGGAATCGACATCAGGCTTCGGCAGATTGCGGTTTGTTGTCGCAGTTCTCGCGGCGACAATGACCGAACATATTCAGGGCATGTTGCGCGATTTCGAATCCGTAGATCTCGGCGACGGTTTCCTGAATACTCTGAATGCGCGGGTCGCAAAATTCAAAGATCTCTCCGCAGTCGATGCACAGGAGGTGATCGTGCTGCCTGTATGCAAACGAGCGCTCGTACCTCGCCTGCGTCTTTCCGAACTGGTGCTTCACGACCAGGTCGCATTCGATTAGAAGGTCGAGAGTATTGTACACCGTCGCCCGACTCACGCTTACGCCATCAGCTTTGAGTTGCGCATACAGCTTGTCGGCGTCCAAATGCCCGCCCGATTCATAGAGGGCGTCGAGTACGGCGAAGCGTTCGGCGGTCTGCCGCTGGCCGCGGACCTTGAGGAATTCAGCAAAGAGCCTGTGGACTTCGTCGAGTTGGGCCTTCGGAACCGACATCTTTAAGGGCGACGTGTATGTGCTGAATGGTGAACTTGAAAGATGGAGTGGGGTTGCCGTCTGCCTACTTCTTCGAAAGGGACTCAAAGTCTTTCACGACCATCGCGTGCAAAAAGTCTGCGGCCTGATCCCCGTCTAGAACGAGAACACGCTCCGGCTCCCGCTCGGCCAACGCAAGGTAGGCGGCCCGAACTCGCTCAAAGAACGCATCACCGCCCGATTCCATTCGGTCGGCTTCAACGGTTTCCCTGCGAGATCGCCGTTGGGAGGCAATCTCCAACGATATATCGATGAGATACGTCCGGCTCGGAATGAGGCCATCGGTTACATGGAGGTGGAAATCGTCGAGCCAGGTCGGGGTCGCCACACAACGGCCAGCGCCCTGATATGCCGTGGTCGAGTCGTAGAAGCGATCACAGATGACCACCGTGTCCGCTGCGAGGGCTGGTCGGATCGTTTCGCGGACAAGCTGGGCGCGAGCCGCGGAAAACAATAGCAGCTCGGCGAATGGCGAGATGGCGACGTCGTGAGACAGCAGAAGTGTTCGGATGTGTTCAGCCAAAGGTGGCCCCCCCGGCTCGCGCACTAGCAGCACATCAGCACCCCGATCACGGAGGTGCTCTTCCATCCGTCGAGCCTGTGTGCTCTTCCCGCTACCGTCGATGCCTTCAAAGGTGATGAGCAAAGCCGCTTAATTTTTAGCTGCGTGAACGGAAGCCGCCGCTGAGCACGTTGCGGCGCGACAGATTTGAAGCAACGAGCAATACGAGAGGTAGGCTGCCGTTCAATGGAAACATCCGGCGGTGTGCTCGTAAGAGCGTCCCCCTTCCGAATCACAACGTCGCGAAAATGTCAACAAAACTCGTTTGCATCACATTTCCGGCCCGGGTATTATACATCCAGATAAGCGAGCCGGACCGGCGCTGATTCAGTGCAACCGACACGCAATCTCACCAATCTGCGAAGCCCAACATGTTCGATTTCGAGTTCGAAGAATTCGAAGACCCTGCAAGTGAAGACGAATTGCGCGACCTCGTAGACGCTTACGAACGCGACATTCGCGAAGACGCCGATGCCTTCTTCGACTCGGAGGCGTTGGAATATGTAGCCACCTATTATTTCGAGTCGGGCAGATTGATCGATGCCCTTCGTGTGGTCGACAAGTCGCTCGCGGTACAGCCGTATTCGTCCGATCCGTGGCTGCGGCGAGGCATTCTCCTGAACCACCTCGACCGCCACGAAGAGGCACTGGTTGCTTACGACAAGGCGCTAGATCTTAATCCGGCGGATGTCGAGTCGATCATTAACCGAGGTATTACACTGGATACGCTCGGGCGGGTCGATGAAGCCCTTGAAGCGTACGAGTATTCGCTCAAACTCTCGCCCGGCCACTCCGATGCACTTTTCAACAAAGGCATCGCGCTGGAGAAACTAGAGCGCTACGACGAAGCCGTTGCAGTGCTTCATGAGTGCGCGGAACTCGATGCCGAACATCCGGAAGTCTGGTACGAACTCGGTTATGCGTACGACCAGCTTGAGCGGCTCGAGGACTCGGTGAAGTGCTATGACCGCCAGATTGACGTGGACCCGTACGCGCAGAATGCGTGGTACAACCGGGGCATCGTTCTGAATCGACTTGGGCAGTACGAGGAGGCGATTAGCTCGTACGACTTTGCAACGGCCATCGCCGAGGACTTTGCATCTGCGTGGTACAACCGCGGCAACGCGCTGGCTAACCTCGACCGTCCCCTGGAAGCCATCGACAGCTACCTGAAAGTGCTCGAGTTCGAGACCGGCGATGCGGCGACCTTCTACAACTTGGGTATCGCGTACGAAGATCTTGGAGACCTCCCGACGGCGATTTCCTATCTGCTTCGTGCGGTTCAGGATGACCCCGAGTACGCTGAAGCGTGGTACAGCCTCGGATGCTGCTACGATGCCTCGGATCGCAACGGCGATGCCCTCGGAGCTTTCGCCAAAGCTATTGCGCTCGATCCCGACATTGGGGAGTACTGGCACGCACGCGCCGACGCCGAATACAACGCAGGACGGCTCGCGGAAGCGCTCCGATCGTATGCCCATGTCGTTCACCTGGATGCCGAAAATGCGGAGGCCTGGCTTGACCTGGCTGAAACCCGACTCGAATCAGGACTGGTCGGCGAGGCACTCGACGCCTACAGCAGGGTCCTAAACCTCGATCCCACCGCCAGCGAGGTTCATTTGCGGCGGGCTCAGGTGCTCGCCTCGGTCGGCCAGCGAGAATCGGCCGAGCGGGCGTTGGACCGGGCTTGCGAACTGGAGCCGCTGCGTTCGGAAGAATTCCGGCGTGCGTACGGCGAGGTTTGGGGCGTCGCCCGATCGGGCCGCGACGGCGAGCGGCGCTAACGTGGATAAAGCGGGGGTAACGGCGAGTCGACAACGTCTCGCCTTCCTCCTTGGCGATCCTGTAGAGCATTCGCTTTCCCCGCTCATACACAACACCGCTTTTGACTCGCTGGGCATTGATGCCGCATACCACGCATTAAGAACCTCGCGGGGAGAATTGCCAGAAGCCCTCGATCGATTGCGATCACCGGATGTTCTCGGCGCGAACGTGACAATCCCCTACAAAGAGGAGGTGATCGGGCTACTGGATGACGTCTCGAAAACGGCGAGATCGGTTGGTGCGGTAAACACGATTCTGGTACGGGATGAGCGGCTACTCGTAGGTGCCAACACGGACGTTGAGGGGTTCATGCAGCCGCTGACTTCCCAAATGAGCGACCTTCGTGGCGGTTCCGCTGTCATCTTCGGCGCTGGTGGCGTGGCACGAGCGGCGTGTTTCGGTTTGTTGACGACGATGGAACCCAGGCGGCTAACCATCATCGCGCGCCGTGCCAGCCAGGTCGATAAGCTCCTTGCGGACATGGCAGCGGTGGACGCCAACGAGATCCTCCGCGCAGCATCGTTTGAGAGCGCCGGATCAACCGTTGGGGAAAGTTGCCTGATCGTCAACGCGACTTCAGCAGGGATGGAACCCGATTCCCAGACCTCGCCCTGGCCGAACTTCGCTGACTTCCACGAAGGCCAACTGGTGTACGATCTCGTTTACTCGCCGACCAATACAAGGCTCATCCGCGAAGCAGCGGCGCGCGGCGCGGCAACACTTGGCGGGATGGCCATGCTGCTCGCCCAGGCCGCTGCCTCGTTCAAACTTTGGACGGGCATCGAGATGCCACTGGAGGCTGTGCGCGAGGCACTGGGATCTGACAGGCTCCTTCGCTCTACCTTATAGACGCGTGTACTATCCGCAAGATGATCCGGCCTAGCATTTTCGAAGACGTATCTGATCTCGTCGCCGGGTTTACCACGCGGGCATTCATTGAGGTTGGCGAGGAGCAGCCGGAGTCTCGGCTGAGGCTCGCTGAAGTAGTCGGGTTCGGAGCCGTCGCGTCGGCCGGCCAGGTTCATGGAAGCAACGTAGCCGTCGTTTGCGGGGCAGGACACGTATCCGCTTGTGATGGACTCGTCACGGATCGGCCTGGTCTTTTGCTGACGGTCGTTTCCGCCGACTGTGCCATCGTTCTGCTCTCGGATCCTGAGTCGGCTATACTCGGCGCGTGTCATGCGGGCTGGAGGGGTACCCTGGGCGGCATCGTGCCCAATACGGTATGTGCGATGGAGGGATTGGGCGCGAGCCCACGTCAAATCAGGGCGTACATATCCCCATGTATTTCCACGGAGGCTTTCGAAGTTGGCGAGGAAGTCGCCGGGCATTTTTCGGCATCGGTCGTCGTTCGAAACGCACAATGGCAGAAGCCTCACGTTGACCTGAAGGCAGAGCTTTCTCAGCAACTCGTATCGTCTGGGCTCGCAGAAGAGCACATTGAGGTCGACCCAGCCTGCACGGCCTCGGACGCAAAGCGATTCTACTCCTATCGCGCCGAAGGCGGCACGCGTGGGCGCATGATCGGATTCATTGGTCGTAGGACATCGGATGCCCGTCGCAACGCCACACCAATACTATGACGGACTCAACATCCAGCCGCTTTCTTCCCGCGATGTTTTTCGCAACGTTGCTTCTCTGCAGCGCCCAGGTGTTTGCCCAGCAAAGAAATGGTATTCGCGCAAGGCCTACGGCCGATTCCACAAACCAGGCAACGCCCCAACGAATCCAAACCCCGAGACCCCAGCCCATGCTGATGCCGTTCGACGGCATCGCCAATCAGGACACCGTCGCGATGCTCATCGTTTTTACCCGTTTCCAGGATGACGATTGGGGCGCATGTGCGAGGTGGTGGTGTCACCTGGAACAATGGCCGCATTCCGATTTTTTTGGATCGGGCGGAGCCATCCCCCGAACGCAACTGCCGATGTGGGCGCATACGTTACTGGAGCGAGATCCCGATCGCGTAAATCCCCAGCATCTGACGGACCAGGATTCGTCGCTCTCGGCCTACTACTTCTGGCAGTCGCACGCCGGGCCTGCGGGGCCGCACGTCCTTTATGGGGACGTCTGGCCGGAGGTCTACATCACCGAGCGCGCTAACAGCGACTACTACAGCCGACGAGACAGCATGGGGACGAGCGTGCGAAGAGCCAGCGGCCTTGGCTACCTCACCGAAGAGTTGCTGGGCAATCTGGTCGAGCGGGGATTGGATCTCGGTCGATACGACCACAACCGGGACGGCGTAGTCGACCACGTCATGATGATCGTTCGCCGGGACAGTCTCTACATGGGCCAGGGCTGGGCGACGCTGGCGGGTGTTTACAACGCGGCCGGAATGCCCGACCACGACAACAATCACAGGCCCGACACGCTGCGCTACTGGAGTCCAGAGCGCGGAGACAGCATGCGTGTCGATTGGGCGCATTCGGGTTCGCAGAATTTTGCGAATGCGCCCGACTACGGTCTGTTCGTCCATGAGTACGGCCATCGCCTCATGAACATGGGCGGTCATGTTCCGGTCATTCAGTACGAGGACCCGAGCCCGGGCAAGAAAGTCATGTGCGCGTATGCCAGAATGTGCGGCGTCCCCACCGAGTACGATGCCTCCGCACATACGCTTTCAGCGCACGAGAGAAGGCGCATGGGGTGGCTGGACCCCGTTGTAATCAAACCAGCCGATGGAGACCGGGAAGCCGTAGCCCTGCGCGATTTGTATGCGTCGGGCGAAGCGGTCTTCATTCCTCTTGGCGAAGGGGCGGCGGCAGATACCATGACCGTCGCCAACCGTCAGCGAATAGGTTTCTTTGATCGCCAGCGCGCCACGCCGAGCCTCCACCCGGACTACGATTTTGTCTACAGCGGCCTTGCGACGCACGGGCTACAGGTCGCGTTGAGCGACGGAGATCCGGCGGCCCGGGCGGGGTATCGGTACGGCTTCCTTCCGGCGGACGGGACGTATGAACGGATCAGCCGCTGCACGGGGGCGCATCCAAGCTGCCTGGGCCCGCACACGTACGACGGCGATCTGTACGGCCCCGAGTGGGTGGACCAGCTCACCCCCTGGACGCGGCCCAATTCGAGTGGATTTCGACGCAGCGATCTCATCGCGGAGGGGTTCGAACCTCAGTGGTTTGCGCTCGACAGAATTCGCTACGAGCCCACCGATCCGGATTCAACGATGCTCTTTGATTTCGTCGCCGATGTCCGGCGTAGGCCGCGGTTCATCTCCGAAGGCCAGCCCTGGCCGGTTGTCCGCGTGGATTCGTGGATGGGGCCTGAATCCGACGGGCTCGTGTTTCAGGATGAGGTTCTCGTCGAGCAAGGCGCCACGCTGTACGTCGGCGCTGATGATGTCCTTTCCGATAGCCTCGCCGGTCGGCACGCTTCTCTCGGTGCCGTTCGGGTATCGTTCGAGGGTGGGCTGAGGCTGGAGACCGGGGCGCGTCTTATTCTAGGCCCGGAAGCCCGGATCGCTATTCAGCGCGGCGTTTTGGGAGGCCCCGGCTGTGAGATCGTCGTGGAGCCCGGCGCATCCATTGTGCTCGGCCGGGGTGTTCGTTTTGAGGGAAGCGCGCTTCTCGGAGAGCCCGACCAGGCGATCCGCGAGCGGTTTCAACAGCGATGAAAGCAGCGCTCACCGCAATGAAAGCAGAATCCCTGGCAGAGGCGAATCCTGCCGTCTCGGGCATCGGACATTTCCTGTTTATGGGCGAGGGTTCGAAATATTTTATGCGCGACGCCGGGCGCTTGATCGGAACATTCGACAACGGTGACCTTCTTCGACACTGGAACATCCATGCTGGCGGCCTGAATCCCATCGGCCGGATGGACTACTGGCTGGATGACGGCAGTCCGACGTCAATCCTCATAACCCCTGACAGCCTGGAGGCGCGACTGCGCACCGAGGCCTACGTCATGACACGCCAGAGCGCGTTGGAGGCGCTGGGTGGGGCGGTGGAGCAAAGGCCCGCGGCAATTCTTATTGCCGACGAAGCGACGCCCGCCGTGGAAGATTCGCTCGCAGTCTTCGTGCCCGCTGCACTTGCGGCTGCCGAGGTGGTTCAGTTGAGCAACGCAGCCTACGCGGCGAGCGCCGAGTACTACACGTTGTCTGTTGCTTCCCTGCAAAGCGTGATGGTGGCCGCATTTCTGAGCGAGGGCTATCCGGCGACGGATGCGGACACATTGGGGCTCATTGCCGGAGAGGGCGTAGCCAGCCGCGCGGCCGCGATTGTCGCGGACGAAGTCTCTACCACCTCCGTGGACAGCCTGGCGCAGAATCCGGGCATCCCACACTATGACAAACACTACTACGTGACGGACCACCTCGGGAGCATCCGCGTGGTATTCGACGAAGAGGGGAATGTGATTGAAGCCAGGGACTACTACCCGCTCGGCCTGCAGATACCCGACCGCACGTTCGTCTCAGGAAGCCAGACGAGGGAGGGCTTCACGGGCTACGAACTGGACGCCGAGACGGGCGACTACTATGGCGGCGCCCGCTATTATTTGCCTGAGCTCGGGCGTTTCACGGCGACAGATCGATTTCAGGACAAGTTCCCATCGCAGTCACCTTACCACTATGCCGGGAATGATCCGATACGCAACGTGGACGTGAATGCAGATTCTGTTGTCGTCGGATATGTGGAAGTCCCGATGATTAGGCCTTCTGGAGGCATTCGAAATCCAATACCAGAGTTGGTCACCGCATATCATACATTGGTTGTTCACTACGACGAGAGTACAGGCCAACGGAGCGTTCTTGCTGAAGGAATGCCAGAAAACTCACCCATTTATGATACCGGAAGTTATCTGCTCGATCTAATTAATCCTTTTGACAATTCAGATGGATTCGGAGATTTACAAGCTAGAATCCTCACAGATCCCAACTCGCTTGAGAATACCAGTGTAGAACGTGTTGGTATTCCTGAAGGCTTATCAGAAGCCGAATTCGTCGATGCAATAACTGCAGCCTTTGGCAGCTACGATAACAGTGATGGAGTGAACTATGAGCTATTCCCACAAGGCCAAGGTGACGGAAATAGCAACTCAATGGTTGGCAGTGTTTTGAGAACCGCTGGTTCAGATTACAGCCCGCGTGGGTTTGCGCCGGGCTGGTTTGTCGACGTACTTAATCGGATGACAGGACAATGATTGGTAATAGGCCTATTCTCAAGAACGGGATTCAGCCCGCACGCATCGCCGTGGTTGCCATTCTTGTCACTGCATTCTCCATTTCTTGTTCGGACCCAAACGCAAAAGAGTGGGGCCTAAGGTCAATTGACTACCAACGTAGCCTAAATGGGGAGAGTTGGGCCTCGATTGTCGACGACACGTTTCGGCCTCGACTAAGTTCTTCAAGATATGAAGTCAGGCTGTTCTTTCCAGATATAGAATTTCGGGTCGGATCGGATGAGTATGATGCGTTGGAGCAAGGCATAGTTCGAAGTCACCATGGCCTGTCAATCAGCATAGAAAGTGGTGACCAACCTGTCTTTAGGTGTGAGTATGACTCTACGAGTGCACTGCGCGATTACGCTTTTAATACTAACGAGCCGTTGTCGATATGGCTTGGGTCTGGGCTGTCCTTCAAGCGCAACGAGGAATATCGGATACGAGTTGATGCCCCTGAGGGGATTAGGGGCGATAGCATCAGAACAGTCCTTGTTGTCGGCGCAGGCTACGGCCCAAGTTTGTAGAATGGAGATAGGGTCCCTCCAGGCTCCAGCCGTCAGTTGAGCGCCGACCCCGCGCACGATCCACCGCACCGGCGCACACCTGCCGGTCGCCTTCCGGGGCTGCATACCCCCACTCCGGGCGTCCGCCAAGGCCGCTGATCCTCCGTGGGGCCCCGGCTGCGCACGGCCCGGTTCGGTCAGGGGCGGCGTGAGAGAAGTATGAGGCATGGTTCGCCTGGCCTCAGCAGCCGGAAGCCGAATCAGCGGAAGCACGAAGCGCCTGCACGTGGTGCTGGAGAAGCATCATCCTCTGAGTTAGGGCGACTACGATTCGTCATCGTCGAGGAGAATAACAGGGATCGTGCTCACCCTTGCCATGCCTCGGTCGTTGGTTACGACAATCTCGCATGCTTCCGCTTCGGCGGTAGCCAGATGCGTTGCATCGGGAAGCCTGGGCTTCGTCCGTCCGCGTAAATGGGCTGCTGCACGCCAGAGATTGAGCGTTACTGGCACACGTGAAAGATTTGCCCTCGGTGCCAGAAGCCGCTCATAGCGATCTGCAAGTTCATCATCTTCTATCCGATACGGGTGAACCAGCACCTCGGCCAGCGGAAGCTCTGCCGTTACCGCTTCAATGCTTCCGGCGTCGATTGCCGCGAATAGCGGCGTGACGGCCTCCTTGATGCCCACCTCGCCCTCCAGCGCGTAGATGAATGCGTTGGCGTCGAGATAGACGCGTCGGCCGAGCAGCCGTTCTACGAATCCCATTCGTCGCGCAGCCTGTTCAAGTCCGCGTCGATCTCCACTTTCGAGCGTGTCGTGCTACTCTTCTCGGAAAGAATTGAGAGGAGAGAAGGAGCCTCATCATCTTCCGCAGCCAGTTCGGGGAGGTCGAGCACTCGCCGAGCCACGCGGTCTTGGCGCCTCGCCGGCAAAGCGCGAAGACGTCGGAGAGCCTGTTGCATTAGTGAGGTCATGCGAAGAGGGATTGTCTGGAGCCAAGGGATGATACGCAGTCGGCGATGCTCAGGTCCAGAAGGTCAAGGACGGGGTTGCTCACACGTGTGCAAGTGCGGCAGGCTGTCTATCTTAGCAACATGTTCTCCGAGGTATCCCATACAAATCCTGCAACGTCGAAAAATCGCGGGAGGTACTACCCACTCGGCCTGCAGATACCCGACCGCGTGTTCGTCTCAGGAAGCCGGACGAGAGAGAGGTATACAGGCCACGAACTGGACCCGGAGACGGGCGACTACTATGCAGGGGCGCGGTACTATCTGCCGGGAACGGGGAGGTTCAGATCTCAGCGTTGCGAGAATCTCGCCGGATTACCAATACGACCGCGATCCCGCGCCTTGATTTCGACCAAGATTCGCTCGCCTCGACAACAGATGAATAAACCCACAGGCTGCTAGGCTTCAGCGCAGCCGATCTCAACCCGGCGGTTTAGCGAGCGCGCCGTTTCACTTGCATCGGGGGAGATGAGCGGCTGTGACTCGCCCTTCCCGACGGCCGAAATATTCCGCGAATCAAAGCCTCTACGCACGAGATCATCCACGACCGACTGCGCTCGTCTTTCGGAGAGATCCTGATTGTAGGCGTCCGTGCCCTCGGTGGAGGTGTGGCCAACAATAGATACCTGGCTGGCGCCTTCGGAAGTGAGTCGGTCAAAGAGGTCGGACAGCACCTGCGCCGACTCGGGTAGAATCTCCGCCGAGTTGACCGCGAAGTTCACGTACACCGAGGCACCGCAGGCTATTGGCTGCGGAGGTGCCTCGGAACAGGGCGAAGAAGTCGTTCCCGGGTCATTGATTGGTGTTCGTGGGTGGAAGAGAGCTCCATTCTCGGACCAGACGGACTGAATCAAACCATCCTCGTCGGCGACAAATATGAAGGCGCTCGTGTGCTCGTTGCGCATGTCGACGCCGGTAGCACGGGCGATTGCGCCGTTCACTGTTCCATTTATCTCTATCGTGCCGAGACAGCCCGTGATCGTGCTTCCGCTCTGGTGCAACTCAAGCGGGATGCCTCCGCCGGCATAATCAGGGCGCTCGCTTGATCGATACGACCAGATGCCGTCAAACGCCGTTGAGAAAGACTGCTCTTCCTGCGTTCCGTTGCCTATCAGCTCGCTGAACCAGATATTCGTCCTGCCCTCGTCGCCCTCCTCGATGAGGATGCCGCCATCGAAATGGATTTTGATCCATCGAACCGGCACCTGGTCGCCCGGAATGACCTCGGTGACCTCTTCATCCACGGCGTGCGTGTGCAGCTCAAACGAGGCGAGTTCGCGATAGCCCGTGTTGGGGCCATCCAGCGAACCCGAAACCACGACCGATTTCACGAACGTCGTGTTCCCCGGCTGCTCTGTCACATCGGGAATCGCAAAACGGTCGAACGTCGTATTCGCCGGCAGTTTGTAGACGATCTCGACGGGCAAGTTTGCGTCTGAGGATAAATGGATGCGGTATGGGTCGCCGTCAATGGCCCGGAGGGTTGTGGTGGCGCTTCCAGTCTGTAGCCCGGTCTGGCTGACGAACACAACGCCCTCCGCAAACGTCAGGAGGTCCGTTCGCTCGATTTCGGGCGGAAGCTCCAGACCGGATTCATCTCCCGGCTGCGAGTTGGTGGCCGAATCGGATGTAGCCGTTCTCGGCTGTGGAGGGCCAGAAGACGTATTTCCTCGCTCGCCACCACAGCCAGCAAGCGGAGCGAGCAAAGCAAGCATGGTTAGAAGCGTACGAGCCTTCGTCGCGGAGGTAGCCATCGTATTTGCCTGTGGGAAAACAGCTGCGTGCGAGGTGTGGCCTGCGTGCGGTATGCGCCGCAAGCGCAACATACGCGGCGGCGAGGAATGTGTGCAATGCCGCGTTTTCGGACAGAGCTTGGTGCGCAATCAGGGAGCCACGTCCATCTCCAGACAAGGCGGCTGTTCGGGGATCTTCCTTCGGAGAATTCCTCCATTAAAGGCTGTTGCAAGCCAGAGCATGTCGTCGCGAGGAGCGTACCGATGCGGCAATCTCGCCGTTCTGCGCGTGTATCGTACGAGATTGCCTCGCTTCGCTCTGTTAGACTTGCGCGGAGGTCTTCTGACCTCGCCGAAGCCGGGGGGCGAGTGAGCCAACGCAGCGACCGAAATGCACTTGCAGAAATCCCTCCGCGAGTTTTAACGTACTGTTCGACGTTGCAATCCGATAAAACCCCAACGACATGCCCCAGGCAACATGCAATAAATGCGGGAAGGGAACCGACCTGAAAGGCGGCGCAACCTGCGATCAGGGCTGCTTTGTATGCGCCGAGTGCCGCGAGAAGCAGACGAGTTCCGGCAACGACACGCACCGTTGCCCGAATTGTGGTGCCGGTGTTCGGCAAACGTATTGAGAAGGCTGCCTTTTCAGGCCGGAGGCAGGAAGCTGTTCCACCTCACGACCGGCGATTGCACGGGCGCACTTTCGCAGCGTTGAAGCATCATCGGTGACCTGCCTTGGGGGTCATAGAACCTCCCGGCCGAGTTGGAACATTCGGCTGCCTTGATCGCGGACCGAGCCGAGCAGCAACGCGGCACCCACGTGCGCGCGCCGGTTTCCGCCGCGGACTCCGGCTCAGGTAGAGACGAAAACAGTGCGTAGCTACGCGCTGGGCGCCGCGTATTTCGACCCGCTCAGCCCGAGCGCGCGGTCACTTTTGCGGTGCCCGAGCTTCCCCTACGCATAGGTGTTCAGCATGACGGGCATGATGAGCATCAGGATCTCCTCGCCATCTTTTTGAACGGCAGGCGTGACCACTCCCGCACGGTTGGGCGAGGAGAACTCAAAAACAACGTCGTCTGCATCTACGTTGGAGAGCACCTCCGTGAGATAAAGTGCGTTGAACCCGATCTCCATCGGTTCTGCTTCGTACTCGCAAAGCACGCGCTCGCGAGCTTCGCTGGCGCGCTCCAGATCCTCGGCCGAGATCGTCAACTCGCCCGATTGGAGGCTCAGGCGAATCTGATGGGTCATGTTCGACGAGTAGAGGGCAACGCGTTTTACGGCGGCAAGCATCGCATCTCTACTGATCGTGAGCGTGCGGTCATTCTCGATCGGAATGACTGCCTCATAGTTCGGATAGGCCTCACTGATCATGCGGCCAAGCACGCGCGTCGCACCAAAGTCGAATTCCACGAAGCGGTCGTCGACACGTAGCGTGCAAGAAACGGAGTCGTCGGTCACGGCGCGAGCAGCAAGGTTGATTGCCTTGTCGGGCACCACAAAATCAAGGGGCGTGGTTGACTTGATCCCATTCGATTGCAGCTTCACAAGGCGATGCCCGTCGGTGGCGACCGCTCGCGTACTCTGCGCGCCCACCTGGAAGAATACGCCCATCATCGCGGGGCGGTGGGCGTCCTTGCTTACCGCGAACGAGCTCTTCTCAATAGCCCGCTTGATAACAGCTGCCGTCGTCTCGATAGTCTGGGCATTTTCCAGGCTTGGCAGCGCAGGGAAGTCGCTTCCATCATGGCCAACCATCTTGTACCGTCCCTGATCCGTCGTCAACTCCACGTTGTGCTCTGGGTCGGATGCAAAGGTGACGGGGAGATCGGGGAGGGCGCGGAGGGTATCAAGCAAGCGTTTTGCAGGTACGGCAATCCGGCTTTTTGCATCGGTGCCATTGCTCTCAAACGCAACCTGAAGCCGCTGAATGATCGTGATCTCCAGATCCGTGGCTGTCAACACGAGGGTGCCCGAGGCATCCTCGGCGTCGCGATCAAAGAGGATGCACTCCAGAATCGGCAGTGTGCTCTTGTTGGGCACCGCGCCGCCAGCAATTGTGAGCGCTCTTAGTAACTCAGCGCTGGAGACTGTGAACTTCATAATCGAGGATGATTGATATTGGGGAGGGGTCGCGAGTCGTCGTGTCCGTGATGGTGCAAGCAACTCCACGGTGGATACCGTGTTGGAGCCCACACGCTCCTAGCGGGTGTGCAGTTCCAGTTTCTTGCGGACGGCATCGACCATCTCGCGGTAAGCGGCATCCGTGTCGCATTGGTCTTCCACGCTCTGAACGGCGTGGATCACCGTGGAGTGGTCGCGGCCTCCGAAATGAAGGCCGATGGTCTTGAGTGAGTGGTTCGTAAGGCTTTTCGAGAAGTACATCGAGACCTGCCGAGCCTGGACAACCTCGCGCTTGCGTGTTCGCGCGCGAACCAGGTCCTCCGGGATCTTGAGGAAATCGCAGGTAACACGCTGGATTTCTTCAACCGTAAGGCTCACGCCGGCTTCAACAATCAGGTCGCGCAATACGCCGCGCGCCATTGCGAGGTCTATCTCGCCGCCATGCAGGGCAGCGTGTGCCTGCAGCCTTATGAGCGCGCCTTCGAGCTCTCGAATGTTGCTCTTTACATGCGTGGCGATGTAGGCGAGGACATCGGGGTGGACCTGCGTGCCGGTTTCTTCGGCCAGTCGTTTCAGGATGGCGATGCGCGTTTCAAGCTCGGGCATCTGGACATCGGCCGAGAGGCCGCACTGAAACCGGCTGATCAGCCGCTCTTCGATGCCAGCGATGTCCTTCGGTGGGCGATCAGCGGATAATATGATTTGCCTACCGGCCTGCTGAAGCGCGTTGAAGACGTGAAAGAATTCTTCCTGAGTCTTTTCTTTGCCTCCAAAGAACTGTATGTCGTCCACGATCAGGAGGTCGATGTTCCGGTAGAACTGGGAAAAGTCGCCGGTATTGTTTTCTCTGATCGACCGGACGAAGTCCCCGGTAAACCGCTCGCTGGACACATACATAATTGATTCAGCCGTTCCGTTCTCCAAAGCGTAGTTCCCGATGGCCTGGATCAGGTGCGTTTTCCCAAGGCCAACCCCTCCATAGATCAGGAAAGGGTTGAACGCTGTAGAGCCGGGGCTCTGTGCGATGGCCCAGGCCGCACTCCGCGCGAGTCGGTTGCAGTCGCCTTCTATGAACCGCTCGAAAGTGTAGCCCGAATTCAGATTTGGGTCAACGTCCGGTCTCCGCACGCCAACCATGGCATGGGGATTAGCATGCTCCGGCAAAACGTACCGGGACGCGCCGAGGCCGCTCACGGCGCTTCCGGTTGGCGGGCGCGGAAAGGGGTTCTTTCCAAACTGGCCCGGCAGACCCGTAGCCGAAAGCCGTGATGTGTCCATGGTAGGCTCGCCGCTAGCCGGGTCGCGCGCAGGAAGTTGCATGGACCCGCCGGCGATGTGCGACCCATCGCCTTCGATCTCTTCCCGTTCGATTACGATATCGTAGAAGAGCCGACCATTCGGGCCCAAGACCTTCGTGATGGTTTTGCGAAGGAGGCCATGGTAATGCTCCTCCAGCCATTCGTAGTAGAAGCGGCTTGGAAGTTGGACGGTGAGTTTCGATTCGTCGTCCTCCCTGTCCAAAGCGACAGCGTGAAGGGGTTCAAACCACGTTCGAAAACTCTGACGGTTGATGTTGTCTCGAATGATCTCAAGACACTCATTCCATACCGCGTCGGGTGGGCGGTCCATGGGTTTGGGCACGGTCAAAACGTTGAGAGATGGCCCTGCGAGAGACGCCCCAAGCCCCTGTGCGAACAATCGGCTTCGGCCAATTATTCACCACGTTGTCCACATCCACGCGTGAATTCCCTAGCGAATTGAGAGCGGAGCGGCCCCAGACGGCACCGCCATCGTCACTCGTCTATACACCGGTTGTCCACAGCATTGAAAACAAGGAAAAGTGATTGTGTTGAAAGGGATTGAGCAGGCGGCGACGACGAAATGTGACGAACCTCACCCCATCGCGCAGGACGAAGAAAAGGCATTGCGCGCCGCACCCAAACTTTATTCGCCGACTTGTCCACACCTTGTGAACATCCCGCGCCGACGTGCGAGGAGGTCGCGTCCAGCCCTGCTGGTGAAAGCCTTCGGCCTCGCCAACACTGTGATGGTAACAACTGCGTAACAGAGGAGCAAGGCAGTCGGGCCATGAATTTCCAACATCGTGTGCAGACCCTTCAAAGGCTTGCCGGAGGCGCGATTTCCGGCGTAGTTTTATTTCGATTCTTCAAGACGTTCCTTGATCACTTCGCCTCGCCGTCTTCTCCTAACGGTCCTCGCGTCTCGCCATGCTTCGTGTAGAACTTTCCTCTCTTGATGAAGGCCACCACGAACTTGCGTTTGCTCCGGCGGCCGAGGAGCTAGGATTGGATCCATCGATCTTTGGCGAGGTCGTGGTCCATCTCCGATTGAACGTTGCCAAGCGACGCGTTGTGGCTTCATTTGATGTCAGCAGTTTAGCGACACTCGAATGCGACCGGACCCTCGTATTGTACCAACAGCCGTTGCATGGAAATCATTCTATCGTGTTCCTCCCGGCTGAGCACATCGCCGCGGATTCCGAGGAGGATGGCCTCCGGGCACTCCCCGAATCGGAAACTGAAATTGACCTCACGGCAGCCGTTCGCGATACACTGATGCTGTCGATTCCGCTCCGTCGTGTTGCGCCGGATGCGGAGGAAACAGAAATCAACACCTCATTCGGAGACCCTCAGTCACTCGAAGACCCCCGAGTCGATCACCGATGGGACGCCTTGCGTAAGTTGCGCGCCGAAAGTTCCAATTGAATCATTGCCCCGAAGGGGCGGTGTCAGACCCTACCAGCTACCTTTAATGGCCCATCCAAAGCGCAGACACTCTAAAGCTCGTACGGCAACACGTCGCTCCCAATACAAGGTGCGCGCTGTTCCTACAACCCACTCCTGCACAAACTGTGGCAATGCAAAGTTGCTCCATCGTGCGTGCCCGACCTGTGGGCACTATCGCGGACGCGTCGTCGTCGAACGTCCGGACTACGTGTAGCGGCGGTCCAGGCTTACTACTTCGACAGTAGAGCCGATCGGGGATCGGAGAGGTCGGCTTGCCTCCGTCGGGGCAGGGTGCCAAACCACCCCAACCGTATCTTGGCTTCGTCTATCGATTGGGAAGAAGGCACCGCGCACAAACCGGGGCACCCGAATCGAGCATTTCAGCTTTTCAACGGAACTTCCGCATATGGCAACCCGAGTGGCCGTTGACGCGATGGGAGGCGACGACGCTCCCGGAGTGGTTGTGGAGGGCGCAATCCGCGCAGCGCGCCACGCCCCCGAAAGAGTCCACCTCCTTCTCTTCGGGCCGGAAGACCGGGTGAAGACCGAAGTTGATGGGCACGACACGGATGGATTGAGCGTCGAAATCATGCATGCCCCCGATGTGATCGGGATGGGCGAGAGCCCATCGATGGCCCTGAAGACAAAAGCGAACTCGTCGATCCATCTTGGTCTCGGTGCCGTCAAGAAGGGCCGCGCTGACGCGTTCGTGTCCGCGGGAAATACGGGAGCCGTAATGGCCGGCGCCCTGTTCATTTGCGGCCGTCTGCCCGGCGTGCATCGGCCTGGACTCCCCGGCTACTTTCCGACGCCAACAGGCACGGCTCTGGTAGTTGATGTAGGCGCAAATGTGGATGTAAAGCCCGAGCACATCGTGCAGTTCGCGCAGATGGGCCGCATCTTCGCCCAGCGTGTCTTTGGCGTTGAGGATCCGACGGTTGCACTTATCAATGTTGGCGAGGAACGCGGGAAGGGCACGGAAGTCGTCAAGGAAGCCTTCGAACTCCTGGAGGCCGTTCAGGGCCTCAATTTCATCGGCAACATTGAAGGCCGGGATCTCTTCAACCACAAAGCCGATGTTGCCGTCTGTGACGGGTTCGTTGGCAACGCGCTCCTGAAACTCGGCGAGAGCTTCGCGACCGTGCTTCCGAAGTTGATTCGCAACGAGATGGGTAGACAAGGCCTTGGTAGCGCCGAGGCAGAACTCGTCGGGCGCGTTTTGAAGGGCGCACTTGCACCTTTCAATTACGAAAACTTCGGGGCCGTGCCTTTGCTGGGGGTTGATGGGAACGTGCTCATCGGCCACGGCGGCTCGACGCCTCGTGCCGTCGAGCAGATGATCTACCGAGCTTGCGAGGTCGTGGAGCAAAACGTAACCGGCAGCATCGCCGAGGCATTGAGCGAGCGGTAGTACGTTGCCGCTACTTTGTGGCGTACATCGATAAGCAGCCTCCGCCCCAACGATACCTCATGAACCCAACTGCCGCCATCACCGCCATCGGCCACTATCTCCCCGAGGATAGGCTCACAAACGCAGACCTCGAGAAATTGGTGGACACGTCCGACGAGTGGATTCGGTCGAGATCGGGAATAGTTGAGCGGCGCATCCTCCGCGACCCCGACAAGGCCACCGCCTTCATGGCGTCGGAGGCAACGAAGGAGCTGCTTGCAAAGCGAGGGATCGGCGCTGACGAAATCGACTGCATCATCGTGGCCACCGTAACGCCAGATATGATGTTTCCGGCAACCGCTTGCCTCGTTCAACACGAGATCGGAGCGTCAAAAGCGTGGGGCTTCGATCTCTCCGCTGCCTGTAGCGGGTTCCTCTATGCGCTGAACACGGGCGCAAAGTTTATCGAATCGGGCAAGCACAGCAAGGTTCTCGTGATCGGGGCGGACACGATGAGCCGAATTGTTGACTACACGGATCGGACGATTTGCGTTCTGTTTGGTGATGGCGCTGGAGCCGTGCTACTCGAACCCTCGACGGATGGCTACGGCGTTCTGGATTCGGTGGAGCAGATAGACGGATCGGGTGGTGCGTTCCTAAACCAGAAGGGCGGCGGGAGCCTTCATCCCGCCACTCATGAGACGGTTGAAAGCCGCTGGCACTACGCGAGGCAGGAAGGGCGGCAGGTATTCAAACACGCGGTCGTTGGGATGGCAGACGCGGCCGTCGAGATCATGGAGCGCAACAATCTCACGGCTGAGGATGTGCGGTATCTCGTTCCCCACCAGGCCAACCTTCGCATCATCGATGCGACGACGAGGCGAATGGGCATCGATTCGGATAAGGTGATGCTCAACATCCAGAGGTACGGGAACACGACGTCGGGCACTCTCCCGCTTTGTTTGCACGATTGGGAATCTGAATTGCGCCGAGGTGACAATCTGGTTCTCGCGGCTTTTGGCGGCGGTTTTACGTGGGGTTCCATCTATCTGAAGTGGGCTTACGATGGCGCGTCGGTGGCGCGAACCAGCCTTCAGGATTTAGAAGCACAAACTATTTAGTAAAAATGAAGGCCGCTTTTCTATTCCCAGGACAGGGATCCCAGAAGCCCGGAATGGGCGCCGACCTCTACGCACATTTCCCTGCTGCGCGTGGCCGTTTTGAGGAAGCCAACGACGTGCTGGGGTTTTCGCTCTCTGAGATCATGTTTTCGGATGCGGAGGATGCCGCAGAGCGACTTAAGCAAACGGAAATCACGCAGCCCGCGCTCTACGTCCATAGCCTTGCGGCATTCGCCGTGTTTAATGTGAAGGGTTTTGAGCCGGGCATGGCGGCCGGCCACAGCCTTGGTGAGTTCAGCGCGTTGGCGGCGACTGGTGCACTCTCCTTCGCAGACGGCCTTCGCGCCGTTCGCCGCCGCGGCAAACTGATGGCACAAGCCGGAGAAATTCGCCCGGGCGCAATGGCGGCTGTTCTAGGTCTCGATGACGACGTGTTGGATCAGATTTGTTTTGCCGCTTCCGAAGAAGGTGATGTCGCCGTCCCGGCCAACTACAACTCGCCGGGGCAGGTCGTGATTTCGGGAGATCGCGGCGCCGTGCATCGAGCTGCTGAGGCCGCGAAGCAGGCTGGTGCCAGCCGAGTACTTCCCCTACCGGTCAGCGGCGCATTTCATTCTCCACTGATGGCGTACGCGGTTGAGGGTCTCGCCGAAGCATTGCATGCACTCGAGATCCACATTCCCAGTTGCCCGGTTTATCTGAACGTAACTGCGCAGCCAACGACCGATCCGGTCGAAATCCGCCAGCGTTTGTTGGACCAGTTGACTTCGCCCGTTCGATGGGCGCAAACGCTGGAGAAGATGAACGCCGACGGGGCCGACCGTTTCGTGGAGGTTGGTTCGGGGAATGTTCTGTCCGGTCTCGTCAAGCGGACGCTCGGGCGGGAAATAGAAACCGCTCAGGCGGGGACGACAGAAGACATCGAACAATTCGGGTAGCGGCGAGATCTATCTCGCCCCTACAAACCTTCCGTACGGGCGTATCGCCACGCGCCCCTTCAATATTATCGGCGCCCATGACTCTCGACCTCACAGGAAAAACAGCCCTTGTAACCGGCGGAACCCGCGGCATAGGCCGTGCGATCGTCGAAGCCGTTGCGGAGGCCGGGGCGAAGGTCGCGTTTACCTATCGGTCTTCGTCGGAGACCGCCGACGCCCTCAAAGCAGAATTGGAAGGCAAAGGCTGCGAATGTCTCGCCGTTCAAGGTGACGCCGCCGATGCCGCGCACGCCGAAGAAACCGTGCAAGCCGTTGTCAATGCCTGGGGATCGATTGACATCCTGGTCAACAACGCGGGGATCACGCGCGACACGTTGATGATCCGGATGAGTGAAGAGGATTGGGACGCCGTCCTCGACACGAACCTGAAGAGCGTCTTCAACTTCTGTAAGGCCGCCTACCGCCCGATGATGAAGCAGCGGAGTGGTAGCATCATCAACATTTCCTCCGTCGTTGGCGTTACGGGCAATGCCGGACAGGCGAATTACGCTGCCTCCAAGGCGGGTATGATCGGTTTTACCAAGAGTCTCGCCCGCGAGCTTGGCGGACGGGGTGTCCGAGCCAATGTGGTTGCTCCCGGCTATATCGCGACGGCCATGACGTCCGAACTGAACGACGATGTTCGCGAAGCGCTGATGGGCTCCATCCCACTCAAACGATTGGGCAACCCGAAAGACATTGCGATGGCTGTGGCTTTCCTCGCGTCCGACGCAGCTACCTACATCACCGGCCACACGCTTCACGTGGATGGCGGGATGGCGATGTAGACCGAACCACATGCGATCTCTTTTTCTCACCGTGTTGGTCGGCCTGTTTATGTCTGCGTCGACACTCGCTCAGGACGGCACCACACTTACGTCGGACGACGAAGCCGCGCTCTACGGCATCCCGGTAGTTACCTCGGTCGGGGGCTCGCTCTTGCTCGTGGCCTTTGCGAATGAATCCAAGGTGGGCGGCATAGTTGTCGCAGTCATGCCGCTCATCACGGCAGCAACAACGTGTGGGGTTGGCCGCATCGCAGACGTCGCTGGTTCGTGCAAGAATGCATTTTTGGGGGCGACTCTGGGTGCAGCGGCTGGATTGGCTCTGATCGGCGGAGGCATCCTGCTTGAACCGGACATATTTGGTGATGGTGATCTCGGTTTTGCGCTCATTATTGTAGGGGCTGCTACCTATCTACTTGTTCCAGCGTTTGCTGCCATACGCGGTTACCGATGGAATGTCCACGCGGAGTTGATGCCTACCGTTCTATCTGCAGTCAATGGAATGGCCGCTCCCGGCGCCACACTAAGGCTTCACTTCTGAGCGGTAGTGGTATGCGGTTTCTCGTCGTCGCTTGTGTGCTGGCCTCAACGTCGGCTCTCGCTCAGCCAGAGCCACCGCGGTCGCTCAATGCAGGCCAGACCGTGTTGATTTTTTACGGAGGGTATGGTGGCGGCTTAATCGGGGCGGCAACGGCAGGAGTGCTCTTAAACAAGCTCGGCGCGTCGTCCGGCGTGTCGATTGTTACGGCCATCGTAGTGTACCCGCTCACCACGGCTACTGCCACATACGGCATCGGGCAGGCGTTCGGCGGGGATGGCTCCTTTCAGAGCACACTCGTCGGCGCTACCCTCGGAGCCGGGGCGGGCTTGGGGGTCTCTCTGATCGTTAGCCGACTCGTTGGGCCGGACGACGAGGGTCCGCCAGAAGATGCCGGCGACCTGGTCGATGCATTCTCAGACGCCCTCGCCGCGGGGTTTGCGATTGTCGTGCCGTACGTGCTGGGTCCACCGATAGGCGCGATGGTCGGATTCAGCCTTTCTGCAAAAACCTCCGCGATCGTCTCGCCCGACGGTTCAGTCGCCCCCGGCCTTTCGCTCCGCGTAGGGCTCTGACGGCCTCCGCGAACTCCTGCCGAATCCAACACGTGGCATATCTACGGGCATTCGCGAGCGGTTAGTTTGGGGATTCTATTGATTTGACGACGCCCGTGTCTTACACCTCCGTTCTCGATCTCACTACGCAAGGGCAGCGGGATACGAGGAAAGAACAACCCGCCTATTCGCCGTTTCCCGCCCCGGACCCTGAACTCCCCGAGATAACTGCGCGGGACCTTTCGGAAAACCTCCAGGCTGCATTGAAGGCGATGGATTGGCCGGGCCTCATGCCCGTTCAGTCGACGGCCATCCCGTATATGCTGGCTGGGCAGGACCTCATCGTCCAGTCGCGGACGGGCAGCGGCAAGACCGGCGCGTTCCTCCTCCCGCTCCTCGACAGTCTGGATGCGAACGAGAAAACCACGCAGGCGCTGGTCCTTTGCCCCACGCGTGAACTGGCCAAGCAGATCCTCGGTGAGTTCGACCGAATGAACAGCGCCCTTCCCACGGAGGCGCGACTCCGCACGGTGTCGGTTTACGGCGGAACGGCCTACGGCCCGCAGCTCGATGCCTTTAAAGCGGGCGCGCAGCTCGTGGTGGGCACGCCGGGCCGGATCCTCGATCATCTGCAGCGCGGCGCCCTCAAGCTCGACAACCTCCGAACGCTCATCCTCGACGAAGCGGATGAGATGCTCAGCATGGGCTTCTACCCGGACATGCGGAAGCTGAAGCGGTACTTACCCAGCAAGCGAACGGGCTACATGTGGTCCGCGACGATGCCGTACGCCGTGCAGCGTGTAGGGCGCGAGTTCCTCAACGAACCGGGCTTCCTCACGCTCTCCGGCGGCACCATCCACGTGGACATCATGAGCCACCGCGCGTACCTCGTGGATCCGATGGCGAAAGACCGGACGCTGGTGAAGTTGATCGAGATGGAGAATCCAGAGTCGGCGATTGTCTTTACAAATACGAAACGCGAAGTAGAATACCTCGCTACGTTTCTTTCGAACTACGGGATTGACGCTGCGGGGATCTCGTCCGATCTCACCCAGAAAGCACGCGAAAAGGTGATGGGTCGCCTGCGGAAAGGCGAGCTCCGCATCCTCGTCGCGACAGATGTTGCCGCGCGCGGCATTGACGTCTCGGATTTGAGCCACGTCTTCCAGTACGATGTGCCGAAGGACAGGGAGTACTACATCCACCGGGCCGGGCGCACCGCCCGCGCGGGCAAGAGCGGCGTGGCCATCAGCTTTGTTACCGCCTCCGACAGAAAGGATCTGAAGGAAATCGAACGTAAATACGAGATCGACATGGAATGGAAAGATGTGCCTACCGACGAGGAAGCATCTGCGCGCGTTGGCGAGCGCCTCATCAATTTGTTGGAGGACGAGTACCGCGAGCTCTCCAACCTCGACCGCGAGCGCATCAAGCGGTTCGTTCCCATCGTGAAGCTGCTCGTCGAAGAGGGCGAGCCGGAAATTCTCGCGATGCTTCTTGAGGAAGCCTACGAAGAAAGTCTCCACGAAGCTCCACCTACGCCGAAAGCGAAAAGCAAGAAGGAAAAGAAGAAGGACAAGAAGAAAGACGACTGATGAGACGGCTTTCCCTCGCGCTGTTTTTCTTTCTCGCGTTTGCGGGAAACGCGGTCGCCCAAGAGGCCGATTCCACGATATTCGATCCGACGGGGCACTTTGTGGTTTACACCGGAGATGGCGAGCCAGCAATACTGGACGACATCGTTGCACGAATGGGTGGCGTCTCTGTGGTTTTTCTCGGGGAGCAACACAACGACCCGACGGCTCATGCACTCCAATTGATACTACTTCAAGCCGCGCGCCACGAGTTCGGCGGCTCCCGACGAGTGGTGTTGGGGATGGAAATGTTCGAGCGCGACATGCAACAGGTACTTGACGAGTACCTCGCCGGGTACATCCGGGAACAGGATTTTCTGAAAGCGTCGCGGCCATGGAGCAACTATGAAACCGACTACCGCCCGTTGGTTGAGTTCGCGCGGGAGTACGGAATCCCTGTCGTCGCTACCAATGCTCCGGCTCGTTACGTGAGTCTCGCCCGGCGGCGGGGGCTCGCGGCGTTGGATAGCCTGATGAGTTCGTGGAATTCTTTGCCACACCGACCTCCGCGTCACATGACTCTAGCCATCGACATGTTTGGTCCGCCCTCAAGATTTATTGAGAGGCCTTCTGCCGCGTACGAGGCCAAGTTTGGCGCAGAAATGGAAGAGATGGGAGCACATGGCTCGATGCCTGGGATGCCAAGCGTAGAGGAAATGCTGGTCGCACAAAACCTTCGCGACGCCACGATGGCGTTCTGGATTGGTCGTCAGATGGTCGGACGTTCACTGGTGATCCACGTCAACGGGTTGTTCCACAGCGAGAACCGGTTGGGCATTCCTGAGCACCTCAAGCTTGAGCATGATTCTGCCCCAATGCTCGTTGTCACCATGCGGCCCGTTGAGGATATCAACGCCGCACCCGAAGCGACGAACGACAATTTTATCATCCTGACTGAGAAGGGTGTGATCGAGGAAGATTGACGGAGTCCGTGCTCATGAACCTGCCAACCAAGAAAGGCAGCCCTAGCCCGATTTTCGCGTATATAGTGGCCCTATGTAATACGTCATCAAAGCTGCGACGTGATGAGGCGCACGTGACCAAGGTTATCAGCGGCTTTGATCATCAATGAGTCCGAGCGCGTAAGCCTGAGAGTGTCCCTGACAAGCCAGCCCGATGAAGTGGTGCGGCACCAGAACGGGAGGCCCAGCCTACCGAAGGCTTCATACGACAGCTCACCGTGCGGGTTCGGGAGATACTGAAGCTCGCCGTCATGTAGGGCAGACAGAAAGCGCCCGGCTACTTCAGCCGAATCGATTGGCGCTGAGGGGCCAACGAACGGCGTCTCGTAGGTATAGAGGTTTGTTCCTGGCGGTGGAGGTGGCGGTGGGGGCGGTAAGAATGAGCGGTTATCAGAGAGAAGGTCAACCGAAGCCGTGTCGCCGGGGGCGAGGACGACCACGACTGCTCCTCCCGGCCCGCGCCCATGCATCACGATCTGGGTGTCCCCTACAACAAGGGCGAACCGGCCGACTTCATCGGGCCCGGGCGCAGATATCAACCCATGCGCGGCTCGGCCACCGAGGTAAATGACAGAAGTATCGGCTGAGGTGTTGGCCAGGTGAGCCGTGATCCTCACGTGCGGGAGGAAGGCGTGGGGCATCGGGGCCCGCTCGGGATCGTCCACGAATAAGACCGCCTCATCCCACCAGCCGGTTACTTCACCACTGCCAGCAGATGGCGGGGTTGCTCGTTCGCACCCAGCGAAGAGGCCCAAGATCAGAACAGAGAGGGAGGCAGCTCTCACGTTGGGATGTAGTATGGCCTGGGACTATGCAGACCCCTTCCGAATAACTCACACGGAACGAGTCCGCGCGAGACGAGTAGCGCTATGAAACGAGCAAGATACGGGGCCGCGCTATCTTTCGAACCCGTGCCCATCCTAACAAAGCCCTTCCCCACGATGATCCGACTGACCGCGCTCGCAGCTTCTGGTGTCCTTTTATTGATCAGCGCCTGCCGCATTGAATCGCAGGGCTTGCCGCCCGTTTCACCAACTGCGACAACTGATGGCTTGACGTCCGCGGGCGACTCCCTCCTTCTCGATGAACTGGCGCAGTACACGACCGTCCGCCTCGAAGCCGATCTGTCGGGCCTTTCGGATTCAACCCGCCAGATGATCCCGCTGCTCATCGAGGCCGCGAAGGCGATGGACGAGGTCTTCCAGTATGAGGCCTACGGCAACCTCGATTCGCTCATTGCTACGCTTCCCACCGAGGCGACTAGGCGCTTCGTGCGCATCAACTACGGCCCTTGGGATCGGCTGAATGGTAACGTGCCCTTCATCGAGGGGATTGGCGAGAAACCGGCTGGCTCCAATCTGTATCCGCACGACATCACGGCGGAGGAATTGTTAGAGACGGCGGACGCCTATCCCGACGAAAACCTGACCGGCCTCTACACGCTGGTCCGCCGGGAAAACGGTCGGCTTCGCGGTATTCCCTTCCACCAGGCGTTCAGTGAGCAGCACCAGCGGGCGGCAGGATTTCTCCGACAGGCTGCCGCTTTCGCGCAGGATCCGGGGCTGAAGAACTACCTGATGCTCCGTGCCGATGCGCTCGAAACCGATGACTACCAGGCCAGCGACCTCGCCTGGATGGATATGCGCGACAATCCGATTGACATCGTGATTGGCCCGATTGAGACCTACGAGGATGCATTAACGGGCTATAAGGCGGCGCATGAGGCATACGTACTGATCAAGGATCTGGAGTGGAGTGCGCGCCTCCAGCACTTCGCTCAGCTCCTGCCCTCTCTACAGGAGGGGCTTCCGGTTGATGCCGAATACAAGGCCGAATCGCCCGGCACGGACGCCGACCTCGGCGCCTACGACGCGGTGTACTACGCGGGTGATTCGAATGCCGGCTCAAAAACGATTGCCATCAATCTGCCGAACGACGAAGAGGTGCAGCTCCAAAAAGGCTCACGTCGGTTGCAGCTGAAGAATGTGATGCGGTACAAGTTCGACCGCATCCTGATCCCCATCGCCGAGGCGCTGATTGCCGAAGACCAGCA
>JBGTDU010000112.1:0-1628 GCA_041748175.1 Rubricoccaceae bacterium
GCGATGTCTTCGCCAACGACGCGGCAAGATGCCGCGTCTACGGTTCGGCCAGTCGACATCGAAATCCACAACTCCTTGCCGGTTCGCGACTTCTGGAGGTGCACTGACACCTTTTGTCTCTCCGGATTGCCCTCATCGCCACCCGCTGATGCGTCGCCTCCTGCGCGCACCCTCCACGCTCCGGCCTGGGCACTCGCTCGAAAAAGGGTCCGCGCCCGCTGCGCGGATCCTCTCCGCTTGGCCCCATCGGCCTCTCTCTAAGTAGGTGTTTGTGAAGTGCATTCATCGCTTCTGCGGCTTGGGCGGGCGGCAGAGGCGTTGGAGCATGAGGCGGATCATTCTGATCTGAATCATCGCTTCACTGTTCTCCGGCAGTTCTTCGTAGTCTTTGCTGAGGCGGCGGGCGAGGCCCAGCCAGGCGAAGGTGCGTTCCACCACCCACCTCCGCGGCAGCACCTGAAAGCCAACCTGCTCCGCGAGCTTACGAACAATCTCTAGCGTCCAACCACACCACGCCTGCAGCCATTCGATCAACTGCCCGGCGTAGCCCCCATCGGCCCACACGAGCGAGATCGTTGGGAACAAGGCGGCTGCTTTCACGAACAAGAATCTGGCTCCGTCGCGATCCTGAATCCCAGCGGAATGAACCACGACCGACAGCAGCAAACCCAGCGTGTCTACGAGGATATGCCGTTTGCGGCCATTGATCTTTTTGCCAGCATCGTACCCATGTACCCCCCTTTTTCGGTCGTCTTCACCGATTGGCTATCGACGATCCCCGCGGTGGGTTCCGGCTCCTTGCCCTCCGCCACGCGAACCTTGCGGCGGAGAGCGTCATTGATCCGTTCCCAGACGCCAGACCTCCGCCACTGACGAAAGTAGCCATACACCGTGCTCCAGTTGGGCAAGTCGTGTGGCATCGCGCGCCATGCGCAGCCAGAATGATTGACGTAGAAAATCCCGTTGATGATCTCACGCTTCGAGATCGTCGGGTCGGCTCCCGTCGGCGGATGAAGCGGCAGCAAAGGCATGATCAACTGCCATTCGGCATCGTTCAGATCGCTGGAGTAGGCCTTTCGGACGTCACTCTTCATGGCGCGGGTCTCCTTGAACCGTAAGGATGTGCCCCAGCCAATCGTACGCAGCCCGTCAAGTCAGCCAGCCGCTAGCTCTTCACAAACACCTACTTAGAGATGTGAATGGTTGCTTCGTGCAGCACGAGAACGCCCGGCGACAAACGCAGGCGAGGACTTCCAGCCCAATTGGCGCTCACGATACAGTGTCGCCAAGGACAAATCCAGAGCGGCTTATGATTTCTTCCGGGTTCAGAATTCCGCGCGGATTTTCGGAATTGGCCGCGGGGCCGCGACCTCTCGCGACCACGGGCCGTGTGGACGCGTAGGCGGCTGCCCCGCGTTCCGCCCCTGGACACTCCTCCGGCCCGCTTTTAGAATGCTTCGTTCGGCGAACCTCCGGCTCGTCGGCACTCTCTATCCCCATAGAGCGAGTGGTTTCGGGGCGGTAGCTCAGTTGGGAGAGCGGTACGTTCGCAATGTACAGGTCGAGGGTTCAACTCCCTTCCGCTCCACTCTCCGATCGCATCCACGGCCATCAAAGCGATGGCCGTT
>JBGTDU010000113.1:0-25631 GCA_041748175.1 Rubricoccaceae bacterium
CGAGATCCGCCCTCGCACGGAACGCGGTGTGTATCGTTTCGGATCGACATTGTAGCGCTCCATCAGGAGCTTGATCATCCGTTCGGTGTCATCCGTGTCGTAAATCGTAAAGTCGCGAGTGAATCCGATTTTCTCGGCCTCGCGGCGCATCATCCGCGCAAATACAGAGTGAAACGTGCCCATCCAGAGGCCCTTTGCGTCTGCCCCGCCGACGAGCTTCTCGACGCGGTCCCGCATCTCGCGGGCGGCCTTATTGGTGAACGTCAGCGCGAGGATCTGGCTCGGCCAGGCTTTCTTCGTCGCAAGCAGATACGCGATGCGGTGCGTCAGCGTTCGCGTCTTCCCCGAGCCCGGACCGGCCACGATCATCACGGGTCCATCGATGGTTCGCGCGGCCTCCGCTTGTTTGTCATTCAGTCCGCCGATGAGCTCTTCCGCTCTTTTCGAATCATCCGCCGTCGGCGGCGCGGGCTCGCGTAGAGCAGGCATCGGCGCGGCTTCGGGGATAGGCAGGTTCATAAGTCGAGGCGTAAGAATGGCCTCCGAACATAAGCCGAGATCCTCGCCTCTGTTCTGCCCTTAGAGAAGTTCAACCGGGATTCCGGGAGCGCCCTTCGCCTTCTTCGCGAAGGTCTGGTCGAACGTGACGAGGCGCTCGGCTTCCTCTGCGGTTGCGCGATGGAAGGCGTCGTCAACATCAAGTCCAGCTGCGATGCTATCGAGAGCATTCAGGATCTGCTGAGCGTTAGTATAATGCACGTTCTTCATCACAAATAGCGCTCTGAGTTCTTTCTGGATCTGCATCCGGCTAGCACCAAAACTGCTTTTTGGAACGCAAGCTGTTTCAAGTATGACGGTGTGCGTGACGACACACGGTACGGCGGCCATGAGCCTTTCGGCACGCAGAAACTGTTCGTCATCATCCCTTGTGATGACGCGTATGATGACATTTGTGTCGAACGCGGTCATTCTTCCTCATCCGAATACAGATCCTCATATCGGATGGATTCGATGCCAAGCATTCCTGTCGGAATGCGTGGCCCAGCGTAGTTAAGCGCTTGCCCTACCTGATCAATCGTAGTCGGAGGAAATAGTACAGTCTCGTCCACCCCACCTTTCAACAAAACACCATCGTCGGTCTCTATGATCTCGAGCTTCTGGCCGGGTCTCCATCGCCACCTGTCCCGAACAGCTTGCGGGATAACGACCTGGCCTTTCGTTGACATTCGTGTGGTTTCCATAGGAATATGCTTGGTAGGACGGGGGTGGACTGTTGAATAGGAGTCGTCTTTTCATGTTTCCAAGCGGCGTTTTTCACCTATCAACTTCTGAACCGGTGACCGCCGTCCTTTCTCTCTCGTTCCAGCTCCATTCACCGAAATCTCAAATCTGAATTTCGAGATCCCTCCCCGTATCTTCGCGTGCCCCAATTCATCCATCCGGTCCCCGATGTCTCTCCCCATCCTGATCGCGCGAGGCGTTTTTGGGCTCTGCGTTCTGATCGGCATCGCCGTTCTGTTCTCGCGCGATCGGCGAAATATCAGTTGGCGGCTTGTGGGGACGGGCGTGCTCCTCCAACTCGTCTTTGCCGGGCTGATTCTGGGCACACCGTGGGGAAACGCATTTTTTGACTGGATTGGGAAAGGCTTCGTGACGCTGATCAACTTCACTTACGAAGGTAGCGGGTTCGTATTGGGGCCGCTCGGGCGACAGCCGGGGCCAGACAATCCGCTCTTCACGTTCGCATTTGGCGTCCTTCCCGTCATCATCTTTTTCGCATCGCTGACGGCTGTTCTCTACCATTTGAAGGTGCTTCAGTTTGTCGTCAAAGGGCTGGGCTGGGTGATGGCGAGAACGCTGAGAATCTCCGGTGCCGAGTCGCTGAGCGCGGCAGCCAACGTGTTCATCGGGCAGACGGAAGCACCGCTCTTCGTTCGGCCTTACATCAACGGGATGACCAATAGCGAGCTGCTAACCCTGATGGTGGGAGGCATGGCGACGATTGCCGGAAGTGTGTTGGCGGCGTACGTCGGGTTTCTCGGTGGCGATGACCCCGTCTTGCAGGCGGCGTTTGCCAAGCACCTTATCAGCGCGTCTATCATGAGCGCGCCGGCGGCGATTGTGATGGCAAAGATCCTCGTCCCTGAAAC
The DNA here is from genome assembly GCA_041748175.1 of Rubricoccaceae bacterium. Lineage (GTDB taxonomy): Bacteria > Bacteroidota > Rhodothermia > Rhodothermales > Rubricoccaceae > JAHEJB01. The sequence continues at coordinate 2,151 of JBGTDU010000113.1, forward strand.
AAACACGCCGGAAACGCTCGGTACTGTGGACGTAAAGACACATGAGCAAACCGATGTAAACGTGATCGAGGCCGCGGCAACCGGGGCTGCGGAAGGACTCAAGCTCGCCCTCAACGTAGGCGCGATGCTCCTGGCGTTCATCGCGCTGATCGCCGTCCTTAACTGGATTCTGGGTGGCATCGGTGGCGCAATCGGCCTCAACAGCGCCCTCGAGCATGTCTCCGGTGGCCGCTTCGAGGCGCTGTCGCTTCAAGCCGTCTTTGGCTATGTGTTCGCGCCGTTGGCGTGGGCCATGGGCGTCGAAAGCGCGGACATGCTGGCGTTTGGAACACTGCTCGGGGAGAAAATCGCGGTCAACGAGTTCATCGCCTACGCATCGCTTGGCGAGCTGCGAGAGGCAGGATCCGTCAGCCCACGCACGCTTGCTATCGGGGCCTACGCGCTGTGCGGCTTTGCCAACTTCTCATCGATAGCCATTCAGATCGGAGGGATTGGCGGAATGGCACCTGAGCGCCGCAGCGACATCGCCAAACTCGGGCTCCTTGCCGTTCTGGGTGGAGCGCTGGCGTCCTGGATGACCGCAACGATTGCGGGCGTGCTCATCGGAGGTTAGTAGGTAATGGTCACGCGCGTCCACGACGGAACGGCAACGCCTTCATGGCCCGCGTGGATCCACCGCATCCGTGTAATTGCCTGCATCGCTAGAACATCGAGTGTCGGATGGGTGCCCGATAGCTTCTCGATGGCTACGGGTTCGCCCTCGGTGTTAACGCGGATTTGTATCTCTACCTGGCCGGTCACGCCTTGGTCGCGGAGACTATCGGGATAGACTTTTTCGATCTGCACGGTGGGATCGGGCCTGGCGTCGCGGTAGTATCGCACCATCTCCAGATAGGCATCCGTCAGTAGGCGCTCGCGCAATTCCGTGCGGTCGGTTATGCTCGGATCGCCGCGTTCCACAATTCGCAAGCCGTGCTCGACAAACACGGAATCGACGATTTCCGGGTTCGACCGGTAGAATTCGAGCATTCGATTCTGGACACTCGGAGCCAAATCGACGTCCTCGAAAACCTGAACGCCCATGCTTTCGAGGGTCTCAAGATTGCGGAAGGTTCCTGTCGTATCGGCGTTCGCCCGCCACCACCGGTCGGCTCCGTCGCTCGTCCAACCACTCGGCGGCTCGCGATCCGCCTGACCACTGCACGCGGCGAACGTGAACGCCACATAAACGACCAGAAGTGCTGAGATGCGCATGGGTAACGAGCGAGGGCGGAGCAAGCCGAAACTACGCCGCATCGTCAGGCGCTCCATCCTTTTGATCTTCGCCCGCCAACCGTACGAAGTATCGCCGTCGATCCATCGCCACCACTTTCACACGACTGCCTGAGGATATGAAGGCACCTTCGGTTAGGACTTCCAGTCGCTCGCCGTCCACTTCCACAACGCCCGTGGGGCGCAACGGAGTGACTGCCGTTCCCATTTTGCCGAGCCACTGAGATCGCGAATCGTTTTCAGCCTCATCGGCAAGTCGGTCTCGGCTAAGGGCGTCTGAAAGAATGAGCCGATCCCATGCGCCGCTCTGCCAGAGGAACACGATCAGCCCACCACCGATCAGGAGCGCCACGCCCAGCACCACGATCCCCCCAAGCGAGCCGAGCGTTACGAACGAATAGACAACGCCAACCCCAACGCACAAGACCCCGCCGACGCCGAAGACGTTTAGACCTGGCAGGAGGTAAATCTCCACTCCCAGCAGAACCAAGCCAAGGAGTATCAGCGCGATGGGAATGAGAAGCGACACAAGCGAGACTAATCTATCAGGACACGACCGGGCGGACTTCGACGCGGCTTCCACGAACATCGACGACTTCGACGGACGTCCCCGCTTCGACAAAAGTGCCCTGCGCGATGACATCAACCCTGCGCCCATCAAGCTCGGCTACGCCCGAAGGCCGGAGGCCTGTTACCGCCTTACCGATTATGCCGACCAGCGAATAATCGGTTTCGGCGGAGGTGAAACCATCCGCGCTTGAGAGTTCTGGCAAAAGCACGAACCGCCCAAAACGTTGCGACTGAGGCAAATACTTACCGAGCGACACCGCAAGCACAACCAACAGAACCAGGGCCGCCGCGAGCGTCGCCGCCGCCTGTGCGATCTGGCCACCTCCTGGAAACGCCAAGCCCACATTGCCAATAAGCGCGGCCAGGAGCGATGCAATGACCATAATGAGCCCAACAATTCCCGCCAGACCAAAACCTGGAATGACGAACACCTCGACAAAGAGCAAGAGGACTCCGATGATGAACACGACGATCTCCCAGCTCTGCACCAGCCCGAGCATGTAGTGCGGCGCAAAGAATAGAGCCGCGCCAAAGAATGACATCAGCCCCGGGAAACCAACTCCGGGTGTTTGCAACTCGAAATAGAGGCCGCCCATCATCATGAGCATAAGGATCGACGCCACGACGGGCGAGCCAAGAAACCGCAGCAAGCGCTCGACACCGGAGGCGTGATGAGTGAACTGGTCGCGATCAGCGAGCCCAAGGCTTGCCACGATCTCATCGGACGAAGAAAAGATGGCGTCCGCGACACGGAGCCGGAAAGCCTCATTGGCCGTCAGCGTGAGCAACTCTCCTGCTCCGACGACGCCAGAGATTGAGAGGGAATCATCAACCATCGCCTCGGCGATGAGCGGGTCGCGCCCGTTTGCCTCCGCGGTAGCCCGCATGTGGCCGCGCATGTAGCTCTGGTACTTCTCGCTCGCGTAGGCTCCGGTGGCGTCCACCACCGCGGCGGCACCAATGGAAGAACCCGGAGCCATCACGATCACATCGTTTGCATAGGCGATCAGCGCGCCTGCACTCGCCGCATTCTTGTTGACGAAAACAATCGTGGGCAGCGGGGTGTCGAGAATGGCTATTCGGATGTGATCGGCAGCTTCCACCAGGCCGCCAAATGTGTCCATCTCGAACAGGATGGCGGAAGCGCCAGCATCCTGAGCGTCCTTCAAAGCCCTGTCTATGTATTTCGCCAATGCATTGTCGATCATCCCGGAGACGGGTACACGATAGACAGCGCCGTCGCTGGAGCTGTCGATGGCGAAACGCGGAGAGACCTCCTGTGCGCTCGCCGAGAGCGAAACCAGCCCAAAGACGATCAAAAAAATGGGGCGGATGGGATGGGTCATAAAGCCTGGAAGCCGATGACCGCAACGTACGAAACGTCGGGCGCAGAAGATTCGACCCATAACCACCGGAGACAGAACCCCTACGGTTCGATGATAACGGGCGTGCCCACGTGCACGATGTCCCACAACTCGCTCATATGGACATTGCGAAGTGCGACGCAGCCTCGCGTCCAGATCCGTTGACGCCCGGAACCATTCCCATGAATCTCGATAAGGCCACCGAGTTGGGTCCCCATTGGCGGTTCGCGAAAGGACATATCAGCGCGCACGATTGCGTCGTACTCACCGCGACTGATGAGCCCATCCCTCAATCCTCGGGCTGCGTGCGCCTGATTCGGGTAGCTGATGACGAGCCCGCGATAGTAACGCGAGTTGGCGTTCTTCCGAGCGATGTAGAAGACGCCTTCCGGAATCCGATAATGGTCGCGTTCGCCTCGGCCTGAGAGGCGCTCCTTGTCTTCGTCGCTCATCGACACATCCGCCGGGTACGTGCTTACTAGCTCGGTACCCAGATAGACATAAACGAGACGGTCGCTCTTGTCAATGCGAATCCAGACGTTGGACAGCGCAGAGCTCGGCACATAGCCGCGCCTGTTGTTCCATTCGATGTGGCTCCAGCCATCTTCCTCGGACAGCACACGCACGGCATCGCGGATGTTCAAGCGGATTCGGCTTGCGTTCGTGACGTTGGGTTCGGCGTAGACAGCTATCTCTCGCCCGACCACATAGGAAACAGGCACATCCTCGGCTTCGTCCGTCGCGATGGCCCCTTCGACCCGCGTCGACGAGACGCGCTCGCCAGCACTCGGAGAGGCCGAGGCGAGCTGCTGCGCCCGGGCTTGAATGGCGCAGGACAGCAGAAGTACTATGATGAGAACGCGAAGTAGCATATCGAAATCGTTCAGGAAGCTAGGCGGTGTGCCTTTGATTGGCAAGAGATGTACCGAGCCCTTCAGGAAAGCTTCGTTCACTGGCTTATGGGTTGTCCGGGGCCGGTTTCAATCGCTGCGGTCCATTAGCCGATTGTGCTTTACACACCACGAATACGCCTCAAGAACGCCGTCGATAACGGCACCGTCGGTCACAACATCGGCCGCATTTTTTACAGCTCGATCGCCATTCCTGGGCGCAAATCCCACACCAACGGCCTCAATGGCTTCCATGTCACCTCGCGAGTCGCCGACGTACGCTATCTCGTCTAGCCCAACTTGCTCTTCGGTTGCCGCCCATTTGAGAGCCGCCAATTTTGTTAGATCGACGGGGACAACATCTATGGAAGCGTGGGTTTCGTACACCCGAAGATCAGGGAAACGATGCGTTACGAAACCGCGCACGGCGGGAAGAAAACGTTCGACTTCAGCCCGGTCCGGATTGACGACACCGGTCTGCGCGCGCTTGCTGTAATCGAGCGAAAAGTCCGCTCCAGCGGCGATGACTTGCTCGAGAAAGAATACCCGGACGGCACCCAAATCACGCTCCACTTTGGGTGTGAGCGCCGGGTTCCAGCGGATTCGAGCAGTTCGCAAATCGAAGAGTCCGCCGCCGCTTTCGAAGAGTGCAGGAGCGCGAAGATCGAGAGATTGAGCGATGGCTTCTACATAGGCGTACGAACGTCCGGAGCATAGACAGATGCGCGGAAGGTGCGGCTCGACCAATGCGCGTTCCACCCACCGGCGGAGGTGGCAAAACCCATTAAGATCGAAGGGCTCGTAGGGTTGGGCCAGGCAGCCGTCTATGTCAGCAAAGAAGAGCTTGATCTTTTTGGTCATCAACTTGTCAGTCGCGAACATCCATCAGAACACCGACTGGCCGGATGCGCGGTTCTTCGGAGCCCGAGAGCACAACCTCGCCATCCAAAGCATTGACGACGAGCGTGCGACCCGCTTGCTGAATCAGCAACTCTACGGGCACGTTGTCGAGCGTTCCCTCGTCGCCATCAATGCGCCATGAAATGCGCCGAGCCGAACCTTCCCAGTCCGTGTGGAGCGTGGGGATCTGTTCGCCATAAACCCAGAACGAAAAAAATCTGTCGAGGTCGCGTCGGGACGCCTCCTCCAGAAGTGTTTGAAGTGCGTCGGTCGAAAGCGGTCGGTCTGCGAAGTCGCGAGTAATCCGGCGAAGTACTGAGAAGAAAACGTCCTCTCCGAGTGAAAGTCGAAGTAGGTGGAGAACACTTCCTCCCTTCTGATAGACTGTTGCCGAGAGAAGGTCTTCCGGATCGTCGTAGCTCTCGGGAACAAGCCTGCGCCGCGAATCCCGTCTTCCAAGCTGCGCCATGGTCGCGCGTTGTTCGCGCGCAACCTCCGGCCCATCCATGCGCTCGTAGACGACCGTCGCCAGATATGTGGCGAAGCCTTCGGCCAACCAAAGGTCCGCCCAATCCGCAGGGACCACGTCGTTCCCAAACCACTGATGCGCCGCTTCGTGGACGTTCACTTCTTCCAGCAGATTGTGCTCACGCGACGATGCGGTATAGAGATCGGAGCTGAGAAATGACGCCGCGGCGTTCTCCATCCCGGCGTAGTCCATGGGCACCTCAACGGTCCCGTAGGACGCGTAGGGATAGGGCCCCAGAATGCTTTGCAGCGTGTCAAGAATGGCTGGGGTCCGGTCGAGCAGCGTGGCTCGAGCGGCATCCGACGCCAAGACATGATGTCGTATTTCGATGCCCGAGGCCGTCTCGTCATCCACGACAACAAAAGAATCGGCGACGGCAAAGGCGAAGGTATAGGTTGGTGCGCTCGCGTCCAGCGCGAAGATGTGGCTCGACCATGCGCTATCAGTGCGGACGCGTTCTCGGGCAAGTTGTCCGCTCGCCGCGACGGCGTAGCGTTCGGGGACGATCAGGTTCAGGGTAAACAGCGCCGGGTCGGACGGGTGGTGCGCCCCCACCAGCCAGCCCGCACCATGCCTCGGCCAACTCTCGGAAAAGACAACGGTCTGCCCCGCTCCTTCGGCTTTTATTATGCCATCCGAGGCGTATCCGTCGTAGGTGATCTCCACCAACGAAGAGTCCTGGTGAGGAAGCGGGATAATCAATCGATCACCGATTCGGCGGAATGCGACGCGCTCCTCGTTAACCGCCACCCGCTCGACAGACATGCTCGAATGCAATTCCAACTCTAGCGTCCCGAGCCTGTTCGGATGGCGGACGTTCAGGCGAACCCTTCCAAGGAGATAGGTCGAGACGGGGTCCAGGCGAATTCGCGCATCGTATGAGACCACATCCACGCCGGGGCTTGGGCTGGGTACCACATGATTTTCTCCACCACACCCCGCCAGCACAAGAGCAGCGAACAAGCCGACGACGTCGAATGCCACTCGCGAAGAGCTCACGCGGCGTTTTTTGCAAGAACCTCGGCGAGCATCTCGACCGTCTGGTCGGAGATGCCCATCGACGAAAATCCGCCGTCGTGGAAAAGCGTCTGCATCGTAACCATCCTCGAGAAGTCGCTCAGCAGCGTAACGACATAATCTGCACACGAAGCGGCGTCCGCATTGCCGAGCGGCGAAATCTGCTCGGCGAAATCGAAGAGGGCGTCGAAGCCGGTGATGCCGCCGCCGGCCGTAGTGCGCGTCGGGCTCTGGCTGACCGCGTTGATCCGGATGTCCCTTTTGCCCAACCGATAGCCGAAGGATCGCACGATGGACTCAAGTAAGGCCTTGGCGTCGCCCATCTCGCTGTACTTGCTAAAAGTGCGCTGCGCTCCGATGTAGCTGAGCGTGACGATAGAGCCGCCGTCAGCAATGGCCTTGGCTTCCATCGCCGAGTGAACGGCGCGGTGCAAGGACACGGCGGAAATATCGAGCGTTTTGAGATACCAGTCGTAATTGAGGTCTTCGTAGGGTTTGCCTTTCCGCACGTTGATTCCCATGCCGATCGAGTGGACCACGAAATCGACCGGGCCACCAAAATGGTCTTTGGCTGCTTCAAAAACCTGCGTGAGGTCCTGGTTGCTGGTCGCGTCTGCGTAGAGAATCGGGCTTCCGCCCGTTCGTTCTGCGAGACCATCCAATTGCCCAAAGCGCTTTGTGACGGGTGCGTTCGAGAGAACGAATCGACCGCCCTCACGATGGATAGCCTCGGCGATATGCCATGCGAGTGAACTCTCGTCCAGCGCTCCGAAGACCACGCCGGTTTTGCCTCGGAGCATGTTGAGGCTGTCGGTTGAAGGAGTCGTTGCCATAAACACGGACCAAAAAAAGCGGGATGGCAATCTAGCCATCCCGCTGTCTTGAAGGAAACGGTCTTGCGACTCCATGCCCCAGAACCGTCCCTCCTGGCGACTTGAACTGAAAAGATCTACTCTTCGTGGCGCGGGCGGCTTATCCAGACGTTTTCGTATCCCGTTGCAGCACCGTCGCCTGAGGCAGCGAAACCGAACATTGTATCCAGTTTTTCCAAGAGACCCTTCTTGAATACGGGCTTGGCGAGATAGTCGTCAAATCCGGCGTCGATGCAACGCTGTCGGTCGTCGGGATAGGCGTAGGCCGTCAGGGCGAGGGCCCGTACGCCGCTAAGATCGGCATCCGCCCGAATGGCCTGAATGGCTTCAATACCGCTCATGCCGTTGCAGAAATTGAGGTCCAGAATTGCCAGGTCAACCGGCTCAGTACGGAGCACCTCAATGGCCTCCTCTGCCGTCGAAGCGTTCAGCACATCGTAGCGCTCACGCAGATAAAAATAGAGAAGACGCCGGTTTTCGGGGTAGTCGTCGGCGACAAGAATCACCGGCCGACGGGGTTCGACAGAGACCGAAGCATTTGCGGAGGCGGAGGCGGAATTGCGCATCGACGAACGAGTGGTTTTAGAAACGATGGAGCTTGGCGGTGGAGTAGTTACGCCAAAGAAGAAGGTCGCCAGACGCTTTCACGTTCAATTGGTGAGGTCGTCGCCTGTATCGGCCCGTCCGGTGAGGTATTAAGGATGTGATCGCAAAGAAATTGTTCATCTCTCTGTTTGGTCGCGTTTTTCTACCACACCCGGCCGCCTATGGACGAGGGCATCGCCGTAGGAACGCGACAGTGGTGCCACCTTTTCATGCATCGCTCGGTACAATCGTGGCGTACACGCCAGAATACCGCCCTCGAACACAGCGTTGCTGCCTTCAGGAAGACCGGAAACGCGCCCCCCTCCGGCCTGCACGAGCGCGAACCCGGCAGCCATATCCCACGGTGCCAGTCCTGCTTCAAAAAACCCATCGAAGCGCCCACAGGCCACCCAGGCCAGATCGACCGACGCTGCGCCATGCCTGCGGATTCCTCGCGTTGCGCGCATGATCGGTTCGAGAGCCTGCAAGTAGGCATCCGCGAAATCGTACGTGCGAAACGGAAAGCCCGTAGCGATGAGCGCACTGCCCAGCTCCGCGGTATTAGAAACACGAGCGGGCCTTCCGTTTTTTGTTAGGCCTTGGCCCGATTCCGCAGCGAACAGTTCATTGTGCGGCACGTCATACACAACCCCGACCACCATTTTTGCGCCGTCTTGCAACGCAATCGAAACCGCGTAAGGAGGTACGCAATGGATGAAATTGGTCGTACCGTCCAGCGGGTCCACGATCCAGCGTCGGCCTGAAGTTTCGGGCGGAATGTTCTCGGTTGCCGTCTCTTCGCCGAGGATCTCGTCGTCTGGAAAGACCTCCAGAATGTGGGCTGAGATGATTCGTTCGGCTTCCTCATCAACAAACGTGACAAGATCGTGCAAGCCTTTATCTCGGATGGCTGAGCCTTCTACTCTACCGGCGTGGCGCAGAATGAATGCTCCGGCCATGCGCGCGGCCTCTTTCGCAACGACAAGCTCGCGAGCATACGGAGTCGTGATAATCGGAGGGCCGGGCATACCGCGAAGATAGATGAGGACGGGTGGCAGTAGTTTTGAGCACGTCTGCTCTGGCTTCTGCTTCCATGCGCTTCATACTTTTCCTGTTCGTGCTTGCTGTCGTGGGATGCGGGGATGGGGTCGCTCCGATCCCCGCCGACGCCGTCGCGGACGATGCTTTTGAGACACTTTCCAGTCTCTCGCTTGGCGACGTTGATGACTCCTACGCCCGGCTTAACGGATTTGCCTTTACCGCAAAGTTCAGCTTAGAGGAGATTGATGGCTTCGGTCGCGTGACTTCTTCGACTTCCCGAACCGTTCGGCGCACACCCGCAGGAAACGCCGTCGGGGAGACGGTTCTCGAAGCCGACTCTTTTGCCACGCTCTCAAACCCGGAGTCCTTCGAAGGGCCGCTTCGCCCCAAGAATCCGCTCCTTGCGATTCTTTCTGATGAGCCTGCCTATGTCAGCGCCCGAACGCGCGATCGGTACACGTATCAGGCTCGTCCCGACACGACGATGGACAACGAGCGACTTCGCGTCGTCCAGGCCACGTTACTTCCGGAATCCGTTGACGAACAGCCTGTCAGGTACGCGCGCTACTACATCGGTCGCGGCAACAAAATCGTGGGCGTCGACGCGTTGAGGATCACCTCTTCGGCCTTGTTCTCCGAGACCAGCCACGCGAAAGTCTGGCTTCAGCATTTTCCGGATGGCACACTGCTGCCGCACACAGCCGTTTCCGAAACAACGATCCTTTCGCCCGGCAAATCCCCAAGGCACTTGCGGCTGACACATGAAATCCGAGACATCAGCTCTGTTGAGTGAGCGGCAAACCATGGAGGATGTCGTGTCCGAACTGCCCACGTTGCTGAAAGCGCATCGATTTGGGCGAGAAATTCGTTGGCACGCCTCTATCGGCTCGACCAATGCCGACGCGATGTCGTGGGCTTTGGACGATGCACCGGAGGGCGCTCTCGTTGGAACCGACCATCAGACGGCCGGGCGCGGTCGCCACGGCAGGGCGTGGAATGACTCTCCGGGGCACAACCTCCTCTTTTCGATTGTCCTTCGACCGGCTTTTAACCCTACTCTCTGGGGTCTGATTCCGCTCGCGGCGGGCCTCGCGGTGGCCGAGGCCATTGAGCAGCAGACCAGCCTGACATCCGCTCTGAAATGGCCAAATGATATACTGCTTTCAAACCGGAAATTGTGTGGAGTGTTGCTGGAAGGCCATGTCCAGGCAAATCCCAACGGCGTGCGCAGACTCGTGCTCGGAATTGGCTTGAACGTAAACCAGGTAGACTTCCCGGCGGAAGTTGCCCATGGAGCAACATCGCTCGCGCTTGAATTGGGACGCATTGTGCCTCGACTTCCTCTCCTCGCTGAACTCCTCTTGCGGCTCGAAGAGCGGTACGAAAGTATCGAGGCAGACGGGGGCCTCGCCGTCCGCGCAGGATTTCAAACGAGAATGGCCGGAATCGGAAAATCCGCGACGGTGACCATTCCGGTTTCAGGGAAATTGAAAACAGGGATCATTTCCGGCGTCGCCGTCAGCGGAGCGCTTCGCTTCGTCACGTCACGTGGCGAAGAGCAACTCCACGCTGGGGAGGTCTCGTTTCAGCACTCTCCTTCTTTTCGAGGCTGATCGCGCCTCAATCCGTCAACGCTTCGTTGTTTCTCGCCATCGACATAGGGAATTCGTCCATCAAGGTTGGCCTTCATGACGGTAGGTCTTGGACGCACATCGATCGCCACAATTCGGAGCTCGGGATGATCGCCGACCAACTCCGCGCCCTACTCGGCTCGTCCTCCATTGATAGTGCCGGAATCTCGTCCGTCGTTCCTCAATTGAAAGACGAGGCCATTGCGACGCTCAGCGAGCAGTTTGGCATCGTTCCGCGACTCATCAATGTAGCAGGGCAGCTTCCCTTCGAACTTGCCTACGAGACGCCTGAAACGCTCGGAGAGGATCGCCTGGCGGCAGCGGCTGGGGGATGGATTCGGCACGGCCGCGATAGAAAGCGAGCGGTGGTAGTCCTGGATGCTGGAACTGCCGTCACCACGGAAGTCATCACATCGGCTGGCGTGTACGTGGGCGGAGCGATCGCTCCAGGACCCGATGCGCTGCGACGAAGCCTCTCGGTCGATACGGCGCAACTCCCAGAGATTCCCTGGCCCGAAACGCCCTATGCCATTGGCTCGTCCACAGGCAGAGCCATTGAGGCGGGGCTCTCCGTGATGTTTCTGGAGGGCGTGCGTGGACTTCTTGCGCGGACCATCGACGAGCTCGGCGAGCAGCCCATCGTCGTGGCCACGGGAGGCTGGGCCGAATGGATCCACGACCACGTGGACCGAATTGATAGCGTTGAGCCAGACCTGGTGCTTGAGGGAATCCGTCTGCTGACGACTAGCCTCTGATCTGCTCGGCCACCAACAATGACTCTACACGAGCGAGCACCATGTCGATGGCCACTTGATTATTCCCGCCGCGCGGGATGATCACGTCGGCGTGCACTTTTGAAGGCTCGACGAACTCGAGATGCATCGGGCGAACGGATCGCTGGTACTGTGCCAACACCGACTCGAGCGTGCGGCCTCGTTCGTTGATGTCGCGCTGTATGCGGCGCATGAGGCGGACGTCGGCGGCAGTATCCACGTAGAGCTTGATGTCCATCCGCTCCCGGAGGGCGGGCTCGGCAAGGACGAGAATGCCTTCAACGATGACAACGGCACGCGGCTCGATTCGGATTGTCTCCTGCGGCCGCAGATGGTTGGCGTAGTCGTACGTGGGCTTCTCGATAGCTGCGCCGCCGATGAGCGCATCGAGGTGCGCAACCATGAGCTCGGTTTCGAGAGCTTTCGGATGGTCGAAGTTGAATTGCGTCCGCTGTTCCAGCGGCAGATGCGCCAGGTCCTGGTAGTACACGTCGTGTTCGAGGAGAGCGATGGCCTCCGGGCCAAACCGCTCCATAATCTTTCGCCGGACGGTCGTCTTGCCCGAGCCCGAGCCGCCAGCGAGTCCAATAACAACGGACATTGTAGCCTCTATTCCTCTGCGTTTTCCAACTCCGCTTCTCGGCGAGCGCGTCGTTCGGCTTCCACTTCGGCCTTCGCCGCTCGGCGCGTAGCCCTGCGACTCTCCCATCCCATCCGCGAAACCATAACAATCGTCCCCCCCTTCTCATCCAACTCAGAGGCCTCGTGGTCCATCTCGAACCCTCCTTCGGCCTCCCAGTCATACAGAGCCTCGGCTGTTTCGGCCATCGCGGTGACAAGGAAGCCGATGAGACTGCCCCGCAGTTCGTCTATTCCTTGTGTTACTGCCCTCAAGCCGTTCTTTTCTTCAAGGAAGAAACTGACGCGGTACATCTGCGCATACGACTTGTCATCCTCCCAGACATCCTCGTCGGCGCTGGGCAAGAGGTTCCATACGACGTGGTCTGCGAGCAGCTGGTTAAGGATGGGCGAGAGGAATGGACGCCAGTAGCGTGAAACCTTGCCCAAGCCTTCCACGGCCGCATCAATTTTCAGCTTGTGCAACGGGATGAGGTCGTCGGGACGTAGCAGCCCAAACATCCCCGAAACCATGATTCCGTTCTCAAGAAGGCGGCGTTGGGCGCCGGTAGGCAACTCCTCAAAACGCGTCGATTGATACACCACGCCGGGGCCAAACCTTTCAACCGCCGCCATAAGTGGGCTATCGAAGATGGAGCGGTTGGATTCGATGGCCTCCTCCAGCGCCTTCCCACTAAGCCCGTAGAGGGTTTCCATCTTTTTTCCGGATTCGGTCTGCGCGTGCACAGCATTGATTAACGCTCGCCGTTCGGCATTCAACGCGTTGAAGTAATTGAACGTGTTCGACGAACGGTAATCGAACATATCCGGCCCAAACGGATTACCACCGGGCTGCTGGCCCTCGGACGAAGGCATCAGGATCGAGAACCGCATCGACATGGGCGAGGCAGTCAGGTTGAGTGGGAAGGCAGCTACTTGTCCCGCGCACTGCTTTGACGCCGGACTCCTGCCTGTTAGGAGGCCCGGCGAAGAGGGCGTTCGCCGCCGCGCCGCTGACGGGCCTCCGTCATCAGGGCTTCAGCCTCACCGAGAATCTGCTCAGCCTGCTCGCGGGCATCGGCGACCACCGCATCTGCCTTTTCGCGTGCATTGCTGGCTACGCTTTCCGACCCGATCTCGCCGAGGAGGTCAGACACTTGCTTGCCCAGATGGTCAATCAGGTACCGGGCGCGCTGGCGCATCTGCCTACCTTTGTCGGGCGCGAGCATGAGCCCTAGCCCAAATCCGATGGCTCCACCTAAGAGGATGCCTCCAAGCGAGGCACGAACGACGCTACTACGTTGACTCATGGCTGTATAGGCTTCGATTTTTGATTGACGTTCTCAACGCTGGAGTATCAGCGGGAACACGGAAAGGTCAACCGAACGTGAACAAAAGGAGCTGCGCCCGGAAAACAGACGCAGCGACTCCAACACTCGAATAGGCTGAAAGGCTACGCAATCAGCGCTGCCGACTACCGGTTCTTCTTCTTGTGGCGGTTCTTCCGAAGCCGCTTCTTCCGCTTGTGCGTCGCGATTTTATGGCGCTTGCGCTTGCGTCCGCAGGGCATAGTGAGTTTGGATTCGTCGAAAAAGGGGATCGCTCAAGCGCGATCAGTACGGCCTTCAAGATACGGTTTGCCGTTTTGGGGAACCAGTCATGCCTATTCAAATGAACCCCCTTCACACATTAAGCGCCATCCAGAACCGCTCCTTGGGATTGGTCGCGTCCTCTCCGGCAACTTTTCACAACCGCCCAGTATGCCTGGTCGAGTACAGGTCTGTACAGCGAATTGCACACCACTTCGGCTCGACGGGCCCATCAGCGCCGCCGAGCGCCGCGAACGTCCTGTGGCACAACCTTTGGTAGTGACCAATTCAGAGACTGGAATACCTCCTATTTGATCTCCAAGAGTACTCCGTGCAGCATGGCCTAGAGCCTGCCAGCACAGTCGGGCGGACACGTTTGGGTGAGCGTGTCCGCCCGGCGTTTTTTATGCCCTTGCCGGATGACGTGGCACGCGTATCATGATGGACCGCTGAATCGTCGGCCATGATCCACTTTCCCGCCTCTACCTTGTTGGCCGCTGTCTTGTTGACGCTGACAGCTTGCGCCCCGTCGGTTTCGCCATTGTTCCGAGACTACGAGGTCCGGGCTATAACTGCTTCTCAGGAATCGTCGGCCGATGTGTACATGCGCATCCGCGCGGCACTAACGGAAGCAGGCTGGACGGAAACCGCCGCCGATGCACCCAACATCGTTTCAACGGCACCACGGTCGATCTCCAGTTGGGGACTTTTCCGTACCGAAGTATCGCTTGATGTCGCGCCCATCGGGGACCACCACGTGCGCATCCTTTTCAACCCTATTCGCTATTCCCTCCTCGGCGGGCGGACTAAAATCGGCTACCTGAGCGGAGGCGTTCGGCGCTCTATCCTTCCCGAACTCAACACAGCTTTCGAGGGTCAGGGGTTCGACGTGCTAGGGACGGCCACCGAGCGAGATGAGACTTCGGAGGACGGTGAAACCTGAGTAGCCCGGCCTGGTAGTAGGCTCCACGTTCTTTCAAATACTGGGGATGTTTTGGTTTCGACGAGTGAGTTGTGCGGCAAGCTGCGTGTCGGGTGGTTCTTAGCACGCCCGTGACCTTCGCTAGGAAACTTATACTTGCGAACGATTACTCGTACGCGCTAGCAGCTTAAAGCCGGCTAGCTGTTTCCCGATTGGCCCGCTCATCGGCTTTTCGGGAAGCATCGTCTTAGATGCGCTAGCTGCCTAAGCTCCGGCTGAGCTGAAAGCAGCGAAATTTAATCAGCCTGCGCCATTGTGGAAGCCCCGTCCGTGGGCCACGCCACCTCGGCAAAGACCCTAAAACGCGGACTACACATGTAGACGCTTGGTCTGTAGATTCATTCGGACCCGGGTTCGACTCCCGGCATCTCCACTTTCAACGCCCCGTCTCCGAGAAGAGTCGGGGCGTTGTTGTTTCATGCTGCGCCCATGTAGACACGCTGTCTGCCCCGCGCCAACCCGACGCGCTGCCTGTCCGTCCCGCCGCCCATTTGGAGGTGGCCGCCGTATCCGCCAAAAGCTCCGTAGAGTGGCCACGCATCCGCGACAACGACGCCCCGCCAGTTGCTGGCAACCTGTACTTCCCCTTTAACAATGATCGCGTCCAGTTTCAGGATATGTTCAAGTCGGTCGCGCGTTGACGGCCAGACGACCGTCTGGAGGTAGCCGGTTTCGTCTTCCAGCGTCACGAAGAGAACGCCGTTAGCCGTGTGGGGTCGCTGCCGGAGGATGCAGATGCCCGCCACCGTCACCATAGCGTTCTTGCCTTCCGATTCGGCGAGCTCACCAAGCGGCCAGCACGTTTCGATCGGGCGGATTTCAAGCTCGTTGAGTTGGCGGCGGATAAGCTGCATTGGATGCGAACGAGCGGCGTTGTGGGCCTGATAGTCCCACGAAAGGCGTTCATCCAGCGCAAGATTGGGCAACTCCGGAATGTCCCGGATATGGATCGCTGGCGCTTCAAACAGCTCGGGCGTTCGGCCCTGCCCGGGCTCGCCAAGCCGTTGCTCCAGCACGCCAATGTCCCATAACGCACGGCGCGCATTTCCAGCCAGCGAATCCAGCGCCCCGCTTTGTGCGAGCGAGCGCAGCTCGGCAATGCCGACCGTAGAGCGCCGATAGACATCCTCGACGCTTTCAAACGGCGCACGCAACCGCTCGAACACGAACATCCGCGCTTTCTCTTGCGTCCAGTTTTTGAGGGCCGAGAGCGGCATACGAATCCGCCACTTACCCTCTTCATCCTCTTCTATATCATAGCGCGACCAGCTTTTTGCGAGGTCGGGCGGGGCAGTCTCGACGCCAAAGCGGCGGGCTTCTTCCTGCAGTGTCGTGAGGTTGTAGAAGCCGGGGCGGTGCTGCATGAACGCGGCCATGTACGCCGCCGGAAAGTGCTTCTTGAGGTAGCAGGAGCTATAGACCGTCTGCGCAAAAGCCGCCGAATGACTGCGGCAGAACCCATAACCCACAAACTTGCTCACCTTCTCGAACACCGTATTGGCTTCTTCAAGTGATGTGCCATGTTTCTTTATGGCGCCGTCGACAAACTTCGTCCGCATGCTTTCCATTTCGCCCGGATCGCGGAAGTGCGACATCAGCTTGCGAAAATCATCGGCTTCGTCCAGAGACATTCCCGCAAACTCATAGGCCACATCGAGCACCTGATCCTGATAAATGATGACACCATACGTGTCTCCAAGCACCCCCTCCAGGCTTGGGTGGTCGTAAACAACTCCTTCTTCTCCCCGCCTGCGTCGCACGAACGGGTCGACCACGTTGCCCTGTAGTGGTCCGGGGCGGAATAGCGCGATCTCCGTGATCAGGTCGTTGAAGTCTTCCGGCTGATGCTTGCCGAGTAGATGATGTTGGCCCTGGCTTTCGATCTGGAAACAGCCGATCACGTGCCCGGCGCGAATCATCTCGAAGGTTGGCTCATCGTCCAGCGGCAGCGCATCCACATCGAGGAAGAACCCTTCGTGGCGTTCGATGATTTCAACGCACTCGGCTATGGCGGCAAGCATCCTGAGCGCTAGTACGTCGAGCTTGACGAGCCCCAGGTGCTCGGTGTCGTATTTGGCAAACTGGGTGACCAGTACGCCGTTGGCAGATTTCTGGATCGGCGTGAACTGGTTGAGCGGGCGCCGCGAAAGCACCATCCCGCCCGAATGCTGGCCCAGGTGCCGCGGGCAGCCGTCGAGCCTGGCCACGGTTTCGATCAGTTTGTCAACAAAAGGCGATTGGCCCAGGACCGACCGAACGGTTTCCGCAACCTCAACAACGTGTCTGGGGCTGGATGGCGCAACAGCCTTGCCGAGCGCGTTGACCGTCTCCATGCCCCAGCCGAAGGCTTTGGCAACGTCGCGGACCGCCGAGCGCAAGCCGTAGGTAACTACCGTAGCTGTCATCGCCGTTTGCGCAATCCCGAAACGCTGCTCCATCCACGCGATGATTTCCTCGCGCCGCTCGGAGTCGAAGTCCATGTCGATGTCCGGCGTTCCTTTCCGGCCTCGGTGCAGAAAACGCTCGAAGACCAGTTTGTATTTGATGGTGTCGACATTGGTGATGCGAAGCAGATAGGCCACCAATGAGCTGGCCGCGCTCCCTCGCCCGGAGCAACGGATCTTCTTTTTCCGCGCCTCGGCGACGATCTCGCGAACGACGAGGAAGAACTCCGAGAGCTCCTTCTCGGCGATAATGGCCAGCTCCTTTTCCAGTTGATTTCGGGCGTGCTCGGAAACCGCGTCGCCGAAGCGCTCGCGAAGCCCTTCCTCACAGAGCTTGCGCAAATACGCATCTCCGGTGGTTCCTTCAGGGATTCTGGCGGCCGGCGGTGAAATCATGTCGGCAACCAGACTGACATTGCATGCTTCGGCGATCTCGGCTGAACGAGCAATGGCTTCGGGCAGCGGCAAGCGGCGGAGCAAAGCCTCTTCGCTGATCAGCGCGCGCTCGCCATTGCGTGGTCGCTCGGCGTGCGGCTCGTGAACGCTGACTCCGTTGCGTATGCACGTGAGGAGGTCGTACACCACGTAGTCTTCTCGCCGAGCGTGCCGGACATCGTTCGTGGCGACGAGCGGTACATCCATGGTCTCCGAAAGCCGAATGAGCTGGCGTATGCGCGCATCGGAATTAGGGTTGAGGGCATGCGCGACCTCGATGCTCAGCCGCTCGCCAAACACATCGTGAAGCGCCCCGACCCACTGGCGGGATTCCTTCGTTTCCCCTGCGTCGAGATGGCCCCATAGCTTGCTCTCCTGGGTTCCTGTGAGGCACCACAAGTCGCCAGAGCGGGAGGCCATTTCCTCGAACAGCGCGGCAGGATGAGCACGATCGCGCAAGTGGGCATCCGTAAGCAGCGCGCAGAGATTGGCGTACCCCTCGGGTGAAGCGGCCAGAAGCACCAGCGTTGCCCCGTCCACCGGGACCTCAGCGCCAAAGACCGGCTTGATGCCGACATGCTCGCACGCCAACTGGAACCTGATAGCTCCATAAACCCCGTTGACATCGGTGATGGCCAGGGCCTTCTGGCCGTAAGCGGTGGCCTGCGCAACGAGGTCTTCCGGCGAAGAACCGCCCGCACGGAAAGAGAACCAGCTTCGATTGTGCAGATGAACGAGCATTAGCTCAACCGACTGTCCAGGCGGTCTGCAATCTCTCTGGCGAGGTCCGGCGCAGATCCCCACGCGCGGTTATTCAACACCATGTTTACCGCCTTGTGCTGATTGATCGCCTCCATGGCAAGCGAAACAGCATCGTCCACCATGGCCTGCCCTTCCTCCGATTCAGCGATTTCCGCAACCGGCCCCTCAAACGGATAGGTGAGGTCGAACGCCTGCGGATAGCGGAGGTTGAGCGGCGTCAGGAGGCGCACTACGGCCTCCCCGTTGGCCGCCGTGAATCGCTTGCCTACATACGCCCACTGTTCGCGTAGCGGCTGTTGCCACGTCGAGTGGGAAAAGACGAACCCGAGGCCGTTGTTTGCCAGCCAGTCGAGATACATCGGGACGTGGAGCGCGGGCGTTCGGATTTCCAGATGAAACTGCGCGTTGGCCGGCACCTCCCGAAAGAACTGATCGAGGCCGACGACGAACTCCTCGACCTCGGGGCGCTCGTTCTTGCGGAGGTACTCCTGTTCGAAGATGATGCCAGCGAGCCGATCATCGAGTAACTCCAGCGCCGGTGTCAGAAATCGCTCATCGAATGCGCGGGCGTTCAGGTAGTCCGGATTCTCGATCCACCCTTCCTTGCGCCGCACCTTCCGGGCCGAGAACATCTGCGGGGCCTTCAGAAAGAACCGCGCATGGGGTGGCGAGAAAGCAGCGTACTGGTCCAGCGTAGTGAAGGTGTGCGAGGGGCTGCCGTCCTCGCGGAAGAGCGGCGCGTAGAACGTGAAATCAAGTTCCAGAACGGAGAAGTGCTCGAAGTACTCGTCGGCGCTTTCGATGGGCACCTGCTCGATGGCGTACGATTTACCGCCGAGCGTCTTCTTGCTTTTCTTTATCTCCTCGTCCCATTTCGGAGAGTAGATCTTCCCGCGCCACGCTGCATAGCGATCGGATGCTGTGCCCATCCGCACATGCGGATTGAGATCCCGGAAGTCGTAGTCGGAGTGTGGCATCTGTTGAGGTGGGGAATAGTCTGTGTGAGGCTTTCGATAGCGATTGGTGATCGCGGATATCAGCGGCGGTTTCGGACGCAAACGGTAGGGGCGCAACCTCCCGCTTCGTCATCTGCCTGGGAATCTTTCGGCACACCTTGGGCGTTGCCCGGGGACTTCGGAGAGGTTATCACAAGCAGGAAAACACGCTAGCAGACTGAACCCGTAGACTCCCGAACAGCGTGAGCTATGCGCTGAGACAAATCACTCTCGAGACCAGTAATCATGAGCATACAAGAAATAGAACGGGCCATCGTCGCCCTCTCTCGCGGTGAACGATCTGAGTTGTTTGATCGGCTGGATGCATATCGTGCTGAGGAGTGGGATAAGCAGATCGCGGAAGATGCAAACGCAGGGCGGCTAGACCATCTAATTAAAGAGGCAAAGGAAGAGTATCGTGCTGGTCGAACACGTCCGCTGTGAAACATCGCACAACACCTCGATTCTGGCGTTTTCATGATCAACTCCCCGAGGCAATACAGCAACTCGCGAGGAAGAATTTCGAGCTGCTGAAAAGTGACCCTTATCATCCGTCATTGCACTTCAAGCAGGTAAGGTTCGACTTGTGGTCCGCAAGAATTGGGCGTCGGTATCGGGTTTTGGCTACGATGGAGGATGACAACTACCTCTGGTTCTGGATTGGCCCACACGCCGAGTACGACCAGATTTTGGCAGGGCGCTAGCTAGCATGGCGCATCAGTCCAGCACACGTGATAGCCACCAATTGCCTCCCTCGCGGTAGACCTCGGCGGTGCCGATGGAGGTAAGCACGCGTATGTATTCGCGGCGCACTTCGCTGCTCCACCACTGGCCCTGAATCACCCAGGAGGTGATCTGCTGTTCGATCGGGAGCCATCGTCCTTTCAACCGCAACCGCGTCGGCAAACCGTTTTCCGCCGCGACGACTTCGACTGGCAACCGTTTGCGGTTCATCGCTCGTCCTCGTTTAGCACAACGAAGGGCTCGGCGCGGTAGGCGTCTTCGGGCAGGAGAGCGTGTGGAACAGCAACCGTCCGCAAGCACGCGCTGGGGAAGCGAGGCTCCACCTTGCGCGCCGCGTCCTCCAGCGTCGGGCGGCTTCTCCAGAGCGAACCTTGCTGCGTCTCCCCCACCGAGAACGAGCGCAGTTCTATGCTAAGCGTACTCAGTGAACCCATCCCCTCAAGCTCGGGGCGAACGAGCGCGCGCACTTGGCGAAGGAGGTACGGCAGTTTGTCCGAGGCCATCGGAAGGATGCGGCTGATGGCGTGCTCGGTCTTGCCGTCGTAGAGGCGGGCGGTGAGGCGGCGGCAGCACCAGCCTTTGAGCTGTTCGTGAACGTCCTCGACGAGGCGCGCCGTGATCGCGTCGAGCGTTGTCTCGTACCGCATGTCCTCGTCCCACTCGAGGACGTAGGTGGCCACCGCTGCCCGGGGAGGATGGAAAAGCCCGATCGGGCGCTCGCGAGGCGGGTTGAGATACGCGAAAAGCTCCCCGCCAACAGCAGCGCCAAACTGCGCCTTCAAGTGACGTTCTGAAAGCGTGGCAGTGCGATCCAGGGTTGGATAACCGAAAAGCAACAACCGCTCGGCGATGTCTTCATCAAAGCCGAGGACCGTGAACACGTCCACCGAAGTGTGCTGGAGAAAACCCGCCACCCGCTTCTTTGGAAGGTTGAGGACGTAGCCCGGAGCGGCCCGTGCTGCCGCCAGCCGTGCTACTCTGCGCCGCGCCGCCGTGCCCGCGCATACTTTGAGATCAACCGCGAGCGCCTCCAGATCGGCAATCTGGGCGTCGCGCAAATAGGCAACTCCGCGCTCGGCCGATTCGAGGAACGGCGTGAGCATGTGCAACCGCTCCAGCGTGTAGTCCCACATGGCCTGTTCGCACGTTGCATCGCGGAGGTGCATCTCCGTCCGGGGAGAAACATCGGCAACCCGACTGGCCGACATGCCAATCCTTACGCCGGATTGCAGCGCATGGTGGGAGGCCGCAACGACACTACCGCCCTGCACAACGGCAACCGGGCTCTTTGTATTGAACGACCGCGCCACCGCCCACGCAGGAAACGCCGGCAGCCAGATGCAGATGACCCCTTTGGTTAGTTGGCTACCCATCGCCGCCCCGGCTGGAATCTGTTGAAGAAGCGCTCCTGCCATGAGACATCGCTCGGTCGTCCAACTCCTGGGACCAGCCGTAAAAAAGGTTGTCATTGTGAGGAGTCCTTCGGCTGTGCTCAGGGAAGGCAGGACAAGCGCGATGAAGTGACGGCAGGCTCGATCTACTTTCGAGATACCCGAAAACAACAAACGCTGTCATTCCGAGCGGAGCCGAGGAATCTATTCGGAGGATGGCGTCGAGCCTGGCTGGAGCTTCACGGGCCACCAAACGGTTCGTAGAGGCCAACTGTCCTGGTCGCAAGGCGCAGGACCGGCGTGAATAGCTAACTCCACGTAGATCCCTCGACTGCGCTCGGGATGACGAGTTAACGCGAGATGACGTTTTCAACAGGCCCCTAATTGAAGTGCGTAATAGAAAGGGCAGATTGCAAGACGCCCTGAACGACCACGTCATCCGCGTTCACAATCCGCTCGGTGTAGTTCGGGTTCTCTGGCACGAGGCGGATAACATCACCCTCCGGCACCACGCGTTTGAGCGTGCCTCCGTCTCCATCAACCCAAACGGCACAGATAGCACGCGGCTTGGGGATGATGTTTGGCCGCATGAGGGCAAGCATTCCGGGTTCCAAACCAGCGCCAATCATGGAGTCGCCATCGACGGTCAGGAGGAAATCGCCGGGCTCCGCATTCGGAAAGAGGTCGTCTATGCCAGCGATCCACTCCGCCTCGACGTCCTCCGCGTACCACGTGGGGCCAGCCGGTATTGAGCCGAAGTGTGGCAGCCCACTTGGTTTTACGTCCAGCGCTTCTGCCGTTGGCGCGTAGCAATTCCACGCATCCCCCGTTTTGCGCAAAAACCCTTTGCGCTCCAGAACGCGGAGATGCGAAAAAGCCGCGTTCGGGGAGCTGTATCCAAAATGCCTCGCAATCTGTCGGCCGCTTGGAGGAGAGCCTGAGCGCTCCGCGATCCGCACGATGTACGCAAGCACATCTCGTTGCTTGTCAGTAAGGTCGAGCCTTGCGAGCATATCACCATGGGGAAGGAATGGAGATGCAAAATGACGACGACGAGAGGAGAAAGCACAGTACTACTGTACATTTTTTCAAAGCTCACCATTATTCTCACGTCAACAGGTTCCGCCTCGCTCGCGGAGCCCACCAGGAACGAAGCCGAAGGGCTCGCGCCTCGCATGACAGGTGGGGAGTGTTCAACACGCTCGCAGATTATGAGACCTTCCGGTAGATAGCGTCGTAACCTCCAGAAGCCGTAACGAAGCCGCGGCGGTCCCCCATCCACACCAAACAGAACGATGAAAATAAGTTTGACCCTGGCTGTCCTTGCAATCCTGCTGGCAGGTACCAGCACTCAAGTGCGCGCTCAGTTCGCGTCATCCGACAATGATGTGGCGGCGCAGCGCACCGAGCGGATCCTAGAGAACCTTCGGTATCGAATCCCGCCGCTCCGCGACGCATACGTCGTGATGGGTGAGATCGAAGCGACCGACATCGCCGGCCTCGACATGGGGAGCTTCACCGTGAATGGCCAACAGAGCTACAAATTTCTCGTCACTACCGACGACGCTACGCTCTACCTGCTGGGTGCCGACCCCCTCGACGTGAGCCTGTCGGCGGCGGACATTGCCGCTGCAATGGCAGAGGAGCAATTGGCCGCGGCACGAGAGGTTGAAGAACGGCACGCTGCGTTGACTGCCTTTGCGGCAAATATGCCTGTGCGCGGAAACCCGGATGCCCCGGTGACCATCTTCGAGTTTTCCGATTTCCAGTGCCCCTATTGTGCGCGCGCCTTCGCGACGGTCGAGCAGATTCTGGAACGATATCCGGACGACGTAAAGTTCGTCTTTCTGCACTATCCGTTGTCCAACCATCCGTGGGCCAAGCCTGCCGCCATCGCGTCGATCTGCGCCGCTGAGCAAGACCCGAACGCCTTCTGGACGCTGCACGACGGTTATTTCCGCAACCAGGCAACGATCAACCCAGGCAATGTTCTCGCAACGAGCCGTGAGTTTCTGGCTATCGGGGGCAGCACCATCGACCTTGACGCCTGGTCCACCTGCACCGGAGACACCGCATC